>NZ_BAAILM010000059.1:0-1714 GCF_054589175.1 Pseudomonas sp. 3A(2025) | reverse complement strand
ACAAGATGGGGTTTTTCGTCATCGCGGGATCTGCGGCGAGCAGTTCCACGGCAGCAAGGCTTCGAAGTCTTCCACCGACACCGCCTGGGGCAGACGCTCCAGCACGTGTCGTAGCCATGCATAAGGTTCACGCCCATTCGCCTTGGCGGTTTCAACCAGACTGTACAGGCGAGCACTGGCGCTGGCACCTCGGGGCGTGAAGCAAAAGAGCCAGTTCTTTCTCCCGATAACAAAAGGCCTTATCGCGCGCTCGGCCGCATTGTTATCGATGGGCAGGTAGCCGACCTCGGTGTAGCGCTTCAGCTTGCTCCAGTTATTGGCCAGATAACCCACGGCTTTGCCCAAGGCGCTTTGCGGCGTCACATGAGGCTGGGTTTTCTCCAGCCATTCGTGCAGCTCTTTCAGGATGGGCACACTTTGCTCGGCTCGAACTCGATGAAGTTCTGCCTCGCTGACCTGATGTTTCTTCTGATCGCGCTCGATCTTGTACAGCGCATTGATCTTCAGCAACGCCATATCGGCACGCCCGGTTTTTCCCTTGGGCTGTACTTTCTGTGCATCCACGAACTTGCGCCGCGCATGCGCCCAACAGCCCAGACGCTCAACACCCGCTTGCTGTTCGATCGCGTTGTAGCCTGAGTAATCGTCGGTCATCAAGTAACCGCGATAGCCAGCAAGCAGGCGTGAAGCCACCTCCTGCTCACGGCTGGTCGAGTAGTCAAACAGGATCACCGGTTTGTCCGGCGGGCCGCCGGTCTGCACCCACATCCAGGATTGGCTGGTGGCTTCGCGGCCCGGCTCTTTCATGACCTGGACACGGGTTTCGTCGCAGTGGATCACGCGACTTTCCAGCAGTTGATCGCGCATCAAATTGATCAGCGGCTGCAGGAGTTCGCTGCACTGCATGACCCAGCGGGCCAGGGTTTGCCGCGAGACGTCGACACCGTGGCGCCCCAGCACTTTTTCAAAACGGTGCAGTGGCAGACCATCGACGTATTTGGTGGTCAGCAGCATGGCCAGCACGCTGGGGCTGGCCAGGCTTTTTTCGATAAGTTGGGCGGGCTTGTCGGCGGTCACCGGTGCGGTTTCGCAGCCTCGGCAGCCATAGACTTTGCGGATGTGTTTGATCACCCGGATCTGCATCGGCACGATTTCAAGCTGCTCGCTGACGTCTTCGCCCATGACATGTTTGCGGCAGCCGCACTCACAGGTCAGCCCATGCTCGGGCAGTTCGTGAACCATCTCGACACGCGGCAAATCCGCCGGTAACGGTTTGCGCTTGCCACGACGTTTAGCGGGTTTGGCCGATTCTTCGTCAGCATCCTCAACAACCGTTTCAGCCAGGCTTTCGGCCTCGTTGAAGAGTGCCAGTTGTGGCGAATCTGCATCGGTACTCTGTTCGGACTTGCGACCGAACAGACGATGACGCAGCAAAGCGTTCTCCTCTTCAAGAAGAGCCACTTTGGACTGCATCTGCGCCAGCAGTTGCTTGAGCGCATTCAGGTCGTCGGGGAGAGCATCGGGCATGGAAATCATGCCCCGGATTATACCCGGGTCAGGCGACGAATCGAGGTGTCATGACCTGATGAGGTCGGTTGCGCCAAAGGTCAAAACCGTCGAGCAGCCAGTTCAACTCTTGAACGCTGAGTACGATCACATCGTCGGTGATGTCAGGCGATGTTTTGAACCGCTCGGCTTCGAGGCGCTTGAGCCA
>NZ_BAAILM010000058.1:0-320 GCF_054589175.1 Pseudomonas sp. 3A(2025) | reverse complement strand
ATGACCTACTCTCACATGGAGAAGCTCCACACTACCATCGGCGATGCATCGTTTCACTGCTGAGTTCGGGATGGGATCAGGTGGTTCCAATGCTCTATGGTCGTCAAGAAATTCGGTAGCCGACGCGCCTTTCAGCGTTTCGGCAAATTCTGTGTGTGATACGCAAAATGTTCGTGTGTTCTACAGCTTTCGGTTCATCGTCTTCACACACCGCCACTGCTGTGCAGATGGCTTGGGTGTTATATGGTCAAGCCTCACGGGCAATTAGTATTGGTTAGCTCAACGCCTCACAGCGCTTACACACCCAACCTATCAACGTC
>NZ_BAAILM010000057.1:86405-99880 GCF_054589175.1 Pseudomonas sp. 3A(2025) | reverse complement strand
GAAAGCCAGGATGGCTGCAACCACGACAGTGCGATCCGCGCCTTACTTGCTCTATGGGGGACTACGTACAGGGCCATATGTCATTTCATACAGACGCTCATAGCGCCCAAGCACAGACTTGGCGCTTATAAGGTCATCCCGATGCCGGCGATACTCCTTAAAACTGTGACTCCCAATATCCCCTGAAGAAAAATCGTGTTTCCGATAGAAATTCTTTACCGCATTAAGATCTTTGACATGCTGCCTGAGGCCGCGAAGCTTACTAGCCGCCCTTACTCCGGGCGAAGGTAAAGCCTCATTGACTGCACCTCTGTTTCTGTAGTTATGGATTCTCTGTTTCATCTTCTTCCACTCGTTCCATCCTCTTTGTCTTGGTTGAACAGCACCCCCAACATTTGTACTGCCGGCGTTTACACTACGCGGCGATGCGGGAGGCGTGATAGTTCGAACCGCTGGAGAAAGAGATTGATGAACTTCAAATCTAGCGAATTCCTCTTGCAATTGCTGATACAGGGTGAGGTATTCAGGCGATCCAGTATCAACCGGTGATAATCGAACGCCGACGCCCAAGGCCTCAACCATCAGGTCATCGACCTGCGCTGCCGCCAGCCTTACAGGCGATGGTATCCCCCCCGTCGAATCCCTGAAATTAACCGGATCCCCCTGACAATACGCATACGTATTCAACCCGCCCCGACCAAACGGACTCAGCTCATCCGGGCTATTGAACCGCATCAACACCGGATTGAACGCCCGATAACCATTGCCCAACAGATAATGCCCGGTCACCGGATCGCGCAGTTCACCGTTGAGGCCCATCAAACAACTCAATCCGCTTTCAGCGGGCTGATGGCCGTAAACGCTGTAAGCACGAGACCCGATACCCGCCCCATCAACCCCGTGCAACACCGAGCCCTGTAAATCCGTCGCCAGCAGACTGGTTTCCGTGCTTTTACCCGAGCGTTGCTGTTGGGCCAGCAACTGATCGTCATGGCCGAAGAATGTATGCAGGATCGCGCCCTGGATGTGCGTTGCCAGCCGGTTCTTGCGATAGAAGCGCAACGCGCCGTCTTGAGCCGCCGGCCGGGTGCTCGCCAGCCGGTCGAGCGGGTCGTAGCGGTAGTGGCATAACAAAACCGAGGTTGAAGGTAACATGGTGCACTCCTGTCATTTCATATGATTATCCAGATCCCGTGAAAGGGTATTGCCTGACAATAAAACAAGCACCTGCAAACGCAGTAAAACGTTGCCTCAAGTTTAACCCCCCAGCAACTATCAGCCGATCGGTGTTTTGGGAACAACAAATTAATCGCCCCCTGCACCGCGGCAGTGACCGCATCATTAAAAAAACGAAGTCGGCACATAAACTTATGACAACTTAAAGTCAGCGCCTATAAAATCCAGACCGACCGCTCCATATCGCTCGAAAAATAACTTATGATAATCAATAAACACCTGATCAATCATTGCAATATCTTTTCTGCCCTCCACGAATTCTGCAGAGATTCGTCCTGAATCAATAACGTCGAGAGCCTCCAACTCGTGCAACCCACGAACAGCGTTAGCCGCATTGATGATACCCTTATATCGAGCAATAGAAGGCGCTTCCGACGAAGCAAGCGTGTTGCTAAACATCTCCGATCTTATATTCTTTGACAGTGCATTACGCCTACGTTTCAACTCTGTCTTTGTCAAACCAGGAACATCAACAGCTTTCGGCGGCCATTGTTTCACATCGCGTTTAGCAAGCAATGAAAGTTTGTTTTTTATTTCTGCTTGAGACGCCCAATCATCAGCCACCCCTAGTTCCATAGCGATTACATCATCCAGAATCAAATCCCTGAGTAAATTTTTTTTGCTTGTAGAAACAGGCTTGGCTACGGAAGCTTTCGTCAGCGGTGGTTTTAGAATTGTTTTTAATAATTTTCCGGGCAGTTCTCCGAACGAAAGACCTACAGGTGCTCTTCCCGACGAATCCCGAAAATTAACTGGATCCCCCTGACAATACGCATACACATTCAACCCGCCCCGACCAAACGGACTCAGCTCATCCGGGCTATTGAACCGCATCAACACCGGATTGAACGCCCGATAACCATTGCCCAGCAGATAATGCCCGGTCACTGGATCGCGCTGTTCACCGTTGAAGCCCATCAAGCAACTCAATCCGCTTTCAGCGGGGTGATGGCCGTAAACGTTGTAAGCACGAGACTCGATGCCTGTCACATCGACGCCGTGCAATACCGAGCCTTGTTGATCGGTCGCCAGCAGGCTGGTTTCCGTACGTTTACCTGAGCGTTGCTGTTGGGCCAGCAACTGCTCGTCATGGCCGAAGAACGAGTGCTGAATGGCGCCCTGGATGTTCGTTGCCAGCCTGTTCTTGCGATAGAAGCGCAGCGCGCTGTCTTGAGCCGCTGGACGGGTGCTCGCCAGACGGTCGAGCGGGTCGTAGCGGTAATGGCATAAGACTGCTGAGGGTAAAAGTGTCATGCGTGCGCTCCTGCCTGTGTTTTGGCGTTTCGCAGGTTTCTGTGAGCGCTTCGCACTCAATCGCCAGCAGAGCTGCCTCCTACAAGGCCCGCACCGACCTGTAGTAGGCAAACTCTGCTGGCGACGAGGTCGACATGGGCAAAGACAGTTACTGCCTCCCACAGCCCAGTGTTTGCTCCTACAGATTCTGTATTGAGCATGACCATGAGCTTCGACCCACATCCAGGCCTTGCCTACTGGCAGATCTACTAGGTTTTCAACCGCACACACAAAAACGCCCCGGAGGGTTTTCACCGTCCGGGGCGTTTTTTACCGGCAATTACAGCTTGGCGATCGACACTTCAGTCGATTTTACGAACGCGATCACTTCGCTGCCCACGCCCAGTTCCAGCTCTTTGACCGAGCGGGTGGTGATGACTGACGTCACGATGCCCGAAGCGGTTTGTACGTCGATTTCCGACAATACGTCGCCCAAAACGATTTCCTTGATGGTGCCTTTGAACTGGTTGCGTACGTTGATGGCCTTGATAGTCATGAGATCTTCCTCTTTTTCAGGTGCGATAACGATTAGTTGGCCCAACGCAGTTGCGTAGGCAGGGGTGAAACGGGTTCGGGGTCCGGTGGCGTGCCAGGAATGGCCAGCACCCGGTTGAGCACTTCAGCTTCCAGCGCCGCCAGGCGGTGCGAGCCGCGCACGCGAGGGCGTGGCAGATCGACCAGCACATCCAGGCCAATACGGCCTTCTTCGATCAGGATGACCCGATCGGCGACGGCCACGGCTTCGCTGACATCGTGGGTCACCAGCAGCACGGTAAAACCGTATTTGCGCCACAGGTTCTCGATCAGTTGCTGCATTTCGATGCGGGTCAGGGCATCCAGCGCACCCAGTGGCTCGTCGAGCAACAGCAGGCGCGGCTTGTGAATCAGGGCACGGGCCAGGGCCACACGCTGCTTCTGGCCGCCGGACAGCGCCGCTGGCCACTCATTGGCACGCTCGGCCAGGCCGACCGCTTCCAGCGCTTCGAGCGCTTGTGGGCGCCAGTCGCCGGTCAGGCCGAGGCCGACGTTGTCGATGATCTTTTTCCAGGGCAGCAAACGCGCTTCCTGGAACATCAGGCGGGTGTCGTCGCGTGCTTCGGACAATTGCCCGGAGCCAGCACGCAAATCGCCGGAAGTAGGCTTGTCGAGGCCTGCGAGCAAGCGCAGCAAGGTGCTTTTGCCGCAACCGCTGCGACCCACCACGGCGACGAACTGGCCGGCCGGGATGTGCAGGTCGATGTCTCTCAGGACTTCGCGGTCGCCAAAGGCTTTCTTGATCCGGTGCGCGGCCAGTGGAATGCCGCGCAGCAGGTTGGCCGGCTGTTGCTGTTTTAGACTGCTCATGCGGCACCGCCCTTGTGTACTTGATAGGCCGGGTGCCAGCGCAGGCACACACGCTCCAGACCGCGAGCGGCCACGTCGGCCAGTTTGCCGAGCACGGCGTACAGGACGATGGCCAGCACCACCACGTCGGTTTGCAGAAATTCACGGGCGTTCATCGCCAGATAACCGATGCCGGAACTGGCCGAGATGGTTTCGGCGACGATCAGGGTCAGCCACATGAAGCCCAGGGCAAAACGCACACCGACCAGGATCGACGGCATGGCGCCGGGCAGGATCACATGGCGGAACAGACCGAAGCCCGACAAGCCGTAGCTGCGCGACATTTCGACCAGCGCAGGGTCGATGTTGCGAATGCCGTGGTAGGTGTTGAGGTAGATCGGGAACAGGGTACCCAGCGCAACCAGAAATACCTTGGCGGTTTCGTCGATGCCGAACCACAGGATCACCAGTGGAATCAGCGCCAGGTGCGGCACGTTGCGGATCATCTGCACCGAGCTGTCCAGCAGGCGCTCGCCCCAGCGGGTCAGGCCGGTGATGAAGCCCAAGGCCAGGCCAATGCCGCCGCCGATGGCGAAGCCGACGCCGGCGCGCCAGCCACTGATGGCCAGATGCGTCCAGATTTCACCACTGCTGACCAGGCTGACGCCCGCTTCGATCACAGCGCTAGGCGCCGGCAGGATGCGGGTGGACAGCCAGCCGGCGCTGACAGAAAGCTGCCAGACCACCAGCAACAGCACCGGCAGCGCCCAGGGCGCCAGCCTGTGCAGAATACGTTGTGAAGCACTGAGGCTCATGGAGTTGTCTCCTCGAAAGGCCTGTTAATCAGGTACGGGTCAGTCACTGGGCTTTCGCCACAGCAGCAGGCGGTGTCCAGATCACATCCTTGATGCTCAAAGGTTTGGGGATCAGCTTGAGCTGGTGGAAGGTGTCAGCGATTTTCTGCTGCGCCTCGACCACCTGCGGGGTGATGAAGTGCGCGCCGTAGCCCTGGCGCTTGACCGAGGTCAGGGTGATGTCGGCCGGCAGGCCCAGCAGCGGGGCAACCTGTTTGGTCACCTCTTCAGGGTTGGCCTGCGACCACTCGCCTACCGCACGGACTTCTTCAACCAGCGCTTCGATGACCTTGGGGTTCTTCTGCGCGTACGGCTTGGTCGCCAGGTAGAACTGGTGGTTGTCGACGATGCCGGTACCGTCTTTCAGGGTACGGGCCTGCAGTTGCTGTTCGGCGGCGGCCTGGTACGGGTCCCAGATGACCCAGGCATCGACGCTGCCACGCTCGAAGGCGGCGCGAGCATCGGCGGGCGGCAGGAACACGGTCTGGATGTCGCTGTATTTCAGGCCGGCATCTTCCAGGGCCTTGACCAGCAGGTAATGGACGTTGGAGCCCTTGTTGAGGGCGACTTTCTTGCCTTTGAGGTCTTTGACCGAAGTGATGGCCGAGTCCTTGGGCACCAGAATCGCTTCGCTGGTCGGTGCTGGCGGCTCGTAGGCCACGTACAGCAAGTCGGCGCCAGCAGCCTGGGCAAACACAGGCGGGGTTTCGCCGGTGACGCCAAAGTCGATGGAGCCCACGTTCAGACCTTCAAGCAACTGCGGGCCGCCGGGGAATTCGGTCCATTGCACCTTGACGCCCTGCTCGGCCAGACGCTTCTCCAGCGAACCCTTGGCCTTGAGCAGCACCAGGGTGCCGTACTTCTGGTAGCCGATGCGCAGGTCTTCAGCCTGGGCCTGGGTCAACACGCCGACGCTGAGGGCAACCGCAACAAGAGCGGCAAGGCTTCGACGCAAAATGGTGGTGCGCATGGCGCTCTCCTTTGCTGGATGAGTTTGGATGGGGAGACATTAACAGGGCTTTTTTATATCTATAAATCTTATTTTTTCATTTTGTTATTCCACAAAGACATATGCGCGATACAGGCCTTCGGAAATAAAAAAGGGCCGATAAAATCGGCCCAAAAAAACCCCACTCAGGGAGATCGTTGCGTTTAGCGATTCGGTTGCGGCGTCAGGCGCAGGTACGGCGTGACGGCCTTGTAGCCTTTGGGGAAGCGGCGTTTGATTTCTTCTTCATCCTTGAGCGACGGCACGATGACCACGTCATCGCCATCCACCCAGTTGGCCGGGGTGGCCACCTTGTGGTTGTCGGTCAGTTGCAGCGAGTCGATGACCCGCAGGATTTCGTTGAAGTTACGCCCGGTGCTTGCCGGATAAGTAATGGTCAGACGGACTTTCTTGTTCGGGTCGATCACGAACAGAGAGCGCACGGTCAGAGTGTCGCTGGCGTTAGGGTGGATCAGGTCGTAGAGGTCCGACACTTTACGGTCGGCATCGGCCAGGATCGGGAAGTTAACAGCGGTATTTTGCGTGGTGTTGATGTCGTCGATCCACTTGACGTGGGAGTCGACCGGGTCCACCGACAAGGCAATGGCCTTGACGCCGCGTTTGGCGAATTCGTCCTTGAGCTTGGCGGTGAAGCCCAGCTCGGTGGTGCACACCGGGGTGAAGTCCGCCGGGTGAGAAAACAAGACGCCCCAGCTGTCGCCCAGCCATTCGTGGAACTTGATCAGGCCTTCACTGGAATCCTGTTCGAAGTCAGGGGCGATATCGCCAAGTCGCAGTGTCATGGTGTAGCTCCTTGTTATGCAGGTGGGCGGTGGGTGCATTTGAATATAGAGCTACTGTGCGCGTTTCTTTAGAAAATTAAAAAGAATAGATATTGCTTTGGATATAGCGTTTAGAAATATAAAAAAACAGGCAAAAAGAACCCCGCACTCGGCGGGGTTCTTTTATCCGGCGTTCAACACACTTACATGAAGTTGTAGGTGTAGTTGAAGATCAGACGGGTCTGGTCGGTGTCGCTGGTAGCCAGGCCAGTCTCGCTGCGGAACGAAGCGTGACGCAGGGTAGTGCCGAAGCCCTTGAGCGGACCGCTCTGGATCACGTAGTCAACGCGCATGTCGCGTTCCCACTCGGAGAACTCACGACCAGCGTTGGCGCCAGTGCCTTTGATGTCGTCGCCATGCAGGTAGGCAATAGCGGCTTTCAGGCCTGGCACGCCGACTTTGGCGAAGTCATACGAGTACTGACCGAAGGTGGTGTTCTCGCCGGCACGGATGAAACCGTTGGCCATCGAGTCGGTGAACAGGTAGAAGCTGCCGCCACCGTTGCCTTCTGCACGGCCGCGACCGTCAGTGATAGAGCCTTGGTTCAGCGAGACGAAGCCACCGTCATCACCCACTTGCTGGTGACCGAGCATGACCGCATGGCCGCCCAGGGTGTAGGTGAACATGGCCGACCAGGTGGTGTTGTCAACTTCACCGGCGTTTTTAGCGTAGCCGCCGTTGTTGTTGAAACGGTAGCCGGCAGTGCCGCTGCTGTTCTTGCCGTCGGAGCTGCTGTTGAAATAACGCAGGTCAGTCTTGAACGACTGGTTTTCGGCGATCGGGTAAACGTGTACCAGGCCCAGGAAGTGCTGCTTGTAGAAGTCTTCCAGGTTGGCGAAGTAGTACTGCAGGGTCAGGTCTTTGGTGACTTTCCAGTCAGCGCCGGCAAAGCGGAAGGCGTCGCTGCCTTCAGTTGCACCGCCAACGGACAGATCGGTCCAGTTGGACGAAGCACGACCAATGCTCTGGGTCAGTTGACCGCCGGTGAAGGTCACGCCGTCCAGGTCCTTGGAGGTCAGGATGCCGCCTTCAAAGGCTTGTGGCAGCAGACGACCGTCGTTGGTCACCAGGATTGGCAGGTTAGGAGCCAGGGCATTACCCAGCTTCAGCTCGGTTTTGGAGAAGCGAGCCTTGACGTTGGCGCCGGCACGCGACCACTCGCTGACAGCCGAACCGTCGGTGTCACTTGGAGTGATAGCGCCGTTGACTGCTGCTGCGCGATGACCACGACCACCGTCCAGGTGAACGCCGACCAGAGCCTGGGCGTCCAGACCAAAACCTACCGTGCCCTGAGTGAAGCCCGAGGTGTAGTCGAACTTCAGGCCCGTTGCTGTTTCACGGTGATCCTGGGTAGTGCCTTCACGCCAATCGTTCTTGAAGTACAGGGTCCGGGAACTCACGGATGCCTTGCTGTCTTCGATGAAACCGGCAGCGCCGGCCTGCTGAGCCAGTACGCCGAATGCTACGGCCAGGGCCAGGGTAGACTTTTTCATTGCTTCGCTCCTCGTGAATCTAATTTTTGTATGCCATGACCCCGACTCCTCGGAAGCATGGTCGCGCGATTAACGCCAGTGTCGACCTTGAGGTCAATCGTTGTTCGGGCGTATCGCGACTAATTGACTAGACCGCGTATTTGGGTCGCTGCACGGTAGTGGAAAACGCTCAAATCAAAAAGTAACAATTTATGTTGCTTTTAGACCATAAAGCTATATGTCCCAAGCCATGTCCAAGCGACCGCCACGGAGTGTATCCACCTAATAAGCTAATGCCTAAAAAATATTTTATGACCGCTCGTCAGATCGTTTAGTTTGCGGTTACCGGACAACCGGATCACGCCTTTTTTCCTACAGCCCGTCATCCGGAAGCCTACTCGCATGCGCCTTGAAACCCTTGTAAAACGGGCATTCAGCCGCCCTTTAGCAGCAATTATTACAATTGCCACCACGCTGATAATGAGCCCTGTGGCCGGAGCGCAAGAAAACCTGCGAATCGGTTTTCAGAAGTCCTCACCCCTGATTGTGATCCTCAAAACCCAGGGCACGCTGGAGCGGGAATTGAACAAACAGGGCATCACCGTGTCGTGGCACGAATTCCCCAGCGGCCTGCCTTTGCTTGAATCGCTGAACGTCGGCAATGTTGATTTGTCCGCCGATGTGGCCGACACCGTGCCGGTGTTTGCCCAGGCCGCCGGTGCCCGCCTGACCTACTTTGCCCGCGAGGCGCCCTCGCCTTCTGCGCAGGCCATCGTGGTACACAAGGATGCAACGCTGGAAACCCTCGCCGATCTCAAGGGCCGCAAGGTGGCCGTTACCAAGGCGGCGGGCAGTCATTACCTGTTGATTGCAGCGCTGCAAAAGGCAGGGCTCAAATTCAGCGATATCGAGCCTGCCTATTTGACCCCCGCCGACGGCCGCGCCGCGTTCGAGAACCGCAAGGTCGACGCCTGGGTGACCTGGGAACCCTTCCTCAGCGGCGTGCAGCGTCAGGTACCGACCCGCACCCTGGCCGACGGCAAGGGCCTGGCGCAGTACCAGCGCTATTACCTGACCACCAATGCCTACGCCGACAAACATCCACAGGTGCTTAAGACCGTGTTCCACGAACTGGAGAAAACCGGAAAATGGGTCAAGGCCAATCCGGCCGAAGCCGCCAGACTGCTGGGCCCGCTGTGGGGCAACCTGGATGGCGCGACGGTAGAAGCGGCCAACCAGCGTCGTACTTATCAGATTTTGCCGGTCGAAGCCGACAAGCTTGAAGAACAGCAGAGCATTGCCGACGCATTCTTTGCCGCCGGGCTATTGCCGGCCAAGGTCGATGCGCGGGATGTGCAGGTGTGGAAGCCGTAACCGCAGACGATGACCGTGCATCACCTTGGGTGCCCGCACGGTCCTGATGCGCAATTAGGGTGCAAAAAACACCCATGATCGGTCCGAAACACTGTGTTGATACAAATCGATTTGCCGCAATCGAGGGAAAACCGGCCTATTCCGCAAGGGCTGTAGGATTTTTTACAGCTTGCTTGGCGAAAATTCCAAAACTGGCACGCCACCTGCAGTAACTCTTGTACCTACCAGTTTTGGGGGCCTTGGTACAGGCAGGCCGGGGATTCCCCTCTTTTATTGCTCACGGAGGCTGACTTCCAGCCTCCAGCGCCCGTCCACCTCGGCAGCGTTCCAGTCGCCGTGCAGTGGGCGGGTCGCCAGCAGCGTCAGCACCAATCCTTTTTCCGCACGTTGCAGCGTCCACCGCGTGACCTTGCCGTCGCCGCGCAACTGGCCGTTCCATGGCTGGCCCGTCGCGTCCAGGCGCAGCACGATGGCACCCTCGACCGTCTCGCCCTGCACGGTCGGCTCTTCGTTGAACCACAGCGCCAGCCCGGCGGGCAACTCTTCGATCTGTTGCAGTTCTACCGGGTCCGATTGCTGGACCCGGCCGATCATCATGCCCACCGAAAACCCGACAATGGCAATCGAACCCAATACGCGCGGCCAGAACTTCGGCCTGGGGTCTTCTTCAGGGGTAGAATGCATCCCGTCCTTTCGTTCGGAGCCGTGCATGTTTCACGTCATCCTTTTTCAACCAGAAATTCCGCCGAATACCGGCAATGTCATCAGGCTGTGCGCCAACAGTGGCTGCACCCTGCATTTGATCGAACCGTTGGGCTTTGAGCTGGACGACAAGCGCCTGCGCCGCGCCGGGCTCGACTACCACGAGTATGCCACGCTGCAAACCCACGCCGACTTGCCCGGTTGCCTGGAAAAGATCGGCCACCCGCGGCTGTTCGCCTTTACCACCAAGGGCTCGCAGCCGTTTCACCAGGTCAGCTTCGAGCCGGGCGATGCCTTTATCTTCGGCCCTGAAAGCCGTGGCCTGCCGGGTGAACTGCTCGATACCTTCAGCAACGACCGGCGCCTGCGCCTGCCCATGCGCGAAGGCTGCCGCAGCCTGAACCTGTCCAACACCGTAGCGGTGGCCGTCTATGAGGCCTGGCGCCAGCAGGGCTTTGCCTGACGAACCAACGCCAAAGGCCGCCCACAAAAAAGCGCCTGTGAAGGCGCTTTTTCATCTCTGCAAGAAAGCTTAGGCCGAAGGCGCTTCGCCAGCCTGTTGCAGACGCTGCAGCTCCTGGGCGTACAGGGCATCGAAGTTCACCGGGGCCAGCATCAGCGCCGGGAACGAGCCGCGCACCACCAGGCTGTCGATGGTTTCGCGCGCGTACGGGAACAGGATGTTCGGGCAGAACGCGCCCAGGGTGTGGCTCATCGACGATGGGTCCAGGCCCTTGATCAGGAAGATACCGGCTTGCTGTACTTCGACGATGAAGGCGACTTCGTCACCGTTGTTCACGGTCACCGACAGGGTCAGCACGACTTCGTAGAAATCGTTTTCAAGCTGCTTTTGACGGGTGTTCAGGTCCAGGCTGACCGAAGGGGTCCATTCCTGACGGAAGATGGCCGGGCTCTTCGGGGCTTCGAACGACAGGTCGCGAACATAGATACGCTGCAGGCTGAACTGCGGTGCGTCTTCTTCGTTGGCAACGGCGCCGTTGGTGGTTTGTTCGGTCATGTCGGATCCTTCTCGAATAGTAAGAGGCTTAACTTAACAGGAGGTTGAATCAGCCGAGGAGCAGCGCATCGAGCTTGCCGGCGCGCTCCAGAGCGAACAGGTCATCACAGCCGCCCACGTGGGTTGAGCCGATCCAGATCTGCGGTACCGAGGTGCGCCCGGCTTTCTGGGCCATTGCAGCACGCACCTGGGGTTGGCCATCGACGCGGATTTCTTCGAAGGCTACGTTCTTCTTGCCGAGCAACTGCTTGGCACGAATGCAATACGGGCAATAGTCACTGGAATAGACGAGAACGTCGGCCATATCACTTCACCAAAGGCAGGTTGTCACCGCGCCAGCTGGAAATGCCACCAGACAGCTTGGCGGCCTTGAAGCCGGCCTTGATCAGCTCGCCGGCCGTGCTGCCGGCGCTCTGGCCATGAGCATCGACCAGAATCAGGGTCTTGTCCTTGTACTTTTGCAGATCGCTGGTGCGGGTCAGGATTTTTTCCTGTGGATAATTCAGCGCGCCAACGATGTGGCCGGCGGCGAAATCCTTGGTCGAACGCACGTCGATGATCACGCCCTGGTCGCTGTTGACCAGTGCGGTCAGCTCGCCGGTGGTGACGCCGCGCGCGCCCTTGCTTACCTCGTAAGCGATCAGCAGGGCCAGCAGAATCACGAAAGCGCCTGTGATCAGGTAGTGGTGGGTGACGAATTCAAGCAGGTGAGCAACCATGTCCAGTTTCCAGGGCGTTAAAATGCCGGCCAGTATACACAGCACCCAAGGTCGGCCAAAGTCTCCCCGACGGTGACGCGACGGGAACTTGTCCCTAAAATGCCTATCCTTTTCTTACTTCCCATTTTGCCAAGCAGGCAGCTTGAAACCGGGTCAGCCGATCCGGGTCATGCGGCCAGCAAACGAGGGTTCCATGACTGCTACCGCAAAACCACTGGTTCTGATCATTCTCGACGGCTTCGGCCACAGCGAGAACCCTGAAGGCAACGCCATTCTGGCGGCCCGTATGCCAGTCATGGATCGCCTGTATGCAAGCAAGCCTCACGGCCTGATCTCTGGCTCCGGCATGGACGTGGGCCTGCCGGACGGGCAGATGGGCAACTCGGAAGTCGGCCACATGAACCTGGGCGCCGGTCGGGTGGTGTATCAGGACTTCACCCGGGTGACCAAGGCGATTCGCGACGGTGAGTTCTTCGAGAATCCGGCCATTTGTGCGGCGGTCGACAAGGCTGTGGGTGCCGGCAAGGCCGTGCACATCATGGGTCTGTTGTCCGATGGCGGCGTGCACAGCCACCAGGACCATCTGGTCGCCATGGCAGAACTGGCGGTCAAGCGCGGCGCCGAGAAAATCTACCTGCATGCCTTCCTCGATGGCCGTGATACCCCGCCACGCAGCGCCCAGTCGTCGCTGGAACTGCTCGACGCCGCCTTCGCCCGTCTGGGCAAGGGCCGTACCGCGACGATCATCGGCCGCTTCTTTGCCATGGACCGCGACAACCGCTGGGACCGTGTCTCGGCCGCCTACAACCTGATCGTCGACGGCAAGGCCGAGTTCAACGCCGACAGCGCCGTAGCCGGCCTTGAAGCCGCCTATGCACGCGATGAAAGCGACGAATTCGTCAAACCCACCGCCATTGGCGAGTCGGTGCAGGTCGAAGACGGCGATGCCGTGGTGTTCATGAACTTCCGCGCCGACCGTGCCCGCGAACTGAGCCGGGTGTTCGTCGAGGACGACTTCAACGACTTCCCCCGCGCCCGTCAGCCAAAGGTCAACTACGTGATGCTGACCCAGTACTCGGCCAGCATCAAAGCGCCGTCGGCGTTTGCGCCGGGCAGCCTGAAAAATGTGCTGGGCCAGTACCTGGCCGATAACGGCAAGACTCAGTTGCGCATCGCCGAGACCGAGAAATATGCGCACGTGACGTTCTTCTTCTCCGGTGGCCGTGAAGAGCCGTTCCCGGGTGAAGAGCGCATCCTGATCCCGTCGCCGAAAGTCGCCACTTACGATCTGCAGCCAGAAATGAGCGCGCCGGAAGTCACCGACAAGATTGTCGATGCGATCGAAAATCAGCGCTACGACGTGATCGTCGTCAACTATGCCAACGGCGACATGGTCGGCCACAGCGGCGTAATGGCCGCCGCCGTCAAGGCCGTGGAGTGCCTGGACGAATGCCTGGGTCGCATCACCACGGCGCTGGACAAGGTCGGCGGCGAAGCCCTGATTACGGCCGACCACGGCAACGTCGAGCAAATGACCGACGACCACACCGGGCAAGCCCACACGGCGCACACCTCGGAGCCGGTACCGTTCATCTACTTCGGCAACAAGCCGCTGAAAGTCCGCGAAGGCGGCGTGCTGGCCGACGTGGCCCCG
>NZ_BAAILM010000057.1:16670-86239 GCF_054589175.1 Pseudomonas sp. 3A(2025) | reverse complement strand
CGTTCGCGGCTAAAGCGGCGTGCCGCCTTAGCCGCGAACACCACCGGACATTTGTTTTGCCAGACATGACGGGCATACTAGGCCCATCGTTTTTTTCACCCTTGCTCGGTATCGCTCACCCACATGTTTCGCGCCCTGATCACTCTTGTTCTGATCTGTATGCTCAACCCGGCATTTGCCGAGGATGAGCGTGCCCAGACCCAAAAACAGATAGACGCTGCGCGCCAGGACGTTGCTGAGCTGCAAAAGATGCTCAACAAGCTACAGGCGGAAAAGAGCGGGGTTCAAAAGGACCTGCGAACCACTGAAACCGAAATGGGCAAGCTGGAAAAGCAGGTCGAGGTCCTGCAACACGAACTAAAAAAGACCGAAGTCGAGCTGCAAAGGCTCGACCATGAAAAGAAAAAACTGGGTGAAGCCAAGCTTGAACAACAACGCCTGATCGCTGTGCAGGCCCGTGCCGCCTATCAGGGCGGTCACCAGGAATACCTCAAGCTGTTGCTTAACCAGCAACACCCGGAAAAATTCGCCCGCACCCTCACCTACTACGATTACCTGAGCAAGGCGCGTACCGAACAGTTGCGTCAGTTCAACGAGACGCTGCGCCAGCTGGCCGGGGTCGAAAAAGACATCGACCTGCAACAGGCCCAGTTACTGGTGCAGAAAAGCGATCTCGAAAGCCGTGGCCAGGAGCTGGGCAAGGTGCGCGAAGAGCGCCAGAAAGTGCTGGGCAAGATCAATCAGGACTACAAGGTCGGCGACCAGAAGCTACAGGCTCGCCAGCAGGACCAGGCCGAGCTGAACAATGTGCTCAAGACGATTGAAGAAACCCTCGCCCGCCAGGCCCGCGAAGCCGAGGAAGCGCGCCAGAAAGCGCTGATCGCCGCTCGCGAGGCTGAAGCCGAGGCACAACGTCAGCGCGAGCGTGAACAGCAGCGTCAGCGCGAAGCCCTGGCCCGCAATGAACGTGAAAGCCGCCGCGAGACCAGGGTCGAGACTGAACCCGCTCCGTCGCGCCCGGTCCAACCCCCCGGCCCTGCGGTGTCCAGCGGCGGCGCCACGTACGGCGGCGCGTTTGCAGAGGCCAAAGGTAAACTTCCATGGCCGATCAATGGTCGACTGCTTGCACGCTTCGGTGAAGCGCGCGGCGACGATGAACGTTCACGCTGGGACGGCGTGATGATCAGTGCCACTGCCGGCAGCCAGGTGCGCGCCGTCCACGGCGGGCGCGTGGTGTTCGCCGACTGGTTGCGCGGCTCGGGACTTCTGGTCATTCTCGATCATGGCAACGGTTATCTGACCCTGTACGGGCACAACCAGAGCCTGCTCAAAGAGGCCGGCGACATCGTCAAGGCCGGTGAACCGATCGCCACGGCCGGTAACAGTGGTGGCCAGGACACAGCAGCGCTGTATTTCGCCATACGTCAGCAGGGTCGCCCCAGCGATCCGGCCCAATGGTGCCGCACTCAAGGATAAGTCGGCGCCACTTTCTTCAGGAGCTTGTCAGACATGCAGCATCTGTCCCGCCTCACCTCGCTGGCCCTGGCGATTGCCCTCGTGGTCGGCGCACCGCTGGCGCTGGCCGCCGAAAAAACCGCGCCAGCCCCCGCAGTCGCCCCCGCCAACGCCAAGCCACCGTTGCCGCTGGATGAGCTGCGCACCTTTGCCGAGGTGCTGGACCGGGTCAAGGCCGCCTATGTCGAGCCGGTCGACGACAAGACCCTGCTGGAGAATGCCATCAAGGGCATGCTCAGCAACCTTGATCCGCACTCGGCCTATCTGGGTCCGGAAGATTTCCAGGAGCTGCAAGAAAGCACCAGTGGTGAATTCGGCGGCCTGGGTATCGAAGTCGGCGTTGAAGACGGCTTCGTCAAAGTGGTCTCGCCCATCGACGACACCCCGGCGTCCAAGGCAGGCATCGAGGCCGGCGACCTGATCGTCAAGATCAACGGCGCACCGACTCAAGGCCAGACCATGCAGGAAGCGGTCGACAAGATGCGCGGCAAGATCGGTGAAAAAATCACCCTGACCCTGGTGCGTGATGGCGGTAATCCATTCGACGTGACCCTGGCGCGCGCGACCATTCAGGTCAAGAGCGTCAAGGCGCAGCTGCTTGAAAGCGGCTACGGCTACATCCGCATCACCCAGTTCCAGGTCAAGACCGGCGACGAGGTTGGCAAGGCACTGGCCAAGCTGCGCAAGGACAACGGCAACAAGAAGCTCAGCGGCGTCATTCTCGACCTGCGCAACAACCCCGGCGGCGTGCTGCAATCGGCCGTCGCGGTGGCCGACCACTTCCTGACCAAGGGCATGATCGTCTACACCAAGGGCCGTATCGCCAACTCCGAGCTGCGCTTCTATGCCGACCCGGCCGACGCCAGCGAAGGCGTGCCATTGGCGGTACTGATCAACGGCGGCAGCGCCTCGGCCTCGGAGATCGTCGCCGGTGCCCTGCAAGACCAGAAGCGCGGCATCCTGATGGGCACCGACACCTTCGGCAAAGGCTCGGTGCAAACCGTGCTGCCGCTGAACAACGACCGCGCCCTGAAGATCACCACCGCGCTGTACTACACCCCCAACGGCCGCTCGATCCAGGCACAGGGCATCAACCCGGATATCGTGGTGCGCCGCGCCAAGCTGACCAGCGAAGCCGACGGCGAGAACTACCGCGAAGCCGACCTGCTGGGCCACCTGGGCAATGGCAACGGCGGCGCCGACAAGCCGACCGTCAAGAGCACGCCCGGCAAGGCACGCCCGCAGGATGAGGATTACCAGCTCAATCAGGCCCTCAGCCTGCTCAAGGGCTTGAGTATCACCCGCGGTAACTGATGCGCCGGTTATCCCTACCCAGGCTGGCACTGGCGTTACTGCTTACCGCCGTAACGTTCAGCGCCGCCGGCCAACCGCCCAAGCGCGCCTACCTGAGCGTCATCATCGACGACCTGGGCCAGAACCCGGCCAGGGACAGCCGTACCCTGGCACTGCCGGGGCCGGTGACGCTGGCGATCATGCCCGACACCCCGCACGCCACCGAGTTTGCCCTGCAGGCGCACAAGGCCGGCAAGACCGTGATCCTGCACATGCCCATGGACCCGGCTACTGGCCCTTACGCCTGGCACCCCGGCCTGCCGACCAGCGAACTGCAAAGCCGACTGGACGCTGCTCTGCTCAAGGTGCCGTTTGCGACTGGCCTCAATAACCACATGGGCAGCCGCATGACTGCAGAACCGGAGGCGATGGGCTGGTTGATGGCCGAGTTGCAGCGCCAGAACCTGTTTTTCATCGACAGCCGCACCAGCGCGAAAACCGTGGCCGCAGCCCAAGCGCAAAAAATCGGCCTCGCCAGCCTGTCGCGGGATGTATTTCTAGACGATGAGCGCACTGCCGAGGCCATCACCCGGCAACTCAGGATTGCCATCGAGCTGGCGCATAAACAAGGCTCGGCCGTGGTCATCGGTCATCCCTACCCGGTGACACTGGAGGTACTGGAGCGAGAACTACCACGCCTGAAGGCGCAAGGGGTCGAATTGATCGGTCTGCGCCGGATGATCAGCGTGCGCGGCAATGAAGCGACGGCAGCCCACGGCAAGAACGGTATCTATCGTGATTGACCGGTTTCAGGCAGGCGCTATTTAGTTACCGCACAGACAGGTTATCTGGCTGGTTATATGCGTTGACCTGCCCCAGGACGGGGCTTTTCAAGCGCAAGGACAGCCATGAAATCGATACTTCCTGCCTCTATAAGTTGTGTATTGGCCCTCAGTTCTCTGGCGGCGTCAGCCCAGTCGGCCGACTACGGCGACGGTCTGCAAAACCTGATGCCCTCCAGAGTCCTTAACAACCAGGACGGTCGTCATGACCACTGGAAGGGCATCGGCCGGATTCAAAGCGACGGCGGCCGCTCCTGTACCGCCACCCTGATCGATACCCGATCCGCTAACAGCGCTGTGACAGCGCCTGCTTATGTACTCACCAGCGGGCATTGCCTTTATCGAAAACACAACGGCGTCATTCTGGATAATGAGCCGGTCACCGGAGCGGTGACGTTCAATTACTTCGCCGACACCCTCATGCAGCAACAGCCCTACCCACTCAAACGCGTGATCTGGAGCAGCATGCAAGGCGTTGACCTGGCAATCGTTGAACTGGACACCTCACTGAACAGCCTGATTCAGGCGGGCATCCAGCCGCTGAAAGCGGCCGAAGAGATACCCGCCACCGGCACCGATATTTTGCTCGTGGGGGCTCCTCTGCCCTTCGAAACGCCTTATTTGCGCCTTGCAGCCTGTACCTTGCAAAGCGCCGGGGCAGTCATCGAACACCCTTGGGTCTGGCGCCATAACCTGAAAAATCAGTGCCTCGATGTCGAGACAGGCAGCTCGGGAAGCCCAGTAGTGACCCGCGACTCCAACCAGGTCATTGCAGTGCTCAACACCACGACATTGTCGAGCACGGGCAAGAACCCGAACCTGGTACAGACCCCAGACGCTCGTAGCGGTAACTTCGGTAATCCTGTGGATTATCTGCGCCGTTGCTTTGTCGATGGCGAGTTCAAGGCCGACCCACGGATTTGCCCACTGTTTCCGGTCTTCTCGATAGAACTCGCGGTCTTGGCACGGCACGGGCGTTACGCCAAGGTGATAGAGGATGCGCAGGGCAAACCGGTTTATCCGCGTTGGGACGTAGCGTTTTCCATCGATAAACCGTTCTACCGCTATAAGGCAGTCAGCCAGACCCTTGAATGCGAAAACCCGGACCATTACAGCCATACGATCGCAGCCTCCGATGCCCGCATAGACGATCTGATCGGTCCACGGGCAGGTACCCACCTGCTGTGTATTCTGGGGGTCGACTCAGCGGATGAACGCCCCACTCAAGGTGTACTGCGCAATGCGCTGACCCTGGCTGTCGAGCTTCAGGCGCCTAGCCCGCCAAGCCCGCCCGAGGTGAACATCACCCGGACCACCGACTCTTACACCATCACCTGGCAACATGGCGGGGAACGGGTCAGCCGGCACACTTTCAAGGCCGGCCCGCCGGACACTACCGATTGCAATGACCCGACAGGCTACAAGCGCGTCTGGCGCAGCCTGACTCCCTTCGCCCGACGCTTGCCGCTGAAGGTCTGCACCTATGCCTATGACCATGCGGATCAACGATCGGCGGTGCGTGAGGATTTGCTTAAAGGTACTTATCCATAATCTGCTCGATCACCCCCTCGGCGCGCATCTGGTCGAGGGCTTTTTGCAGGCGGTCCACCAGCGGTTGCGGGGTGTCTTTGTTGAGGGCCAGGTACAACTCGGCCTTCTTGAAACGCAGCACGGTCTTGAGCCCGGTAATGCCGTCCTGACGCGCCAGCCAGCGGCCGACAGGATCAGCGGTGGCCCACAGGTCGAGCTGACCGTTGGCCAGCCGCCGCGGGTTGTCCTGGTCGCGCAGCATCAAGACCGGATCAAACCCCTTGAGCAACAGATGCTCGGCTAGGGCATCGCCCTTGTAGGCGCCCACACGGTAGCTTTTGGCTTGTTCCAGGTCAGTGAGTTGAACGATAGGGCTGTCGGCGCGGGCCAGCAGCACCCACTCGACCGGGGCGATAGGCCCGACCCACTTGAACAGGGGCTCGCGCTCAGGCGTACGCACCGTGGAGAACACCGCATAACCCGGATTTTCCAGGGCGAGCTTGTAAATCCGCTCCCACGGAAAGCGCAGTGTCAGGTTGTATTCGACCCCGGCGCGCTTGAACGTCTCGCGCATGATCTGCACCGAGATACCGTCGAGGTTATCGTCCTGGGCAAAGTTCTTGCCGTCCACGGCCATGTTGTAGGGCGGATAGTTCTCGGTCAGCAGGACGATCTTGCGAACTCCCGCCTCACCGCCGCGCGCCACAGAACTTAGAAACGGGATCAGACCCAGCAGTACAAGCAGAAGACCCTTGAGCATATTTCGGGACTCGAACATGACGACCGGTGCAGAGTGACGCGAAGCTATCGGACTGTCTACCGGGACGCACGCTTTTGCCCGTCCCGGCAGTCCATCTTTTCAGCGCACCACGATGCCGCGCTGGGCCATGTAGGCCTTGGCTTCGGGCACGGTGTACTCGCCGAAGTGGAAGATGCTCGCCGCCAGCACTGCGCTGGCATGGCCTTCCAGCACGCCGGCCGCCAGGTGCTCCAGGTTGCCGACGCCGCCAGAAGCGATCACCGGAATGCCCAGCGCATCGCTGATGGCGCGGGTCACGCCCAGGTCAAAGCCGTTCTTCATGCCGTCCTGGTCCATGCTGGTGAGCAGTATTTCACCGGCGCCCAGGCCTTCCATCTTCTTCGCCCACTCCACGGCATCGAGGCCGGTCGGCTTGCGGCCGCCATGGGTGAAGATTTCCCAGCGCGGAGTTTCGCCCGGACCGGAGACCTTCTTGGCGTCGATGGCGACCACGATGCACTGCGAGCCAAACCGCGCAGCGGCCTCGCCGACGAACTCCGGGTTGAACACTGCGGCGGTGTTGATCGAGACCTTGTCAGCACCGGCATTGAGCAGGTTGCGGATGTCCATCACCGTGCGCACGCCGCCGCCCACGGTCAGCGGGATGAACACCTGGCTGGCCATGCGCTCGACGGTATGCAGTGTGGTGTCACGACCGTCGACGCTGGCGGTGATGTCCAGAAAGGTGATTTCGTCCGCACCCTGCTCGTTGTAACGCCGGGCGATTTCCACCGGGTCACCGGCATCGCGGATGTTCTCGAACTTGACGCCCTTGACCACACGACCGTTGTCGACGTCCAGGCAAGGGATGATGCGTTTGGCCAAAGCCATGGAAGACTCCTTCGGAGAGGCGGGAGCTATAAGCTTATAGCTTCAAGCGGCAAGCTAAAGCAGGTCGCGGTGTATGGAATAACGCGGCAGCAAGTAGAGCGCATCGCTTTTGCTTTCGCTCTTACTTGCCGCTTGCCGCTTGAAGCTTCTAGCTGGCGTTGTCGCAAAAGGCCTGGGCCTCGGCGACGTCCAGGGTGCCTTCGTAAATCGCGCGTCCCGTGATCGCGCCGATGATGCCTGGGGTTTTTGCATCCAGCAGGGCCTTGATGTCGCCCAGATTATGGATGCCGCCCGAGGCGATCACCGGAATGCGCGTGGCTTGCGCCAGCGCTGCGGTGAACGGCACGTTGCAGCCTTGCATCATGCCGTCCTTGGCGATGTCGGTGTAGACGATCGCCGACACGCCATCAGCCTCGAAACGCTTGGCCAGATCGATGACCTGTACCGAGCTGATCTCGGCCCAGCCGTCGGTGGCGACGAAACCGTCCTTGGCGTCCAGACCCACGATCACCTTGCCGGGAAAGGCACGGCAGGCTTCGGCCACGAACTCAGGCTGCTTGACCGCCTTGGTGCCGATGATCACGTAGCTGACGCCAGCCTTGACGTAATGCTCGATGGTTTCCAGCGAACGAATGCCGCCGCCGATCTGGATCGGCAGGTGCGGGTAACGCTTGGCAATGGCCGTGACCACTTCACCGTTGACTGGCTGGCCTTCGAAGGCGCCATTCAGGTCGACCAGGTGCAGACGACGGCAACCGCCCTCGACCCACTTGGCGGCCATGCTTACCGGGTCATCGGAAAACACCGTGGAATCTTCCATACGGCCTTGGCGCAGACGCACACAGGCGCCGTCTTTGAGGTCGATTGCAGGAATGATCAGCATTCTTTTCTCTCTGTTCGTAGTAGCGGCCGGGCGGCGATCCGCTTTAGCCGCGAAACAGGCACCGTCGTCATTCGCGGCTAAAGCCGCTCCTACGGGCACACTGTGTTCATTAATGTTTACCAGCGCCCGTCCCACGCCACGAAGTTCTGCAGCAACTGCAGGCCGTGGGTATGGCTTTTCTCGGGGTGGAATTGCACGGCAAAACGCGAGCCGTCGGCGAGTGCAGCGGCGAAATCGACGCCGTAGTGCCCGCGACCGACGACCTGGCGCGCATTCGCCGCCGCGATGTAGTAGCTGTGCACGAAGTAGAAACGCGCCTGGTCCGGAATGTCGTGCCACAGCGGGTGGTCGACTGCCTGGCTGACCTGGTTCCAGCCCATGTGCGGCACTTTGAGGTGCTCGCCGTCTTCGTGCAGATCCTTGCCGAAGAACTTCACCTGGCCCGGAAACACGCCGATGCAGTCGACGCCGTCGTTCTCTTCGCTGCGGTCGAGCAAGGCTTGCATGCCGACGCAGATGCCGAGAAACGGACGGTCCTTGCTGACCTCGCGCACCAGTTCGTCAAAGCCCAGGCGGCGGATCTCGGCCATGCAGTCGCGGATCGCACCGACACCGGGGAATACAACCCGGTCGGCTTCACGAATGACCTTGGCGTCGCTGCTGATCACGACCTTGCCGGCGCCTACGTGCTCAAGCGCCTTGGCGACCGAGTGCAGGTTGCCCATGCCGTAATCGATAACTGCCACTGTCTGCATCAGAGCACACCCTTGGTCGACGGCATTTGCCCGGCCATACGGTCGTCGAGTTCGATGGCCATGCGCAGCGCGCGGCCGAATGCCTTGAAGACGGTTTCGATCTGGTGGTGGGTGTTGGTGCCGCGCAGGTTGTCGATGTGCAGGCTGACCAGCGCGTGGTTGACGAAGCCCTGGAAGAACTCCTGGAACAGGTCGACATCGAAACGACCGACCACCGCACGGGTGTACGGCACGTGCATCTGCAGGCCCGGACGACCCGAGAAGTCGATGACCACACGCGACAGCGCTTCATCGAGCGGCACATAGGCATGGCCATAACGACGGATGCCTTTCTTGTCGCCGATCGCCTTGGCGAAGGCCTGACCCAGGGTAATGCCGACGTCCTCCACGGTATGGTGGTCGTCGATGTCCAGGTCGCCCTTGCACTCGATATCCAGGTCGATCAGCCCGTGGCGGGCGATCTGGTCAAGCATGTGCTCAAGGAAGGGAACACCGATATCGAATCGGGCCTTTCCGGTGCCATCCAGGTTGATCGAGACCTTGATCTGGGTTTCCAGAGTATCGCGTTCGACGGATACCTTACGTTCGGCCATCACCAGCTCCGCAAAATCAGTAGCGAAAAAGGCGAGCATTATAGGCCCAGAAGCGCCCGGCATGAAGCCGATACACGACGGGATGGCGATTTAATGCGTTCAGCCGATGGGCGAACACAACTCCACGAGCGTGCCGTCCGGGCAACGGACATACGCTACGGTCTGGCCCCATGGCTTGGTCTGCGGGCTGGAAAGCTCGGTGGCACCGGCTGCCAGGGCACGCGCGTGAGCCGCAGGGACATCGTCGGTGACCAGCCCGACTTCCATGCCCAAGGGCTTGTCCGAGGCGTGGGCCGAGATATGTCCGCTGGGGAAATTCAGCGCTGCCAGCTCATCGGCAGCAAAGGCCAGCGCGGTTTCGCCGGTCTCCAGCTCGCCGTAGGTGCCGGACTCGTGGAGAAAGCGGGTGGTCAGCCCAAAGGCCGCGTTGAAAAACGCCAACGAGGCCGGGACATCCGTGACGTAGATGATCGTGTAGCCGAATTTCATGCGCTGGACTCCTTGTCATTGATAACGCAGCCCCTACGGGGGTGTGGCTTATTTCGCGAACAGGCTGGCGATGGCGGTGGCGACTTTGTCGACGTTGGCTTCGTTCAGGCCCGACAGGCACAGGCGGCCGCTGCGCACCAGGTAGACGCCATGGGTGTTGCGCAACTCATCGACCTGCTCGCCGGTCAAGCCGGTGTAGCTGAACATCCCGTGCTGGCGGGTGATGAAGCTGAAATCCTGTTGCGGGGCTTTCTCGGCCAGTACTGCCACCAGACGCTCGCGCATCTGGATGATACGTACGCGCATGGCTTCGACTTCGGCCAGCCAGTCCTGGCGCAGGGCCGGGGTATTGAGTACGCGCGCGACGATCTGCGCGCCGTGTACCGGCGGGCTGGAGTAGTTGCGACGCACGGTAGCCTTGAGCTGGCCCAGCACGCGCTCGGCCAGTTCGGCGTCTTCGCAGACCACCGACAAACCGCCGACGCGCTCGCCGTACAGCGAGAAAATCTTCGAGAACGAGTTGCTCACCAGCGTGGTGACGCCAGCCTCGGCCATCGCACGGATCGCGTAGGCGTCCTGCTCCATGCCGGCGCCGAAGCCCTGGTAGGCGATGTCCATGAACGCGATCAGTTCGTTGCGCTTGACCACCTCGATCACCTGATCCCATTGCCCGGTGCTCAGATCGGCACCGGTCGGATTGTGGCAGCACGGGTGCAGCAGCACGATGCTGCGCGCCGGCAAACCTTGCAGGGTGGCGAGCATGGCGTCGAAGTCGACACCGCCGGTGCGCTTGTCGAAGTACGGGTAGGTGTTGACCTTGAAACCCGCGCCGCCGAACAGCGCGATGTGGTTTTCCCAGGTCGGATCGCTGACCCACACCTGCGATTCAGGAAACGCATACTTGAGGAAATCGGCACCGACCTTCAGTGCGCCCGAGCCGCCGACGGTCTGGATGGTCGCGATGCGGCCGGCCTTGAGCAGCGGGTGCTCGGCACCGAACAGCAAGGTCTGGATCGCCTGACGATACGGCGCCAGGCCTTCCATCGGCAGGTACACGCAAGCGGCCTGTTCGCCGGCATCGAGTTCGTGCTGGGCGCGTACGGCGGTGTCCAGGCGCGGGATGCGGCCCTCGGCGTCATAGTAAAGACCGATGCTCAGATTGACCTTGTCGGTGCGCGGATCCTTGCCAAAGGTTTCCATCAGCGAAAGGATCGGGTCACCGGCGTACGACTCCACGTGGGCAAGCATGCGGACAAACTCCTGAAGGTAGATGAATCAGGCCGAGTAACGGTCGGCTCTGTGGTTTTGCGCAATGATGAAATTCAGCAATACGGCGCCAAGCACCGAAAACAGCAAGACCGGCGCGCTGATGAAGCTCAGCGAGGCAAGCAGCACGCAGATATCCACCGCCATCTGCGACCAGCCCGCCTTGAAGCCATACCGGTCCTGAAGATACAGGGCAAGGATGTTAACACCACCCAGACTGGCCTTGTGGCGGAACATCATCAGGAAACCGACGCCCAGCAGCGCGTTGCCGATCAGGGCAGCATACAACGGCTGCAACTGGTCGATATGGATGAACTGGCCATGGAAATCGGAGAAGAACGACACCAGCCCCACCGCACAAAAGGTCTTGAGCGTGAACGCCAGGCCCATGCGCCGCAGGGCCAGGTAATAGAACGGCAGGTTGAGTGCAAAGAACGCCATGCCGAACGGTATCGCGTAGCTGTAATGCAGAAACAGCGCGATGCCTGCCGTGCCGCCGGTCATCACGCCAGCCTGGCGCAGCAACAACAGGGCGAAAGAGATCATCGCCGTGGCAATGACAATGGCAAAGACGTCTTCCTGGATCGAGTGCCGGGTCTTCAGGGGCTTTTCAGAGGCAACGGTGGTGGTCATGGTGCTGCTCGGGGCTCACATAATGAGCGCCAATATTAACCAATAAGACCATTACTCGCGAATATAGGATTATATATGCGCAAAATAAACATCCAACAAACAAATGACGCATCGTTTGCGCACACAAAAAGCTTTTAGTGCATCAAGACAGTGCAGCCTTGGCCTCTTCGGCCACAATCACCACGCTGTTTTCTTTTAAACGCTCCAGCACCACCGCCGTCTTGATATGCGCGACGCTGTCACTGGCGGTAATCAACTCCATCAGCCGGTTGAGGCTGTCCAGATCGGCTACCGCAACCTTGAGCGTGTAGTCGGCATCGCCGGTAGTTTTGTAGGCATCGATGATCGAATGCAGGCTCGCCACCAGCGACTGGAAGCGCTCGCGGTGCTCGGTACGGTGGCTGATCAGGCGCACCTCGATCATCGCCAGTACCTCGCGGCCCAAGGCCTGCGGGGCAATACGGGCGTGATAACCGAGAATCAGGTGATTGTGCTCCAGGCCGATCCGGCGCCGTGAACACTGCGAAGCCGAAAGGCCGACCAGATCACTGAGTTCCTGATTTGTCAGTCGGCCATTGGCCTGCAACAGCGTCAGAATTTTCAGATCGAAGTCGTCGATTTCATTTATTTTCATTAAGACGTTCGCCCACGCTTGATATGGATCCGGACCACAAAGCCTATCAGCTTAATTGAACTATCCGTGAGCCGACGCAGGGTGCAGAATCACGCCCCTGCAAAATGGCACCCGCCTTGCTATATCCACTTTCGTTCAGAAGAGCTCGGCAACCAGCGAGCCAATCCGTCATTCACACTCCGGGGATAACAATGACCCAACCTGCACAGCCTGAACCGCTAAAACGCGGTTTGAAGAACAGGCACATCCAGTTGATTGCTCTGGGCGGCGCCATCGGCACCGGCTTGTTCCTGGGCGTCGCGCACACCGTCAGCATGGCCGGTCCTTCGGTGATCCTGGGTTATGCGGTGGCCGGCCTGATCGCGTTTTTCATCATGCGCCAACTCGGCGAAATGGCCGTTGAAGAGCCAGTGGCCGGTACCTTCAGCCACTTCGCCAACCGTTACTGGGGGCCAAAGGCCGGCTTTATGTCGGGCTGGAACTACTGGGTGCTGTATGTGCTGGTGGGCATGGCCGAACTGACCGCCGTGGGCGTGTATGTGCAGTACTGGTGGCCGGATGTACCGACCTGGGCATCGGCGGCGATATTCTTCGTGATCATCAACCTGATCAACCTGACCAGCGTGAAGATCTTCGGCGAGATGGAGTTCTGGTTTTCAATCATCAAGGTGCTGGCCATCGTCAGCATGATCGTGTTCGGCGCCTGGCTGCTGGCCAGCGGCACCGGCGGCCCGCAGGCCTCGGTTGCCAACCTGTGGCAGCACGACGGCTTCTTCCCCCACGGTTTCAAGGGCCTGCTGATGGCCATGGCCTTCATCATGTTCTCGTTCGGCGGCCTGGAACTGATCGGCATCACCGCCGCCGAAGCCCAGGACCCGCAGCGCAGCATCCCGAAAGCCACCAATCAGGTGATCTACCGCATCCTGATTTTCTATGTAGGCGCCCTGACCATACTGCTGAGCCTGTACCCGTGGCAAAACGTGGTCACCGGCGGCAGCCCGTTCGTGTTGATCTTCCATGACCTGAACAGCAACTTTGTGGCGACCATCCTCAACGTCGTGGTGCTGACCGCCGCGCTGTCGGTTTACAACAGCTGCGTGTACAGCAACAGCCGAATGATGTTCGGCCTGGCCGCCCAGGGTAACGCGCCCAAGGCCATGCTCAAGGTCAACGCCCGCGGCGTGCCGATCAATGCGCTGCTGGTCTCGGCCTTCGCCACCGGCCTGTGCGTGCTGATCAACTACGTGATGCCCGGCGAAGCCTTCAAACTGCTGATGGCGCTGGTGGTTGCCTCGCTGGTGATCAACTGGGTGCTGATCACCCTCACCCACCTGAAATTCCGCGCCGCCAAGCGCCAGGCCGGCCAGGTCACGCGCTTCCAGAGCTGGGGCTATCCTGCGACCAACTACATCTGCCTGGCGTTCTTGCTGGGGATTCTGGTGATCATGTACCTGACGCCGGGCATCAGCAGTTCGGTGATCGCGATGCCGATCTGGCTGGGTGTGCTGGCGGCGGCTTACTACTTCAAGAACAAGGCAGCCAAGGTCCTCTGACCTTTTGTATCGCCCATAAAAAAGCGCCTGCAAGGGGCGCTTTTTTCATTTGGCTATACCGAACTCTGTAGGACCGACTTCAGTCGGGAAAGGCGCGATACGGTGTTAAGGCCCTTCGCGGCTGAAGCCGCTCCTACAACGATCTCCAATCGTTCGTAAATCGACGATCAGTTAAACAACACCGCCGTCTTCTGCAGCGTGACCCACACGCCCCACGCCAGCGGGATGCCCACCGCCAGCCAGGCAGCGATCACGAATGGCGCGCTGCCAGGAGCGGCTTTCCATTCCAGTACCGCAGCGGTGCCGGTGCTCTTGTCGTGACCGATGGCGCGCTCGGCGGCCAGTTCAGCGTCGGTCATGAAGTACTTGTCGGCCACCGGACGAATCAGCAGGTTGCAGACAAAACCCAGCACCAAGAGGCCTGCGAGGATATACAGGGTGATGTCATAGGCATCGGCACGCGCCACGCCATGGCTCAACTGGTACTCGCGCAGGTAGTTGACCAGTACCGGACCCAGTACGCCAGCAGCGGCCCAGGCGGTCAGCAGGCGACCGTGAATCGCACCGACCATCTGTGTACCGAACAGGTCGGCCAGGTAAGCCGGCACGGTGGCGAAACCGCCACCGTACATCGACAGCACCACACAGAACGCCGCGACGAACAGCGCGATGCTGCCCAGGTGACCCAGTGTCGGCACCGAGGCGTACAGCACAAAGCCCAGGGCGAAGAACACAAAGTAGGTGGCCTTGCGACCGATGTAGTCCGAGCACGAAGCCCAGAAGAAGCGCCCACCGATGTTGAACAGGCTCAACAGACCGGTGAAGCCTGCCGCGATGGCGGCGATGGCCTTGAGCTGGTCGGCGTTCAGTTCGCTGAAGGTCAGCGTGTTGCCCAGCAACTTGCCCGCAAACACTTCCTGCAACAGTGGCGAGGCCATGCCGAGAATACCGATACCAGCCGAAACGTTCAGGCACAGCACCAGCCACACCAGACGGAACTGCGGGGTTTTCCAGGCCACGCTGACGTGCACATGGCGGTCGGTGATCATCTGGTTGTTGGCTTTCTTGGCAGGAGCCGTCCAGCCTTCAGGCTTCCAGCCGGTCGGCGGCACGCGGTAGCCCAGCGCGCCGCCCATCATGAACACGAAGTAGATCACGGCCATGACCGCGAAGCTCTGCCATACGCCGACGCTGTCAGCGGTAGCAAAGTGATTCATCAATGCGGTCGCCAGCGGCGCACCGACCATCGCACCACCACCGAAGCCCATGATCGCCATACCGGTGGCCATGCCGCGCTTGTCCGGGAACCACTTGATCAGGGTCGATACCGGCGAGATATAGCCCAGGCCCAGACCGATACCGCCGATCACGCCCGAACCGAGCCACATCAGCCAGATCTGGTGGGTATGAATACCCAGCGCGGAAATCAGCAGACCGCCACACCAGCACAGTGCCGAGACGACACCGGCCTTGCGCGGGCCTGCGTGTTCCAGCCAGCCACCCCAGATGGCTGCCGAGCAGCCGAGGAAGATGAAGAACAGCGTGTAGATCCAGCCCAGCATCGAGATCTGCCAGTCGCAGGTCGAAGCGAACATCTGGGCAAAAAAGCCCATGTCGGGCGCGCAAGCAACGGGTTTGGAAATGCCGATGGCCTTGGACAACGGCAACCAGAACACCGAAAAGCCATACGCCATGCCGATACACAGATGGATGGCCAGAGCAGCCGGTGGAACCAGCCAGCGGTTGAAACCCGGCTTGGCAATAATGCGCTCTTTGGACAAGAACGCAGACGGGGCGGACGAACCACCCAACGCTGTGCTTGTACTCATTGTAATAACCCCAATGTAAGGAATGCTCGCAAGGACAATGACGCCGAAACCCCTTGGTTTTTCCTTAAAGGGAAGACCATGACGTTGTTATTCAAGGGGTTACGAAGATGTGGCAAAAAGCCGCATCTGCTCGACGATGGCGCAAGATTAGCACTTGTCGGGGACAGTTAAGTGTTTTTGTTACATGTTTTTTATTACGTGATCAATACGCTCTATCTATCGCGCAATAGATATAACCAATAAGCAGTAGTTGCCGAATCGCAAAGCGTTTTAATGCTGAAACATGCGTAAAGAGCATAGAAGGCTATAGCGGTTCGCGCCCGCCTTTTTCCACCTGACCGGCCATTACGGCAGCCGCGCCCGCCGTGGCGGCCAGATCGGTATACTCTCTGACCTGATTTCAACTGATTGACCACAAGGATCCGCTTATGAAAGCGTTCGGCAAAATTCTGGGGCTGTTTGTCCTCGGGTTGTTGCTGATCATCGTGGCTCTCGGCTTTGCCTTGACCCATCTATTTGATCCCAACGACTACAAAGACGAAATCCGCCAGCTGGCCCGCGACAAGGCCAATATCGAACTGACCCTCAACGGCGATATCGGCTGGAGCCTGTTTCCGTGGCTGGGCCTGGAACTGCATGAAGCACAGGTCGCGACCCTGAAGAACCCGACCCAGCCGTTCGCCGATCTGCAAATGCTCGGCCTGTCGGTGCGCGTACTGCCGCTGTTGCGCCGCGAAGTACAGATGAGCGATATCCGCGTCGAAGGCCTGAACCTGATCCTGCTGCGCGACAAGAGCGGCCACGGCAACTGGGAAGACATCGGCAAGCCGGTCAGCAGCACCGATCAGGCCTCCACCCCGCCCGCCGACGGCACATCGACTGCGCCTGCGGAACCTGAAAAACCTTCGCGGCCGCTCAAACTCGACATCGACAGCCTGACCGTCAACAACGCCCGCGTGCAGTACACCGACGAAGCCGCCGGCAAGACCTACAGCGCCGAGAGCATTCAACTGAGCACAGGCCCCGTGCGCGAAGGCTCGGACATCGCCCTCAAGCTCACCGCGTTCTTCAATGCCAACCAGCCTGTCGTACGGGCGCGCACCGAACTGGTCGGCAACCTGCGTATAGACCGCGCGCTCAAGCGCTATCAGTTCGAAGACATGCGCTTGTCGGGCGAACTGGCTGGCGAGCCGCTGCAAGGCAAGACCGTCACCTTCGTTGCCCAGGGCCAGTTGCTGGCAGATCTGACTGCCAACATCGCCGAATGGAACAGCCTGAAAGTGTCGGCCAACCAGTTGCGCGCCCTGGGTGAACTGCGCGTGCGTGAGCTGGACAAGACCCCGCAGGTCAGCGGCGGCCTGTCGATTGCCCAGTTCGACCTGCGCACCTTCATGGACGGCATCGGCCAGCCGCTGCCCGCCATGGGTAACGGTGCCCTGAGCAAGATCGAGATGGTCACCCGCCTGAGCGGCACGCCGACCAGCCTGATTCTCGATCAGCTCAACCTCAAGCTCGACGACAGCACTTTCACCGGCCGCATCGCCGTCGAAGATTTCGCCCGTCAGGCACTGCGCCTGCAACTCAAGGCCGACACCTTCAACGCCGACCGCTATCGCCCGGCCGAAAGCGAAACCACCAAGGGCACCAAGGCCGCGCGTCAGGCCGAAGTGCAAGGCAGCGAAGCCGCCGCCGTGGCCGGTGCCGGCACCACGCCGCTGCCTGAACAGCCGAGCAAGGCCGCCTGGAGCAACGACAAACTGCTGCCACTGGAGCGCCTGCGCAGCCTGGACGTGGAAGCCGACCTGAGCTTCGGCAAACTGATCGCCAACAAGCTGCCGATCGACAACGCCGCGCTCAAGACCCAGGCCGCGGGCGGCGTCATCCGCATCGAGAGCCTGCGCGGCGACCTCTACAACGGCAACTTCGAGGTCAAGGGCAACCTCGATGCCCGTCAGGACATTCCGGCCTTGAGCGTGCAGACCCGCGTGGCCAAGGTGCCGGTCGAGCGCGTACTGGAAAGCCAGGGCCAGACCCCGCCGGTGCGTGGCCAACTGACCCTCAACAGCGACCTGAGCGGCCAGGGCAACAGCCAAAAAGCGCTGATCGACAGCCTCGACGGCACCGCCAGCTTCACCGTGAACAACGGCGTGCTGGTCAACGCCAACCTCGAACAGCAACTGTGCCAGGGCATCGCCTTCCTCAACCGCAAACCGCTGAGCGGCGAGCCGCGCGGCAAGGACACCCCGTTCCAGCAACTGGGCGGCAGCCTGACGATTCGCAACGGCGTGGCCACCAACCCGGACCTCAAGGCGCGCATTCCCGGCCTGACCGTCAACGGCCGTGGCGACATCGACCTGCGCGTGCTGGGCATGGACTACCGCGTGGGCATCGTCATCGAAGGCGACAAGAGCGAGATGCCCGACCCTGGCTGCCAGGTCAACGAGCGCTATGTCGGTCTGGAATGGCCGATGCGCTGCCGTGGCCCGCTGGAGCTGGGCGCCAAGGCCTGCCGCGTGGAAAAAGAAGGCCTGGGCCAGATCGCCGCCAAGCTGCTCGGTGACGAAGCGCGCAACAAGCTGAACGACAAGATCGACGAAAAACTGGGCGACAAGGTCAGCCCGGAACTCAAAGACGCACTCAAAGGGCTGTTCAATCGATGAATGCTGCACACGCTCTGCCACCTGAGCAGTTCTCCCAGGCGGTGCTGGACTGGTTCGATGTCCACGGCCGCCACGACCTGCCCTGGCAGCAGAACATCAACCCGTACCGGGTATGGGTGTCGGAAATCATGCTGCAACAGACCCAGGTCAGCACGGTGCTCAACTACTTCGACCGGTTCATGGCCGCCCTGCCCGACGTGCAGGCGCTGGCCGATGCGCCGGAAGACGAAGTGCTGCACCTGTGGACCGGGCTGGGCTACTACACCCGCGCCCGCAACCTGCAAAAGACCGCAAAGATCGTCGTCGCCGAACACGGCGGCGAGTTTCCGCGCAGCGTCGAGCAACTGACCGAACTGCCAGGCATCGGCCTGTCGACCGCCGGCGCCATTGCCAGCATCAGCATGGGCATTCGGGCGCCGATTCTGGACGGCAACGTAAAACGCGTTCTGGCGCGTTATGTGGCGCAAGAGGGTTATCCGGGGGAGCCTGCGGTCGCACGCCAACTGTGGGCGGTTGCAGAGCGTTTTACGCCCCATGCACGGGCCAACCACTACACCCAGGCGATGATGGACCTGGGCGCCACGCTGTGCACCCGCAGCAAACCCAGTTGCCTGCTGTGCCCGCTGGAGCGCAGTTGCGAAGCGCACTTTCTGGGCCTGGAGACCCGCTACCCGATCCCCAAGCCACGCAAGAGCATTCCGCAAAAACGCACGCTGATGCCGCTGCTGGCCAATGCCCAGGGCGAAATTCTGCTCTACCGCCGCCCGTCTACCGGGCTGTGGGGCGGCCTGTGGAGCTTGCCGGAACTCGACGCCTTCGACGACCTGCAACACCTGGCCGACCAGCACGCACTGGCGCTGGGCAACCACCAGCAACTGCCGGGCGTGCTGCACACCTTCAGCCACTTTCAGCTCAGCATCGAGCCCTGGCTGGTTCAGGTTCAGGCATCCGCCGCCCGCGTGGCCGAGGCCGACTGGCTCTGGTATAACCTCGCCACCCCACCGCGCCTGGGCCTTGCCGCCCCGGTGAAGAAGCTGCTCAAACACGCAGCCGACGTATTGAATGCAGGAGAGTCGTCATGACCCGCACCGTAATGTGCCGCAAGTACAAACAAGAACTGCCAGGCCTTGAGCGCCCACCCTACCCCGGCGCCAAGGGCACCGACATCTACGAGCACGTCTCGCAGCAAGCCTGGGGCGACTGGCAGAAGCACCAGACCCTGCTGATCAACGAGCGCCGCCTGAACATGATGAATGCCGAGGATCGAAAATTCCTCCAGGCCGAAATGGACAAATACTTCTCCGGCGAGGAATACGCGCAGGCAGAAGGCTACGTCGCCCCCGAAAAATAAGGGGTTTTCTGGGTGTCGGACGTAAGCGCCGGTAAATAATCAGATTTTTTTCAAAAAAAGTTTGACGAGGTGCCGAAAAAGACGTTTAATGCGCCCCGTTGCCCAGATAGCTCAGTCGGTAGAGCAGGGGATTGAAAATCCCCGTGTCGGCGGTTCGATTCCGTCTCTGGGCACCATCATTAAGATTCAGATGGTGCATGCAGCATCTGAATGAACAAAAAACCCGCCTAGTGCGGGTTTTTTGTTGTCTGGGGTTTGGCAAATCCATCCCAAGTACACCACAAGACCTGTAGGAGCGCGCTTACCCGCGATTGAGTGCGCCAGCGCTCACAAAAATCGTCTAACCAATGAAAATTTACGACTGCCAACTCAGCCAGTCGCCCGCGTGCAGCCCAGACCAAGCGCGCCTCTACGAATCCGTGTCGCCGTTAACCGATCGCCATCACCCATGCGCTTTCAACATTCTGCCTTTGAATTCATCAGCACTGAACAGGCGAGGCTCCCCGCTTGATTCGCCCTCGTTCAAGGCAAGGCGAATAGCCTCAACCCCGGCGCTCCGAGCCTGTTCACCCCGGATAAGATCGCGGACGCACTCACTGTCGCTGGCATAGCGCCCCGCATCGATCTGCGCCTTGATCCAGGCACCCTGCTGATCGTTCAAGATGATGATTTTGCGCACGGCTGCCATGGTGTCCCCAAGCTTGGTTATCGGCGGCGCATGAAGCCGGCACAACCAATATCTCAGGTTGCACATCATCACGCTCGCGGTTACGGTTCGTCCGTCACTGCAAATTCAGCCGACCAACGATAGACGTACAGGTGCCCCCCCCCATGACGATTACAGGCGCTTTTTTACGCCTGCACATCCAGTTTATGGCAGCTGTGCGCAGGAGACCTTCGGGTCTGCCGGGTACCTATCGTCCTGGTCCGCGAACCCGCGCACAACTGCCACCCTTATTCTTTTCGCAGCAACTCCACCTGCGTCAGCGCAGAGCTGGCGCACGCAACTTATGGTAGCGCTGTGAGGGAGGGCTTCTGCCCTGTCGGGCTCCTTTTGCCCCGACCTTGCACACCCGCACAACGCTGCCGCCCTTCATGTACAAGTGATGACGGTAGCTCCATAACAAAAGGATTTGGAGAAACATGATCAAACTGCCAGGACGATTAATGCAGCAGGATCTGGTCGATGGGTGAACTATTGGGTGTACTGGCTGAATTTGTTTTCCAGGCAATTTGCTTCCCTATCGGCTGGCCCCCGATGAAGCTTCTCACCTTGGGAAAGTACCCTGCTAAAGGCTCCTGGTTTTCGGAAAGCCCGCCAGCCCAATGGACCTCAGCGATTGGGCTGGCTGTTCTGGTCATCGCGATGATGGCTGCGCTGAAGCAGTTCGTGCTGGCCTAGCAAATTGAATTAAAAAACACCGCCTGTAGGAGTGAGCGCAAGCTCGCGAATGCTGAGGTACAACCACCATAAATGTGCTGATTTTACGGACCCTTTCGCGAGCTCTACGCTCGCTCCTACAGATCCGGTGCCAGACGAAATATCGGCGAAAATCGTCTTAACTGATCGGCATTAGCCTGTAGGAGGGAGCTCTGCTCGCGATTGAGTGCGAAGCGCTCACAGAAACAGAAATAGATCACCACCGACCACATCGGCAAGCAGCACGGCACAATGACGGCCATTGCCTGGTATCGGCCCAGCAGCTCGGGCAAAGGCACGCTCTGCAGGCCTCGTCGCCTGCATAGCTTGCCTCCACAGGCTGACGACAGCCGGGCTTTATTCGAACACCGGTCGCATGAAGCTGCGCTCATAACTCACGATGAACTTCAGCTCATTGGCCTCATCCATCAATTGCATGCACACCGGATCTTGCGCCGCCTCCTGCCGATAACGCTCGTAATCGGCAAGGCTGGCAAAGCTGAACGAGCAATACGCAATATTGTTGGCGCCTTCGGACGGCATGAGATAGCCGTGGTGCTGGCCGCCAAAGTGTTTGACCAGGCCGATCCATTGACGCGCATAGCGCTCGAAGGCCGGCAACTGGTAGGGGTCGATGACGTATTTGAGGTGGCAGGTGATCACAGAATCAGTCCTTTGGGTTGGCGCGTAATTTCGATGCCTTGTATACGCCGGCCTCCTCGCTTTGGACAAGTCCAGCGCTTCGCACATTCAGCCAACCATCAAACAACACTGGCACGATGCAGGCTGCTCATATGCCCGATGCCCGCTGCCGCCAGACAGCTCACCAGCTCTTCGCGTGCCTCTCGTCCACCTGCACGCACATAGTCAAGCTCTGCCGCGGTGATCAAGACCACGGGCACCAACCTGACCGGGGATAAAGGCATGTCATCGAGTCGGTCAGGGAAATCCGGTTCAGGGCCGCCCAGCAAGACACCGATAGCGTCGTCAGCGGTCACGAAGTGTCCGGGCAGTTGATCGCTCAGGTGGTGTGACTGGCTGAACCCGGGAATCTCCAGCGATAGCGCACCGTGCTGGTCAAGCTGGGCGGTGATGCCGCCAGCGTCTGCCACGGTCCTGGCAACGTTCTCCACCAGCTCGAAAGCCCAACTGCGCTTCAAGGGATCGACTTCGCCCACGGCGCCGCGAGCATGCTCGGGGATATCGGCGGTTTCCACGAACAGTTCCATCTCGAAACCATTGCCCATCCCTTCAGTGTCGTCGAAGGGGTCTGACAGGCCCTCGGTGGCGATGATGACGGCATCGCCACGGCGAATCACGCGGTAGGCCTGGCGGGTCGAGGGCCAGTGAGGGCCGCCCGAAAAGCTCGGGCTGATGAGGTAGGAAAGGACATCGCGCTCGACAGTGCCAACAGCCCCCCAATGACGGTCCAGGCACGCTGCGCTGGCTTGCCGGGCGGCCTGGTTGGCCGCGTCAGCGTCCGCCTCAGCCGGGGTGTCAGGAGCCATCGGCTCATGCAGCTCGGCGGGCGGCGGTGGGGTCTGGACGTCCTGGGTTGCAGGTCGTTTCAACGATTCGAGAAGCTTCTTGAGGAAATTCATGCGCGTTCCTTGCCGGGTTTCGGCTCCTGCTGGTCAGGATATGAAACGCAAAAAGCTGCTTCGTTCCTGTACGGCCCGTGTGCAAGCGGTTGAGTCCGCGCAGATCCCCCCTATCAGAACTGATAACTGAGCGTCGCACTCACATTGCGCTCTTCGCCCACGTAGCAGTAGCTCAGGCTGGCGCAGGAGGCGATGTAGGATTCATTGGTGAGGTTGTTGGCATTGACCCGCACGTCCAGGCCCTTGAGCCCCACCTTGCCCAGGTCGTACCCGACCGACGCGTCGTAGAGCGTGTAGGACGGCACCTTCATCGTGTTTTCGGCGTCGGCCCAGCTGTACCCCACGTAGCGCACACCCGCGCCCAGGCGCAGGCCGTCGAGTGCGCCACTGTTGAACGCGTAATCGCCCCAGAGTGACGCCATGTGTTTCGGTGCCTGGGTCGGCGAATGGCCTTGGTTCTCGATAACATTGTCCGCTGTGCTGAGCGTGCTGGGCATGGACTTCGAATATTCGATGTCGGTCAGCGTGTAGCTGCCCAATAGTTTGAATTGCTCACTCAGTTGCAGGTGTGCTTCAAGCTCCAGCCCTTGTGATCGCACGGCGCCGATAGGCCGGTAGAAGTTCTCCTGAGGCAGTTTGGAGGCGAGGTTTTCCTGCTCGATGCGAAACACCGACGCCGTGAACAGGTCGTCCGTGCCTGGCGGCTGGTATTTGATCCCGGCCTCCCACTGCTTGCCGTCCGTCGGCGCCAGGGGATTGCCGGCGCTGTCGGAATACGAGTTCGGGTTGAAGGATTCCGAATAACTCAGGTAAGGCGCCAGGCCGTTGTCGAACAGATACAGCACGCCTGCCCGGCCCGTGGTCTTGGTGCGTTTATCCTGGCGCTCGGTGCCTACCGGTCGCCCCGCTTCGGCCAGTCGATTTTCATCCGAGGTCTCGACCCAGTCGTGCCGCAGACCCAGCGAGATGCGCCACTGGTTCCACTCGATAAGGTCCTGAGCGTAAACGCCGGTTTGCTCCAGGCGGCGCAGGTAGCGGGTAGGGTCGTAATAGCTGATCGCGTCATTACCATACACAGGCTCGAAGCCGTTCAGGGGGGCAACCGCGCCGCTGGTCCAGTCCACGACGGTCTTGCGCCGCTGGTAGTCCGCCCCGAACAGCAACGTGTGCTTGGCATTGCCGGTGAAGAAATCGGCCTGCAGCATGTTGTCGATGATGAACGCATGCAGACGCTCGTCGCCGCTTGAGTAATAGCGGTTCAGCTCGTTGCTGGTGGGCGTCGTCCAGCCATAGGCGTAGACCTGATCGAGTTCGACTTTCGACTCTTGGTAGCGGAAGTTCTGCCGGGCGGTGAAGACATCGTTGAGGCGATGCTCGAACTGATAACTGAAGGCCTGCTGATCCCGGCTGAAACCGTCGACACCGGGTTCGCCATCGAAGAAGTGCTCGGAGATACGCCGGCCATTGCGCTGGTGCAGGCTGCCATCGGCTGGAATGCCGCCGTGATAACCGCCCTCGGGATCGTGCTGCAGGTAGGCCTGTAGCGTCAGCGAGGTGTCTTCGGTGAAGTCGATGCTGACGGTCGGCGCCAGCGCGTAGCGTTTTTCTTCGGCATGATCGAACTGTGTGTCAGACCGGTCGACCAGGCCGGTCAAGCGATAGGCCACGCGCTTGTCGTCATCGACCGGGCCGCTGAAATCGAACCCCAGGCCGCGCTGCCCCTGGGTGCCGACGGTGGCCTGGATCTGGTGATAAGGCGTGAACAGCGGCTTCTTGCTGGTCAGCGCCACCAAGCCACCGGGCGAGCTGCGACCGTAAAGCACCGACGAAGGCCCCTTGAGGATATCGACCCGCTCAAGAAAGTAAGGGTCTACCTGCATGGTGCTGTAGGTGCCGCTGTCGCCCATCGACTTGAGGCCGTCGAGGTAGATGTTATCCACAGAGCCGTCGTTGAAGCCGCGCAGGGCGACGTAATCGTAGCGGTGGGTGGCACCGTAAGGGTTGGTCAGAACGCCTGGGGTATAGCGCATGGTCTGGGCGACGGTCTGCGAGCCTTGATCGTCCATTTGCTGGCGTGTCACCACGGAAACCGACTGCGAGGTTTCCAGCAGCGCGGTGCTGGTCTTGGTGGCGATCTGGCTGTGCGTGGCGTTATAGCCATCGACGCTGCCCAGCGCGTTGCCCAGCGCAAAGCCGCGAATATCCGTGGTGGGCAGGGACATGGGTTCGTTTGCCACACGGGTGAGCACGTAACGGCTGCCGTCCGCAGAGACCGCTTGCAAAGGGTTGCCACCCAGCAGGATCGTCAGGCCCTGCTCGACCGAATAGCTGCCCTGCAACCCCGGCGATTGCAGGCCTTGCGTCTGCTGAGGGGTGGCCGAAAGGGTGATGCCCGCCTGCCGTGCGAATTGATTCAACGCCTCGCTCAGCGGCGCAGGCGCAATCGAATAACTGCGCGTGCTTGCAGCCACCGCTGGCGCCTCCTGAGCCAGAGCCGACGCCGGCAGAACAACCGCGCCCATAGCAGTGGTCAGTGCAGCAAGGCGAATCGCAGCACCCAGCGTGTTGCGGTGTGGGGCGCGAAGGGGCGAAGACATCAATTGCCGGATCATTGAGGGTTCCGTGAGCAGGTGGGTCAAGAGGGGGTGATTTCTCTTAGCCGGCCAAGCGTGAAAAACCCGCCAAAAAAAACCGGATCAGGCCTGATGCCGCGACTGCTTGCTCAAGGTGACCCACCACGGCGTGCGGTAGCGCACCTCAACGGGCAGCGTTTGCGGCAGCACCGCCAGCAGTTTGTCGGTGTCTTCGAGACGAAATACCCCGGACAGCTGCCAATCGGCGATGTCGTCGGTACAGGCCAGATGGCCCCTGCGGTAGCGCGCCACCTCGGACAGAAACGCTGCGAGGCACATGCCGCGCGTGACGATCAAGCCGTCGACCCAGGCCATGGCGTCCATTTCCGGCTGCTGGACGAGGGTCGCCTGCGTGGCGCTGACCGAGTAATTCTGGCCGGCCCGAACCTCGACAGGGCTGGCGCCGAGCAGCCGGACCAGCACCTGGCCGGCGCTGACGCTGAGCCGGGTTCTGTCGCTGTCCTGACGCACGACAAAACGTCCGCCCAGGGTTTCGAACAGTGCCTGCCGGCTGCGTACGAGCAAGGGCCGCGAAGGTGTATCAAGGGTCACCAGAATTTCGCCCCGAACCAGACGGATCAGCGGCTGTAGACCGCTGAAGTCCTGGTCCACCGCGCTGTCGGTATTGAGCTGCAACTGCGTGCCATCGGCCAGACGAAAGCGGCCACGCTGCCCGACCCCGGTGGCGTAATCGGCGCGCCACTGCTGCACCGGCGCCAGGTCGCGAGCCAACCAGCCCGCCGAGCCGAGCACCGCGACGCCTGACAACAGCGTCAAGGCCCGCCGGCGGCTGAGCCGTTGTGTGCCCTGCTCCAGCGCCTCCAGGGCTGCGCCCGAAACCGGCAGCGCCTGAAACTGCGTGTTCAGCTCGCCGTTGAGGGTCAGGACACGTTGCCATGCGCACTCATGCTCGGGGCTCTGTGCCCGCCAGCGTTCGCACTGTTGGTACACCGACGCATCGACCGGGCGCGCTTGCAGGCGCAACGACCACTGGATAGCCTGGCGCACGACCTGCCGCGAAGGCTGATCCGGGGAAGCCGCCGGGTTCACGTGCCGTACCGCAACTGATAGCAATGATAAAGCGCATCGGCGACATAACGCTCTACCGAGCGCAGCGAAACCCCCATCTGCGCGGCAATCTGCTGATGGGGCATGCCCTCGCACTGAGCCAGCAGAAATGCACGCCTGACCTTGGGTTTCAGGCCATCGAGCATCCGCGCAATGCTTTCGAGCAGTTCGAAGACCAGCTCACGCGATTCCGGAGACGGCGATTCGAGTTCCGGGCGCAGGGCAAGGGCCTCCAGATAAGCGCGCTCGATTTCCTCACGGCGCCAGTGGTCGACGACCAGTCCTTTGGCGACTGTCCTCAGGAAAGCACGTGGGGCTTTCAATTCCAGCCGTTCGGGCCGGTTGAGCAGGCGCATGAAGGTGTCCTGCACCAGGTCCGCCGCGTCCGCGGCATTGTCCAGCCGGCTGCGCAGCCAGGCATGCAGCCAGCGGTGATGGTCGATATAGAGCGTATGCACACCCTGATGATGAGAAGGCATGAGGCGCGCCCCGGTGGTACGCAAATGATAATAAGTCGCATTGTGTTGAAGCGCCGAATCAATTGCAACCGTTGGCCCAATCTTGCCCGCGCCATCCTTTTGCTATGGCTACATCGCCTTGCGTATGTAAAATGTGACCTTGGGTGTCACCGCATGATGCGGCAGGGCAGGTTAAATCGAGCATGGGTCGGGCCGCCTGTGCGGAGCCCGCGCGCCTATGAGCCTGGATCCCGTACGTCAAGACAAAACCTCTTCCCCTTCTGCCACGGCCTTTTTGGCCCGGTTTTTCGCGGCCGAGTCGGCAGGTGGCCTGACCCTGATGGCAGCCGCTTTGGCGGCGCTGATCGTGGCCAACTCCCCGCTGTCGGCCGCCTATTTCTCGACCCTGCATACCTACGTCGCCGGGCTGTCGATCTCGCACTGGATCAACGACGGCCTGATGGCGATCTTTTTCCTGCTGGTGGGCCTGGAGATCAAGCGAGAAATGCTGGTCGGTCAACTGGCCAGTTGGGGCCAGCGGGCACTGCCGGGCCTGGCGGCGCTGGGCGGGATGATCATGCCGGCGCTGATCTATATCGCGATCAATCAGGACAATGCGCAAACCCTGGGCGGCTGGGCGATTCCGGCCGCCACCGACATCGCCTTTGCGCTGGGCGTGCTGTCGCTGCTGGGCAAGCGCGTGCCCTTGTCGCTGAAGGTCTTTTTATCGGCCCTGGCCATCCTCGACGACCTGGGCGCGGTGCTGATCATCGCCCTGTTCTACACCAGCGACTTGTCGATCAACATGCTGCTGGCGTCGCTGGGCGTGATCGCAGCGTTGGTGGCGCTCAACCGCTTTGGCGTAAAAAGCCTGATCCCCTACCTGCTGGCCGGCGCGCTGCTGTGGTTTCTGATGCTGCAGTCGGGCATCCATGCCACGCTGGCCGGCGTGATTCTGGCCCTGTGCATTCCAATGGGCAATGCGGATGACGAGCGCCGCTCGCCGCTGCTCTCGCTCGAAGGCAAGCTGCACCCCTGGGTGGCGTTTGCGATCGTGCCGATCTTCGGCTTCGCCAATGCTGGCGTCTCGCTGGCCGGCATCACGCCTGACAACCTGGTCGACCCGGTGCCGCTGGGCGTCGCGCTGGGGCTGGTACTGGGCAAACAACTGGGCGTATTCGGCTTCTCGGCGCTGGCCATTCGCATGGGCATGGCCAACCTGCCTGAAGGCGCCAGCTGGCGTCAGCTGTATGGCGTGGCCCTGCTGTGCGGCATCGGTTTCACGATGAGCTTGTTCATCGGCGCACTGGCCTTTGCCAACTCGGCGCACCTGGTCGATGAAGTCAAAGTCGGCGTACTGCTGGGTTCTGTAGTGTCGGCCATTCTTGGCGTGCTGGTCCTGCTCAGGGCCGCCCGCCAGAAACAGACGGCTTAAGCTTTGCTCCGGACCGCTTCAAAGTGCGACCTGCGAGGGTCGCACGACAGCACATAGTTTGAATAAACGCCTGGCAATCAATTAACCGGATGCATGAGACGTATAGGGCGTTCTTGTATAAAACTGATATGAATCAATAGTTTGATTTTCAAGACTTCATACTATTGAAACAATGCTCCACCAAGATGCTCCGTCGCACCCGCCCCGCCTGCCGAAAACGCCCGCAAAGCGCCGGTTTTCCAACACTGTGACGAAACGCTGACGCCCCTCGACAAACGGCAGCCAATAATCGGAAAGCCCTATAAAAGTTCACCTTCTGGTTCCGAACGGCTTGGTGGCATAGTAGTATCGCATTAATACTTTGGTTAATTGCGGTTTCCGATATGTGTGCTACACGCAGCGGCAACATTCGTGGCTTTACCCTCATCGAATTGCTGATCACCATCGCCATCGTGGGGATTCTGGCCGGCATCGCCTTTCCGTCCTACGAGAGCTACGTGACCAAAAGCAAGCTCAAGGGCGCGCAGTCGGATCTGGTGGCGTTGAGCCTGGTGCTGGAGAACTTCTACCAGAAGCAACTCAAATACCCGACCACGACCACCACCACGACCGCCGACACCCGTTGCGTCGCCGCCACCGGCACCACCACCTGCACCGCTGCCGGCTGGCAACCGAGCCAGACCGATTCGTTCGTCTACAAGATCGTGACCGCGTCGGCCACCACCTACAAGGTCGAAGCCTTGGGCACCAGCGGCAAGGTCAACGGCTGCAGCATTACCCTGACCCAGGACAACGTCCGGGCGATAGGCAGTTGCACCGGTTACGGCACGAGCTGGCTGTGATGAAGCGCAGCCAGGGTTTCACCCTCATCGAACTGATGATCACCATCGCCATTTTCAGCCTGATGGTGACGATGGGCGCGCAGCTGACCACGTCATGGGTCAACAGCGCGCAGCAACGCGATGCCGCCGGCCTGCTCAAGCAAGGCATCAGCCGCGCCAAGGCCACCGCGTTGCGCAATCCGGGTGGGGCATTGAACAGCTGGCCTGCAGCAGCGCTTTGCCGCTCGGGTCAGGTGCTGAAGCTGTACAGCATCACCGATCAGGCCAGCATCAATTGCTCCTCGACCAGTAATATTCTGTGGCAGACCGATCTACCCAGCGCGGCCACTCTTCAGGCAGGCGGTACGGACATCTCTTGCGTTGCTTTCAACAGCCGGGGTCTGCCAGTGACCGGCAGCAACGCCTGTACCACGAGCACGATCAGTGTGACGGTCGGCAGTGAGAGCGCAGTCGATGTCGAAATCATTTGAAGCAAGCCCACGTGCGCAGCGTGGCGATATATTGCTGGAGTCACTGATTGGCATTGTGTTGATGGCGATCATTGGCTTGGGCATGACCTATGCCTCGTCACGGGCGGCGGTCAGCCAGCGCGATATGAAAGTGCAGAATATTGCGGTCAGTCAGATGCGTGATTTGATTGCGAAGTATGGGAAGACGCTTTGTTCGACCAACTCCACCCGGGCCACGATCACTCTACCGACACAAACCACTGCCATTACCCTTGATGCCTCCTGCACCGATGCTGCCAGTGTCACCATCGGTGGCGTGGCCGTTAGCCCAACCAGTACGTTAGGCAAGGTAGTGCTGACCACTCGAAGCAGCGACAGCTCGCTGTTCGGCGGCATCATTCGCGTCGGTGACGAAACGTGAAACGCGGCCAGCGCGGCTTCAACCTGATCAGCTTGATGGTCGGTATAACGCTGTCGCTGATCAGCGTGCTGGCCATGCTTTCGCTGTACAAGAACATGGTTGGTATTTCGGTGCAGTCGATTCAGGATTCACGGCAGGACGGGCAGATTGCTGCGGCCCTGCTGACGGCTCAACAAGAGCTGCGCAATGCCGGCTTCTGGATCACCGTCACCAGCACGCTGGATACCCGCTTAAAGCTGCTGTACAACGCCACTTTGACCAATGGCACACTGTCAGGTACCGCCCGCACCCTCTCGGGTACCGAGACGAGCGGCAACGCTATGGTCTGGATCTACCAAACCAGCAGTAGCGCCACCGCCACTTGCGCCGGTTTGCTGGTGCAAAGCGGCAAACTGGTGCGCCTGCAAGGTGCGAGCAGTTGCACGACGCTGGCACAATGGAACAGCACGACCTGGACCGCGACCACACTGATCGAAACCAACCAGCCGGCAGATTTTTTCAAAGCCGTGCAAGTCGCTTGCTGGCCATTTGGCAAAGCCGTAACGCCCCTCAGTACGACGAGCCTGCCGCTCAAAGTCACCATCACTGCCGCCACCAGCGTCCTGGACTCGACCAGCACAGAGTCCGCACCGGTGTATGTAAAAAGCACCAGCGAAACCTGTCTGCCCAACCTTGTCACGAGCACCTAGCAGGAACCTGCAATGTTCAATTCCCGCCTGCTAAGCAATCGAGCGACACGCACCCGCCAGCGCGGCATGGCGACGACCCTGCTCATGATGCTGACTGGCGTAGCGCTGACGGCAACCACCATGGGCATGATGCATAGCATCCGCAGCGCGCAAGATCAGCAGATGGCCAGCCATGCTTCAGTATCCGCCGAGTCCAAGGCTTGGGAGGCAGTGGAACTGGTGCGTACATACTTGGACGCTGCACAGAAAGCTAATTTAAGTTCGCTGACAAGAGGGCAAACACTTACGACGAGCGTGAGCGGCCTGACTGTAAAAGTGTCCGTCCCCTATGACTCAACGACTGGCTATATCGGCTTTACATTGACAGGCGTTGTGAACGCTAATACGCCTGCCGCATCCAGCTCAACCGTTGAAGCCATTTACACAGTCGGCAGCTCTGGCAGCGCTACAAACACGCTTCTGAGTACCATTTCACTCGCCAAGACACTTGACCTGACCGGCTCGATTAAATTTACAGGATTGGAAAATACGATCATTGCCGTTGACGGCGATGCATCCATAGGAGCAACGGGAGGGGGGTCGATCACCGGACTCACTAACCTTCAAGCCACAGGTGATATATCCATTGGCTCAGGCAATCAGGTAAACACCGTCTTCGCTAACGGAAAGCTGACACTTCTCGGGTCCGCCAGCGTCACTAAAGGCTCTGCGATAAAAGAAATTAAAAACTCCAGCGGCGGAACGCAAGGCGCCTTGAAAACCAACGCCACGGTCACGGTTGACAACGGCACCACCAACGAAATAAATGCGATAGGCAATGTCATCGTCAACAGCTGGCCAACGACAAAAATCGTGAACAGCGGCGCGACAGTCACATGCCCTAGCCAATATTGGATGCAGTACACCTCAATCAATGCCAAAGCCACGAGCGGCTGCCCGACCGCGAACATATCCAATCAGGTTCCAGCCTCTACCTTGACGGCCTTAACGCCAATTACGGTCAACAGAATAAAAATTGATGCCACTGACTACAAATCATCCGCCAATTATATTTTTGAATACGTAAGCAACAAGATTCGCGTGACCGTTAGCGGCATCAATGGCATCACCGATGGCGTTTATTACCTTGGCAAGTATGGTTATCAAAATGATCGGGGGTATAACGACTTTCTATGCACCGCAACGGATGCCTCCGGGAACTGCACCACACCCGCATCACCCACCGGTGTCCGAACGCTGTGTGAGGGACAATCAACGTCAAATGGCTGCGTCACTTATAGCACCGGCACATGGACAGTCTCAGGAAAAAGCCTTGCGCCTGGCGTACTCTGGTTTAACGGAAACCTGACCATGTCCAATGGTCGGTATTACAACACTGTCGTCGCAACAGGCAACATCACGACGTCGGGCGACCATAAACTGTGGGCACTCAATTACGCTGGCTACAGTATTATTTGCGACAATGAATACCCCAGCGGTTATAAAACAACTGATTTTTCTGGAATGTACCCCATTGCATTTTGTGATAAGTCCGGCACAAAGCTGAAGTCAAATGCACTGGGGAATATTTCTTACCTCTCAGGGCTATACACGGGCAGCACATTTAGCGGAGGGATTATCAAACTCGGCGCGTCATCAGAAGTGTCCGGCACTATCATGGCAGGCGATACGTTCCTTACCGAAGGAAGCAGTACCGTTCACGGATATATCACCGCTGCTGGCCAAGGAAGTTCCGTCATCAATACGTGGGGCGGTTCGACGACTATTGATTTAACCGGTGCGCCCAAGACTTACGATCCCGGCACAGTACCCTCCACTGGCGGCGGACCGAGCACGTCAACAGCGGTTAAATGGACGCGAAACCTGTAACTCTGATCACCTTGAAATACGCCAAAGCTTTAGCAGCACCAAAGGCGCGTATTTTAATCACCCCGCTTGGCTATTCCCCCCATCTACGTTTCAATACCCGCCCCCCCACATCCACCGTCGCCCAAGGACAGCCACCATGGCCTCGCAAGACAAGCAGCAAAAGCGCGCCCAACGCGCAAAAATCAAGGCCAAGCAAAACCGCTCCGGTCGTAAACCCCAGACACCGGTGCATTCGCTGTTCGCCTCGCCGCTGGTGGATAACCCGTTCGATGACGTGAAGATCGACCTCAGCACCTTCGACTTCAAGGACCTGGTCGAGAACGGTTTCGACCCGGCCGACTTCGAAGACCTGTTCGAAGCCATGCACGCCGCCGAAGCCATCAGCCAGCTGGCGTTGTGCGCGGTGTTCATTCAATACCCGGTGCTGGAGCTGGTGCTGGCCGAGGAAGACGGCGAGCAAGCCACCGACTTCATGATGGGCCTGCTGATCACCTACCGCGCCCTGTTCCACAACGAAGACGAAGACACAGCCCTGGAGTGGATCGAGACCGATGCCTTCCAGAACGACTACCAGAAAGCCTCTGACCTGCTGGTGATGCGCAACGAAAGCCAGCGTCGCGGGCGCTGACTGGCCAGTATCGTCACGATTGGCACGGGCGATTAAACTCGTCCGTTCAAGCCAATTGCCCTGGAGACCGCCATGGCCTCGTCATCCAAGCAGCAAAAACGCGCCAAAAGAGCCAAGACCAAAGCCAAGCAGCAGCGCGTGCAACGCCAGGCCAGCCATTCTTCGGCTGGCTACTTTGCGAACCATGACGCTCCATCACCCGCCATTCAGCGCGCCTTTGCCGACTTTCACACTGGATTGACCGAGTATCAGCCGGGGCAAGTACTTCACCCCGCCGTCCTTGAACACTTCGCTGAAATGCAACAGGCCGAGGCCAACAGCCTGGAAGATCTGCTCCTGACATTCCTCGACGGGCCATTCGGTGCACCGCTTCTTGATATTGACGAAGAGCTGGTTGATGGCAAGTTGCGAGACTTGCTGTCCTTTTACTGGGCCTGGTCTGAGGGGCTGGACAGGGAAACCGCCGAAGATCGTATCGACGACCCAGAATTCGTGATAGCCCTCGCTTACACCATCATGTGCATCAATGGTGAGGAGCCTGCGGTCGACTTCGAAGCCATTAACGAATTCATGGAAGAGCATTACCAAGCGCTCAAGCAGGCCGAAGCCATCAGCCAGGAAGAGATGCTCAAGGTCTTTCTCGAAGGTCCGCTGCTACCGGATGAAGAGGAGATGCTCGAACTGGATGACGAGGAAGTGGCCGCTCATGTCAGTCTGTCGCTCATCATGTATTGGGACTGGTCCGAAGGGCTGAGCGAGGACGAGGCATTGACGCGCATTGCTTCCGGGCAATTCCAGATAGATCTGAATAATGCCAAGAAGCGTATCGATGACGAGATGAAGGCGATTTTTGGTTAAGCGGTGGGGCTTTCGCGGCTGAAGCCATTGCCTCAGCCGCGAATCACACTAGTTCAGAACGGTTTTACCCTGCTGCGCTGCCACCTTGCGGCGACGCGAGATCAGCAGACCGGTCGCCACCACACCCAGGCTCAGCAGCGCTGTCGCCACCACTTCCATGCGGTGTTTTTCCATGAACAGCATGGTGGTCAGCACGCCGACGATGAAGATGATCACCGCCCAGGTCAGCCACGGGAACAGCCACATGCGGAAGGTCAGCGGCTCGCCTTTGGCGACCAGTTGACGACGCATGCGCAGTTGCGAGATGGCGATCACCAGATACACCAGCAAAGCAATGGCGCCAGAGCTGGCCAGCAGGAACTCGAACACAGCTTCCGGCGCGACGTAGTTGGCGATCACGGTCAGGAACGCCGCTGCGGTGGACAGCATGACCGCCCAGTACGGCGTACCGGCCTGTGTGGTGCGCTTGGCGACACCCGGCGCGTCACCGCGTTTGCCCAGCGAGTAGAGCATGCGCGAGGCGGTGTACAGCGCCGAGTTCAGGCAACTGGTCACGGCAATCAGCACCACGACATCGACGATCATCTTGGCATTCGGGATGCCCATGCGTTCCAGCACGGTCTGGTAGGACCCCACGGCCGCCAGGGTCGGGTCGTTCCATGGCACCAGCGCCACGACGATAAAGATCGACACCAGATAAAACAGGCAGATCCGCCAGATCACCGAGTTGGTGGCCTTGGTGATCTGCTTGGCCGGGTCTTTGGACTCGGCCGCCGCGATGGTGACGATTTCGGTGCCCATGAACGAGAACATGGTGGTCAGAATCGCTGCCAGCACCGCGCCCATGCCGTTGGGCATGAAACCGCCAGTGTCGAACAGATGATCAATACCGCTGACCTGGCTGGTCGGCAGAAAGCCGAAGATGGCGGCCACACCCAGGCACACGAAGGCGACGATCGACAGTACCTTGATCAGCGCGAACCAGAACTCGAACTCGCCGTAGTTCTTGACGCTGAACAGGTTGGTCGCGGTCAGCAGCAGGGTGATGACCAGCGAGTAGACCCAGAACGAGATGTTCGGCCACCAGGCATGCAGGATCGCGGCAGCGGCGTTGGCCTCCAGCGGAATCACCAGTACCCAGAACCACCAGTACAGCCAGCCGATGGTGAAACCGGCCCAACGTCCGATCGCACGGTCGGCGTAGGTCGAAAACGAACCGGTGTCAGGCGATGCAACAGCCATTTCGGCCAGCATGCGCATGACCAGCACGACCAGGGTGCCGGCGGCGGCATAGGCCAGCAGCACAGCGGGACCGGCAGCAGCAATGGCATGACCGGAACCGACGAACAGACCGGCACCAATCACGCCGGCAATCGACAGCATGGTGATGTGCCGGGGCTTCAACCCCTGATCGAGCGTTGAGAAATTTTCGGAATTGCTCATTTAAAGCACCTTTGCGAGACGAGCTATACGCATCGCCGTTCATCGTAAAAAGTATGCAACGGCTATGTTCTTTATTATTTACGCAAGATCCACGCCAAAATGTTCTGATTACGACGTCGCTCAGAGAACGCCTACTTTTCAGGTCAGATTCGTCCTGAAAAGTGATGGGAATCTTTTACAGGGCGTGCAGGATTTGTTACCGAACACCCCAGGATTTATTCCCACAAATGCACCACAAAGAAACACCTACTCACAAATGCCCCGATACGGTGCACGCTGAATCGTTACCGCTGCCAAAAGGCGCTTCCCTGTACCCGGCAAAACTGGCAACATCGCGCCTTTTTCGCGCACGAGGCTCCCCGGTTTTGGATGCCGCGACACGTTCCTGCATCGATGCGACACGCCGTCGCATCCTGCGTTTTTGGCGCTATGCTTGGCCTCGCCAGGAAGGCCGCCAATAAGCAGGAGCACATAAATCTATGAGGACCCCACATGGCTGAGGCCACGCCCGCCCTGGAAATCCGCAACCTGCACAAGCGCTACGGCAAGCTTGATGTACTCAAAGGCATTTCCCTGACCGCCCGTGACGGCGATGTGATCTCGATCCTGGGCTCGTCCGGCTCCGGAAAATCCACCCTGCTGCGCTGCATCAACCTGCTTGAGAACCCGCATCAGGGCCAGATTCTGGTCGGTGGCGAAGAGCTGCGCCTCAAGGCCGCCAAAAATGGCGAACTGGTAGCGGCCGATAACAAGCAGATCAACCGCCTGCGCAGCGAAATCGGCTTTGTGTTCCAGAACTTCAACCTCTGGCCGCACATGAGCGTGCTCGACAACATCATCGAGGCGCCGCGCCGGGTGCTCGGCCAGAGCAAGGCCGAGGCCATTGAGGTGGCCGAAGCGCTGCTGGCCAAGGTCGGTATCGCCGACAAGCGCCACGTCTACCCCACGCAACTGTCGGGCGGCCAGCAACAACGCGCAGCCATTGCACGCACGCTGGCCATGCAGCCCAAGGTGATTCTGTTCGACGAACCGACCTCGGCACTGGACCCGGAAATGGTTCAGGAAGTGCTCAACGTCATTCGAGGCCTGGCCGAAGAGGGCCGGACCATGCTGCTGGTGACCCACGAAATGAATTTCGCCCGCCAGGTGTCCAGTGAAGTAGTCTTCCTGCACCAGGGGCAGGTCGAAGAACAGGGCACGCCACAGCAAGTGTTCGAGGCGCCCCGGTCGGTAAGGTGTCAACAATTCATGTCGAGCAATCGCTAAACGGAGCAACACCCATGCAGACGTACAAGAAGTTACTGCTGGCCGCCGCTGCCACTCTGGCAATCACCGGCAATGCGTTCGCCGAAAGCCTGAAATTCGGGATCGAAGCGGCCTACCCGCCGTTCAACAACAAGGATGCCAGCGGCCAGGTCGTGGGCTTCGACTATGAAATCGCCCAGGCCCTGTGCGCCAGACTCAAGGCTGAATGCCAGGCCGTGACCTCCGACTGGGACGGGATCATTCCAGCCCTGAACTCGAAGAAGTTCGACTTCCTGGTGTCGTCGCTGTCGATCACCGACGAGCGCAAGCAGGCCGTCGACTTCACCGACCCGTACTATTCCAACAAGCTGCAGTTCATCGCCCCGAAGGCGACCCAGATCAAGACCGACAGCGTCGACGCCCTCAAGGCTGAGCTGAAAGACAAGAGCATCGGCGCCCAGCGCTCGACCCTGGCCAGCACCTGGCTGGAAGACAACCTGGGCAGCGACGTCAAGGTCAGCCTGTACGACACCCAGGAAAACGCCTACCTCGACCTGTCCGCCGGCCGCACCGATGCCATCCTGGCCGACAAGTACGTCAGCTACGAGTGGCTCAAGAGCGAAGCCGGCAAGAACTTCGAGTTCAAAGGCAACCCGGTCGAAGAAAACGACAAGGTCGGCATCGCCGTCCGCAAGGGTGACCCGCTGCGTGAAAAGCTCAACGCGGCCCTGAAAGAAATCATCGCTGACGGCACCTACAAGAAGATCAACGACAAGTACTTCCCGTTCAGCATCCTCTGATCTGCCCCCGGTGAACGCTGCGCCCTTGCTGGCGCAGCCTTCTCTGAAGGGTGACTGAAAAAGCCTGCCCCCATGAACTTCGAACTCCACGGATTCGGCCCGGCCCTTGCGGCGGGTGCGCTGATGACCGTCCAGCTTGCCGCTTGCGCCCTGAGCCTGGGCCTGGTGCTGGGCCTGCTTGGCGCGCTGGCCAAAACCTCTTCCAGCCGCACCCTGCAATGGCTGGGCGGCACCTATTCGACCCTGGTGCGCGGCATCCCCGAGCTGCTGTGGGTGCTACTGATCTACTTCGGCACCATCAACGCCATGCACGCCCTCGGCGAGTGGCTGGGCATGCCGGAACTTGAACTCACCGCCTTCGCTGCCGGCGTCATTGCCCTGGGGCTGTGCTTCGGCGCCTACGCCACCGAAGTGTTTCGCGGCGCCATTCTCGCCGTGCCCAAGGGCCACCGCGAAGCCGGCCTGGCGCTGGGCCTGTCGCGCCCGCGCATCTTCATTCGCGTGGTCATGCCGCAAATGTGGCGCGTCGCACTGCCGGGCCTGGGCAACCTGTTCATGGTGATGATGAAAGACACCGCACTGGTTTCGGTGATCGGCCTGGAAGAAATCATGCGCCATGCGCAAATCGCCGTGACCGTCACCAAAGAGCCGTTCACCTTCTACGTGGTCGCCGCCTTCATGTACCTGGGCCTGACCATCATTGCCATGACCGGCATCCACCTGCTGGAAAAGCGCGCCGCACGCGGCTTTGTGAGGAGTGCCTCATGAACTGGGAAGTGATCATCAAATGGCTGCCCCGGCTGGCCCAGGGCGCGACCCTGACCCTGGAGCTGGTGGCCATCGCGGTTATCGCCGGCTTGATTCTGGCCATCCCGCTGGGCATCGCCCGCACCTCGAAACACCTGCCGGTGCGCGCCCTGCCCTACGCCTACATTTTCTTCTTCCGCGGCACGCCGCTGCTGGTGCAGCTGTTTCTGGTCTACTACGGCATGGCGCAGTTCGAAGCCGTGCGCCAGAGCGTGTTGTGGCCTTATCTGCGCAACCCGTTCTGGTGCGCAGTCATCACCATGACCCTGCACACCGCCGCCTACATCGCCGAAATCCTGCGCGGCGCCATCCAGGCCGTGCCGCCCGGCGAAATCGAAGCGGCCCGCGCACTGGGCATGTCGAAAAACAAGGCGCTGTTCTACATCATCCTGCCGCGTGCCGCGCGCATCGGCCTGCCGGCCTATAGCAACGAAGTGATCCTGATGCTCAAGGCCAGCGCCCTGGCCAGCACCATCACCCTGCTGGAACTGACCGGTATGGCCCGCACCATCATCGCCCGCACGTACCTGCCGGTAGAGATCTTCTTTGCCGCCGGCATGTTTTACCTGGCCATGTCGTTTTTGCTGGTGCAGGGGTTCAAGCTGCTGGAGAAAGTGCTGCGGGTGGACATGACGCAGGGACGGTGAGCAGGACCGGTCAGCCCTAATCGGAGCGGCCGCTTTCAACGAGTCAGACCCTGCCGTCATAATCGGCTTTATCCGTGAGCCCGTCGCAAGGAACTGCCACCTCATGAGCACCATTGTGCCGTTGCGCGAATCCCTCACCGTCGAGTTCAAAAGTGATCGGGCCAAGCTACCGGATCGTGAACTGATCGAGTCACTGGCCTGCCTCGCCAATACAGAAGGCGGTGAACTGTGGCTGGGGGTCGAAGACGATGGCACGCCAACCGGCCTGCATGCGGATCATTTTTTTCTGCAAGGTCTTGCCGCGATGGTGGCTGCGCGCACGTCTCCATCACTGGATGTGCAGGTTGAGGCGGTCGAAATAGTGGGCATTACGGTGGCCCGCATTCGCGTCCCCAAAGTGTCTGGAGAAGTAGCAACCACCAACGGCGTCTATCTACGGCGTCGCCTCAAATACGACGGCACGCCTGAGTGCGTGGCCATGCTGCCCCATGAGCGCAGCAGCCGTGCATCCCGCTTTGGCCTGCTCGATGTGTCAGCACAACCGGTTGCCGGTACTACGCTGGATGACCTGGACCCTCTGGAACGAGAGAGACTGCGACAGGCCGTTCAACAATACGGTGGTGATCGTGTACTGCTGGAGCTGGATGACGAAGCGCTCGACGGCGCCTTGATGCTGACTGCCCGTCAACCAGACAGCTCTCGCATTCCAACGCTTACAGGGCTGTTACTGGTAGGCCGGGAAACCTCTTTACGCCAGTGGGTGCCCACCCACGAGTTTGCCTTTCAGGTACTGGCCCAGCAGGCCGTTCACTTCAACGAGTTTCGACGTTTTCCGCTACTCAAGGCCCTGGACTGGCTGGAAACCAATTTCCGCCCCTACAACCCTGAGGAGGAGCTGCAGGTCGGTCTGTTCCGCGTACCGGTACCAAAAGTCGATATGGGGGCTTTTCGCGAGGCGGTGGCCAATGCAGTAGTACACCGTGATTATCACGGCCGCGGCGCCGTCCATGTACGCCTTGAGGACGATGCCCTTGTGGTCAGCAATCCCGGCGGCCTGGTCGATGGTGTGACTCTGAGCAACCTGCTGGTCACCGAGCCGCGCCCGCGCAACCCAAGCCTGGCGGATGCCATGAAGCGCATCGGCGTGGTCGAACGCTCCGGACGCGGCGTCGACAAGATTTATCGTGGATTGCTCAAGTTTGGCCGCCCTGCCCCTGACTATGGCTATACCACAGCTCAAGGCGTTGTCCTGCGTTTGCCGACCTCGGCGGCCGATCTCGACTTCTGCCAGAAAGTACTCGAAGAGGAACGACGCATCGGGGCGCCGCTTCCAATTGATAGCCTGATTGCCTTGAGCGCCTTGCGATCCGCCAAACGCGTAACGGCTGACGAGTTGGCCAAGCACATTCAGCGCGACGCGGCCTCTGCCAAGCGAACACTCGAAGCCCTGACAGAAGCAGGTCTGGTTGACGCGCATGGCGCTACGCGCGGACGCAGCTACACACTCTCGGCCAGCCTCTACCAAGCGTCCGGAGACAAAGCAGCCTATACCCGGCAGGCGGGCTTCACCTCCATTCAGCATGAGCAGATGGTTTTGAGCTATGCGCGTCAGCATGGAAAGATCAAACGCGTGGAGGTTAAAGAGCTGTGCCGTATAAGTGATGAACAAGCCAAAAAATTGCTGGCTCGACTTCGAGACAAGCAACAGCTTGTCCAGCACGGTCAGAAACGAGCCACCTTTTACACCCTGACACCCGATCTACCGACCTGAGCGTTATGGGGTGTTATGGGGCAGTCCAACGCTGTTATGGGCGTTTATGGAGGAGTTATGGGGCGGTTATGGGTTAGTTATGGGGCAGTTATGGAGTTTTATGGGCGCTCCACCCCAAAACCCAGTGGCCTATTGCTCTGCATTACGTCTCAATAACCCAGCTCTCAATGGCCCGCCAGCATGCACAGCCCCTGTAACCTGCTCACCCGCTTCCACGCCTTGGACCGCTTCCTCGTCGAGCACCAGGTGCTGTGGCGGCCCAAGCCGTTTACCGAGCAGCGCCTGCCTTGGGAAGCCGATCATCCCCAGCTCGCCCACTGGCTGCGCAGCCGCACGCTGGAACAGGCCGAAGCCGCGCACAACCATCCCGAGCACCTGCAAGCGCCCGCGCCGTTCCCGCAGTGGGCCGCCGAGGCCATCGCGCTGGCGCATGTCGATGAGCTGCCTAGCCAGCCTTTGACGCCCGTAGAACCGCGCCTGAGCGTCGATGTGCCGGGGCGTAAATGGCAACAGATCGAAGCCTTCGCCAGCCACCTGAACCTGCAACCGGCGCCGACTCACTGGCTCGACTGGTGCGCCGGCAAAGGCCATCTCGGCCGCCGCCTGACCGACGCCAGCCAGCGCCTCACCTGCCTGGAATACGACCCGGCACTGATCGACGCCGGCCACGCGCTAAGCGTGCGGCACAAGGTGCAGGCCGAGCACCTGCAACAAGACGTCATGGCCGACGACACCCACCAGCACCTGCACGCCGGGCACACACCCGTGGCCCTGCATGCCTGTGGTGACCTGCATGTGCAACTGATGCACCTGGCCAGCGACGCCGGCTGCCGGCAACTGGCAATTGCGCCATGCTGCTACAACCGCACGCAACACAGCCACTATCAGGCGCTGTCCAAAGACGGCCAGGCCTCGCGGCTGAGTTTGTCCCGCGACGATCTGGGCCTGCCCCTGAGCGAAACCGTCACCGCGCCGGGCCGCGTACGCCGCCAGCGTGACCAGTCGATGGCCCGCCGCCTGGGCTTTGATCTGCTGCAACGCCAGTTGCGCGGCGTCGACAGCTACTTGCCGACCCCGTCACTGCCCGTCGCCTGGCTGGCCAAACCCTATGCCGACTACTGCCTTGAGCTGGCAACGCTGAAAAACCTGCCCGCGCCCGGCCCGCAAGACTGGGCCGCACTGGAGGCCGCCGGCTGGCAACGCCTGCGCGAGGTGCGCAACCTGGAACTGGTGCGCAACCTGTTCCGCCGCCCGCTGGAACTGTGGCTGGTGCTGGACCGCGCCCTGTACCTGCAAGCGCGCGGCTACCACGTGCAACTCGGCACGTTCTGCCCCGCAAGCCTGACCCCACGCAACCTGCTGCTGATTGCCCGACAAAAAACATCCACAACCTGTGGATAAGTCTGTTGATTAAAATCCGGAGCCTGGGGAAAAACCTGTCGAAAATGCCCTGCACACAAGGCGGAATAATCCCGCACGCAAAGTCAAGCACCGCGTAATCCGCAGGCTGGCGAGCAGACGCACGTCGGGATTTCAGCCGTATGTCCGAAACCGATCCTGGGGTCGTGAACTTGTGAATAAGACTTTGAACAGTTGGATTCAAAACTGATCGGCTTTCAACCGCACAGGCGAAGCGCCACGCTCATGCAGCTTGCTCAGCGTCAGCTTGTAGACACTGGATTTGATCTGACTGCCCATCGGCGTCTCTTCCAGCAGAATGCGGCTCGATGCAAAGACACAGCCGGTGTCGAGCATCTGGTATTTGAGCAAATAGTAACCAGCATCCATCCGCGCAAAGGTGAACTGACCGCCAGCAGGAATGTACGCATACCGATAAGCGTTGCGCCCTACAGCGTCTGTCACCTTGGCGTACACCGCCGACTGGCCGCCGGCATTGTCGATCACAATCTGCGACCAGCCATTGTCCTTGCGCATCGGCAAGCCTTTCAGATAACCCGCCTGCACAGGCCAGGCCGCACCCAGCGGGTCGGCCGCCGGCACAACACATTCAGGCTCGGTAATCACCGGCGTCAGCACCGCATTGGTCAAATCGGCGCGTTCCGACGCCGGCGTGTCTCGTGGGTCGACCACTGGCAACGACTCGGTCGGGATAAACGACTGCGCCGCATTGCGCTCATACCCCATCCACGCCCCGCCGGCGCAAAAAATCACGAACACCGCCGCCCAACGCCACACGCGCCGCTGGCGAACCGGCTTGCCCGCCGGCGCATCAGCAGGCCGAGACCTGGGCGCAGAATCCTGGGCAGAAGGTGCCGGCCGCGCGGGCTGAGCCGCAGCGGCATACATCGCCGCACCCTGGCGCGAAGCGGCCTGCGGCGACAAAGCACGCGCGCGCCGCTCATCCTCGGCCAACTGCGCATCATACAAGATGCGCTTGGCCGGGTTGCGCAGCACCTCATGCGACGCATTGAGCTCACTCATCAAATCCGACGCATTCGGCGCCGGATTACGATCAGGATGCAGCTGCTGCGCCAGCTTGCGATAAGCCCGCTTGATCTGCTCAGGCGTCGCATCGCGCGCGACATTCAGGTGCTCGTAGTGGGTAAAGGTCTTCTGCATTAGGCTTGCGGTCCATGGCATCTTGCCAGCTCGCAACTATATCGGCATAAAGCGCCAGAGCTTCAATGAAACTGTGCACTGAGGCGGATAGCGCTGCAACACCGATGCCCGCAGGAACGCCTTCAGCCGTGAAGAGGCCCGCCTGATCGACACATTTCTCGCGGTCTGCCGGCCTCATCCACCCATCGAGAAAATTTCTCCAACCGAATCAGCAAGCTAGGCTTTACAAGCGCATCAGACTCTATATACTCTGGCGCCATTGCCGGTATAGCTCAGTTGGTAGAGCAACTGACTTGTAATCAGTAGGTCCCGGGTTCGACTCCTGGTGCCGGCACCATACAAAACAAGGGCTTGCAGCGATGCAGGCCCTTTGTTTTTCCCCCAGACGTAATAAGGGACGTAACAAGGCCGCCACATGACCTTGCGTACACGCTCACAACGTCCAGCTCACACGCAGCCACAAGCGCTCACGAACAGCAGCGCGAGACCTACGGCCGCCACCCCCTTTAGGAGCCATTTCCTAAAATTTGTTGGGGGTAAAAAAAAGAGCGATATTAGTAATATGCTTTGCCGAAAACGGCTACAGCCCTTGTAAATCAAGGCCTCCAGCGGTTTGGGGAAAAGGCGATATTTAGGCGATATGAAAGCGATAGTATTACCTTTTATAGAAGCAATATTTCCATTCCTTAAAACCCAATGAATCCGGGGGTTTGAGGAAAATATTACCTTCCATATCGCTTCATATTACCTTTGCTTGTAATACGCAGAACCCAGTAAAACCGGGGGTTCCAGACCCTATTGGTGGGCCGTATAGCTAATATCGCTCTTTTTGAAAACACTACCCCACGCCTGAGATTCACTCTCATTTAAAAAGCTTTTTTTCACCAACCTTTCTGACGAGCATGACCGCCTGTAGATCGTCACCAGCTCGTGCAAGCATGTGCAAGGTGGAACAGGTCGTGGATCTGGCTACAACCCCGGCCCGCTTGGCCTCTAGCGTTTTTTATTGGTCTGCCCATCGATGACCTGGTGCACACTTCCAAGAGCCGTGCAGATTTTGAAAACTACCGCTTTCGCCAGTTTTCCAATTTTTCGCCCAGGCGGGCTGGGCCTTCCAGGAATTGCCCCTCCGGTTCCGGCCTGTGGCGCGCTGTGCAAGGCGATGACATTTTTCTGCAAAACCTTGCACGCTGTGCAATGGCCGCTGCCCTGCGCAACCCCACGGCCGGCGTGGGCTGGAGCATCGGTTGCACCACACCTCGGGTTTGCACAAAAAAGGGACACAAAGCCCGTCGGCGGGAGGGGGATAAGTGTTTTTTTGTAGATTTTTTTTTATGGTCTAACGTTAAAATCTTGGAGCACGGACACTACATATGAGTGCGGACTCGTAAAAGCAAAATGTATTCTGCTACATTTAAACCACAGAAACTTCACAAAGCCTTGTAGTTACATCAAAGGAAGGACCCTTCATGCTTACAGAAAAAGCTATACACTTAGAGCTTGAGCGCCTTATCAATAATGGTGTTTTCTATAAAAGCATTAACGCAAATGACATTCAGAAAATAAAAAACATTACATCTACTAATGAAAATCTGCTTCCGGCATTTTCCATAGATGAATATGTTCGAAAAAGATATGCTTTCTCTGCCGAAAACACGCTACGATCTATTGAAAAACTAGAGATATTGACATCTGATAACAATATTTCAACTCAACTCAATCAAATATTGCGCCCAGACTTGGTATGTATCAACCCTGAAACTCAACAGGTTATAATTTTTGAAATAAAAAAATCTAACCAGACGGAGCGCCAAGCCTTAACTGAACTTTTAGCATACGAACACGAGATAAAAAATCTTCTTCCATTCATTTCCAGCCACGACCTAACTTTTGTCTTAGTCTCAACTGAATGGTCAGTACTGCTAGAGCACGCCGCAGGAAGTGCTGTTTCATGGGCAAACAAAAATTTGCTATGCTTAAAAGCAAATATTAATAAAAAAAATCTTACATTTAATATTCATACGTTCACATCCTGGAAAATAACAGGCAACGTTTTTTTTCCACCTAAAAGCGCGTCAAGCATTGCTATATCCTTCGAAGCTAATTCGTCCATAGAAGATTCAGAGATAACATACCGGCTAGATCTGTTGCTGAATTTTTTTGCTAGGGAGGCAGATAAAGCTGGCCTGCATGGTTTTGCTATTACCACCACGGACTTAGGCGCAAAAAATAAAAGATCGTATCAGATTGTCTTTTGCGCGATCAGTCCACTGGCTTTTTTTGACAACATGCTGTCCTCTGGACAAATAACTGCACAGGATGGCCATCTAGTAAAAAAAGTCGAAAGGCACAAAATAAAAAATGGTGACACCTCAGGCATTTCCTCTTTAGATTTCCTGATATCAAAGATGGTCAGACCTCGTTTAAGCGTCTTCGATAATGTGGAGTTCGGGAATTATACCCCATGGAATGTAATGAGAAACAAGTTGAAAGATCAAAGCCTACCTACATTGGTAGAGTTTTGGGGGCTACCAGCGGACTATGTTAGGGACTACATAACTAACCCAGCGGTATTGAACGCGCGTGAAACACTATTTGCAATAGGTACGACCGACTGGCGATATCCGTACACAGGTCTGTGGCTAATCCGAAACTTATTTGAGCCGTCTTTTTGCCGCGATGGTTTTGTTCGACCTTCAGACACTTTTCGCTTAGGCATTACTCTAGGACATGATAGCTATTTACGCTATGTAGCTAAGAACTCCCCAAAACGACCAAAGAACATTGAAGCCGCTATGTTTTGGAATTTCTCAACATTAGAGTGTTACCTTGATGAGATATTTGTAATGGCTCGGACGGCCAAGACTATATCTGACCCTAAGACACCAATACAATTTTCCGCAAATGTTGACTATGAAATTGATCACAAGCTATTGATTGACTGGCTCACATCTGAAGTTCTTAGCAAGGATAAACTGCATATCAAAATCTTTTATCTAGGATTGAATCTATCTCAATCAATCACAGCAGAGGATCTTCAACCCTCTAACTTTAGATCGTTAACGACTGACACGCTTATTTTGAGCGAATTGAAAGCCACAGTAAAATATATTTTAGAAAACTCCCTCAACTACCACTCATACAATGAAGCTGAAAAGCTGAAACTACTTGAAAAAGCAATTTCTACAATCGGTATTTCCTTCGAGGAGTTGAGAGATAGAAAAATAAACCTTACACATACTGATATAGATCTGATATACATCGCATTAAAAGATATTCTTAGCTTAGCAGATCTAACTATGGAGGCAGTAACTCATATTTATCCGAATCTACCTGCAATGCATGTGGACTGGGATGCTCTTAAGCAGGGAATTGATGAGATGTACAAACGAGGCGTACGATATCCAGCTATTTTTATATCAACCAGTGGAGTGATTGGAACTGCTTCCTATGACAGCGTGGAATATGTAAAAGCTTTCGCAACTTTGAAAGACACAGATCAAGAAGTTTTTTTCATGGATGGATCTTCAGGAATTGAATTTTTTAAAATTGAAAAATGGTCCGATTTGAGAGCAGGGAAAATCATTCGACCGCCAATCCCTTAAGCCCCTAACTGACCATATCAAAATCACTGCCTTCGCTTGAGAAAACACTCTACACTTGCCGAAGATAAACTTCTGAATAAAATACAATTGTAGAAGCCGCTGTAGCTAAAAGCCAATATAAACAGATGCTCAGAGGGTACTAACTAGTGCCTTCAAACTAAAGAGTGATGGCTTTGATCTTGCCGCCCAGCAGCGTGGCATTGGTGGCTTTCAGACTGAAAGCGGCGGCATCCGTCGGGCTTGGCGTCGGCCCCGGCACATGGGTATGCGCGGCCAGCTGGGTGTTCATCTGGGCCACCAGATCGATCAGATCGGCCAGCACAGCCAGCACGTTAACGCCGCTCGATCCGATCCATGTTTTGGGCGACTCATATCGCTGGCTCTGGTCCGCAATACTCTTGCGCAGCCCCTTGATGCGCTCGGCCATGTCGCCACCGATCACCGCGTTATGCTTCTGACCGACCACCAGATTCAGATCCCGGCCTGTCGCTTGGTGCAGGTCGTCCACAGCGGCCAGGCTCGCGCTGCCGGCAGACAGCAGTTTCATGGCGCCCAGCGCCTCAATGGTCTTGATCCCTCCCACCGATTCGGTCGAATGCTCGTCGACGGTCTGGGTGTGGCTCTGGTAACCCTCCTGGTTTAACAGCGCCTGGACCTGGCGCTCACTGCAAGCGTCCTTGATGGCGGCGTCCGTCTGCCGCGTCCAGTTGCCATCGGCATCGACGCGCTGTTGCACCGCATCACTGTGCTGCCACACCTGGTCCCCTTTCGGTACTTGGGGCAGGCTCAGGCCATGCGGCAGCACCGTTTGAATAAATGGTTTGTCCGGGCGCCCGTAGGCAAAGCCCATCACCACAGTGGTGCCTTCGGACGGGAAACCGAAAAACCCCATCTCATCGCCGCCAATGGCCACCGGCAGCGGCACGCCGGCCAGCACCGGGATATTGCTGTCAGGCTCGCCGTTTTCGTCGAGTACCTGCAGATCGGCCGCATAGCGTGGGCGGAAACTGTCACAGATGCCGGCCGCTGCCGGCGCGTCGGCCACGCCCTGAATCACCGCGAAGCGCGGCAAGTGATAGTTGCCAGCCAGCTCGGGGAACTGGCGCTGCACAGCGCGGGTTATTGCTTCTTCCATCTCAAGGCCATCTGGTCGGCGGACAGCGAGACGGACATGACCCGCTGCTCCTGGTTAATCAGTGCTCCAGGACGAACGCCCGGTAGGGCCGCAATCATTGCGCTCTGGTTGTCCTGGTAGCCGTTAAAAAGCTCGATGGGCAGTTGCAGCGCCTCACGGGCGCCAAAGTAGCTGTCTGCCCAACTGCCTACGAATACTTCCCCGTCGCCCTGCTGCTGCCAGATCGGGTCGGGAATGTTGTAGATCCTGGCCAGGCTATCCATCGCCTGAATGCCGGTGGCCAGGTTGTAGAAATACGGTGCTTTGGTGCGCGCATAGGCCTGCTCAGGCACGCGAAAACGCAGGCCGGTGCGTTCGCTGATCGCGCCCAGCACGTCGTGCAGATCGACGTGGCGCAGGTTCAACGGCAGCGAGCTGTTGAGGATCGCGGTCAGCTCACGGCAGGCCAGCAACTGTTCCATGCTGTTCACTTGGGTGCTGCGCTCGACATAACCGATGAAAAACCGCTGCAGCGGCCGGTCGTTGTAGCCCAGATCGAGGATCACCAGCCCGCTCAGGGCCTCGGCCGACCGAACGGTGAACGAGGCGCGCCCGGGCGATCGCAGATCGAGGCGGACATCGTCCTTGACCAGCGGCACCACGGTGCCGGCGACGGTCAGCACCTTGTGCAGTTTCAGGCTCATTTTTCACCAATCCACTTGTCGATTTTGCCAAGCACGCTTTCAAAGCCGGTCAGTTCCTGCTGGCCGTCGCCGCTACTGCTGCCGGTGCCGGCATCGCCCGACGCGGCTACGGCCTGGCCAGTTGCCGACTGGGCGGCGGTGGCCTTAGCAGCCTGCCGGTTCTCCACACGCTCTGGGTTGCTCAGGTACTCGGTCAGGGTGAACTGCACGGTCCAGGCGCGGATGCTGTCGCCTTCCCGGGCGCTGACCCCCTCGCTGAACTGCACCTGGCGCACGCCAAACGCAGCGGCCGTGTCATTGACGATGCGGTACGTCTTGAGCTGCCCGCCGCTGGCCGTGGCCTCGGCCAGTTTCATCAGGGCTTGCAGCCAGTCCGCTTGGGTGTAGGGAATCAAGCCGGTGAAGGCCAGCGTCTTGGGCTTGAAACCGTTGTGGGCCTTGTCCGTGCTGCTGCTCTGCCCGGACAGGTCTGCGCTTTCGATGCGCAGACTGCCCGTAGCATTCAGGGTCTTGGCGCGCACGTATTCGCCATCGAGCAAAAGAGTCATAGGCCCAGCATCTCCCGCACAAAGCCCAGCCCGGGCAGCGAGCCGATCAGGACAACGCCGGCGCACATGCCGAACTCATGCCCTGGGGTTTCGCCGTCCAGCAACTGCTGGCCCAGCTCAGCCGGCGTGCCCGGTCCCAACAGGCGTACCTGCATGCTGGTGTTTGGCACATTGCCGGCCAGTTGCTCAATCAGATCAGTCAGTTGGCTGGCCATGCCCTGCGCCTGCTCGACCTTCTTGGCCGCAAGCCGGCCCAGATCGGCCAACGGCGAACTGTCGGCCGCGTAGCTTTCCAGCGCGGCGACCTGGCTGGACAGCGCCTGGCTGGCGGCTTTGGTGATGGTGCAGCGCTCCAGGGGCATCTGCCCCCAGCCGGGCACCGTGACCGCCGTAGGAATCTCCCACTTTTCGATCTCCAGCTTGAACAACTGCTGTGCACGGCGTTCGGCGCGTTGCAGATCCGGGAACGGCAGCAACTGGTTGAAACCGGCCAGGGTATTGGCCAACTGGTCGTAACGAGCGCCCAGGAACAGCACGACCAGGGCATGTTGATCGCCGGTTGGCAGAGCGGCATCGGTGCTGTCCTGTAGGCGAGTGCCGAGGTGTTGCACCAGGTTCGGCGCCGACAGCGCACGCAGCATGCCGGTGCCTTGCCCGACCCCGGCCTGAAACGGCGTGGCCACCAGGCAGGTCGGCACTTCGCCCAGCACTTCGGTGATCGCAGCTCGACCGGCCTCTATACCCTGTTTGGCCAGCTCGACGATTGCGCCCGGGGCGGTGGTGGCGATGCTCGCAAGGCCTTGGATTCGCGTGGCTGCCTGATCGAGCGTGGCCGATGCCAGTTGCTTGGCCCCTGCCAGGTCATCGAGAAACTGCGTGGCCTGGGTCGGCCACTGCAAGGTCACTGGGGTCCAGGTCATACGTCCGGCCCCCAGACCACGGCCTCAAGGGCGGCCAGGTCCTCGGCGGCGAGCGCATCGGCCAGCCGCTGTTTCAGGTCCAGGGCTTTCTGCAGGCGTGCCAGCCGGTGGCTGTTGAAGTCGGCGCCGGCAGCCTTGAGTTGCTTGACCGTGTGCACACGGTAGGCTTTGACCCCGGCCACGTCGCGGCAGACCAGGCTCCCGGCCGTGCCCAGTTGCAATTGGCTGGTCAGGTTCAGTTGATCCGCAAATGCGCTGTCGTAGTGGTGCTGCTCGCCCAGGGCGGCCGAGACGAAACCGCCCAGAATCTCACGCTCGCACACCGCATTGATCGTCTCGACCTGCTCGCGGTAAAGCGCCTGTAGTTGCGCTGGCACATCGGCGGTCCATTGGCCGTCCTGCCAGACCTGCTGCGCGCCGGGCGCTTGCAGGGTGTAGCCGTCCGGCAGCGGTCCCGGCTGCTCGATCAGCAACGACTCGCCAGTTGTTTGGTGGAAGGCGGTCTGACCCTGGAAGGATTCAGTCAGGCGCCATTGCTCGCCGTTCCAGTGGGCGACCTGGTTCGGCCCGGGCTCAGGCGGCGCTTGCTCGACGCAGCCGCCGGGAATCAGCCAGACACCCGGCTCCAGCGGGCATGCGTCGGCGTCGGCGGTCCCGACAAACACGCCATTGGCGTCGGTCTGGTAAACAGTCAGTGTGATCATGGTGGCGGCTCAGTATTTGATGCAGTAGAGGACGGCAAGGTTGCGCGGGCGCGTTTCGTCGCCGCCGGTTTTATCGACGGTGATGGCATGGGTGTGGTCGCCGACGCTGTCGATGGTCACGCTCACGGAGTGGGTGTGGTCGCCAGACAAATTGGTCGTCGCTGTGGTGCCCGCCAGGCCATTAGCTGTGGTGAAGTTCGGGCTGCCGGCGCCGACGTCGTTGTTCTCGGCACGCGGTGCGCTGTGGGCGTGTTCACCACTGCCACCCATGGATGCCGTAGCGCTGTGGCCATGACTCCCGCTGCCTGCGGATGAGGCACCGTGGCCGTGAGAAGCCAGCATGTCCAGCTGTTCACTGCCGACGGTACGGCCCGGATCGAGGCCTCGGCCATCATCCACGCCACGCAGGAAATTCGCCCGGGCGTCGGGCAGGTTGAAGGTGGTGCTGCCATTACCGCTGCCGTACCGGGTGCCCAGTTTGGCGAACAAGGCGCTGTACGTAGTGCGCGACACGGCCGCGCCGTTGGCTTTCAGCCAGCCGGCCGGCGCGCTGCTCAGCATGAAACCGGCAATCATCGCGGTGGTGTTGGTGTCCAGCGAGTCGCGCAGTGCCCAGAGCGCGGCGGTGGTGGCCAGGATCTGGCTGCTGTTACTGGCCGGGTCATCGCTCTTGGCATTGGGCAGATTGCCCAGACCGACGTCGTCCTTGGTCGTGGCCCGGGCGCGCAGGTTTGGATAATCACCGCTGCGCAGCACAATCGCCTCGATCAGTGAATCCGTGATCGCCTGTACAACGCGCTTGTCCGTGACGACGCCGGCGCTGCTGATTTCGGCCAGAGGTGCATAGAAGTACGTGGCACCGGCGCTGTCGGTATAGCTGGCTTTGGTGGTGCCAAAGACCACATTCTTGACGGTCAACAGCTCACTGCCCTGACGCTGCAGGGAAACCTCCAGCCAGGCGGTGGCCGGCAGGCTGACCACCGCCACTGGCAAGACTCCGGTCTGGCTCACGCGAATGCCTTCGACGTAGGCCAGGCCGGGATTGAGCTGGTAGACACTGCCCGATTTAACCAGCTGCAGGGAGTTGGCAAAGAAACAGGCCGCACCGAACACGTCACGATTGGACAGGCGCTCGCGCTCGTCGATGCCCTTGAGCCGGGCGGTAAAATCGTGCTGCCAGGTCTTGGCATCGATCGTGACGCCGGTGAGCGACTGGGCGCCGGTGAACGCGACCATAAAGTTGCGGGTCAGGTTGTTGCCGACCTGCGCGGGCAGGATGTTTTTGCGCTTCTGCTGCAGCGGCACATACGCCACGGCGAACAGCACGTTGTCGGCGGTCTCCAGGCCGATCCAGTTAAAGTCCCAGTCGCCAATGTCGGCGCCCAACTGGGCGCTGTAGACCACCTGGTTGGGATTCACATAGCCCCGGTTCGCGCTCGGGATCGTGTAGGTGTGGACGATCCGGGATGCAGCAGGCTTGGCCTGGGTCCGGTCGACCTCGGCGCTGGTGTCCAAGCCCGGGATGTTGGCGAAAATGAATCGCGCCACGTCCAGGACCAGTTTGTTGCCTTGTTTCCTGGCGATAAGGTTTTCGCCGGCGATGGTGATGTTGGTCGACATGGGTTACCTGATTTCTTTAAGACGATCAAACACGCTGGCACCAGGGCCAAGCTGCTTGAGCAAGATGTACATGGAGAGGCCGCGCAGGATCTCGCCGGCCCAGAAGCCGAAAAACATCCCGTTGTCAGTGCCCAGGCGCACGCCCGGACTCCAACTGCCGTTCATGGGCTGGTTCGGCTCCGGCGTGACGATGTAGTTGTCCTGCAGCTCGGTCACGCAGGCCTCGATCAGCGCGTCCAGCTGAGGGTGTGTGCAGCCGGCCATGGCCGCCATGCACGCGCCGGCCAGCCACAGGCCGGTCATATGGCCGGTAAAGTCATTCGGCAGGGGCTTGGGTACGGTGGTCATCGGGAAGTCGGTCGGCAGTGCGCCGGCATTGCGGCTCACGTAGCTGGCCAGCCAGGCGATCCAGTTCTCGACGTAGGCTTTCAGCTTCGCCGGCACAGCCGCTCCGCGCTCTGCCAGTTCCTGCCAGGCACGGCACGCCGCTTGAAAAGCCCGGGGCTGGTAGCCCGACCAGGCGGTGCCGTCACCCCAGTGGTACATGGTGAAGGTGTCCGGGCTGCCGTACTTGTAGTTGTCCCAGCGGTTCCAGATATACGCGCTGGCCCCTGGTCCCAGTTCGCCAAACTTGGCGTAGTACCACTGCTGCGAGTCGTACATGAAGTCGACCATGCTGGTCAGGTGCCGGGCGTACTTCTGAGGCTCCAGGCAGTAAATCATCGGGTACTGATAACCCGGGTACGGCATGCCGTGCCAGGCGCCGATCTGCTCCGACCCTTCCTCGTAGATGTTGGAAAACGGGATCACGCCGGGCGTGTAGGCCAGCGAGTCGTCGCGGTAACCGATGACAGTGCAGTCGCCCAGCAGCGCGGTGAACGGCTCGCTGCAGGACAGGGTGACGCGGTACAGCAGGCTGTAGCCGTCCTCAAGCACGTACAGCGGCGGCACGTCGTTGATATAGGCATAGGTCCAGCTGATATTGGTGTCGCTGCCGTTCTCCAGAAGCACGGTGAACTGGTCGATCTGGTCATAGACCGGCGCCGCCGGATCCGGGTCGTCCGGGTGGTTGGGCTGGTAGCCGGACAGCACCAGGTTGCCCGGCAGCAGTTGATGCGTGACCCAGGCATTGCCGGTGTTCGGCAGGATCCAGTACCACCGCCACCCGTTGGCATCCTCAAAGCGCAGGTCTGTCTCGCCGTCGGACTTGTAGGTAATGGCCTTGATCGGGGCCAGGCCGGATTCGGTCGACCAGAAACCCACGACAAAGCCCGCGTCGTCGTTGGGGAAAAATGCCTTGATGGTGCTGCAGCTGCGCGAACCCAGCACGCCGGTTTCGTACTGCTGGGCGTAGGTCAGGCCGCCATAGTCCGACACTGCATCGATCGCGGCGCCGATATAGGCGCTGCCGTCGGCCTTCTGCAACTGCTGCAGGCTGCCCAGCGGTACGTCGCGTACGACGGGCACGGCGCTGGTCGATGCCGGCAGGTCGAACCCCCAGCGCTGGCCGTGATCTTCCTCCTTATCCAAGCTCATCAGCAATTCAGCCTTGGCGGTCACCGGCGCACCGTTGATACCCACGCCGCCGAAGGTGGTGCGGATGCTCGATGCCTGATTGAGGCGGAACCAGATCGACTGCTGTTCCAGGGAAATACTGGCGGCCCGATCAGCTTTGGCTGTGATGAACCCGGCGTTGTTGCGGCCGTAGGTCACCTGGGCGGCGGACGGGTAGATAAAGTCGTAGGAGATGCCGTCTGTAAAAGGAGTGCCGGCCACGGTGGACTGCCGGAAAAATTTATCAGTGGAGTCAATCGAGGTGTATTCGTGCGCGGTGAACAGGCAGGCGTCCATGGCCTTTTTGAACGGTGCTTCGCCGGTGATCTTCCACAGTAGGTAACAGGCATCGGCAAACCACTGCTCGCCGTCGGCCGCATTGCCCATCTGGTTCACCGTGCCCAGTAACGGCACCTGCAGAGGCCGGTTGTGCTGCACGGCGTTGCGCGGGATCAACTGACCACCGTATTCAACCGGCTGCCGATTGGCGTAGTTGAATTTGTAGGTGCCGTTCAGGCTGGTGTTCTTGAGCTTGACCGTCCCGCGCTCGGCCAGCGCGTGGCCGCTCGACAGCACGTTGCCGTCCCAGTCGATCTTCTGGCCGGTCCAGGCAATGATCCAGTCCACATCGTGCTGGGTGCCGGTGCGGTTCCAGTCGGTTTCGCCGTCAGCTTTCAGCGCCTTGACGCCGGCGTTGATCGCGTCCCAGGCCAAAGCCCCTTCAAACGCGAACGTGGCCTTGTCCAGGTACTGGCCCCAGTGCGGCGCACCGTGGGGGATCTGGGTCACGCCGTTGGTAAAGGTGAACGGCACGCCCTTGAACCCGCTGTGGGTCGGTGCGGCCGCATCGATCGGCCAGTTGGACAGCACCGGCTCTTTCGAGTTGATGATCCAGTTGCAGATCCAGCGGCCCGGCGTCTCCGGGATCGGCTGGCCGGCATAGAAATACTTCACGTAGGCATCCCAGTGCCAGCGCGCTGCTTCCAGATAGGCCGGTTCCAGAGTGGCCAGGTAGGCATAGACATACCCCAGGATGTGCAGCGCCTGGCCCTCGGTCGTGCCGTCACCGTTGGGCTGGTACTCCATCTGGCTCAGGGCGATAAAGTGCCGGTTGTTCGACAGCACGCCTTGGTTGTTCTGTACGAAGTGCTGCACCTGGGCGTCGGTGGTGTCGCCGGTGTTGGCTTTCAGAAAGCGGTGATGGCCTTCGATCATCGACAGCGCGTTGGCCACACCCGGGGTACGGCTGGCCACCAGGCGGCGACTGTTCAGGGCAGAGTTAAACATTGAACCAGTTCCCGTCGACCAGGCCGCGCCACTTGTTGGTCACTGGGTCCGAGACCAGGGTGATCATGTCGAACGCGCCCTGCTTGTAGGAAAGCACCGGCGCCCGGTTGTACTGCCACAGTATGCTGCTCGGCCAGGTCACCAGGTTGGCACCAGTGCCCTGGCGCAGGGTCAGTGTCACCGCGCCCTGGTAGCCGGCCGGCACCACGGCATTGAGCAGCGACAGGGCACAGGTCGGCCTGTTCAGGGTGATGTCGAATGCGGTTATACGGCTGGCCGCATCGACGTCCAGGGCCAAGGCGGTGCCAGCGGCCGCGACGATGCGCACCTTGGGCAGCAGTACGCCGCCCATGGCTTCCAGTACGGCATTGGCCAGGCCCGCCAGGGTCGGAATCTCGCCGGCATCGGTAGTGACGGTTTCGGTCTTGGTGCCGTGGTGGAATTTGCGCCAGGTGACGCCCAGCGCCTGCAGCGTGGCAATGGCGGCGGCTTGTTGATCGGTCAGGTCGCTCATTGAGTCCCCAGGTATTCGGCCAGTTCGGCGTGGGTGAAGTAGTAGGCACTGGCGATCGAGCGGTTCAGCTCGTCCAGCGCGGTCTGGTTGCCGGGCAGGATCGAGGCGCCGATCGTCTGCTGGTCGTCGTTGAATTCCAGCGAGCCGATCCGAACGGTCAGCGGCGTGAGCGTCACGAACTCATAACGGCGGCAGGTGCGCCCGTACTGCTGAGCGATCACGCGCAGCAGCTCGGGGTTCTTGCTCAGCTGCGATTCGGTCAGGTGCAGCTCGATGACATCCCAGTCCCGCCCTTCCAGGCGCTCCTTGACCTCGACATAACCGACGCCCAGGCGCTCAAAGATCCGTTTGAGGCCGGCAGTCGAGCCGCCGTCGACGGCATTGATAAAGGCGTACTTGACCCGCAATCGATACAGGTCTTCGGACTCGGTGCGAAAGCGGGTGATGTCCCGCTGCCAGGCCAGCATGTCCAGCACGCTCAGGTGGCAGGTCTCGGCATCGAGCTGCAGCAGCGGCCATTGCAACCAATCGGCGGCCTGCTCCCACCAGGCTTGCGCGGCGGCCTTGAGCTTGCCCAGCTCAGGGCCATCGAGCCAAAAGGGCAGCGTCAGATTAAGTGCCAAAGGTCACCTCGACGCCGGACAGCCGCGGAATCGTCAATTCCGACACGATGTCGGTGTTAACGAAGCGGATCGACTCGATGCCAACGAACTGCAGGTGCATTTCTTCCGCCAGGCGCGAAAACGAAAAGCGCGACTGTGGATAAGTCCGGGTCGGTGCGTAGTCGCTGTCGGTGCTTTCGCGGAATGCCGCCTTGATGAACAGCTCGACGTCGGACTTGAGCGCGGCATAGCGCTCGCTGCCGACAGATGCCTTGGGCCAGATCGTCAGGCGCACCAGGTGCTGGGTCTCTGGCATCAGCTTGACCAGCAGGTCGTCGCCGTGGCCATGGTTGCCCTGGTCGCGGATATGCTTATTGATCTGCGCCAAGTAGGCAGCGGCCGGCACGTCGGCTTCAAACAGCACCAGGGCATTGGCGCTGCCCGGCCCCCTGGGCGCGTTGTGCTCAAAGTACACGCCGTCGGCCTGTACGCCCTGGAACCCGGCGATCATCGCCCGGTAGACCGCGTCGGTGTGGTACTGGTTGACCGCCGAAAACTGGTTGCGTACGCGCAAACGCAGGTCGTCGTCCTCCTCGATGTCGGCGCCGGGCGAACTCAGCCAGCCATCGGCATTGACCACTTGAACGACGCCGGGGATTGGCTCCGGCAGGATTGAGTAATACCCGGGCGCCAGGTTGTAGCCGCTGCCGGTTTCTGTGGCGATCGCCGGTACCAGAATTTGCGACTCGCCATCGGCAAAGGTCCGGTCTGCTGTGGTCGTGAGGATGTAGACGTTGCCGTTGATCGCAATCGACTGCACGCGCGTGCCGGCCGGCACGACCAGCGCGCCGGCGACCGAGGTTCGACTGAACAGCAGTTGGCCCTCGGCTTTGGTCGCAGGCTTGCGCGTCACGTCCACCTGCCAGGCCAGCGTGTCGAGCCAGGCCTTGGTCGCAGTCTTCACAAAGAAATTGGGCAGGACGGTGCCGGCGATCAGATCGATCAGCCACAGCACCGGCTTGGTTACCAGGGCTGTGACCACGCGCCAGAACGGCGACCAGTTGCTGGTGTTGCTCAGCTTGCTGCCCTGAGCCACGACCTCGGCTGTCCAGGCCTCTTTCAGCTTGGCCTCGGTAATGGGAATGCCGGCGTCAGCGAGCGCCTGCTTGAAATTGACGTCGCTCAAAAGGTGACCTCGATAGAGCCGAATTCGACTGTTTTGGCAGTGACCAGGTACTGGCCGCCGGTGGTGTTCTCGATACGTACGGTGCCGGGCACCAGGCGCGTGTCGTTCTCGATCAGCAGTTCCAGTTGCTGGATGCAATCGGCGCGGCGGTAGCGATCGCGCTCGGCCACCAGCGTGACCATCAGCCCGCTTTCGCGGATCAGATGCGCGATGTCCTGGGCGATGCTGGCCCGATCGTCGATCTGCAGCGGCTGGTTGGAAGGGTCCAGAGTCAGATCGTTATTGGTGATCAGCAGATCGATATAGAGGCTCATCCTGGAACGCTCATGCCGATCATGTTTTCCAGTTCCAGCGGGGTCAGCGGCTTGCTGTTCTCGATCGTCAGCTTCTCGACGTTGATCGTCTTGCCCTGACTCTGGTTGGTGGTCGTGGTGTTCTGGATCGTGCGCAGTAACCCGCCTGGTGGCACGGCCGTTGGGCCGGACGGGCTGATACTCCCGTTGGATTCATTCATCTGCTTGCGCGCCTGCTCGGTATCGTTGGTCAGCGGCACGGACATACCCGGGATCTCTGGGGTTTTCGGCAGGTCGCCAAAGACCGCATCGATCTGCACACCCGGGATCTTGTTCAACATGGCAATCAGGCTGTTAACCGCGTCGGTGAAAATCGACACGATGCCATCCCACGCCGACTGGGCCAGGCCGGCCCAGCCGCCGATCGAGCCAAACCATTCAGAAAGCTGCAGCAGCTGGGCCGCGATCCACTGAAACGCAGCCGTATTCATCAGCGCGGCGGTCCACTGGTCCCAGTAGATGACTGCAGCCGCGACCACCGCGATCAGGGCAACGATGCCGGCGACGACCAGGCCGATCGGGTTGGCATACATCGCGGCATTGACCAGCCAGATCGCGCCCTGGAACAGGAGCATGCCGGTGCGCACCAGGCCCATGACGGTATAGAACGCCGTCATAGCCACAACTTGCACGGCAAACACTGCAGCGTGAACCAGGAACATGGCCACCGAACGCAGTCCCGTCGCGGTCAACAACTTCCAGACCGTGACCAGGGCCAGCCAGACCATCTGGCTCATGCCGACCACAAGGGTCATAGCCGACATGGCGGCGATGATGCCGAACACGGCCAGCGTGGCAATGCCGATCACCCGGGTGATGTTCGGGAAAATCTGCGTCCAGCGGGTCAACGTCCGGCCGATTCCGACAAGTTTGTCCATCAACGGCGTCAACATCGGGATCAGTGCCTGGCCAAAGGAAATGCGCAAGGCGGTGACGGCTTCACCGAACTGCTGCCAGGGGTCGACCATCGCCTGGGCCATGGCCTCGGCGTTTTCCATGCCGCGCACCTTGCCCAGCTCGGTAATGCCGTTCTTGAGTCGGTCGGTGTCCAGGGCCAACGCACCGATCACCTGGGCACCTTCTCCGCCGAATGCCTCGATCAACTTGGCGTTGCCGGCGGCGTTTTTCAGGTCACCGAATTTGCCCTGCAACTTGGCCAGGATGTCGAGCATCGGCAGCGCTTTGTCGTTGGCATCGGTGAATTTCAGGCCCAGCTTTTCCTCGGCGTTGCCGATATTCTCGAAAAACGCCTTGTAGCGGCCGCCGGCATCACCGCCTTCCATGGTGCTGCTCAGGGTGCCCATGACCGCCATCTGCTCGGCAAAGCTGACGCCCGACGCCGTGGCGATCGCGCCGGCTTCCTTGAACGCATCTTTCAACTGTTCGCCATCGGTGCGGAACAGCTTCACAGCCAGCGCCGTCTGCCCGGTCAACTGCTCGACCCATTTGACGCGCCCGACCTTGTCCGCTTCGCCTTTGAACAGGTTGTACATGGTGCCCATGTAGTTGCTGGTCGTTTCGGCATCGCTCTTGGTGGCCTTGGCCAGGATGCTGCTGGCATTGGTGACAGCGGCGAGCTGGCCGCCGACAAGCCCCTTGATAGCACCGTCGATCGTGCGCGCCGACGCCACGAACTCGGTCGCGCTTGCCCCGTACTGCACGGAAAAATCCAGCGCCTTGGCATTGAGCGACGACAGCGCATCCTCGGCCACGCCCATCGCCCGAACATCGCCCAGAGCGCGGTTCATCTCCAGGGCCGGTTCCATCGAGGCGGTAATGCCCTGAAAGGATTCCTGCATACCGATCCAGCCCGCGCCCATCTTTTTAATGTGCGCTTCACCGGAATCAGCCAGGTCGATGATGCTGTTTTTGATCTTGCCGGCCGGAGCCGTGACCTTATCGGCCAGGCTCAGGATGAAGGCCAGGCGAGCGCTCTGGTCAGCCATGGGTTATCCGTTTAATGCGTGGGCAATGCCGTTGGCGACAGCCATTTCAGCCCGTCGCCAGTATTCGTCTTCCAGAAACTTGGCTGTGCCCAGGTTCTCGATCGAGGGTTCCGCACCGGGCAGCCAGCGGCGGTTCAGGGCCATTAGCTGGCCCAGCCCGTCGTCGGTCAGGCCTTCAGCGAAGTCGAGGGCTTTTTTACGATTACGCCCAGATCCGGCGCGTATTCCTCGACCAGGGCGCCGGTGATGCTCAGCATATGCACCGGGTTTTCCAGCAGCGGCTTGAGCTTGGCTTTCTGTTCCTGGTCGACGGTGCCCATCAGCAGGTTGTGCGCCGGTGCGACCTTGTTGCTCGCGGTGGTGGCGTTGAAATACTTGGTGATGTCAGCCGGGGTCAGGGTGAAATTGAATTCCTGATCGCGGACTTCCAGGGTGATGGTGCGGTTTGCTTCGGACATGGTGTGTTCCATTGGTTGAGTGAGGGTGGTTCAGGGTTGTGCCGGCGTGCGTTGTACGACGCGGCGGATGTAGTCCTGCAGGCCGAGAATCATTTCCCGGGCAAGGGCGAGCTGGTCTCGGAGGGTGAAATAATCCGATCGAGCGTCTGGATCGAGTTCGGCGGTGCCTGCATCAGCCACGCCGGCGGATCCGGCGGCGCCGGGCACTGGGGCTGCGCAAGTGGCTTTGACGAGCAGCCGCTGACGGCCATCAGTAACGTCGCGCTGCAGGCGAAGGTTTTCATCAAGCGCACGGTTCAGCTCCTGGGTGCGTTGGTTGTCGATTTCATTCCTGGCATCGAGCATTTCACCGGCCAGTCGGGCGGCTTCACGCTGGTCGGCCAGCTCGTTGTAGGCGCTGTCCAGTTCGCTCTGTGTGTCGCTCAAGGCCTGGCGAGCGGTAACCACCTGGTCGCCCAGGTAATCGATCACGACCCAGCCCAACAGGCCGATCAGCAGCAGAACGAGGGCAAGGCGTAGCGGGCTAATCGTCATTTCAGGCACAGCTCCATCTCGGCCTTGCGGCGGTTGTGTAAACCCGGGACAAACTGTTTGGTGCCGTCGGCGCGGGTCACGTAGGCCCACACCGGGCGGCCATCAGCCCCCCAGGCCAGTGCCCGGCAGCCATCGGCCACGCGGCCGGCATTGATCAGTCCCACGGCGCGGCTTGCGCATGTGCTGGGCGTGCCGACGTTGTGGCCATGGCTGGTCAGGGCGTCGAAGGTGTTCTGGCTGATCCGTTCGTTCTTCACGCAATCGGCCAGGGCCAACTGCCCTTTGCTGATCACCAGGTTCTCGACTTCGGTGCATTTCTCGGGCGACCAGTAGTCACCGACGATCACCGCATAGGTGCTGGTGTGCCGGGTGACGCCCAGGCATACGGTGGGCAGGCCTCGGGCCAGCCGATCGGCATACACGACGTTCTGGCCTTTGCCTTCCCAGTCGCCCAGGAACGCGGTCAGTCCGGTGCTGCACAGCACGATGACGCCGGCGGCGATCTTGGTGCGCAGGCTCATACCTTGCGTTTCCAGTCGCGCAGCATCTGCCGATACTTGGGCACCAGGAGCAGGATCTGCAGCGCCATATAAAAGGCGGTCAGCATGTAGGCGACCGCCGACCAGTCGACGGTGCCTGTCGCCCCGGTGGCAGCCACGCCGATGGCGGGCGCCGCCTTCGCGACGGCAATCACCGTGTCCTGAGCGGCCTGATTCGTACTCATCGGCGCACATCCTTTTCAAACTTGGATTGGCACGGCACGCAACGGGTGATGCCGCCCAGCGCTTGGCGCGCCGCCGGAATCTCTTTGTCGCAATCGGTGCAATGGGTGAGGCTCGGCCCGCTCGGGCGCGGCCGCGCTCGGGCGGCGGCAATGGCAGCCTCGCGTTGCCGCAGCTCCAGCGCTTGTGCGCGATCGAACGGGCAGACCATCAGGAGATCAGCCCTTCGATTTCAGCAGCGTCCAAATACGGCACGCCGTTGATCTTCACGAAGTCCGGGCTGGTGAGGTCATACGGGATCTTGTGCGTGGTCTTCGCGCCGCCCTTGGGGTCGATGCTGAGCAGGCTGGAAATGCGGATCGCCGCGCCGAAGGCCTCGATGCGCAGTTCGCTGTCGCCGGCCTTGGCGAAAAACACCATGTCGAAAGGCTCCAGGGCACGCCAACTGCCGGCCTCCTTGGCCTTTTCACACAGCAGGGCGAAGCTCGCACTGTCCAGCTCCAGTTCGCCGGCACCGGCTACATCACCAGCGACACGGCCGTTGGGCACGCCCTTGCTCTGTGCGACGGCGCTGTTGTCGGTGATGTCCAGGGACGCAGCTTCGACGTGCAGCAACAGGTCGCCCAGGTTCACATCAAAGTTCTTACCGCTGAGTCGTTGAGTCATGGGTTATTCCGTGGACAGGTCGAGGGCGATGTTGCCGGTGAGGTCTTTCGGGCAGTCATACGGGCGCAACTTGATGTAAGCCTCGACCTTGGTTCTGCTGCTCCAGGACAGGACGATGTCGCCGTCCACAGGCGGCTGGATTTCGCCGGGAAAGACGGTGCCGGCGAAGGTGGTGGACTTCGACATATCGCGCAGCGGCTTCATCAGCCGGTTAGTGGCCGAGGCCATGGAGTTGGCGGTTCTGTTGATACGGCGATCGGCAACCATCTTGATCAACAGAATGCGCACTGCGCGTGCGGCCTTATCGACCAGGCGCAGGTTCTCGATCACCAGGTAGTCAGAACCAGGCGCATCGAGCATGTTGGCATCGCCAAAGAACACGCCCGGGTAATCGGGATAGGTCTGGGTTAGCGACAGCCGTGCGGTGTCCAGCTCGCCACGCACTGCCGAGGTCAGGGCTGCGCCAGTGGAGTCAGTCGGGGTCGCGCCCAAGGCGAGTACAGCGCCGGTTGCTACGCGCATCGGGCTGTCGGCAATGCTGGCCTCGACATTGGCCAGGCGTCCGGCAAGAACGCCCAGATCGTTGCCGTGCAGCAGCGGTACAACACAAACACGCGGTGCGGAAACGCTGGCCACGATGGCTTTCTGAGCAGTGACGTACTGCGCCCAGGTCTGTGCGGCCTGGATACCCGCCGTCGCGGCCAATACGAACAAACGCCGACCGTAGGTGTTGTTCAGCTCGATCGCCTTGCTGTGCATGGCGGTGAGGCTGGCAGCGGCAGTCACCACGTCGGTGATCACAACCCCCTCGACCGAGTAACCGGCCAACTGCGCCTTGTCCAGCGCCGTGCTCCAGTCGCTGACGGCCGCGATCGGGGCCGCCACGCAGGCCCAGCGGCTACCGCCGTTGGCTTTGGCAGCGGCCACCTGGGTTTTCAGGCTGCTGGATGCAGTGCCCAGCAGGGTGTCCAGATCGCTCTGGGTGTCCAGCGGAATGAACTGGCCGACGCTCTTTGCGCCGATACCAATAAAGATGAAGTAGCGCTCGATCTCAGTCACGGCGCCTTGGCCGAGATTGAGGTTATTGACGCTGACTTTACCGAGTGCCATGGGTGTGCCTCGTTAAACAGGGGATTGAAGGATTTGCTGCAGCACGGTTTGCACGAGCTGGCGGGTCTCGCTGTCGCTCGCGCCCAGGAACTGTCGTGCCGGTAGCTTGATTTCCCAGCTCTGCTGGCCGGTCGAGGTTTGCGCCGGATCGAGCAGGCGAATCAGCAAGCCGGCACGGGGGTACGTCAGGTGCTGTTTGATCCAGTCGACTGACGGCCGAGTGGCGGTCTTCTTGCCAGGCATGCGCACCTTGAAACCCAGCTGACGCAGGCGCTTGGCTTGTTTCTCGGTCGCCGCGGTGCCTGGGGGAACCTTGCTCCACTCGCGCATTTGCGCGGCAGTGCGCCGTTCTGAGACGCCATGGTGTTGTTGGGCGGCGACCCAGCGGGTCAGCGCGTTGCGCCATCCCAGTTCGGCTTCTTCGCCGGTCAGGCGGGTGACATCGAGCAGCTTGCCCAGACCCGCTTCCATGCGCTTTTTGGACTTGCTGGTGTCCTTGCGCGGTGCAAACGCGCTGCCGTCCAGATTCTCCTGGTCGCGGATCCGCTTGCGGGAGAGGCTGCGCACGCGCTTGCTGACGTTGTTGAGCAGGCGCTTGCGCTTCTGCACCGGCAGGTTCATCAGAGCAAGCAACTGCTCGGCCTGCAGCATGCCGCGCACGTCGAAGTCGAAGGCGTTATCAGCCATGGCTGGTCACCTCGCCCTGCTCAGCAACCCACAGGTCATAGGGAATCAATGACCAGGTCTTGCCCTGGGCCACGATTTCGCCGGCCGGATCCTCGGCCAGGTGCTGCGGTTCGACGAATTGCAACGTCAGGTCGACATCGGCCAGATCGTTGTCCAGCATCGTGATCTGGAATGCCGGTGCCGGTAGGTCTTCGCGGTCATCGTCGTGCGTGTCCAGCCAACTGCCGATCAGGGCGACCAGGCGCACAGGTTCATCGGCAAACCGCTCCAGGGCGATGGTCGCGGTGTAGATCATGTCGCCCATGTGCAGCCCCTGCTCGGTGTCTTTCCACACCAGATCGAGGCTCAGGGTGTCGGTCCAGCTGTCGAGCTGCTCCGGCGCGACCAGCTTGCGATCGAGCAGGTACTGAGTGAGTGCGCGCAGCTTGATCACAGCAGTGCCGCCGTCATGCGGCCACGGCCCTGCAGCGCACGAATGGCCTGCTGGCTGAATTCCAGGAAGGTTTCGCCACGCTCTGGCAGCTCCTTGGCCGTGTTCTCGGCCTCGGCCCGGCGGTTGACGGTCGCAAACTGGGTCAACAGGGAAGCCTTGGCCCGGGTATAGACCGCACGTTTGTACAGCTCGACTTTGTAGGTGCGCTCCGGCAGGACGGTGGTGTCTGCAGATTCAATGCGTGACACTCCAGCGCCCTGCCAGCGCGCTTTCAGCTTGGCCAGATCAAGGTTCACCTCGACCATGGCCGTTTTCAGGTCAGTGATCAGCATGTCGACCAGGTATTCCGCCGGCAGGCGATAGCCTTTCTGGAACTCGGACAGGGAGAGGCCCGGCCAAAAACCGTCGTTCTCGACTGCCTGATCCACAAACGTGGTGGGCTTGCCGGAAAATCCGCTCATGCTGATCACTCAAATAGGGCAGGTTGCAGCTTCGGGTCAGACCGGATGTCATGAATGACGTGGTCCTTCCGTGGCAGCTCCCTGCGGGGGGTAGTCGGTTATTCGGTGCCGGTACCGGCGTTATCGCTGTTGTCGCCGCTGCGATCAGGCGCCGGATCTGGGGCGGTATCGCCCTGCAGAACCTCGTCCAGTCGCATGGCAATGGCCGCGCTTTCATCACCCGGCGGAACTTTGGCCAGCTCCTTGCGGGCAGCGGCCAGGCGGGTGCCCACACCGATGCTGCTGTACAGGCTTTCAGCACGTTCGAAGTGCAGGATCGCGGCCGTCCAGTCCTTTCGATCCATCGCCAGAAGGCCCAACTGCTTGTGGTAGCGGGCAGGAATGCGTTCAAACAACTGCCATTCGCCGTCGACGCGGTGCAGCAGGTTTGAAACGTACGGCTCAGGACTGCGGCCGGCCTTGTATTCGGCTTCGGCCCAGTCGATCACCTCATCCGCGACGAAGGTCGGGATGTTGCGGTTGAAGCGCTCGGGCAGCTCCTGGCCCTGACTGACGGCGAAGTCGGCCAGCTCCATGCCCTGGGTGAATTGCACGGTGTCGAACAGCCAGACCAGGACATACATCAGCACCGGGTTCGGGTAGTTGAGGCCCGAATCGCGGTAGCGCTGCACGTACTCCAGGTACTTGGGCAGCAGCTCGTTACGCTTGAGCTGCTGCCGCTGCTCGCGGCTGTCGATGTTGCCGATACGCTCCAGATCAGCCTGCAAGCTGCTTTCCATCAGCTTGAGGTGCTTCTGGGCATTGGCCGGGCTGTCCAGCGCCGTGTCGGGCGAGTACGCGACAACGGCGGCACTAGCGGCAGCGGCCGCCGGCCCCTCGGCAAGAACGCGGCGCTTGTGTCTCAGGGCGAGGCTCACGCTACGCCCTCAAGCACTTCCACTTTCTCGATCAGGCCGATCTTTTCCAGCTGCTCGATCACGTAGCCTTCGTTTCGGCTGTTGTAATCCTCGACGCGGCTGCGCTTCGGATTGTCGATGGTCTGCTTACGCCAGCTCGAATCCTGGAAGTAGATCGACAGGTTGTCGAACGAAGTGACCAGCACCGCATTGACCGGGAAATAAGGCACGCTGAAAGCAGGCAGGCCGCCGTAAGTGGCGATAACCTGGGCCAGCTCGATGCGCTCTTTCTCGGTCGGGGTGTTGGCCTGCTTGGCGTACAGCTTGGCTTTGTCGGCCGCCAACAGGTCGGAGCCGATGATCACGATCAGATCGCCGCCTTCGCGGACACGCTCGTCGACCAGTTGCTTGCAGTCATGCACCAGGGCATCGAGGTTGGCATAGTCGCCATTCGGACCCATGGTGACCTTGCCGGCGACCTTGCCAGCGCTCAGCACTTGGGCCGGTGCCTTTTCACGCAACTGCTGCAGCCAGCCTTTGTTCACGTCCTGCAGCATCGGGTACGCGACTTTGTCGGTCTGCGCGGCCGCATGGGTGCCGTGGAAACCGATCATCATGCGGTCTAGCGCGATCTGTTTCTGCACAGCGGCCGAATACTTGGCGTGGAACTCCGGGAACTTCGCCCAGGCATCGATCTTCGCGTACGACAGGCTCACATCGGACTCGGTCGACGACAGCAGGTACTCATCGTCATCCAGCGCCGATGCGTCGTTGGCTTCACGATCGGTGGTCTTGGTGTTGGTGCGGCCGGTGACCGGGCCATTGGTGCCCAGGAAGACCTTCTGGCCTTTGATCTCGCTCACGCCAATGACGTTGATGCGAGTCAGGAAGTCAGCCTGGTGGGTGATCGCGTCATTCAGTTCCTGGGCGATCGAGGGTTCGACATTGAACATGGCGGCGGCGGTTTCGACCCCGTAGGTCTCAGCCATGGCCAACTGCATTTCGGCGTACATTTTCGCGCCGTGGTTGCTCAGCGGATGGGCCATGTCAGAGCACCCGCTTCACAGGAGCACTGCGAGTGGTACGCGCCAGGGGGCGGGCCTTCGGGGTGTCCAATGCTTCGGAGAACATCTGTTCGATGCGCGTCATGCTGGCCTGCAAGGCTTGATTGCCTTCGGGAGCGGCGACTGGTTTACGACGGCTCAACTGCTTTTCTTCGGCAGTGGTCACGATGCTGTCGACAGCGGTTTGCACATCACTGACCGCATCCGCATCAGCGGCAGGTTCGGTCTGCGCAAATTGATCGACGATCGCCTGGAAACCGGCTGTAACGACCAGTTGCTGTTCGATCAGGCCTTGAATGGCCGTGGCTGTTGCTTCATCCATTTGCGGAATCTCAGTAGGGTTTTCGGTCGACGGGTCCGCTTGCTGATCGCCGGCAGCGAAGCGGTTAAACAGTCGGGCGAAAAACGCCTCGACCGTAGTCAGTTGGGTTTCTTGAGTCATGTCGTTCAATTCCAGGGGGACGCCAACACTGAGATGGCCAGCACGGCGTGGGGCACGGCTGCGTTTAGCCGGATGGCGGGTAGTGCTGGAGAAGTACCACTCTTGAGTGCCCAGGCTGGCCGGCTCGTCGGTCACGGCTAAACCGCCGAGATAAGCCTTGCCGGAGCCTGCGAAGTTGGGGCGGATCTCAATGCTGGAAAACAGCTTTTCGCCCCGGTCATTGAGTTCCAGCAGCTTGTCGTTGGGCTTGATCTGCGCTTCCAGGGCGACTTGGCCTTGCTGCAGATCTGGCGATGTTTCATCGAGCCTGACGCTAAATACCGTGCCGTACGAACCAAAGTCCCGGTCGTGCTCAAGCCAGACCGTGGCGGTATAGACGGACGTGTTGTACGTCTCAGCGATGTCTCGCAGTTCCTGGGGCAAAATCTCGCGGCCGTCGACGGTAAGGCCACTCAGGGCAACGCGCTTCCAGTAGGAGACAAGGGAACGGGGCATGGGTGTGAACTGCGCTCATCGGTGAAGTGAGGCCCCAAGATAGGGAGCCAAACACCCGTCAACAAACGGTTTAAATCCGCGCTTCTCCTATTTTCCATTTCTAGGAGAAACGCGGATTTTTACCGCACGTTTTCCGCTTTTTCGCCGCATAGACTGCGGCCCATGAACTACTCGACCGAAGTAAAAGAAGCCGCCAAACGCCTGTTTCTGCGCCGCTATAAGGCCAAGGAAATTCAGGCGCAACTCGGCCTGCCTCACATCCGTGTCGTCTACTACTGGATCCGGCAGGGCAATTGGGACGACATGCTCACGGATGAGGAGCCGCTGACCGCCTGCAGCCGGCGCATCACCCTGCTCCTGGAAAAGACCGAGGCGCTGACCAAGGGCGAACTGGATGAACTGGACCGGCTGACAACTCTGCGCGAGCGCCTGGCCAAGCAGTGCGCCAAGCCGGCACCTGCAGATGCCGGTGATGCCCAGGGCGACGGTGGCCAGCAGCGCGAGCGGCCGCGCCGCGATCGAGGCGATCGGGAAAGCCGAGGCGACAAGGGCGAAAAGAAGAAAGGGAAAAAGGCCAAGAACGACATCGATCACCTGACCGAAGTCGACTTCCTGGACAAGTTCATTTCCAAAATGTACGGCTACCAAAAGGAGCTGTTCGCGGCGAAACAGAACCCCCTGACCGCCCGGATCCGTAACATCCTTAAAAGCCGGCAGGTCGGTGCGACGTACTATTTCGCAGGCGAGGCGTTCATGGACGCCGTGTTGACCGGCGACAACCAAGTGTTCCTGTCGGCCAGCCGCGCCCAGTCCGAGATATTCCGCAGCTACATCATCGGTTTCGCCAAGCAATGGTTCGACATCGAGCTAACCGGCGACCCGATCGTGCTGAGCAATGGCGCCAAGCTGCAGTTCATGAGTACGAACAGCAGCAGCGCCCAGGGCTACAGCGGTCACGTCTATGTCGACGAATATTTCTGGATTCGGGATTTCCAGAAGCTGAACAAAGTGGCGTCGGCCATGGCGACCCACCACAAGTGGCGCAAAACCTATTTCAGCACGCCCAGCGCCGTGTCCCACCCGGCCTATCCGTTCTGGACCGGCGAGTCGTTCCGCAACAGCAAGAAGCGCAGCAAGCCCAACGCCGGCAAGGAGTGGCCAACCGACAAGGCGTTCCAGGCCGGGGCGCTGTGCCCTGACGGCCAATGGCGCAAGACGATCACGATCCTGGACGCCATCGCCGGTGGCTGTGATCTGTTCGACCTGGAGCAGCTGCAGCTGGAGTACGACGACGATTCGTTCGACCAGTTGTTCATGTGCAAATTTATCGACAGCAGCCAAGGCGCATTCGCGCTCAAGGACTTGGAGCGCTGCTACTCCGACCTGGCGCTGTGGACCGACTACGACCCCGAGGCAGATCGGCCATTCGGCAACAGCCCGGTATGGATCGGCTACGACCCCAGCCGAACACGCGACGACGCCACCTGTGTGGTGGTCGCCCCGCCTCTGGAGCAAGGCGGCAAGTTCCGCATCCTGGAGAAACATTCGTGGCGCGGGCAGTCGTTCACCTACCAGGCCGAGCAGATCGAAAAGCTGGTCGGACGCTTCAACGTGCAGCACATCGGCATCGATACCACCGGCATCGGGTATGGCGTGTTCGACCTGGTGCGCGCGTTTTACCCGCGTGTCATGTCGATCCATTACAGCCTGGAAACCAAGAACATCCTGGTACTCAAGGCCCAGGACACGATCCAGAAAGGCCGCATCGTTTGGGACGCGGGCTGGAACGACATTTCGCAGGCCTTCCTGAGCATCAAGCGCGGT
>NZ_BAAILM010000057.1:0-16436 GCF_054589175.1 Pseudomonas sp. 3A(2025) | reverse complement strand
TACCGCAACCGCAGGTAAAGCCCGTACCACAGCAACAGCCAGGCCAGCAGGCTGTTCGGTCGTTCACCTTCGGGGCACCCGAACCCGTACTGACCGAACGCCTCGGCAACTACATGGGCGTTACCGCCAGTCACGACGGTCGGCTGTACACGCCGCCAGTGTCGCGGATCGGGCTGGCCAAGCTGTTGCGGGCAAACGCGCACCACGGCGCCATTCCCGGCTTCAAACGCAACCTGCTGCTGCGTGAGTTCATCGCCTCGGCCGGGCTGTCGGTCGAGAACATGAGCCGGGCCGCGCTCGACTTCATGGTATTCGGTGAGCTGTATTTCTACCGGGTGCCCAACTTTCTGGGCCAGACGCTGGAGCTGCAACACCTGCCGGCGATCAACATGCGGGTCAAGGTCGACGGCGGGTTTGTCCAGTTGCTGGACGACGGTAAAGAAGAAGAGTTTGAGGCCGATGAAGTCGTTCACGTCTTCAACTACGACGTGGAGCAGGACATCTATGGCGTGCCCGAATACCTGGGAGGCATGCAGGCGCTGTTGCTCAATGAGGCCGCGACCCTGTTCCGCCGGCGTTACTACAACAACGGCGCGCACGCGGGTTACATCTTCTACACCAACGACCCGAACATGTCCGAAGAGGACGAACTGAACCTGCAGGAGCAGATGTCAGCCAGCAAGGGCGTGGGCAATTTTCGCAGCATGTTCGTGAACATTCCCGGCGGCGGCGAGAAGGCTATTCAGATCATTCCGGTCGGTGACTTCCAGGCCAAAGACGAGCTGGAGAAGGTCAAGAACATCACCCGCAACGACATCATCGCGGCATGGCGTATGAACCCCGCGCTGGCCGGGATCATTCCAGAAAACAGCGGCGGTTTCGGTGACATCGAAAAGATCGATCGCGTGTACACAAGCAACGAAATCCGACCGATCTGTCAGCTATTCGATCAGGCAAATCAGGTGCTGCGAGAAGACAGACGTTTTGCCTGGAGAAAGCCTGATCAGGCAGTTGAAAGCCCTGTAATTGCGTAAGTTCAAAGTCAAAAATGCTACAAATTGTTATAAAATACTGGCCACTGGACACCCTGGGGAGGGACTTAATGAGGATCCATTGCACAACGTGCGGGCACAAAGGACGCATTTCCTCACGAGAGGAAGTAACCCGGGCCTACGTCAAATTGTACTGCCAGTGCCTAGACGCGGAATGCGGGCACACCTGGGTGGCCAACCTGACGTTCTCGCACACGCTGCGCCCATCAGCGCAGCAACTGGACGTGCTGATATTTGACCGCTTGCGCGATATGACCCAGGACAAGAAAAAGGAATTGTTTGAACAGTTGGGACGCCAGGCGGTGGCGTGAGGGGAAACCGCCGACCAGACAGGCCGGCGATCAGCGAGATTTAGTCGCTCTCAGGATGCTCGGTCAGTATTTCTATCAAGCGTTGCACTCGTTGCTTTTCCTGATCCGTCATTTGACGAAAACGCTCGATCAATCGCTGCTCAGTCTGGGTTAGCGCACGTTCCTGAGACTCGCCCAGACCGAAAAAACCACGCGCAACCACTGCCACTTCCAACATGCTTTAGCTCCATGAAATGCATTGAGGAGCCTGCTGTATCGGGCAATGGCTGAAGTCTTTAGTACGGGGCAAAAAGAATTATGCGCAGGGCATCAGCTGTTGGAATTGGCATCGTCAACCATCGCTTTCAGGAAGCGTCGGATCGAGCGTTGGTCGTCGTCGGGGATGATCCGATATTGCTTGACCATGGAGTCCTCTGCGTCAGTCAGGGTGCTATTTGCCATTGTCGTCCGCACACCACTCAAGATGTACATCACGTCGAAACCCAAGCCCATAGCCATCGTCAGGTAGCTGGCCGGAGCATCACTGGCACCCGACTCATAGTTTCCCTGCGTCCTTTTTGATACGCCGAGTTTTTCCGCAAGCTGGTCTTGGGTAAGTCCGGCTTGGGTTCTCTGCTCGCGCAACCGTGCGCCGATCTGTTCGGAAAGTTCCAATATTTTGCTACCGAGATATTTACATTGGCAATTTTTTGCCACACCATGCTCACGTAATCACACGAAGTAGCAAGGAATTGCACTATGCCTAATAGGACCATAACCGAGCAAGCTCGCCAACAAGCGCGGGATGCATTAGAGCGTCGCGGCCAAACAGCCAGAGGGTTTGCACAGCAGCATGAATTGAATCCCAGCACCGTTTACGCGGTGCTGAGTGGCCAAAGCCAATGTCGACGCGGGGAGGCACATCGAGCCGCCGTTCTACTGGGAATCAAAGACGGCGTTATCGAACAGTAAAGGCTTGGCCACACAGGGAGAAGTAGAAAATGAAATGCTCAATTCTCAAAGCACGCAAGGCAACCATCAGGGCGATCATTGCCAGCTCTGGCGGATGCCAGCAAGCGGCAGCCCGCTTAGAGCTGGATCGGAAGAAGTTTGAAAATCATGCGTATGAAAACGGCAACAGCCGCTCACTGAACGACGCGCAAATACACGCCCTGGAACAAGCCGCCGGCACTACGCATTTTCCTGCATACATCGCAGGGATCTACGGCGGACTGTTCGTGCCTCTGGCAGATCCTGAAACACTGGACAATGTCGAGCTTTATGCCCGCTCTGTAAGGGTTGCAGCGAAGCGCGGCACTGTCGATCAGATCATCGCTCAGTCGCTTGAGGACGGCTCGATCGACCGCCGTGAAGCTGACCAGATCCTCAATGCCCATCATTCACACATGGCTGCTCGACACGAAGAAGTGCTGGCAGCTATCAGCCTGTACGGCGAACCAGGAGCGATCCAGTGAACACCCCGCCAACGGACTTTCAGGAAACGCTTCAAGCGGCTGCACTGCATTTCCTGCAGCGTCACCGCGATGAGCATCTGACCCACGACTACTACCTGCTTGATCGAGCAACGGTATACCTGACTATCAGCTTCGACGTGCCCTATCACCGGGCAGCCAAGATCGTCGACCTGGCCGTTCAAGACATCACCGGCGCCCCCAACAGCACGCGCTGACGCATAACCAACACTTAACCCAACACTACTTCTGCCCTGCCCCTGCGCTCCATGGGTATGGGTGAGCTGCGCCTGAAATCGAGATTTTATGATGGGAAACGCTGTAGTTATCACCACCCCGCTCCCCCCGGCCGAGGCATTGGCATTGCTCCAAGCCATGCGTCAGCAGTACAGCACAAGCCTCAATGAACACTGGTACGACGATCAATTTCGCTTTGTTCCTGTGGGTCTGCGTCACGGCGCCATTCTTGCGCACATCCCTGTGATGGCCGCGCAAAAACGCCTGATTGGCGCCCTTACCCTCAGCCTCAAAGCAGTGAAGTAATCATGAGAGAAGATCTGCGCCACGACGTTCTGCAACGCCTGGAATCCGACTTCGGCCTGAAACACCGGAACAACACCAATTACATGCGTGGCGGTGAATGCCCTAAGTGTCACAAGCGTGAACTCTATTCTCGCCACGACACGCCTTGGCAGGTGATCTGCGGGCGTTCTGAGAAGTGCGGCCACACCCTGCACGTCAAAGAGATCTACAACGACCTGTTTGAAGACTGGAGCAAGCGTGCGCCTGCCACAGACAACATGCCCACAGCCACCGCCCGGGCTTATCTTGAGTTCGGCCGCGGCTTCAAGATGGAAGTCATCACTGGCTGGTTCACTCAAGAAACCTACTATTCAGCCCAGCACAACGCCGGCAGCGCGACTGTGCGCTTTCCATTGGCCAAGGGCGGTTACTGGGAACGCCTGATCGATCAGCCGGCGCGCTTCGGCAAAATGAAGGCCCGTTTTGCACCAGGTGAAAGCTACAAGGGTGTGTGGTGGTGTCCTCCATGCGTCGACGTGCTCGAGGCGAAAGAGATCTGGATTGTTGAAGGCATCTTTGACGCCATCGCCCTGGTGCATAACGACATTGCAGCTGTGTCCGCAATGTCCTCCAACGCCTTCCCGGCCGACTCCCTGCAGGCGCTGGTAGCCGCACGCCCGGGTAATTTGCCGAAACTGGTCTGGGCACTGGACAACGAACCAGGTGCGCACGCCTACACCAAAAAATGGGTCCGTATGGCCCGCGACCTGGGTTTCACATGTGAGGCCGCGCAGATCCCTCAGCGCGATAATCGCAAGGTCGACTGGAACGACCTGCATCAGCGCTGGCATTTTCTGGACGAAGGCGAAAAGCGTGATGCTCAGGTCGACAAGGACATCACCATCGCCCGGCACCACGGTGCCCTGCTGATCGCGGAAAACGCTACCGAAAAAGCATTGGTGATGTTCGATTGGAAGCGGCGAAGCGAATTTCATTTGGAGTTCGGCAACCGCCTGTACTGGTTCAAGCTCGATCTGGAGAAGTACAACAAAGCGATCCAGGAGCTGGAAGACAGCGACCATCATGACGACCAACTGCTGAATAACAAACAGATGCGTGCCAAGGCCATGCAGCAATGCGGCGCGCTGCAGCGTATTGCGACCTGCAACCCGAAAGCCCTGTACTACCAAGAAAACAAACTGACGGACGAGTCCTGGTACTACTTCCGAATCACGTTTGCTCACGACGCGGCACCGATCAAGAACACTTTCACCAGTTCGCAGATCGCGTCGTCTGCAGAGTTCAAAAAACGCCTGCTTGGCATCGCCCCGGGCGGAATGTTTACAGGCACCACCCAACAACTGGATGCCTTCATTGAGGAACAGACCGACGCGCTCAAGACCGTCCAGACCATCGACTTCACTGGCTACACCCGCGAGCACGGCGCGTACATCTACGGCGACGTAGCGATTCGGGATGGTAAGGTGTTCAAGCTGAACGAAGAAGACTTCTTCGACATGGACCGCCTGAGCATCAAGACACTGAGCCAGTCCGTGACGCTCAACCTGAACACCGACCTGCAGAAGTTCGACACCGAATGGCTGGATATCATCTGGGAGTGCTTCGGTGCCAAAGGCCTGGTCGCACTCTCGTTCTGGCTCGGCTCGCTATTCGCTGAGCAGATCCGGCAACACCAAAAAAGCTACCCGTTCATGGAGATCATTGGCGAGCCAGGCGCAGGTAAATCCACGCTGATCGAGTTCCTGTGGAAGCTCTATGGTCGGCTCGATTACGAAGGCTTTGACCCGACCAAGGGCACACCCGTGGCCCGGGCACGTAACTTTGCCCAAGTCGGAAACCTTCCCGTCGTGCTGATCGAGTCGGAACGGGAAAAGACCGATGGCAGCCAAACCAGACAATACGACTGGGACGAACTGAAAACCGCTTACAACGGCCGTAGCGTTCGGTCGACCGGCGTGAAGAACAACGGCAACGACACCCGCGAACCGCCGTTTCGCGGTGCGGTGGTCATCGGCCAGAACCATGCGGTGAACGCTTCCGAACCCATCCTGCAGCGAATTATTCATATCGCCATGACCAAGGATGGCCAGACACCTAAAACCAAGCTGCAGGTGGAAAAGCTGGAGCGTATGGCGGTCGACCGTGTCAGCGGTTTCCTGATCAAGGCCACGACCATGGAAAGCGTGGTGATGGAGACGATTCGCGAGAAGGCCCCCCAGTACGAACAACAGCTGCTGGCCTTGCCCGAGATCCGCACCGTTCGTATCGCCAAGAACCACGCTCAGTTGCATGCTTTGGTCGACGCTCTGGTGCATGTGGTCCCTCTGAAAAAGCACCAGGTAGATGCAGCATATGCCGAGATTCAAAGCATGGCCCAAGAACGCCAGTTGGCCATCAACGCTGATCACCCCATCGTGGTCGAGTTCTGGGAACTGTATGAGTACCTCAACAGCACGGCCGGCGCTCTGAACCACTCACGCAATGACGGGCTGATCGCTGTGAACCTGAACGACTTTGCCAAAGAAGCGGCAGAGAAACGGCAGAAAGTGCCTGACCTGACTGAACTCAAGCGTCACTTGAAAACCAGCAAATGCCCCAAGTTCATCGAGACGAACAGAAATGTCTGCTCGGCCTGGGAACTTGATGCAGCCGAAAAACCGAAAACCGTGCGGTGCTGGATTTTTCAAGCCGGCTGATTAAGAGAACGAAGGATTTACAAGCGCCGGCATGGGCCGGTGAGAAAGGGGTATCGAGGAGTACCAGCTCCTCGATACCGATCACTGAAAGGAGCAACACCATGGAAGCACAGCACCATATCAGCGACGAAGCGAAGGCTACCACATCACCTGGTCAATGCGCGCTAACAGCACGCCACCTGGTGGCTATCCGCATTGTCGGTACCGCGATATTCGATTACCAGGTACGCAAAACGCCCGATGCAAGGATCCGCTTGGAATGCCTGGCCACCATGGCCCATGCCCAAGGAGACCTGACCGATGTTGACGCGCTTGTCGTTGCCCAGGTACTGGCCAATCACAGTAAATCTGGAGGGGAAAGCATGATGCGGGTATAGAGAAACAGTCGCTTTGCCCTAACACCAATAGCCCCGGCGCAGCGCTACACTGCCCGGGGCGCCCTATTTTTCAAAGGCAAACCATGAATTCCCGATCGAACATCGTCCTGGCATTCGAAGACTTGCAGCGTATCACTGGCTATCAGCGCCGCTCTGACGTCGAGCGGTCACTGCGCGAGCAGGGCATCCAGCTGTTTCGGGGACGCACAGGCCCATGGACCACATTGGACCTTATCAACCATGCGGCGGGCATGAAGCCCACTGCAGCAGATCGGTACGACACGCAAATCCTATGAGGAAAGCACGGAAGCGGAAGCATAATCCGCACATCCCCGCCCACATTGACCAGGCCGCTCTCCCAGCGGCCGTTTACTTTGACCATCGAAAAGGGGCCGGGCTTTGGTACACCACACACACTGACGAGACTGGAAAACAACGTCGGCGCAATATTGCGCCGGCAGACGTGTCTCTGGCCGAACTGCACCAGATCATGGAGGACAGCTACAACGTGGACCGGGGAACGCTGCGCTACATCTGCCAGCAGTTCCACCTGAGCGATCGCTATAAAAAGCTCAGCCCCAAGACTCACGACGACTACTGCTACTCCCGCGACGTCCTGCTAACCATCCCGACCAAACTCGGCAAGCCACTGGGCGACCTGACTGTGCGGAAGTTTTCGCCGGCACTAGTCCAGCGAATTGTCGACCGCCTGGCCGACGAAGGCACACCCTCGAAAGCGGCTCACGCACTGCGCTATCTGCGCCGGGTATTGCAGTGGGGCCGTAACCGGGGGTTCCTCGACGTTAATCCAGCCTTGGGCATCGAGGCACCCGTGGAGCGTAAGCAACGCCGCCTGCCGGCGCACCAGGCGCTGGACGCTCTGCTCGACCGGGCAAAAGCCTTCGGCCGCCTGGCCAGGAACGAGAAAGGCGGTTGCCCAGAGTATCTGGCCTACGTGATGGAAATTTCTTACCTATGCCGTCTACGTGGCATCGAAACAATCACGCTCACTGATGCGCACGAATTGCCCGAAGGCGTCATGACCAACAGGCGAAAGGGTAGCCGGGACAACATCGTTCGATGGACGCCCAGATTGCGTGCTGCTTGGGACGGTGCAAAGGCATACCGTGCGCGAGTATGGGCAAGCAAGGCGACGGCAATCCCGATCCGGGCAGATCGGCGCTACATCATCATCGCAAGCCACGGCGGGCCGCTGCGCAAGTCCAGCCTGGACACAGCCTGGCAGCGTTTCATCAAGTCATCGATCGAGGACGGCAGCATCACTGCCGAACAACGCTTTGGGCTGCATGACCTCAAGCGCCGGGGCATCACTGACACTGTTGGCAATCGGGCCGATAAACAAGAGGCCAGCGGTCACCGTGATGAAGCGATGATGGATGTGTATGACCTTAGCTTGCCGCTTGTGAATCCCTCCTCCGACTGAGCAAACCGGACGTAATAAGACCTTGGAAGCCCGCTTAAACTGCGGGCTTTCGCGTGTCTGGACGTAAGAAGAAATTCTGTAAGTCATTGATTTATATGTTGCGAGCAGGTTCCTTGTAATCAGTAGGTCCCGGGTTCGACTCCTGGTGCCGGCACCATACGAAACACCAGAAAAGGCTCACCGAAAGGTGGGCCTTTTTTGTTTGTGCTGGTTTTTGAGCTGCTGCCGGGACATCCGTGGTTTCGTTTGCTCAGCGAACTGGCAGGGCGCATTCCACTTAAGGGAGTGGGACGAGCTATGGGGGTGTAAGGGCCTCAATCCGCAAATACAAATTATCCACAGGCGTAGAAAAGATCGGGCAAAGCGCTGTCGTCGGCAGCAACCCAGGTAGCCAGAACCTTTAAGGCTACGCCACACCGTGGTAGTGCTCCCAAAGTGTGATTAGCGTCCGGCGGCTCGCATGGTCACCGCGATGTCATGGATGTCTACTTTTATCAGTGTGCCCACTGCGGCAACTCATCCCATTACGTAGCTGCCCTGCAGCAACCTATCCGCTTGGCCATTTCATTGCGCCAATCTGCGCCCGTCTCTTTCTCCCGGAAAGAGGCGGGCGCTCCTACCGCTGCTGCAGCCCAGATCGTACAAGGCTTTGCGGCATTCCCTCTCATGACAATCGACGTGACAAACACCGAAGTCACCAGCAACAGCGATGCAGATGATGGTCCTGCAGCCCAAGTAATGGACTGCACCTGACTGACAGTCAGGCATGCCCCGGTCATCGCATGACTGCCTTCACCCGACTCAGGATCTCGCGGCGCTGGTCTCGTTAGCAAGCGCATCCTCCACCCGCCCACTTCTTTGGAAGTGTTCAGGAGGCCAGATCATGAGGTGCCCAAGCTCTCGGTAGTAAAGAGCCGCCAGTCCGCGTTAGTGGACAACCCTCACAGGTCGCAAGGGTCTTGATCCCAGATAAAACTCAACATTCTTGGCGAGATGACGTGGGAAGGTTTCAAAGGTTTTGGCTTCGATAGGAGACTGATCACGGCATTGGTAGGCGGACGGGATGGGCGAAATTTTGCCTATGGCCGGCAATTGAGTTATGCCGGACCACAGGCATTGCGCGATCTGTTTGGCGACGGGCATTACGGCACGGTCAAGGCGCACAGTGATCGCTGGCAGGCGTTTGTACGCTGGTGTCGGTAGGCTGATGGGCCGGGCTTCAACGATGCGCGGCAGATCAATCGACAGACCTTGTCGGATTATGCGGATCATCTGCGCTACTTGATCGGGCACGGTGACCTAGCCATCGCTACCACGCAGAACCGACTATACAGCGTCAACCGGACCATGGCCGCGCTTCGCGGGGATCAGCATGTAAAAGTGCGAAGTCCGAGCAAGGGATTGGGAATGCAGCGCACCACTGCTCGCAAGACAGTCCTCCGAGGGCAACACCGCGAGCAAGTAATACGTATCGTTGAAGCGCTACCCGAACAAAACGATCGTTCCGCTGCCATCACCCTGTTGGCGCGAGCCACCGGTATGCGTTTGCGAGAAGCCATCTTGGCCGATCTACCGCGCCTAAGGCGCGAAGCCGAACGCCTCGGCAGCATCAACATGGGGGACGGGGCCAAAGGCGGCCGCGAAGGAGCGACTGCCCTCCGCTGGATCAGGGTCGATGAGCATATGCGAGGGCGCTGAGCTATGCCGAACAGGTATCTCCACACGGTAGCCGCAATTTACTTGCACCAACCGAGGCCTACCTCGACTTCAATCGTAGCGTCATACTCCCGGCACGAAGCATCCTCCAGACAAATTCCCTCAAAGGCTTTCACTAGCTGCGTGCAGCCTATGCGTGCGAGCGTTACAAGCATATTACCGGTCACCTCGCGCCCATCTGTGGCGGCAAATGCAGCTTGCTCGACCCAAGCCTTGACCGAAAGGCCCGCTGGCGAATCAGCTACGAACTGGGACACGGTCGAATCGAGGTGGTATCGGCCTACTTAGGTGGCATGGCATGAGCAAACCGTTCGATATGGAGCTTTTTCTTACTGGTGCGCTGACCGGATCGCCTGTCACCCGGAAACGGCATTTGCAGCAGGCCAAGGTCATTCAAGCCGCAATTTCAGGCCGTTGGCGACGAGAAAATCCGTGGCAATGGCAGAGGAAACATCTCGTATGATTCTTAGATCAGCTCGCGAAACCGCGTGCCGAGACGACCTACTATTACTATCTACTGACGGTGCATCTGCTTACGAATCGCTTAGGTAAAACATGGTGGTATAGGATTGTGCAGAAGGACTCCAAGAAGGAGCTGAGCTGGGCTACCTTAAAAAGCTGAGTGATACCAAAACTCTGCCAGGATGCGGACTTCCCAGCCCAAAAATGCCGATTGCGGCCTGTTTTTGAGCGCGTGGGATGGTGCTCAACACGGGCAAAGGGTCTGGCAAACCATTTGTCTGATCCAAAAAACACATCGCTGCATAGTGAAGTCGAGGTTGCCTAGCATGTACCATGCATGCTTTCCGAAGGATGGTCGCTGAATGCAGACACAGGCAAAAAAGAAGCTGCACGGCCAGTACTACACAGACTTGGCCTACGGTGCCCTTCTTGTGAATCGTTTCCAGGAAGACTCCGTAAGTGTCGCTTTAGAGCTCGGAGTTGGAGGTGGTGCTCTACTGTCTGCTGTCAGCGGCCGATGGCCTGATGCACGCTGCGTTTCAGTGGACATTGACCCCGCGCATACGCGAAATCCGCCTTACAAACCTCAAGATCACTCACATTACTGCGCGGATGCGCTGAATCCACAGCTCGACGAAGTAATCGGACTTTGCAGCGGCGTGGCTGATTTAGCGGTCTGCAACCCCCCATTTATAGCAGCGGAGTGGAAACCGGCATTCTCCACACTGCTTGGGCGAGCAGGGTTTCCAGTACCTAACAACGCCTTAAAGGTTGGTGCGGACATACTTTTCCTAGCCCAAAACCTATGGCTCCTCAAAGATAAAGGGCAACTGGGGATAATAATCCCAGCTGGAATTATAGCTGGGGATAAGAACTCTGCTATCAGAGAGGCGTTACTCTCGCAGCACTGCATTACTGAAGTGGTAGAACTACCCAGCAATGCATTCAAAGGTACAGAAGTAAAAACATTCATCCTTAATCTATCGAAGAACATCCCTAGCCCGGAGCAGATAGCGCTATTCCGTTGCAACAAGAGCGGCTCTGTAGAGACTCCCATATGGATCTCCCCGGATGAGGCAAAAAACAGGATGGATTATAGCTACTATGAATGGCGCAACAGTAACAAAACTAATCTAGACCAACTCACACCTCAAACATTTGAGGTGTACCGGGGAAGCATCCCAACAAGTCAAGCGCGCGCACAAGGCTGGAAAATCTTTCATACTACGGACTTGAAAGATCAGCCTCACCACGGCGAAGTATACTTTTCCGACCATTTTATTAGAGATGGCCATTTTGCGGGAAAAGTGATCGCAACAGCCGGCGATATTTTGATCCCTCGAGTTGGTCGCAATATACTGCAAGGGATTCATCTCGTCAAAAGCGGCAACGCTCCGATCAGTGATTGCTTATATATCGCAAGACCATTAAGCCGTTCTCCAGATGAGCTATATAGCGCATTCATATCCGAGAAAGGGCAATCCTGGCTACAAGCACATATTCACGGTGCATGTGCAAGATTTCTAACAAAATCGGACTTGACCAAATTCCCTCTTTAAAATGAGGCTTTGCAACATGGACGTACCATTAACAGACAACACTAAGCTCAAAGAAATCATACGCAAGCTTTGCGCAACGAAAATTCGCACGCCACTTACGATGGAGCGCGTAAGAACGTGGCTTAAGCAGTTCATCACACCAGAAGAGCAGACTCTAGCACTTCTGATACTTAAAAATCTGATATATCGAAATTCCGCTCAAATTGAATCATCCCTACGTCAAGCGCTAAAAGAAGCCGCACTTCATTTCGAAACGCCAGGAAACACTGAAATAAGCTATGACTGGAGAGGCGTACTTGCGAACAGGCGTCCGTTGCGCAGTGGCAAATTTTTCTTTTTTGCCCCCCCTATCATTGAAGGAATTATGCCTCCTGGAAAAAGCGGTGAACTAATCGCACGCCTACTGCACTCCAATTTTGGAATCGAACGAAGCTATCAAACTTATTGCGGAAACCGAAAACTTCCTGATGATGAGTACTTATTGATTGTCGACGATGGGTCATTCACAGGAACGCAACTATCTGAGGTTCTAACTCAGTGTGGCAATCTGATGCGTGGCCATCGGAGAGGCGGCATCGTGCTCTCGATAGTACATCAGGAAGCAATCAACCGCCTTGAAACTGACTTCCCAGATGTCAAAGTTTTCTATGGAGAACTGCTGACTGAAAAAGACAATTTCGAACAAGTGTGTAAAACATGGGTGGGTAATAAAGTTTGGCCACACACGCACATTGATCCATTCGAACTATACATGGACATAGCGAGACGAGCAGGAATGCCTGATGCAGCTGCCGGTTGGGGAAAGCTAGGGTTGATGGTAGTTTATGAGCATGGCATACCTGACAATACGCTTCCTTTACTTTGGACGCGCTCTACTAATTGGCAACCTCTTTTTGAGAGATAGATATGCAACCGATAATCGATCACTCAATATTAGCCAAGACTCGGGCAGAAGAGCACTCCGCCGATGTATGGGGAAAATTTTTTGTCCCTCCGTATTTTGATAGCCTTTCACTAAAAGGTGCAACCAAATCGACCTACCTAGTCGGGAAGCGGGGTTGTGGAAAAACCATGCTGCTTAAATATCTGGACTATCACACCCTTTTTTCCCCTAACAGACCGACTATACCAGCCAATGAAATAGAGCATATCGGTATATATTGGCGGGTTGACACACAGTTTTGCAACTCAATGAGACTGCGTGGCATTGAGGAGGCCGAATGGACAAACATTTTCAACTGCTATTTCTCACTAGCCATAGCTGGTGAAATTATCCGCTCCTTGAAATGTATCGCGCTAAGCACCTATACCAACTTCACCTCCGATAGTTTAGAACGGATGAGCTTCCCGTCAGCGGATGACTTTTCTTTCCCTGCAGACCCCGTGACGCTGGAAAGAGCATTAGATAAAACTCGTAAAGGATTTAGCTTGTGGATTTCCAACTTATCTACAGCCCAAAGACCTTTACTACCTCCTGGGAAAGACTTTCTAGACTCGCTCATTTCGGACATAAAAAAAACGCCAGGTTTGGAGAGAAGTTGCTTTTATGTTTATGTTGATGAAGTAGAAAATCTAGTCCCATACCAGCGACGTGTCTTGAATACGTATCTGCGTCATAGTCAGCAGCCTCTAATTGTCAGCTTTACATCTAAAGAGCTTTCTGACGAAAATGGAACCACAGGCAAAGAATCCATCACTGCCACGAATGATTATAACCTGTGCTACATTGATAATTTGATGGACGACATGGAGCGTTCTTGCTTCTTTGCTGAGGTTTTTCTCGCAAACCTTGATCTCGCCGCAGGCAAACAAGATTCAAAACTTCTACATCTAGTTCGCAACCAAAACTCGCTGGACCGCCGACGCGAAAAAAGCTACAAAAATAATGTTATAGAAGATATAAAAAAGCGCTTCCCTACAAAAGAGCACAAGCAGTTTGCCGTCGAGGCATTTGAAACCCCTCGAATTAAAAAAATATTATTGGACCGTATCGACAAGGCACTTACAAGAAAAAAGACTGCATTAACTACTGAAATTTTTTTGAAGCCCGAATTCTTAGCAGAGGCTAAAGTCGTACTTCCGGCCTTACTTAATCGTAATGCCAATTCGGCGGAGCTGATTCTAGAAGAGCTGACCAAATACAGCAACGGCGAAGACAGTAAATTTACGAACTGGGTGCACAACAATCTATTTGGTTCACTGCTCGAGCTCTACAGACCCTATCGAACATTCTGCCCACTATACAGTGGATTCGATACATTCATTGCTATGTCCAACAGAAATCTTCGTCACTTCTTAATCCTTTGCTATAAAGTTTTGGAAATGAGTGAACTGGAAGATGAGACATCAGATCTCTTCTCGGTAGAAATACAAGCTCGTGCGGCATATGAAGCTGCCGATCAGCTGATTCGAGAAATAAAAACTTTTGGTGAGTCTGGCGAACAGTTGCGTAGTTTTGTTTTGCGATTAGGTAACGTTTTCAGGACGCTTCAATCAGCACCAAGTATGAGTGAGCCAGAACAGAATCAATTTACGATCAACTCAGGCGATAGATCGCTTGACACAGATGAAATGCTTTTCATTTCTGAAGCACAAAAATATGCAATCTTGATAGAAATGCTGGAAACAAAAGCCAAAAGCGCTGTCAGTACAGACATAACAGATTTTCAGCTAAACCCGATCTACTCACCATATTTCATGATTAGTTACCGACGAAAACGGAAGGTAGACTTCTCAGTAGAGAACTTCCATACGTTGTCCATGGGTACCGAGGACGAATATAGCGATCTCGCTCTGAGCCTTTTCAAGAAATCGGAACAGCAAGAAAACCTTCAGCTCGGGCTTGGGCTATGACAACAACTAAAATATTCACCACTCGATATAAAAACGTAAAAGACGTAGCACTACCTGATGGCTACGTCTTGCTCCATGGCGTATCTTTAGATGAGAGAGGAGAAAATGCGCTATCACTTGAGAAATCCGGAGCATCTAAAAAACTAAAAATCGCCTATTCTTATGAATCAATGAGATTAGAAATAGGTACCGAAGAATCTAGCGCAGACAACTCCGACGATATAATTCAGAAACACATAAACTCACCTATTGTATTTGAAGCAACCACATTAGGTCTTGCTGAACTTTTTTGTACAATACGCTCGGTAATCAATTTGGGTGTGAAAAAATTTGACATTATTTATGGTGAGCCGGCTGACTATACACCAGAGCACCCAGGCGGTGACTCTTTTGCGCTTTCAAACAAAATAGTTGGATATAGGCCCATTCCTAACGCCGTAGTAGATTTATCGAGCGAAAACGTAGAAGCGGGAGTGTTTTTCCTAGGTTACGAGCCAGAGAGGCTTGAGCGCGCACTTGAAGAATATCAAATGATTTCGTCTAAAGATATCAAGGTAGTCTTTGGCGTACCGGCATTTAAGCCCGGCTGGGAGCTAAACTCCTTCATTCCACACCTCCCCAGCCTGAGTGATAAGTCTTTCGACATCGCCTACTGCTCTGCCAACGACCCTAGTGCTGCATACGAACTGCTAGAGCGCACCAAAAACTCTTTAGGTGAAGAAAGCCAAATGTTTGTTGCTCCAATTGGCACAAAGCCGTGTGGAGTAGCAACGGCCTTATTTGCCAGCCTAAATCAAGATCGGGTAGGTATATTGTATGACCATCCTGATAAAAAATCTAAACGGTCACGCGGTGTGGGCACGTGGCATAAATTTACTGTCATTATTCCATAAGGAATTTTCATGAATATGAATAAGCCGAACACCAGTCAAATCGAAACTATGCTGGACCTTCAATGCAAGCTTAACACGCTCGTAGACAAAGACTGGATTGCTAAGCGCTTCCCCTATCTACGGGCAGCATTCGTGGAGTCTGCAGAGGCTTTAGACCACTACGGATGGAAATGGTGGAAAAAACAGACTCCTAACATCCCTCAGGTGCAAATAGAAATTTCCGATATTTTACACTTTTATCTTTCTGACATCTTGCTGAGCACTTCCGGGGACATAGCATCCGCAGTACACTTAATGGTAAACGAGTGCGATATAAAAAATAATGAAGTCAGCATTAACAATGTCACATTTAACATCAAAACAGCTGACATTCAAACGCTTTTTGAGATTCTGGCTGCAACATCTATCCTACGGCAACGTAACTTCAATGTTTTCCAAAATATTATGGAAAAATGCAATCTCGACTGGAATTCTTTGTACATCGGGTATGTCTCAAAAAACATCTTGAACATTTTCAGGCAAGACAACGGCTACAAAGATGGAACGTACAAAAAAATCTGGGGAAACAGAGAGGACAACGAACACTTGCATGAAATAGTTTCGAGCCTAGACCCCTCTTCAGCGACATTCTCTAAAAACATTATTGAAGCCCTTACAAACAAATACAAAAATCTTTGATGTAGAAGTGGCCAAGCTTTGTTTGGCCACTTTCTCCTTAAATACATGGCGGCCGCAAAAACTGAGTGCAACACCTCTACCTCCGGTAAGGTGCCGCGATGTCTTATACCGAACTCAGTATCGAAGAACGCGTCACCATTCAAATCGGACAATACCGAGATCTCAGTCAGCGAGAGATTGCTCGTCTGCTGGGGCGTAGTCCGTCCACTATCAGCCGCGAGTTGAGGCGAAATAGGGCTATCAACGGAAGCTATGCGGCCTGCCAAGCCCAAGCTTTTGTAAGCGCGCCATAAACCCCACTCTTAACAAGATGGGGTTTTTCGTCATCGCGGGATCTGCGGCGAGCAGTTCCACGGCAGCAAGGCTTCGAAGTCTTCCACCGACACCGCCTGGGGCAGACG
>NZ_BAAILM010000056.1:0-336 GCF_054589175.1 Pseudomonas sp. 3A(2025) | reverse complement strand
AAGACAATAACGATGCCCTTGAACAGGTCTTCTGTGTACTCGGGGTAGTAGAGGCATTCGTCGCTTTCTACATGGTCAGGGTAAACCCGGTAGTTGAAGAGGGTTTTTTGGCGAACCCCAGCCAGGATGGCGAAGGAGGTTAAAAGCAGGGCGACAGTGATAAATATCGGAAAGTCATAGCTCTCGATAGTGGCTAGATCGAGTGACCAGAGTATACCGGCCAAGACTATTCCGGGCGCGCCAAAAGAAAATAGTATGGCAAATTTTCTGTCGCGGGGAGGGTGGATAATTGCCTTGAGCGACCAGGTCATTAGTTTTAGGGCCTCTTTGTCGGAG
>NZ_BAAILM010000055.1:0-1109 GCF_054589175.1 Pseudomonas sp. 3A(2025) | reverse complement strand
CTTCGTCGCCGTTCTCGGCGCGTCCAGCTACACCTTCGCCGAGGCCACCTGGTCGCAGAAACTTCCCGACTGGCTGGGCTCGCATGCCCGCTGCTTCGCTTTTCTTGGCGGAACACCGCAGATCTTGGTGCCCGATAACCTGCGCAGCGGTGTCAGCAAGGCGCATCGCTACGAGCCGGATATCAACCCCAGTTATCGCGATCTTGCCGAGCATTACGGTGTGGCCGTGGTGCCCGCCCGCTCGCGTAAACCCAAGGACAAAGCCAAGGTCGAGGTTGGTGTGCAGATCGTCGAACGCTGGATCCTGGCGGTCTTGCGCAACCGCCAGTTTTTCTCGCTGACCGAGCTCAACACCGCCATCGGCGTGCTGCTGGAACGCCTCAATCAAAAGCCCTTCAAGAAGCTGCCCGGCTCGCGCCGCTCAGCCTTCGAAAGCATCGACCAGCCCGTGCTGCAAGCGCTGCCCGAGCATCCGTACGTCTACGCCGAATGGAAAAAAGTGCGGGTGCATCTGGACTACCACGTTGAGGTCGACGGTCATTACTACTCGGTGCCTTATCAGTTACTCAAGCAGCAGCTCGACGCGCGGCTGACGGCGCAGATCGTCGAATGTTTCCACGGCAACCAGCGTGTGGCCAGCCATCGGCGCTCGTACCTCAAAGGGCGCCACACCACCCAGACCGAACACATGCCCAAGGGCCATCGCGAACACGCCGAATGGACGCCGCAACGGCTGATCCGCTGGGCCGAGCAGACCGGGCCCAATACAGCCGGGGTCATCGCCCACATCCTTGAGCGCCGCATCCACCCACAGCACGGCTTCCGTCCCTGCCTGGGCATCCTGCGTCTGGGCAGACAGCATGGTGAAGCGCGGCTGGAAGCCGCTTGTCAACGCGCACTGGCCCTGGGCGCGTGCAGCTACAAAAGCCTCGAATCGATCCTGCGCCAAGGGCTGGAGAAGTTACCGCTGGCCCAGCAGAACCTACCGCTGCTGCCCGACGAACACAGCAACCTGCGCGGCCCTGGCTACTACCACTGACCTGAGAAAGGAAACTGAACATGCTGCCCAACCCGACCCTCGACAAGCTGCACACCCTGCGCCTGCACGG
>NZ_BAAILM010000054.1:0-1120 GCF_054589175.1 Pseudomonas sp. 3A(2025) | reverse complement strand
GCTTCGTGCTCCAGCAACCGGGCCTCGATCTCACCCAGTTCAATACGGAAACCGCGGATCTTTACCTGATGGTCGATACGACTGACGTACTCGATCACCCCTTCGGCGCGGTAACGCGCCAGATCGCCTGTCCGGTACAGACGACCGCCGCCCTGCTCACTGGTATCGAACGGGTCCGGCACAAAACGCTCTGCCGTCAAATCAGGACGGTGCAAATAGCCTCGGGCCAGCCCGTCGCCCCCGATCAGCAGCTCACCGGCAACACCCGGGGCCGCCGCGCCCAGACCCGGCTCGACGATGTGCAGGCGAGTATTGGCAATCGGCGTGCCCAGCAAGGGCGTCGGTGCGTGTCGGTCCAGGCAGTGCAGCCCTGACCAGATGGTTGTTTCTGTCGGACCGTACAGGTTCCATACCTGTTCGCTGCGCTCCAGCAGCCGGTTGGCCAGGTCCGGTGCCAGCGCCTCGCCGCCACTGAGCAGCCGGCACTGGCGCAATTGTTCGGGCGCTGCGGCATCCAGCAGCATCCGCCACGTCGACGGTGTCGCCTGGACGGTCGTGACCGACTGTTGCTCAATCAGCTTCAGCAACGCCTGCGGATCCTGATTCTCACGATCGGCCAGCAGCACCACGGACGCCCCCACCAGCAGTGGCAGATACAGTTCCAGACCGGCGATATCGAAGGACAGGGACGTCAGCGCCAATACCCGGTCATCGGCCGTCAGTCCAGGCTTGTCGGCCATGCTGAACAGGAAGTTGGCCAGTGCCTGATGGCGCACGGCAACGCCCTTGGGCTTGCCGGTGGAGCCCGAGGTGTAGATGCAGTACGCCGGGTGCTCGGGATGAACCACTACGTCCAGATTATCGACCGGGTAGTGATCCAGTTGCGACCCGTCACGGTCCAGGCACAAGGTCTGGACGTCGGTGACCGGTAACTGGTCGAGCAACCGCTGCTGGGTCAGCAGCAAGCAGGCATCGCTATGCTCGAGCATGTAGGCCAGGCGCTCCTGCGGATACTCAGGGTCCAGCGGCACATAGGCGCCACCGGCCTTGAGAATCGCCAGCAGCCCCACCACCATCTCCAGGCTGCGCTCCACCGCAATGCCCACCAGCACATCGGGGC
>NZ_BAAILM010000053.1:0-688 GCF_054589175.1 Pseudomonas sp. 3A(2025) | reverse complement strand
CCCGCGCCATGCTGGTCACCGAGGGCGTGGACAGCTTGTCGATCTACAGCGTCGCCGAGCGCGCGGACATTCCGCCTTCGTCGGTCTATCACTTCTTCGCCAATGTTCCGGCGTTGCTCGAAGCCCTGACCAGCGACGTACATGCGGCCTTTCGTGCCACGTTGCAGGCGCCGGTCGATCATGAATCGCTTAACAACTGGCGCGACCTGTCGCGAGAAGTCGAGCAGCGCATGCTGAACATCTACAATGCCGACGCGGCGGCCCGGCAATTGATTCTGGCCCAGCATGGCCTGGCCGAGGTCAACCAGGCCGACCGCCAGCACGATATCGAGCTGGGGCAGTTGTTGCAGGCAGTGTTCAACAAGCACTTTCACTTGCCGGTACTGCCTGACGACGTGGATGTGTTTGCACTGGCCATGGAACTGGGCGACCGGGTGTATGCCCGGTCGATGCAATTGCATGAGCAGATTACGCCGCGGATGGCGGAGGAAGGGAGGCGGGTGTTCGATGCTTATCTGGGATTGTATTTGCCGGCGTACTTGCCGAAGCGGGTGCAGCCGGCCTGAAAGCCAGGATGGCTGCAACCACGACAGTGCGATCCGCGCCTTACTTGCTCTATGGGGGACTACGTACAGGGCCATATGTCATTTCATACAGACGCTCATAGCGCCCAAGCACAGACTTGGCG
>NZ_BAAILM010000052.1:0-321 GCF_054589175.1 Pseudomonas sp. 3A(2025) | reverse complement strand
ATGACCTACTCTCACATGGAGAAGCTCCACACTACCATCGGCGATGCATCGTTTCACTGCTGAGTTCGGGATGGGATCAGGTGGTTCCAATGCTCTATGGTCGTCAAGAAATTCGGTAGCCGACCCGCCTTTCAGCGTTTCGGCAAATTCTGTGTGTGATGCGCAAAATGTTCGTCTGTTCTACAGCTTTCGGTTCAATCGTCTTCACACACCGCCACTGCTGTGCAGATGGCTTGGGTGTTATATGGTCAAGCCTCACGGGCAATTAGTATTGGTTAGCTCAACGCCTCACAGCGCTTACACACCCAACCTATCAACGTC
>NZ_BAAILM010000051.1:0-31409 GCF_054589175.1 Pseudomonas sp. 3A(2025) | reverse complement strand
GGAGAAACCAGATCCTTGATCAATTCCCACGATGCGTCGGAGAGTTCGTAACGCTTTGCCATGCGGGCCTCCAGCCAATCATGGCCGCAATTCTACCCGCACCGACTTTTCGTACAAAACCTAGCCATCGTTTACAAATATGCCCAAAATCATAATCGTGAGGCTTGTCGGCATGAGCTCCCGGCAATACGTTTAGTGCCTTGTAGCGCCCCGCTCTGTATCGGGTAGCCCACGTATTCCTGCCGTTATTAACATGAATGAAAGGATCAGCATAACTGCCGCCTTCACAACCATTAAATTTTATGAGCTCCGAAATCTTCCCGCTACTATCAGAGATGTAAGAAGTGGTATTTGATTTAACGCTGCTATTAGGGTTAAACGTAAATGCCACTACCCCACCCTCCAGCGGGTGCCCCTTACTATCGTTAAAGCGGACCTCCAGCATCGCCTCAGTGAGTGCCTGTGTAGCGAGAAAAGCCGGCTCAGTACGCCCATGAGGAATAGCCAGAAACCCTTTTTCGTGTTGAAAGTCATAGCTCATGTGCGGGAACGAACCAAGCACCACTTCATAATTCGCTTTATCGAACTGGACACCCTCGACGGCCATCACCCGTACTTCAACCGTCGCCCCTGGCGCCAATCGCTCCATTTTTTCCGGCCCGTTCCAGCGCTTGGCTTTCCATTCACCGCCATCGATCCGGTATTCCAGTCGCCACTGCTTTCCATAGGATCTGGCATCCGGGATGGCCAACAGAACATTCTGACCACGTACGCTCGTAAAGCTGTAGTGATGAACGGCCGTCACGCTCTCCAGTGCATTGCTGATCTGGTGAACACGATCCCCCAGAACCGTCTCGACCGGCGCCTGAGCCGGCAGTGGATCTGTCTGGGCGAATGTCTGTAGAGCAGTCACAGCGAGTACACCCGCCACCAACATGCTCAGACGCTTTTTATTTTTATTCATCGTAAACGTCCCATTTGATTGTTTGAGTAGACCCATGGGCCATCTGGCATGAACTCCAGAACATGCCCGACCTAATCCCTCATCAACCCAATGATCAATAGCGGTAAACAAAAACCAGAAACGTCCTACATTAAAGTGCTTTATCCGACACCCATTCACTCACTTTGAACGCTTTACGAATCAGTCGCTGTTCCACCGCCAGGCCCACCGATTTTTTCAGCCGCGCAGGGTTTCGACTTTCTCCGGCAGCACAGGCGATGATTGACGCGAGTGTGAGTCTGGATGAGGTGCATGTCGCGGCGTGAGGCGGTGGATTACTGCGGTAAATATGAGAACCCGCTTGCAATAAAGTGTGTCTTCGGAATAGTCCTACAACATGTTCAGGAACAGTTCTCCAGCGTGTGGCCGTTAGCAAGAACGAACCCATCTGCCAGAGAATTTCACTGTGAACATTACCAGCATCACATCAAACATCGTGACTGCCCCGCTTCTGTCGAAGCCTATTGCATTGGGCGCTGAAAAGGCTTTGCCCAGCCTCCAGAAAATTCAAGAAGATCCCAGAGAGGCCCGGGCAAAGGCGTTCTATACGCGGGAGGCAGAGCCTTGGAAGGGGAAAACTTACCTATACCATGAGACCGGAAAACCTGAAGAAGAACGCCCATTGACCAAAGAAATGTACCTGGATAATTTGAAGTCGTTCATGAGGATAGAACTCGAGGTTCAGCAATGCTTTTATACTAAAATAAGAAACGAACTCGGCGTATTCAGACCCGATCTTGCCAGCAAGAATTTCAGCTACACACTGGGCGATGACGAGCAAATAAAAATACTCAACCAAGACCCGCTACTCACTGACGATGACCTGCAACATTTAACAAAACTCTTCAATAACCGCAAAGGCTTCAGAGACAGTGTGGTCGAGCACGCCAAAATGGCAATGGCCCTGGTTGATCACGATGACAAGGCATTCGGTGGTAAATACAAGCTGGATCTATTGAACATCCAGAACACACTTGATTATGGAAAGCTCATTATGCTGAAACCGGAAAAAATGCGCGAAGCTTTTGTACGCCAGATTATCGAAAATGGTGAGAAGCGTGAGGAGCCTTTGGTGGATATAACTGTGTAGTCACGAGCAAAGACGCCCTGCTGACACCACGTCTGCAGGGCGTCCGTTAAAGCATCAGTTTTTGGACCAGTTGATCAGCCACCGTTTACAAATGTGTCCAAAATTATACTCATGAGGCTTGTCGGCAAGGGCTCCCGGCAACACGTTTAGCGCCTTGTAATGACCTGCCCTGTATCGGGTAGCCCACGTATTTCTACCATTATTAACATGAATGAACGGCGTAGCATAATCACCGCCCTCACAGCCACTGAATGTTATGCGTTCCAACACCTTCCCGCTACTATCAGAGGTGTATGAGGTGGTCTTGGGTACAATATCGTTATTGGGATTAAACGTAAAATCTACCACCCCACCTTCCAGAGGATGCCGCGTGCTGTCAGTGAAGCTCACTTCCAGCATTGCCTCGGTAAATGCCTGCGTGGCCAGAAAAGCAGGCTCAGTCAAACCATAAGGAATAGGCATAAATCCCTCGGCGTGATGAAAGTCGTAACGCATGTGCGGGTACGATCCGAAAGCAATTTCATACTGTGCCTTCTTGAACTGCACCCCCTCGGCAGCCATCACCCGCACTTCAACCGTCGCCCCTGGCGCCAATCGCTCCATTTTTTCCGGCCCGTTCCAGCGCTTGGCTTTCCATTCACCGCCATCGATGCGGTATTCCAGCCGCCACTGCTTGCCATAGGATCTGACATCCGGGATGGCCAACAGAACATTCTGACCACGTACGCTCGTAAAGCTGTAGTGATGAACGGCCGTCACGCTCTCCAGTGCATTGCTGATCTGGTGAACACGATCCCCCAGAACCGTCTCGACCGGCGCCTGAGCCGGCAGTGGCTCTGTCTGAGCGAATGTCTGTAGAGCAGTAACAGCGAGTACACCCGCCACCAACATGCTCAGACGCTTTTTATTTTTATTCATCGTAAAAGTCTCATTGGGTTATCTGAGTAGACCCATGGGCCATCTGGCATGAACTCCAGAACATGCCCGACCTAATCCCTCAACAACCCAATGATCAATAGCGATAAACAAAAATCAGAAATGTCCTACATTAAAGTACTTTATCCGACACCCATTCACTCACCTTGAACGGTTTGCGAATCAGCCGCTGTTCCGCCGCCAGGTCCACCGACTTCTGCAAGTTCGCCAAAAACTCAGGGTCCAGACGTGAATCGAACCGTACGCTCAGGTCGATCCCTTTCATGTCTTCCTGCAACGTCGCCTGTGGGTAGTTGGCCAGTCCCGAGACCAGTTCGATATACGCGTCACGATTGCTTTCTTGCTGCAACCAGTTCAGGGCCTGACTGTTGGCCTTGAGCAGTTTGGCCACCACTTCCGGGTGCGCATCGATAAACGGCCCGTAGCCCACCAGTACGCTTTGAATACTGCCCGCACCGCCCAGGTCCAGGGTGGTCAGCGGAATGTCGGCCAGGCCACGGGCGCGCAGGGCGGTCAGCGAGGCGGAGCCCCAGGTGGCGTCGATCTGCTTGGCACCCAGCGCGGCGACGGCGGCGTTGATGTCCAGGTTGATGACCTTGAGGTCCTTTTCCTTCAAACCTTTGCTGGCCAGCGCAGCAGCGAACGACAACTGGTAAGCGGTGCCACGAAAGATCGCCACGCGCTTGCCCTTGAGGTCTTCCAGGGTCTTGATCCCCGACTCCGGGTTCACCGCCAGGTACTGCTTGATGCCGCGCCCGTTGGCGCTGAGCACGCGGGTGTCCAGGCCATTGGCCTTACCGATGATTGCCGCCAGATCGCCCAGGTACGCAAAGTCGACCTGACCGTTGGCCAGTGCTTCATTGATCGCGGGGCCGGCGCCCTTGAAGAAATTCCACTGCACCTTGATGCCGTCTGCGGCAAAGGCCTGCTCCAGCAATTGCTGGTTGCGCAAGACATCCACCGTGCCGGTGCCACTGTGCTGGGTGCCGGCACTGAGGTCTGGCACTGCGATGCGGATTTCCTTGAGCTCGGCGGCTTGAGTCAAAGGCGCGATGCAGGCGAATAATCCTGCCAATAAGGGGGCAGCAAAACGGCGGGTAAAACGTGGCAAGGCAAGATTCATGAAACGGCTCCTGAAGCCTCTGACAAAGGCGTCAGTCAGGCATAAACCGTCTGCAAGTTAAAATACTAAAAACTGATCTTTTAAAAACTTTAAAGAATATAGAGGCTGCAGCCCTTATGGTTGCTGGGGTATGCATGAGCTGCATCGAAAATATTCTGTGAATGCATTGGCTGCAATTCGCAATCAGGATTTAATGGCAGCCTTATCCTTTTAAATCAATAAATACATCATTTATATACCCATAAAGAATAAGCAAATACGATTTGGTTTGCAGCGTCAGAGGCTGCCAACGGAGACCGCCAATGCCCCGTGATTCGATCCTCAATTTGCCGAGCATAGCCTCAAGTCCGCCAAACCCGCGCTGGCCCGCATTGGCTACACGCTTGCAGGCCTGGTATATGCCGATCCTGATTTTTGCCCTCTGGTGGGTGGCCAGTCGCGAACACTGGATGAGCGAGCAAATTCTGCCCGAGCCTGCGCTGGTGTGGCAAAGCGCGCTGGAACTGGGCAGCGGCGAGATCTGGGTCAACCTCGGCATCAGCCTGCAACGTCTGGCGCTGGGCCTGTTGGCCGGGATCGGCAGCGGCGCATTGCTCGGTGCCTGGCTGGGTTACAGCCCGCGCGCCGAGCGGCTGGTGCTGCCGACCTTCAGCGCCCTGGCGCAGATTCCGACCCTGGCCTGGATTCCGCTGTTCATGGTGTTTTTCGGCATTGGCGAGGTGCTCAAGCTGGTGGTCTTGATCAAGGCCGTGGTGGTGCCGGTCACCCTGCACACCCTGGTCGGGGTGCGTGATGCGCAACCGCGTCTGCGTGAGGCCGCCGCCGTGTTGCGCCTGCCCAAACCCTTGTTGATCCGCCGATTGATTCTACCGGCCACCCTGCCCTCGTTCATGGCTGGCGTGCGCCTGGCGCTGTCGGCCGGCTGGTCGTCGCTGCTGGCGGTCGAGCTGCTGGCCTCCAGTGAAGGCATCGGTTACCTGATGGTCTGGGCGCGGCAGTTGTTCATGCTCGACATCGTATTCGTGTGCATCGCGGTGATTGGGGTGATCGGGGTGAGCATGGATCTGGCCATTGGCTGGACCGACCGCAAGCTGGTGCACTGGCCCCACCCGCCTACCGCGCAACTGAACCGAGGTCCGGCGCAACGTGGCTGGCAGCGCCTGAGCGCCTGGTATCTGCCGTTTGCCCTGCTGGCGCTGTGGCAGGCCGCGTACCAGTTGCAATGGGTCGACCGGCAAATTCTGGTGTCGCCACTGCTGGTGCTGCAAACCACCTGGACCGGGCTTGTCGATGGCAGCCTGCCCGACGCCATGTTGATGAGCCTGAGTCGCACCTTGGGCGGTCTGCTGCTCGGTGGCCTGGCCGGTTTCAGTGTCGGCCTGCTGCTGGGCCTGTCGCGGCGTGCCGAGCGGCTGTTCGGCCCGAGCCTGGGCGCGTTGCGGCAAATTGCGATCTTCGCCTGGGTGCCGCTGCTGACCGCCTGGTTCGGTCTGGGCGAGCCGGCCAAGTGGGTGTTCGTGTCGTTCGCGGCGTTCTTCCCGCTGTACATCGCCACCCAGCGCAGCGTCGCGCACCAGTCGCCGCAACTGGCCGAAGCCGCGCGCGTATTGCGCCTGAGCCCGCTGCAACGCCTTGGCCGGCTGGTGCTGCCGGGCGCGGCACCGGGCATCTTCGGCGGCCTGCGCCTGAGCCTGATTTACGCCTGGCTGGGCACCATCGGTTCGGAATACTTCATGCCGTCCAACGGCGGCATCGGCAGCCTGATGATCGGCGCCCAACAACTGCTGCGCATGGACGTGATCATGAGCGGCATGCTGCTGGTCGGCATGACCGGCGCCCTGCTCAACTATCTCGGACAACGCATCGAAGCGCGTGCCACGCGCTGGAGACACGCATGACTCAACCTATCGTCAGCTTCACCCACGTCGGCAAGGTCTTCGAGGTCGACGGCGGCCAGATCGAAGCGATCAAGGAATTCAACCTGGAGATCGCCGAAGGTGAATTCGTCGCCATCGTCGGCTCCAGCGGCTGCGGCAAGTCCACCCTGCTGCGCCTGCTGATCGGCCTGGACACCGCGTTTCGCGGCGAGATTCGCGTCGACGGCAAGCCGGTCGAAGGCATTGGCAGCGAGCGCGGCATCGTCTTTCAGGAACACCGCCTGTTCCCGTGGCTGACCGTGCACGACAATATCGGCCTGGGCCTGGTCAACGAGCCGTTGAGCGCCGCACAGAAGCAACAGCGCGTCGCTGACTTCATCGATCTGGTGGGCCTGAAAGACTTCACCCGTGCCTACCCGCACCAGTTATCCGGCGGCATGGCGCAGCGCGTAGCCATTGCCCGTGGTCTGGTGGCCAGCCCGCGCATCCTGCTGCTCGACGAGCCGTTCGGGGCGCTTGACGCGTTGACCCGCCAGCAGATGCAAAACGAACTGCTGTCGATCCGCGAGCGGGCAAGGATCACCACCGTGCTGGTCACCCACGACGTCGAAGAAGCGATCTTTCTTGCCGACCGCGTGGTGGTCATGGAACCGCGCCCCGGCCGCATCAAGCGGGTGGTCGACATCGACCTGCCGCACCCGCGCCAGCGCAGCCAGTTCGACTTTCATCAACTGCGCGAAGAACTGCTGCATGAGCTGACCAGCGACGAGCAGTACGTGCCGCCGGTGACCGAGCATATTCGGGGTTTGCACCCGGCTTTTATTGCTTTGTAGAACCCACCGGCCACGAAAATCTCCCCCGCCCTGCTGCTTCCTGCCGCGCCGCGTGTGACACTGGCGCCCGTACCTTCGGGCCAAGGGCAAGCAGGCGATGCGGTTGTGTTTTTTTGACGGGGCAGATCGTATCGAGCTGGGCGACAGCGCCGACTTCTATTTGCGCGGTTCAGCGGGCGACCGGGGCTTTGACGCTCTGGCGGTCAAAATGGACCTGCACGAAACCTGGCAGGTGGAGCGCTTTGTTCGCCAGCACCTTCAGGGCGCCAGCGAACTGCAGCGTGCGCGCGCCTTGTTGTCCGGCCAGCTTGCGCACAATCACCGCCTGACCGATCAGGAAGTGTTGAGGCACATCGCGAACAGGCTGCAAAGCGGCCAGTTGTGCGCCTACGTGCATAAGCACGTGCCACCGACCGCGAGGGCGCAAGGCGCGGAAACTCAGGCGTGGAGTAGCGACACCGGCATGACCGCCTGGTCTGCCGCACCGCAACCGTCGGTTGCGCCGATCAAGGCCACACCTGTCCGGCCCCGCCCGGAGTCTGTGCGGCAAGAAACGTCTCCAGCCGAAAAACCACAACCGCCCGTTGATCCGGCACCGATCGTGACGCCGGTGAAGTCCGCGCAGCAACAACGCATCGAGGCAATCCAGGACGCTCAAGCAGCAACACTGGAAACCGCCGCCAGGGACGGTACGCCGTTCTGCGCCATCTGCGAGCTGAAAAAGGCTGAAGCGGCGCGACAAAAAACGGCCAGCCCTGCGCCTGATGCAGCGCCAACCGAAAGACAAGCCGCGCAGGATGCGCAAGCGGCAACGCTGGAAACGGCGGCCAAAGATGGCACGCCCTTCTGCGCCATCTGCGAGCTGAAAAAGGCTGAAGCGGCACGACAAAAAGCTGCCAGCCCCGCGCACGATAATCCGCCGGACCGACCATGAGCGTGATGACGATGAATCCAGCCACACTTGCAGCCCTGACGACCTTGCTATGGCCCGAGGAGCAAGCCCCTGAAGACGATCAGGTTTACTGGCTGCTCGACGGTGCCCGCGACCCCGACATCGTGAAACGCATCCATGCCACAGGTTTCACGGCCGCTTGCCTGTATTCGGGCGAACTGACTCCGCGCCTGACAGCGGCAGCACCCTGGCTGGTGCAGCTCAAGGCGCAATCGCCCGCCACTCTGGAACTGCTCGCTCAGGGCTGGGGCCAGGCATGGGGCATCTTCATCAAGACATCAGGCTCGTTGCCCATGGCGCAACTGCGTTTGCACCTGAAGAAGTTTTTGCGGGTACGCACCGAAGATAAAACGACCCTGATGTTTCGCTACTACGACCCGCGTGTGTTGTCGGTGTTTTTGCCCAGTTGTACGGATGAGGAGTTCTTCCGTTTGCTGGGGCCGGCCCAGGCATTTATCAGCGAGCTGGACGAAGGCCGGCAATGGCAGCAGTTCGAGCGTGAAGGGCCGGTGATGAAAGTCACATCCGGCCCCATCAACCGGGCGGGCAGCGAACGCTAGGAGCGCTCCTGCAACAGGTGTGGAGTGGTGTATCAACCCGCCTCAAACACCGGCTCCCCCAGGTTCAGCATCAATCGGTTAGCCCAGGCAAAAATCGCCACGGCCTGGATCAGGTCGAGGATTTCCCCATCATTCAGCCCCGCTTCACGCAGCGGCAAAATATGCTGTGGCCCGGTCGCACCCGGCTCCAGCGTCAGGTCAATCGTGAAGCGGATAATCGCCCGCTCACGCTCGCTGTCACCGGCCGTTTGCGGGTCGGCAAACACCTGCGCAATCACCTCATTACGCTTGGCCAGTTGCTCGAAACGTTGAGCGTGTACCGAAGCGCAGTACACGCAGTGGTTGACCCGTGAAACCACGGTGCTGGCCAGTTCGCGCTCGGCACGCGGCAGGCCGCCGGGGGCATACATGATGGCGTTGAACACCAAGGATCGCTGACGCAGCACTTCGGGCTGGTGGATCAGGGTCAGGTAGTACTCGCTGGTCAGCGCCTTGGGGTGGCTTTCCTTGAGGACTTCCTGTTGCTGGGGCGTGGCCTGGTCAGGGTTGACGATCGGCAGCCAGGATTTCCAGCCCAGGGTTTCGTTGGTGAAGCCGTTGTCGCGGATGATCTGGCTCATTGTGCGGCTCCAGTGGCCTGCAGCGCGGCGAGGCCGGCGACCAGGCGAACCTGATAAGAAATGAAGGCGATGAGTTGCCCCAGCGTCACCACGTCCAGCGGGCTCAAGCCGGCGGCAAGCAGGCCGTCCAGTGCGGCGCGGTCGCCTTCTCTGGGTGCAAGAATCAGCGTGCGGGTGTAGGCCAGCACGGTGCGCAATGGAGCATCGGTAATGCCGTTGAGGTCATCCTGCTGCACGGCGCTCAGTTGCTCGGCAGGCACATCGAGGGCCAGCAGGCGCTCGCGGTAATACTCGACCAGTTGTGGTTGACGGCTCAGGCTTGCGCCATACAGCGCGACCAGCAAGCGGGTGACGACGCTCAAATCGCCGCTCAGGTCGGCAGCGAACAGCGCGTCGTGGCTGCCTTGGGTGGCCAGGGTGACTTTGCTGCGCGCCTGACGCAGGTCGCGCAGGTGGCTGTCGGGGGTCAGTACCAGGCGGTCGATCAGGTCGACGGTGGATGAAGTCATGGGTGTTTCTCCAGAGTGGCCTGGCGCGCGGCCACGGCGTCGTGCAGGAATTGGCGCACGCCTTGCCAGGATTGCTCGTTGGCGTCGCTATTGGCGGCAGGCGTACCGTCCTGATTGGGGGTGGTCGGTATAAATGGCAGCAGAATGCTGTGCCCGGCCAGCGGGAAGTCCAGGTGCTTGACCGGCCAGGCATGCCGATGGGCGTTCAGGCGCTCGACGACCATGCGCGAGAACAGGCTGGACGGCCACGCGGCATCGTCGCCGGCCGACAGCAGCATCACCGGGCCCTTGATTTTTTCTAAGGGAATGCGCGCCCGCTCTACCGCTTCGGGGTCATCCAGCGCGGTGAGCATCGACAGCGCATTGCGTTGTCCGGCGTCGCGGGCGCTCCAGTTGGCGGTGCGGTTGTTGTTCCACACATGCACCAGCGGTTTGCCCTGATACAACCACGCCGGGCCGTCGCGACCGACCGCCGGGTCTGCCGCCGCCTGGCCGCCATGCACCAGCGCACTGGGCACATAGCCGATGACCGCCGAGACCTTGTCGGGAAACAGACTGCCGAGCAGCAGCACCAGCTCACCGCCACGCGACTGGCCGCTGAGGGCGACAAAATCATGCGCAGGCTTGACCTCGCGGCGCACCCAGTCCAGGCCGCGCTCGAAGTATTCCAGCGGCGTGTTGGAGATGTAGTCCGACAGCCCCGGCGCCTTGAAATACCCCAGCGCCAGCGCGGCATACCCGCGTGATGCATACAGCGCCGCACGCGGTTCATTGATGCCACCGCCGGAGCCGTTAAGCACGATCACCGCCGGGTGCGGGCCTGTGCCTGCCGGCAAAAACAGCGTGCCGACCAGCCCGTCTTCACGCACCTCACGACGGGTCACGCCCTCGCCGGCCAGACGCTGGGTAAAGGTCGCCGACACGTCGCGGCCCTGCACCTCGATGCGGGTCTGCAACGGTTGCAGCAGGTCGGCCGGGAAGATCCCGGCAGCCGGCTTCTGCTCGGGATGCTGGCTCCACAACAACCCCAACGGGCTGACACCCTGATAATCACCGGCCACCGGCGCATCGCGTTGCAAATCGACGGTGCCCAAGGCATCGGCGATGAACTGCGCCTGACTGACCCAGGCCTGCTCGCGCCCGCGCAGGGTGCGGCTGGTCAGGGTCAGCGGCTGGCCGGGCGTCAGGCCGTCGAGCCGGATGTGCCGAGGCTCATCCAGCAGGCCGTCGGCCGGGCTGACCGTGAGTCGGGTCATGGCTTTCCCTCGGTCACCATCAGCGCGGCGGTGCGGTCGCTGACCCATGGCACCACTTTCAGGCCATCACGCGCGGCCCAGATGTTCTGGTAGTGAAACAGCGGCAGGATGCCGACGTCGTCGCTGACGCGCTTGACCGAGTCACGCAGGATCGCGGCGCGCCTGGCGTCGTCGAATTCCACGGTGGCCTTGTCCAGGTCCTGATCGACTTGCGGGTTGCTGTAGCGGCCCCAGTTGGACATGCCCAGGCCTTTGCTGGCATCGGCCGTGGCGAGGATGTTGGTCAGGCCGTAGCTGGCTTCGCCGGTGCCGTTGCCCCAGGCGATCACGCTGACCGCGAATTCGTTCTTGTTGGCGCGGCTGGAGTACACCGACCAGGGCACCACTTGCAGGTCGACCTTGACGCCGATGCGCGCCCAGAACTGCGCCACGGCCTGCATCGACTCCGGCGCCAGCGGGTAGCGGTCGCCGGGCACGTGCACGCTCAACTGGAAGCCGTCGGGGTAACCGGCATCGCTCAGCAGTTCCTTGGCACGCTTGGCGTCGAACGGGATGTCCTTGACCTCGGGGTTGTAGCCGATGGTGTCGGCCGGCATCCACTGGTTGGCCTCGGTCACGGTGTTTTGCAGGATGCGCTCGACAATCGCCTTGCGGTTGATGGCCAGCGACAGCGCCTGGCGCACCTTCACGTCACGCAGCGGGTTTTGCGCCAGCGGCTTGCCGTTGTTGTCGCGAATGAACTCGCTGGGGCCTTCACGAAAGCTTGGCTGAATGATCAGCGCGCGCAGGCCCGGATAAGCGAAAACGTGGACGCCTTGGGTCTTGCGCAGCTTCTGCACATCGCTGGGCGAGACCTTGTCGATCACATCGACATCGCCCGCCAGCAGTGCCGCCGTGCGCCCGGCCGGGTTGGGAATGTAGCGGTAATCGACCCTGGCCCAGGCAGGCTTTGGCCCCCAGTAATTTTCGTTGCGTTCGAACAGCGCGCGGTCGCCCTGGCTGAACGACAGCAGTTTGTACTGGCCGGTGCCGATGGCCGCCTTGCCGCTGCCGTAGTCTTCGCTGTTGGCGTTGGCGCCGGCGTGGCGGCTGACCAGATAGGTGGCGTCGACGTTGGCAACCAGCAACGGGTTGGGCACGTTGGTCTTGATCTCGACGGTGTGGGCGTCCAGCGCCTTGACCGAGGCCACGGTGCGTAAGCCTGCGGCGTACGAGGCGACGCTGCCCGGCACATTGCGCGCACGCTCCAGCGAGAACACCACGTCATCGGCGCTGAATGGCTGGCCGTCCTGCCACTTCACGTCGTCGCGCAGGTGAAAGCGCCAGGTCAGGTCGTCGACCCGCTCCCAGCTTTTCGCCAGGCCCGGATGATTGCCATCGTCGCGGCGCTCCAGCAAAGACTCGAAGACATGCAGGGCAATCGAACGGTCGCCGGCATGGTTGTTCAGTTGCGGGTCCAGCGACGACACCGGGTCCGCATAAGCGATGCGCAGGGTCTTGTTGGCGTCATCGGCGTTAGCGGTGCCAGCGGCCAGCAGGGCCAGGGTCAGCGCACTCGTCAGCAATGGTTTCAAGGAGGTTTCCTCGTTCAAAGTTCGTGGTTGAGATGGCAAGCGCTGAAGTGCCCCGGCGCTATTTCTTGCAACGGTGGCGCCTGCTCGCGGCAACGCGCGCTGGCGTACGGACAACGGGGGTGAAAATGACAGCCCGACGGCGGTGCCAGCGGGCTGGGCATTTCGCCCTTGATCGGCGTGTACTGGCTGCGCCGGGTTTCAAAACGCGGAATCTGCGCCAGCAACGCCTGGGTGTACGGGTGATTCGGCCGGGCGAACAGGTCATCCACCGAGGCCTGCTCCACGACCCGGCCCAGGTACATCACCACCACCCGGTCACAGAGGTGCTCGACCACGCCCAGGTCGTGGCTGATGAACAGATAGGTCAGGCCCAGTTGCTCGCGCAGGTCCATGAACAGGTTGAGAATCTGCGCCTGGATCGACACGTCCAGCGCCGCCACCGACTCATCGCACACCAGCACTTGCGGCTGCACCGCCAGGGCACGGGCGATGCCGATGCGCTGGCGCTGGCCGCCGCTGAACTGGTGCGGGTAACGCAGACGCAAGGCCGGGTCGAGGCCTGCACGCTGCATCTGCGCGCTGACGTAATCGTCGAAACCGGCAGAATCCGTCAGGCCATGCAAACGCGCGCCTTCGCCGACGATACGGTCGATGCGCAGGCGCGGGTTAAGGCTCGAATACGGGTCCTGAAAAATCATCTGCACGTTAAGCCGCGCCGCCTGACGCTCGGCAGTCGGCAGGCTGTCCAGCTCGCGACCGTCGAAAAGCACACGACCACGGGTGCCGGACGACAGGCCGGCGGCGATGCGCGCCAGGGTGGATTTGCCACAGCCAGACTCGCCGACCAAACCCACCACTTCACCGCGGCGGATGTGCAGGTCAACGCTGTCGACGGCGCGGGTCACCGGCACAGCGCGGCTCAGGCCAAAGCGTTGCAGCGCCCGGCCAACGATGCCCGCTGGCTGGCCGCCGAATTCCTTGCTGATCTGTTGCAGTTCGATCAAAGGGGTTTCATTGAGCATGAACGGGCTCCTCGGATCGGCTGCCGGGATGGAAGCAACGCACGCTGCGACCAGGGTCGAGGGTGTGCAGCGGCGGCTCTTCGCGGCAAACCTCGCTGGCGCGCGGGCAACGCGGGGCGAAGGCGCAACCGGGCGGCAGGTTGCCCAGCGACGGCGCCATGCCGGGGATCTGCCGCAAGCGTTCGCCGCGCCGGTTGCGGCTCGGCAGGCTGTCGATCAGGCCTTGGGTGTACGGGTGCTGCGGGTCATCGAGCAAGGCGTCGACCGGCCCTTGCTCGACGATGCGCCCGGCGTACATCACCGCCACCTCATCGGCCAGGCCTGCGACCACCGACAAATCGTGGGTGATCCACACCAGCGCGGTGCCCTGCTCGCGCACCAGGGTTTGTACCTCTGCAAGAATCTGCGCCTGAATGGTCACGTCCAGCGCGGTGGTCGGCTCATCGGCGATGATCAGGTCCGGGCGATGCAGCAGCGCAATGGCAATCGCCACGCGCTGACGCATACCGCCCGACAGTTGATGCGGATAAGCACGCAGGCGTTCTTCAGGGCTGGCGATGCCCATCGCGGCCAGGGTCGAACGCGCCAGCTCACGGGCTTCGGCCTGGCTGACCGGTTGATGCGCACGCACCGCTTCGATCATCTGCGTGTCGACGCGCAGCACCGGGTTGAGGGTCATCATCGGGTCCTGGAAAATCATCGCCAGTCGGTTGCCTTGCAGCGCGCGCAGCTCACGGGCCTTGAGGCTGCGCAGGTCGCGGCCCTGAAAAATGATCTCGCCGGCACTGATGCGTCCCGGCGTGTCGAGCAGGCCGATGATCGAGAAACCGGTGACCGATTTGCCTGAACCGGACTCGCCCACCAAACCGAGAATGCGCCCCGGCGCAAGACGCAGCGACAGGTCGCGCACGGCGGGTAGCAAGCCTTCGCGGGTCTGAAAACCGGCGCTGAGGTTGCGCACTTCAAGGGTCAAGGGTGTGACTGGGGATGCGCTCATGATTGCAGCCTCGGGTTGAGCACATCGCGCAGGCGGTCGCCCACCAGGTTGATGGCAACAATGGTCAGCAGCAACGCCAGACCCGGAAACACGCTGATCCAGTACTCGTCGCCGAGCATGAATTGAAAGCCGTTGGCGATCAGCAGACCCAGCGACGGCTCGGTGATCGGCACGCCCAGGCCGAGAAACGACAGGGTCGCTTCCAGGGTGATGGCGCGGGCAATCTGCAGGGCGCCGATGACGATCAGCGGCGGCAGGCAGTTGGGCAGAATGTGCCCGAGCAGAATCCGCGAACGGTTGATGCCCTGCCCGCGTGCGGCCTCGACGTATTCGCGACCGCTTTCGACCAGCGCCTGACCACGCGCGGTACGCGCGTAATAGGCCCATTCCAGCACCACCAGGGTGAGCATCACGTTGCCGACGCCCTTGCCCAGCCAGGCCAGAATCATCAGCGCCATGAGAATGCCGGGGAACGACAGCAGCAGGTCGACCAGGCGCATCAGCAGCGCATCGACCCAGCCGCCGGTATAGGCGGCGATCAGACCGATCACCGTGCCGACCACGGCGGCAATCAGCGCCGAGCCCAGGCCCACCACCAGACTGATGCGCAGGCCGTAGGCGATGGCCGAGTACAGGTCGCGGCCCTGGCCGTCGGTGCCCAGCCAATAGGTGAAGCCGCCGCTGGAGCTTTCGCTGCCCGGTGCCAGGCGCGCATCGAGCACGTCCAGTTGCAGCAGGTCATAAGGGTTTTGCGGGGTGATCCACGGCGCCAGCACCGCCAGCAGGACGATGCCGAGCAACAGCACCAGGCCCAGCCACGCCGACGGCGCCCGCAGGAAATCGCCCGCAGCACGTTGCCAGGGCGAGACGATCGATACGGCACGGCTCATCGCGCGGCCTCCAGGCGAACCCGCGGGTCAAGCACGCGGTACAGAACGTCGACGATCAGGTTGAGGGTGACGAAAATCACCACCACGACCATCAGGTAAGCCACCACCACCGGGCGGTCCAGGCTGTTGATACTGTCCAGAATCAACTTGCCGGAACCGGGCCAGGCAAAGATGTTTTCGGTGACCACCGCGTAGGCGATGGTCGAGCCCAGCTCAAGCCCCAGCACGGTGACCAGCGGAATCAGCGTGTTGCGCAGCACGTGCATGACCACCACGCGCAGTGGCGACAGGCCCTTGGCCCGGGCAAAGCGCACAAAGTCCTGCGGCAGCACTTCGCGCACCCCGGCGCGGGTCAGGCGCAGGATCAGCGAGACCTTGAACAGCGCCAGATTCAGTGCCGGCAGCAGCAAGTGATGCAGGCCATCGAGGGTCAGCCATGACCACTGGATGCCGAACAATTCGCGGGTTTCGCCACGGCCGCTGGCCGGCACCCAGCCCAGATGCACCGAGAACAGCAACACCAGCATCAATGCGACCCAGAACGAGGGCAGCGAGAAACCGATGATGCTGGTCGCCATCAACAGCCGCGAAAACGGATGCTCCGGGTACAGCCCGGCAAACAGGCCCAGCGGTACGCCGACGAACACCGCCAGCAACAAGGCAGTGACCGCCAGTTCGATGGTGGCCGGCAAGCGGTGCAGCACCAGTTGCAGGGCGTCTTCGTGATGCACGTAGCTTTTGCCCAGATGGCCGTCCAGCGCACCGCGGACAAAGTGCAGGTATTGCTGCCACAGCGGCTGGTCCAGGCCCAGCCGGGCGATGGCCGCTGCGCGTTCGGCCTGGTTGAGGTCTTCACCGATCAGAATGTCCAGCGGGTTGCCGATGGCATTGAGGCCGATAAAGACAATCAGCGACATCAACACCAGCACCAGAAACGCCTGGCCCACGCGGCGCAGCAGCCAGCCGGTCATGGGCGGCGCTCTTCGGCGCGCAGGCTGCCGGCCAGCCATTCATCACCGATCAGTTCCGGTTCGGCGTAGTGCTGCATGTCAGAGAAATGCGCCTCGATGTCTTCATTGAACAGTTGCCCGGCCAGCGCCTGGGCGATGCGTTTGGCGCCGTCGCTGATCGCCGGAATATCACCGGATACGCCGCCGTAGGTCAGTGCTGCCGGGTAGTTGAAACAATGAATGCGCTCAAGGCCCGGACAGGCGCCGGGCGTGCGCGGCAGGAACTCGAACAGCGGACCGAGATCGGGCAACTGCGCGGTTTCACTGTGCTGATGCTCGGCCGGCAGCGGGAAACGCTCGGACCATTTGCGGATGTGCGCAGCGAACGGCGCGAATTCCGGGCGCTTGTCGAGATCGCTGCGAAAGCCGGTGGCAAACACGATGAAGTCACAGGTCAGGTGGGCCTGCGAGGTGCGCACCTGCAACTGGCCGAGGCTGTCGAGTTCGACCGCTTCCAGCGCGTTATCAAGCAGCAAGCGGGCATTGGCATGCCGTGCCACGCGCAAGGTACTGCCGCGCGGCGGCGGGGTTTGCTGGGTGTTGAGGTATTCGCGGATGCGCCACTTCCAGGCATCGGGCAGGCGCCAGTAGCCGTGGGTCATGCCCGGATTGCCGGCGCCTTTACCCTTGTTGATGCGCGGCAGTTCACGCCGGCGCACCAGCAGATCGACCGAGGTCGCGCCGGCTTCCAGCGCCGTACCGGCAGCGTCCATCGCCGAGGCGCCGCCGCCGATCACCGCCACGCGCTTACCGACAAACCAGGCGTCTTGCAGGCCGTCGGCCGAATGCGCCCAGTACTGACGCGGCAGCGCATGCGCCAGTTCAGGCACCCACGGCCCGCCCATGCCATCGCGGCCGGTGGCGAGAATCACATGACGGGCCAGTTGCTCGACGCGCCCGGTAGGCGTGTCTATGAGCAGGCGCACAAAACCCTCGCCGGTCGGTTGCACACTGGCGATGCGGTTCTGGTTACGCACATCGAGCTTGAGCACTTGGCGATACCAGCGCAGGTACTCGGCCCATTGCAGGCGCGGGATCTTGTCCAGCGCCTGCCATTGTTCAAGACCGAAACGCGCCTGAAACCAGGCGCGAAAGGTCAGTGCCGGCAAGCCCAGTGCGGGGCCGGCCAGTTGTTTGGGCGAACGCAGGGTTTGCATGCGTGCCGTGGTTGCCCACGGTCCTTCAAAGCCTTGTTCGGCCTGATCGAACAGCACGGTGCGCACGCCCAGGTGATGCAGCTCGGCAGCGGCGGCCATGCCGGCCATGCCGGCGCCGATGATCGCCACGTCCAGCAGGTCGGTGTCGTTGTGGCGATGGGTCTTGACCCAGGGGTGTGCGGGGAGGCCGAGCCATTCCAGATCTTCGCGCAAGCGTGCTTCCAGAGCAGGCAGGCCGATAGGGGTATGGGTGTCAGGCATTGTGCAGTCTCGATAGAAATGAAAAAACGTGTGTCATGCGAATGGCGCCGTATCCGCGATACGGCGCCATTCGTTGAATCAGAAATCGATGTTCAGACGGCTGTAGTAAAACGCGCCGTACGAGCCGAACGGTGAGATCGACGAGTAGTACGAGCCGCCGGAAACATCGACCACGGTGTGTTTGTCGGGGTAGACGTTGAACACGTTGTCGGCGCCCAGCGAGACGCGCACGTTGTCGGTGATCTGGTAGCCGACATCGACGTCGGTGATCCACTTGGCGCCGAAGCGTTCGTCGACGCCGCCGCTTGAGCTGCCCAGTTTCTTGACTTCGCCGTAACGGGTGGTACGCACGCCGGCGTCCCAGTCGCCGACTTGCCAGTTCAGGCCGAGCAGGAACTTGGTTTTCGGGGTCAGGTCGGTGATGCCGCCCAGTTCGGTGCGGTCGAAGCGCGACAGGCCCAGGCTCTGCAACTGCGCCGGGTTGTCTTTCTGGTCGGTGATGGTCGCCTTGTTCCAGTTGGCACCCAGGTTCCAGCGCAGGCGACCGAATTCGCCCAGGTGCTGGGTGTAGTCGACCACCAGATCGACACCGCGGGTGCGGGTGTCGAAGGCGTTGGCGTAGTACTGCACCTGCTGCACATGCGAGAAACCGTAGGAGGCCAGAATGCGGTCGACGGCCGCGCCTTGCAGCGGGCTGATCAGTGCGATGCGGTCTTCAAGGTCGATCAGGTAAGCGTCCAGCGAGACGTTGAGGTTCTTCACCGGGTTCCAGGTCAGGCCGGCCGACAGGCTTTGCGAGCGCACCGGTTCCAGGTCTTCGGCGCCCAACGCAATACCGATCGCCGAGTCGGGCTGCACACGTTTGATCATGATGTCGCGGGTTTCGTTGCCAATGGTGCGCCGGCCCAGACCGGTCTTGGCGTAGCCTTGCTGGACCATCGACGGCGCGACGAAACCGGTGCTCAGCGCACCGCGTGCGGCCAGTTCCGGGGTGAACGCATAACGGGTCGAGAGCTTGCCGTTCCAGGTGTTGCCCGAACTGTCGGTGTAGTGCTCGAAGCGCCCCGCCGCGCCGATAAACCATTTGTCGGTGACGTCCAGGCCCAGGTCGACATAGGCGGCGCTGTTACTGCGGCGCAGGTCGACTTCGTCTTCGGGCAGCAGCAGGTAGTTACCCAGGGCGCCGATGGCCGCTTGCTGGCCGGCACGCGGGTGGCCGACCGGGTAGGTGTAGCCGCCGTTGCTGTACGATTCCGGGTCGCCGGATTCGGTGCGGTAGTGCTCGAAGCGGTGCTCTAGACCGGTGGCAAAGGTCAGCGGGTTGCGCAGGCCGATGTCCAGCGTGCGGTTGAGGTCCAGGTTGGTGGTCCACTGATCGAAGGTGTTGGTCTGCAACCAGAAGTCGGTCGGGCTTGAGGTGCCCAGCGACGGGTTGAGGTTCTTGTCGGTCAGTTGCTTTTGCTTGTTGCGGCTGTACGAGGTGCTCAGGTCCCAGTCCCAGCCGGCGATATCCTTGCCACGTGCGCCGACCACGGTCTGGTAGTCGAGGCTTTCGAAGGTAAAGTTCGGCGCCACGCCATCGGGATACAGCTCGTTGACGATGGTGTTGGAGTTGGGCCGGCGAAAACCGATCGACACCAGCGCGTCCTGCTTGCCCAGGGTGCTGAACGAGTACAGCGAGGTGTCGTCGGTCAGCGGCAGTTCGGCGTTGTAGGCCAGGTTGTACTGCTCGATTTCCGGCAGGCCGCCACCAAAGCTGCGGCGTTCCACAGTGTTTTCACGCGGGTCGGGCTGGCCATTGATCGGGTAGTAAAAGCTGCCGGTGGCCTCGGCAGAGCGCTTGGTGCTGTCCTGGTTCTTGGCATCGAGGGTGAAATTGAAGAAGCCGCCATTGGGCAGCTCGAAACCCTTGTTGATGCTCTGCTGGTAGGTTTCGCCGTTGGAGCCCACGCCGTGGTAGCCGGAACGACGCCCGGCCAGCGTGGTGGCGCTGCCGCCGCTGCTGTCTTTTTTCAGGATGATGTTGATCACCCCGGCAATTGCGTCAGAACCGTACTGCGCTGCCGCGCCGTCGCGCAGCACTTCGACGCGGTCGACCGCCGCGACCGGAATCAGGTCGAGGTCGGCCGGGTTCCAGCCTTCGATCAGTACCGAGTTTTCCGACGCCACCGAACCGCCGTGGCGGCGCTTGCCGTTGACCAGGACCAGCACATAACCGCCGCCCAGACCGCGCAAGCCGGCCGCGCGTGCGACGTTGCTGTAAGCGCCGCCGGTGACCTTGGCGACGTTGAACGAAGGCAGCAGATTAGCCAGAGCATCGCGAAGACTGACGCTGGCGCCCTGCTTTTCCAGGTCCTGGCCGCCGATCACATCGATGGGCACCGCGCTTTCGGCCACGGTGCGCTCGACACCGCGGTTACCCACCGAGACCACGGTCTGCAACTGGGTGGTTTCTTCACTGCCCTGCGGCGCTGCGTGTGCAGTGCCCGTCCAGTACAGCCCGGCCAGGGTCAACAGCGCGGGCGCCGAGACCTTTGAAAACTTTACTTGCATGAACATCCCCTCCGACAAGTCGCCGTGAAAAGTGAATCTGGCAGTGCGGCGATTTGCCGAGGTCGGCTGGATGCCCGCGTATCTGGATTGTTGTGTGAGCCATACAATCCATTTTTCAAATATTTAAAGCCATTGAATTTGGTATACGAATACTAAGCGGCGATTTTTATCGCCACAAGAAATTAGAAATTCTATGGATATTCGATATGGAGATATGAGGCGTCATTCGGACGATGACGCCAGAAGGGTCAGCCGGCGTAGATCGCTTGCATCAGCATGTCGTGACGACTGGCGGGGTGCAGGGTCATGCCGGGCAGCAAGGCCTGCGAGGACACCTGCAGGCTGTCGGCCAGTGCGCGGGCGACTTCGGAGAGGGGGCTGGCGTGGGCTGATACCAGGCCGAAATAGAACGGAACGCTGGCTTCGATCGAGCGCACCACCACGCCTTGCAGCGGTACGCCGTAGGCGGTGAACGGGTCGACCAGGGCGACGCCCAGACCTGCACGGGCCATTTGCATGGCGATCAGCGAGGTGTTGGTGTCGAGAATATGCTGCGGCTCAAGGCCTGCGTTTTCGAAGGCCTTGTTGATGCGCCGACGAAAGCGAAACGGGTTGGAGATGCTGATCAGGGTCTGCTCGGCCAGTTGCGCCATGCCCAACACCGGGTAGGCGGCCAGCGGGCTGTCTTCGGGCACGACCGCCACGCAAGGCGCTTCGCCGATCCAGTGCAGCTCAAGGCCGCGGTGTTCCAGCGGCAGGCTGATCACGCCCAGATCGAAGGTTTTCGACAAGACGGCCTGCACCGCCGCTTCCGGCGACAGGCTGTGAATCTGCAACTGCTGCGCACGCAGATGCTCGGGCAGACGCGCCAGCGCCGGGGGCAACAGGCCGGCGGCCAGGGCCGGCGTGGCGACCAGACGCAGGCTGCGGTTTTCGTCGCGGGCAATGTTCAGCGCGCGCTGATGCACATGGCGAAAGCCTTGCAGGGCACTTTCGACCTCGGCGGTCATCTGGAAGGCTTTCTGGGTGGGGGTGACTTTCGGGCCACTGCGCTCGAACAGGGCAAAGCCCAGTTCCTGTTCAAGTTCCTGAATCTGGCGGGTGATGGTCGGCTGCGAACGCCCGAGCATCTGCCCGGCGCCGGTGACACTTCCGGCCGACATCACGGCGGCAAAGGCTTCGAGTTGACGCAGGTCCACATGAGCTCCTTTTCGATGGGAATCGACAAAGGCGCGAGCGTACAGGTTTGTTTTGCGTATCGCACGCAGGGACCAAGCCAGGCAACACGGATGTGTTGCCTGGCAACAGCCTTACACCGCCAGACTGCGCTCGCGCAGTTCGGTGTTGAGGATGCGGTCGTTTTCGCTGTAATCGACCGGGCAGTCGATCACGTGTACGCCCGGGGTGCTGATGCATTTTTCCAGCAGCGGCAGGAAGCCTTCGGCGCTTTCGACGCGATGACCATAGGCACCGTAGGCTTCGGCGTATTTGACGAAGTCAGGGTTGCCGTAGTCCAGGCCGAAATCGGTGAAGCCCATGTTGGCTTGCTTCCAGCGGATCATGCCGTAGCCGTCGTCACGCAGGATCACCACGGTCAGGTTCATCTTCAGGCGAACAGCCGTTTCCAGCTCCTGGCTGTTCATCATGAAGCCGCCGTCACCGCACACCGAGATCACCGGACGGTCCGGGTACACCAGGTGCGAGGCCATGGCCGATGGCAAGCCTGCGCCCATGGTCGCCAGGGCGTTGTCGAGCAGCACGGTGTTCGGCTTGTGCGCCTTGTAGTTGCGGGCGAACCAGATCTTGTAGATGCCGTTGTCCAGCGCCACGATGCCTTCGCTAGGCAGCGCACGACGGATGTCGGCCACCAGACGCTGTGGATACACCGGGAAACGGTTATCGTCGGCGCCTTCGGCGATCTGTGCTTCGTTGGCTTCACGGATGGCCAGCAGGCGGGTGAAGTCCCAGTGAGACACACCTTCCAGCGCTTCACCGATCTGCCACACGGCGTTGGCGATGTCGCCGATCACTTCGATCTGCGGAAAGTACACCGCATCGACTTCAGCCGAGCGGAAGCTGATGTGGATCACTTCGGTGCCGCCACGGACCATGAAGAACGGCGGCTTCTCGATCACATCGTGGCCGATGTTGATGATCAGGTCGGCGGCTTCGACGGCGCGGTGTACAAAGTCACCGGACGACAGCGCAGCGTTACCGAGGAAGCGCGGGTGGCGCTCGTCGACAACGCCTTTACCCATTTGCGTGGTGACAAACGGGATACCGGTCTGGTCGATCAGTTGCTTGAGAACCTTGGCGGTCATCTTGCGGTTGGCACCGGCACCGATCACCAGGATCGGGCTGCGCGCAGTCTTGAGCTTGGCAACGGCAGCCTCGATCGACTTGTGCTCGGCCAGCGGACGACGCTGCAGGCTGCGCGGAATCGGCAGCACGTCGGTCTGTTCGGCAGCGATGTCTTCAGGCAGCTCCAGGTGCACGGCACCCGGTTTTTCTTCTTCGGCGAGGCGGAAGGCCTCACGCACGCGGGACGGGATGTTGTCCGCGGATGCCAACTGATGAGTGTACTTGGTCAGTGGCTGCATCATGCCGACCACATCCAGGATCTGGAAGCGGCCCTGCTTGGATTTCTTGATCGGCTTTTGGCCGGTAATCATCAACATCGGCATACCGCCCAGGTATGCATAGGCGCCAGCAGTGACCAGGTTGGTGGCACCGGGGCCCAGGGTCGACAGGCTGACACCCGTCTTGCCGGTCAGACGGCCATAGGTGGCGGCCATGAAGCCAGCGGACTGCTCGTGGCGAGTCAGCACCAGCTTGATCTGCGACTTGCGCAGGGACTCGAGCAGGTCGAGGTTCTCTTCACCGGGAATACCGAAAACGTACTCGACGCCTTCATTTTCCAGACATTGCACTACCACGTCGGCGGCCTTGGCCATGATGCTCCTCATCATTGGTTGGGTGGGCTACGGGAGGATAGACGCGCTCCCGACACAGAAAGTAACAGCGCGCCAACGATCTGATAAGCGGTTTTAACCCGTGCGCACAAATGACGCACCCGGTTGCCGGGCGACGAAATCGCTGATGTTATCCACAGCGCGGTCCATCAATTGCTGCATGGCGTCTTCGCTGCTCCAGGCAATGTGCGGGTTGAGAATGAAGTCATCGCGCTCGATCAGCGCGAACAGCGGGTTGCTCGGGTGCAGCGGCTCGTGCTCGACCACATCCAGCGCCACACCGCCCAGACGACCGGCCTGCAAGGCGGCGATCAGCGCGGCCTCGTTGACGATGCCACCGCGCCCGGTGTTGATTACCAGCGCATCGGGCTTCATCAGGGCCAGTTCGGCGGTATCGATCAGGTTGTGGGTTTCGGCGGTCAGCGGACAGTTGATCGACAGCACATCGCAGCTTTTCAACAGCTCGGCCAGTGGCCGGCAATCGGCACCGCGACGTTTGCCGCCACGGTCCTCGAACACGACCTGCAAGCCCAGCGCACGGGCCAGCTCGGCCAGACGCAGGGCAATCGGGCCGCTGCCGATGATCGCCAACTGGCGACCGCGCACATCGCGGATGCGGTGGTCGAAATAAATGTTCTTGTACTCGGCCTTGCCGGCATGCACCTGACGCATCAGCCGGGTGAACGCCGCCGGGCGCCGGAACAGCTCGAAGATCATCGCCAGGCTGTGTTCGGCCACGGTATTGGCAGCGTAGCCCGGCACGCTGGAGACGACGATGCCGCAGGCTTCGCAGTAGTCGACATCGACGATGTCGCGGCCGGTCAGGGCCAGCGAAATCATCTTCAGCTTCGGCAACTGGCGTAGGTGTTCTTCACGCAGCGGCACGCTGCAGGTCAGCGCAATGGTCGCGTCGCGCAAGTGCTCGAGCACCTGCTCGGGGTGGGTGTAGGCGTACTGTTGCCAGGTGTGCGCCACGCCCGGGCGCTTCAGGCGGGTGGACGGTGCCAGGCCGTCGTCGTCGAGAAATACGATGTGTTCGCTCACGCTGCGCTCCTTATTTTTTCTGCGCCGGTACATAGCCGGCCGGCGCCATGGCCACCAGGCGCTTAGTGATAAAACCGGCATCGCGGTCGTGGTCCTCCAGTGACTCTTTATGCACCAGCGCATCGCGCACCATGTGCGCACCAAAGAAACGCAACGGCTCGGGCGGCAGCAGCTTCATCTTCTGGTTGACCAGACCGCAGTTGCCCCACTCGTCGTTGGCATGCTCGACCAGCGACTTGATGATCCGGCTGGCAAACACCGTGGTCGCCACGCCGTTGCCGGAAAAGCCGATGCCGTAGGCGATGTTCTGGTGATGGTCGAGGTAGCCGAAATTGGGCAGGCCTTTCATGGCCCGGTCGATCGGCCCGGTCCAACTGCTGACGATCGGTACGCTGGACAGTTGCGGGTACAGCCTGCGCAACTCGGCAGCCACCCGGTCGGCGGCCGGCGAGGGCTTTTCGTAGAGGTTGCCGATGCGCCCGGCAAAGCCGAACTGGCCCAGCGGCTTGCCAAACACCACGCGGCCATCCGGCGTGTTGCGCCAATAGTTGAGCACCGTGCGCGAGTCGGTCATGCACTCGCCCCGACTGAAACCGATGGCGTCCAGCCTGGCCTTGACCGGCGCGGTGGCGACCATGTCGCTGGACATGATCGCGATCATGCGCCGCAACTCCGGAAACTGTGCGCCCCAGGCGTTCATCGCAATGACCACCCGGTCGGCCATCACCTTGCCCTTGCTGGTGTGCACCACCGGATGCGCGCCACGCTGCAGATGGGTCAACGGGGTCTTTTCGAAGATTTTCACCCCCAGCTTCAGCGCTACCCGACGCAAGCCACGGGCAAGCATGGCCGGCTGCACAGTGGCAGCGTTGCGGTCATAGATACCGCCCAGCACCAGCGGCGAGCCGACACGGCCCGCAATCGTCTGCCGGTCCAGTTCCTGAAACGGGTTGACGCCCAGGTTTTGCAGGCCGTCGGTCAGCACCTTCCACGAGTTCATCTGCCGTTGGTTGGTCGCGGTCCACAGCCAGCCGTCCTTGCGGTACTGGGCATCGATGCCGTGCTCTTCGCAAAAACTGCCGATCTCGTCGATGGCCGACTCGGCCGCCTCACAGATGCGCCGGGCCTCGACATCCCCGCAGATGGTGCGCACCGACAGGTACTTGCCCCACCAGTTGGTGGCGATGCCGCCGTTGCGCCCGCTGGCACCGGCGCCGCAACGGTCGCGCTCGACAATCACGATGGTCTTTTCCGGGTTGGCCTGCTTCAGCCGAATCGCCGACCACAGCCCGAGAAAACCGCCACCGATGATGCAAACGTCGGCCTGCATCGATTCCTCCAGGGCTGGAGCAAGATCGCTGTCCAGGTCGAGGGCCTGCGCATACCAGAATCCACGGTACATATGAGAGCTGCCTTGATGAGTGGTTTTTCTTTCATGATGCGCAGCGCGACAAAGGGGCGGCTATTACGCCAATGACAATTGATAGGACATTGCGACCCGGTGTCCTTGATCTCCTGTTTACCGGGCTAAATATGATAGGCAGGACACCTTGGGCAGTCCTAGAATCGACCTTGCCGCCCTCGATGCCGGCCCCTTGGAGACACCGATCATGGCTCACTCTTTTGCGCTCGACCCGGCCGTGGACGCCACGGTGCAACCCCCGGTAAAACCGGACTTGCGGGTCGGTTTCATTCTGTTGAACCACTTCACCCTGGTGCCGGTGGCAGGCCTGGTCGACTCGCTACGCTTTGCTGCCGACAAGTCGTTCCGAAGCCAGCAGGTGCATTGTCAGTGGGACTGGATGACCTGCCTCGATGAGCCCGTGACGGCCAGTTGCGGCATGCCGATCTCGCCCACCAAGCCGCTGAATGTCTGGGCGCAGTACGACTACATCGTGATCGCCGGCGGGCTGATGGGCGAAACCCGCAACCCTCCGCAATGGCTGCTCGATGCGCTGCGCGACCTGCACGCAGCCAAGGTGCCGATCATCGCCCTGTGCTCGGCCTCGTTCGTGCTCGGCAAGGCCGGGCTGCTCGACGGCAAACGCTGTGCGGTGCACTTCACCATCCTCGACGAGTTCAAGACACTGTTCCCGGACGCCATTGCGGTGCTGGACAAAAGCTATGTCGACGACGGCGGCATCATCACCTGCCCCGGCGGCACCGCCATCGACCTGGCCGCCAGCCTGATCAGCCGCCACTGCGGCGCGGTGCGCGCACAAAAGGGCCTGGAATACCTGCTGGTCGAAGCCCGGACCGACACCGAGACACACACCGGCAGCCAGCCGAGCATCTACGAAAACGACCGGGTCAGCCGCGCCATTACCTTCATGCGCGCCCACCTGGACACGCCGATGTCACTCAAGGACGTCGCCCAGGCAGTCGGCACCCAGCCGCGCCAGTTGCACCGCGAGTTCGTCGCCAACACCCAGGAACCACCGGCCAACTACTGGCGCAAACTGCGCCTGGACCATGCCCGGCGCCTGCTGGTCAACACCAGCCAGAACATCACCACCATCGCCCTGAGCTGCGGCTTTTCCGATGCCTCGCACTTCATTCTGTGGTTTCGCAAACAGTACGGGGAAACACCGTATTCGTACCGCAAGCGCCGACACGAGGTGGAGCGGTTCAAGGCCGACTGGCAGGATGAGCCGGTGGGGCTTGATGTTTAGGGGTAGTTGCAAGCTGTAAGCCACAAGCGGCAAGCCGGGCGCGGTCAGCTTGTAGCTTGTAGCTTGTAGCTCAACACTTACATCGGAAAATACTTGTCGACCAACGCGTACAGCACGGCCGCTGTTTCAGCATCCAGCGCGCCATCGTATTTTTCAGGCCGGAAATGTAGCTGCAAGGCTCTCACCAACGCGCGGTACCCGCTATCGGTGCCCGCGCCTGACACGTCGTATCCATAGACCTTCAGTTTGGCCAGCACCTGCGCCCTGGCAGGCAGTTCGCGGTTGAACTGCACTTGATAGCGCTGTTTGGTCGCCTCGTCGTACCAGGCACCAATGCCGGCTTCATGCAGTTCTTTCCAGGGGAACGCAGGACCCGGGTCACTCTTTCTGCCGGGGGCAATGTCGCTATGGCCCAGCACATGGACAGGCGTCATGTCGGGATAGCGCTGCAGGATATCCAGGGCCAACTGCTTGACCGCCTCGATTTGCTGCACGTTATAAGGGGGAAAGGTGAAGACGCCTTTATCGAAACTGGCGTCATTGACGATTTCGATGCCGATGGAGGTGTCGTTCAGGTTGTTGCGACTGCCCCAGACACTGGCACCGGCATGCCAGGCACGTTCGTTTTCATCGACCAGGTTGAAAATTCGCAGGTCCTTGAAACCTGCGTCGGTGTAGGTTTTATCAAGGGGATCGGGCACCAGGTAATGCGCGCTGACCGAAGGGCCGGTGAGCGCCGTGACCGAGCCTTTGAACGCCCCGGCCGTGTAATGCAGGATCAGAAAGCGAACCCGGCGGTTGAAGCCCTTGATGGAGCGATAGCTGTTGTAGTCGATGATGTACATAAGAAGTGGTTTCTGTCTGGAGAATGGGTTGAGGCCTCAACCTACCCCGTCTCTGAAGCCTTGCAGATATAGATAAATACCGCCCGCTACCTGTTATTTCTGACAGGTAGGCAAGACCGGCGTAAAGGGTGAACCTGCGTGCACAGGCTCCGCTCAAGGTACCCGGTCATGTCCCTGCCAAAACCCGAATCACTTTGCCGCTACCGCTACGACCCGCTTGATCGGCTGGCCAGTTGCTTGCCGCTCGGGCAGGCTGACACGCGCTGCTTCTATCGCCCCAACAGGCTGACCACTGAGATTCAGGGGCAGATCGGGACTACGAGGTTGCAGATAGAAAGCCTGCTTCTTGCGCAATGGCGGCAAGAGGCAAAAAGGATTGAAAGCCTGTTGATCGCTACGGACAAACCAGGCTCGGTACTCCACGCCCTGGATACTTATCGGCAGCCGTCATTTGTCTACACGCCTTACGGTGTCCGTCAGCCTGCTCAAGCGCCCTTGCACCTGCCGGGCTTCAATGGCGAGCGACCCGATCCGGTGACCGGGCATTATTTGCTGGGTAATGGCGTACGTGCTTTTAACCCGGTGCTGATGCGTTTCAACTCGCCCGATAGCCTGAGCCCGTTTGGTAAGGGCGGGATCAATGCCTATGTCTACTGTGGCGGTGACCCGGTCAATCGTATCGATCCGTCGGGGCATATGTTTGGCAAACTGTCCAAGCTGCTTCAAGGCTCTCAGCGCTCGGCTGATGATGCGGTAACGTTTGCAGTAGGGGGCGATCCGGGAATAGTACGAACGCTTCATCAATCGTTCATTCCAAATACAGGTTCGATTCCAGAGATGTCTGCGCCCAGAAAAGCATTGCAACAAGGATTGGGCCCCGAGGAGCGGGCTACGCAATTTGGCGCAAGCGTCGATATGGTCAACAGAAACCTCAGCACCTATCCCTCCAGCAACCAGAGTCTTCCACTGAACCATGCTGAGTATTATGCGTCGCTGGCTCAAAAAGTCTCTACAGGACAGATAAGCGACTCCACAGCGTATACACGTTCGTCTTTAAAATGGTTTAGGGAGGTATTCACTAGCCCACACCCCCGCGCGTCTCTTGCCGGAGCTGTGGTTAACATGGCAGCGGCCATGAGCGCCAGTGCTACGCAAGCCGGAGCGCTCAAAACCGGTGCGGCACTAGGGGGGAAATCCACATTGAGCGTCACAGAAATAAGGAAAGCATGAGAAAAAAGGGCTGGAGGTCGTTGTATGAACCACTTGGCTACCGGTCAAATCTGACAGGTAGCCAAGCCAACCATAAAGGGGGAGCCTGAGCGCAAAGGCCCCGCTCAAGGTACCCGATCATGGCAATTCCAAAACCCGAGCCACTGTGCCGCTACCGCTACGACCCGCTGGATCGGCTGGCCAGCTGTTTGCCGTTCGGGCAAGACGACACGCGCTGCTTCTATCGCCTGAACAGGCTGACCACTGAAATTCAGGGACAGGTCGGTATCTCGTGGCTGCAGGCGCAAGACCGGCTTCTCGCGCAGTGTCAGCAAGAATCGGGCGAGAATAAAAGTGTATTGATTGCCACTGATGCGCCGGGCTCGGTGATCCATGCCCTTGGTGCCGATCAGCCCCAAGCGTTTGGTTACATGCCTTACGGCACGCGCGCCCCGACTCAAGCGCCCTTGCACCTGCCGGGATTCAATGGTGAACGACGTGATCCGGTGACCGGGCATTATCTGTTGGGCAATGGCTATCGGGCGTTCAATCCGGTGTCGATGCGCTTCAACAGCCCAGACAGTTTGAGTCCGTTTGGCGAGGGCGGGTTAAATACGTATGGGTATTGTGGGGGGGACCCGGTGAACCGGTTGGATCCGAGCGGGCATATCATGAAGCTGGGGGCCTACTTTCTTCAACGCCCGTTAAGATACTCAGATCAAATGCTATTCAATGATATCAAAACACTGAAGAACCAATACATGTCCATCCCCCTAAAAAAACGAGCGTTGGCGTCCATGAACCCGAGCATAAAAAGCGTCTACATGGGGAGCAATCACACGTCTCCCGGCATAAAGAAAATCATTGAATCATCCATGGACTCCCACATGATTGAGCTGATCGACCAAACAAATCTACAAAGAATATCAAGCGCATCTGACACCCAAATAAAAATACATCTCACACGCCCCAAAAGATCAAAACTCAAACTCATTGAGCCAGATACATTTTCAACAAGTAAAATCTCGGAAGATATACATAAAATTAAATATTCATACTCATCTCGTAAAGCGTTGGAGCGAACCTACACGTCCCAAGAGATAGAGCCTATGATCGAGGCAAGCTGGATACGTTATCAAAACCTGACGGTTAATCTTGCAAGACCTGCACCTGAAGAAATGAGAAACCCATTACTTCACTTTCGCAGGTGAAGCATTACCATTCGAGGGTAACTGGTATTTTTGACAGGTAGTCAAGACTCACTGGGGAGGTGATTCTTTGTGCAAAGGACCGCTCAAGGTATCCGCTAATGTCCCTCTCAAAACCCGAGCCGTTGTGCCGCTACCGCTACGATCCGCTTGATCGGCTGGCCAGCTGTTTGCCGCTCGGTCAAGACGATACGCGCTGCTTCTATCGCCTGAACAGCCTGACCACTGAAATTCAGGGGCAGATCGGCACCTCGTGGTTGCAAACCGATGATCGGTTGCTAGCCCAATACCAGCAGGATGCCGGGAACAATGAACGCGTATTGATTGCCACTGACACGCCGGGCTCGGTGAGCCATGCCCTTGGCGCCGATCAGCCGCATGCGTTCGGCTATACGCCTTACGGCACGCGTGCCCCGGCTCAAGCGCCCTTGCACCTGCCAGGCTTCAATGGCGAACGACGCGATCCAGCGACCGGGCACTATCTGTTGGGCAATGGTTATAGAGCGTTCAACCCGGTGTTGATGCGGTTCAACAGCCCGGACAATTTGAGCCCTTTTGGCGAGGGTGGGTTGAATGCGTATGCGTATTGCGTGGGGGATCCGGTTAATCGAGTGGATTCGACAGGGCATATCTGGGATTGGGCGAAAGCAATTCTCCGACCTGTAGGGCTGATCAGGACTCGAAGTCAGATTCAGCTCAGTTTTGATCTAAGAAACGCATCATTTTCAACTGGATCCCTGTCATCAATGAACACTGTGTCCACCCGGGCATCGATGACAAGCACTGAAAGCCTCATCAGCATTCCAAAGGCCGCCGGCACTTCAAAAACCCAGCAAACCGCTACCCAGCTCCCTGCCTATTCGAATCTGGCCTCTCAATCCAGAACCGGCAGAATCTTGAGCAACGAAAAAATCGACCTCAGCAAACTCATTTATGCTCAAGAACAAACCAAGACAGAGTTCCAACAAGCGAGACGCATTATAAGACTTTATAAAGAGAGCAATCGCAAAATCGATCAGATGTTATACATGAGGTACTGGCAAGCAAAAAACTCATTCAATGAAGCATCGGCGGCGGTATCAAACGCTCAATCCATGCACGCCATTAGAAACGGCGGCCGCAAAAACTGAGTGCAACACCTCTACCTCCGGTAAGGTGCCGCGATGTCTTATACCGAACTCAGTATCGAAGAACGCGTCACCATTCAAATCGGACAATACCGAGATCTCAGTCAGC
>NZ_BAAILM010000050.1:0-199484 GCF_054589175.1 Pseudomonas sp. 3A(2025) | reverse complement strand
TTCGGCCTCGTAAACGCTTCGATTTCAGATGTCCGATTGAAGTGATTACCGAGGTGATGGGTATGTATCATGAGCCCCCCACTTCAATTCAATGACCGTGTTGCACTCGGTTCCTGCAACCGCCTAATTTATCTGAGGCGTATAAAGAAGAGTCAGTAAATGGTTCATCTCATCCTGTTGGCTTTTTGCGTCTACAGGTCCCGATATTTTGGCTCTGGAGTGTGACCAGCAGCAGTGAAGCAGAAAATTCTGGAGTGGCGTACGCTGAAGAATCCAGGACACCAGGTAAAGTCCACCCAACATCATAATGAGATAGATGATGGGAACCATCGCTACTCCAAAGCCAGCAATGGCAGCACTTGCCGACATAAGGCCTGTAATGGCTGAAAATGTATAAAACGCCCCGATCAATGCTTGGGCGGCATACACGACAACTTGGGAACCGACAATATTTTTTCGAAATTTAACCCATGGATCGACGGCGCCTTGAGCCTGTGCTATCTGGATTTTTAGAGAAATAAATTCGTGAAAGGCTGCGATTGCTGAAAATACACCGATAATTGAGCCGAATAGAGCTATAACCGGTACTGCACTGCCCCGTGTATTGAATTGTTCGATTCTCGACCCTTTGCGCACTCTACTATCCACCACCGCTGCCAACGCCGCCGCTGTGTAAAACGTCGCCGACACCGTGTCATGAAACCGCTGCTTGTCCATCTCTTCCACAACCCCAGCCTGACCCCAGTATCGACTGGCATTCCACACATTCAAGATCAGCACTATCAAAGGCGTCAGCCCGCCGCTGTTCTGCACTTCTCGGCCATTAACAATATCGGCCACACGACCTTTACCGATCGCCGCTCCGGTACTCGACGCCCATCGCTGCACGTCATCGACATTCTCCCCAAAGGCTTCCAGCGTCCGAAAGTTCTGCTGCTGCACCCAGCGAAAGCCTATCTGCGAGTTGACCCGGGCAAAGGTCATCAGCCCCACCCAGGTTTCGCTCAAGCGATCCGCCTTGCCTTTGAGCAGCAGTACGGCAGGGCTCAACCGGTTAACCATGCTGGTCCATCGACTGTTATTGGCCATGACCTGCATATGGGCAAGCACGGACTGGGCGGCAGTGCCCATTGCTTTTGACAGGAGCGCTCTGGTGTTGGCCATGTTCTCATCGCTCAGTGCTGCCAGTATTTCTCCCAGGCGCGTTTCACTGTTGAGCGCGGCTTCCAGATTCGGGCTCCAGGAGAAAAACAACTGTCGCAAGGCACCTGGATCCTTGCTGCGTACATAGTTGGCGTATTGCTCGGCGCCCTGGCTGTACAGGCATTGAGCGGTGAGGCAGCCTTCTGCCAGATCGTCCAGCCACTCACGGTGGTGGGCGTCGTCGTAGTTCACAAACCACGTGCCGCTGTCATGGCGCGGCAGAAAAATATCTCGGTCGGCATAAAGCAGTTTCTGACGTTCCTCGACGTGTTTGTAATGCGCGGGAGCAGTGGTGTCGAGCCAGTTGTTCATGCTCGACAAATCGATGTATTCGCCGATTTTTCCATCGAGAATGCCATTCTTGTTGTTGTGGTTTTTCTGTTGCCGATAACGGCGTACTTCGCTGTCTACCTCATCCTTATCAACCTTGGCGGGCACGAACGTGTCCATTGGCGTACGGATTTGTCTGATTTCTTCTTCGACTTCGACCAGTTTTCTTTTGCCCTCGGCCGGTGTGTTCATGCGGCCGGCTTTCATGATCATGGCCTTCCTGTAACGCACCGGCTCAAGCTTGCGACTGATGTCGAGCAGCGTTTCACCCTGTTCGGGCGTCACGCTGGCCTTGTTCTGCGCAAACCGGTAATTAATCCGATTCGCCACCTCCGCCCCGTCCTCGGTCAACAAACTGCGCACAAATCCGCCCACCGTCAGGCGTATCTGGTTCTCGCCAATCCACTGCTGGTGACTGATTTCCAGATGGTCCTGTTCATGATCGATATCGCGCAGTACGCCCAGGTCATCGTCGAGGCAGGCGAACACCGCCCATAACCCTTGTGCCTCCTGCTTCGCCGACTGCAACCAGCCACGGGTGCGCAAGGTGTGCCAATCGTGTGCGCTCCAGTCGCCGGGAGGCGGGCGGTCCTTGGCGGCGCCTGCGTGTTTGGACATGACATAGTCGCGCTCACCGACCCAGTACATGGCGTCGGTGTAAGCCTGGAGGGTTTCAGGTGTCGGGTTTTCGAGCATCTTTTCGCGCAGGTCATGGGCTTGCTGGCGTTCGGTTTCGCCGTTGCGTTGATGGTCGCTGACCACGCCCCAGTGGTAGGTTTCCGGCATCAGTTCGGCGATGACCTGTTCGGTGGCTTCCAGCGGCGGGCAGTGGTCAGCCTGTAACTGGTTGGCCACCTCCGGCAGGTCAATCTGGCGCATGCGTTTTTGCCGGATGGCGGGTTGTGCCAGTTCTTGGCAGCGCGGCATATCGAGGGGGTATTCGGTGTACATCAGCCAAGCCGGCTGGTGTTTGCTCAATACGATACCGGTCTGGGTGCCGCGCTGGAGCCGGGTGTCGTCGTCATCCAGTGCTTCGGGGTCCAGTTTGCCCTCGGTGCACACGCCGTAACGTTGCAGGGGGCCGGTGCCTTGCCACAGGTAGAGATGGCCTGCGCGTAACCGGCGGGTGGCCATCGCATGGCTTTTAGGCTGGACGCCCGCTTGGCAGCTCGGGTGGCTGGCGGCTTGCTCGGCCAGTGCATAGCGCACCGGCACCACAAAGATCTTGTCCTGGCTGGCCGCGCAGGCGGCAATCGGGCTGTTGATGTCTAAATGAGGCTGCGCTTTGGCCGCCCGGTCGGCGTTGCTGAGGTTGATCAGGGCGGTTTCATTTGCGTCAATGCTCATGAACGCAGCTCCAGGTCGCGAATAAAGACCTGGCAGGCTAGCCATTAACCGTGCAGAAAAAAGCAGGGTGTTTCTGCACGGTTTGTAGGAAAGCGGCTTATATGTACCTCAAGAATCGAGGCTGATTTCCCGTACGGTCGGCGTCATGCTGGCTGATACTTCCCTACCGACCGACCCCCCTCCAGATCCAGCGTCCGCGAAAACAACCGCGCCACCCCTGGCTGGTGGGTAATGCCGACCACCAGCGTGTTGGGCAACGCTTCACGCACTGTCGTCAGCAACTGGCAGGCACTTGGCTCATCCAGCTGGTTGGTCGCCTCATCCAGGTACAGCGTCTGCGGCGCATACAACAACGCACGGGCGATCCCCAAACGTTGTTGTTCGCCCCCCGACAGCGCCCGCGCCCATTCGCATTGTTCGTCCAGCCGACCGAACAACGACGCCAGGCCGACCTGTTTTAAGACCTCGCCCAGCCGCTCATCCGGCGGGCAGACGCTGGCCGGGTAGGCCAGTAACTCGCGCAGTGGCAGGTTGGGCAGATAAGGCTGCTGCGGAATCAACAAACTGCTGCCGCCCGGTAATTGCCAGCAGCCCCGGTACCACGGCCACAAGCCTTGCAGGGTGCGTAGCAAGGTCGATTTGCCCAGCCCGCTGCGGCCTTCGATGCGTAGCCACTGGCCGGGCGTGGCGATCAGGTTGAGGTTGTTCAGCAGCGGCGTGCCGTTGGGCAATTGCACCTGCAGGTTGTCCAGGCGCAACACCGAACCCCGTGGGCAATCGCAGACCTGGCAACGGGTCGCGTCGATGGCCTGCTGAAACTGCCCCAGCCGCTCGATGGCCGCGCTGAGCATCATCAGCCGTGGATACACATCAATGAACCAGCTCAGCGAACCCTGCACAGCACTGAACGCGCTGCGGATCTGCATCAGGCCGCCCAGCGTCACGGTCTTGGCCAGGTACGCCGGCAGTGCGGCGAACACCGGTACGATCTTGCTCACCCGATCAAAGCCCTGGGTGAAAAACTGCAAGGTGCGCACCCGGTTCATCAGTTGCCACCAGTTGCGGGCAATGCCGTCGAAGCTTTGCTGCAACTGGCGTTTTTCCACGTCCTCGCCGTGGTACAGGGCGATCTGCTCGGCATGGTCGCGCTTGCGCAGCAGGCTGGCGCGAAAGTCGCCCTCGGTTTTCTCTTGCTCATAATTGAGCCGGTGCAACGGATGACCCAGATAATGGGTAAAGGCGGTGCCCAGCACGCTGTACAGCACCGCGATCCACACCAGATAGCCATGGATTACCCAGTCCTGTCCGAACAGCTCGAACTTCAAGACGCCCGACAGATTCCACAGCACCATGACAAAGGCGCCGACCTGCGCCAGGTTGATGATCAGCGACGCCAGCAGTTCGATGCTGCGGTTGACCACCGTCTCGATGTCCTGGGCGATGCGCTGGTCGGGGTTGTCCGGCTCGCCGCTCAGCCCCAGACGGTAGAACGCCTGACCGTCCAGCCAGGCATCGAGCATGCTGTGGGTCATCGCCCGGCGCCAGCGCAACACCAGCGCCTTGCGCAACCAGTCCAGATAGACCACGACCACCACGTAAAAGCCGATGTACAGGCTGTATTGCAGCATCAGCCCGTACAGCGCCTGGGTGTTGAACTCACCGAGGGTGTCGTAGAAGGTCTTGCTCCAGGCGTTGATCCACACGTTGATCTGCACCACCAGCAAACCCATGCCGATCACGCTGAGCAGCAACACCCACGACAGCCACTGGCGGCGGTCCAGCCAGTACGGCCGGGCCAGGGCACAGAAGGTCCTGAGGATCTTCATGGCCCGGTCACCGTGACGGCCTTGTCGACCGGGTTCAGGCGTTGCAGCACCAGATTGCGCTCATTGAACAGCGCGCCAGCCAGGCGCTTGAGTTCGCTGTAGCTAATCGCCTCGGGCAGTTGCACTTGCTGGCTCAGATAACGCGGGTCGCCCCAGCGCTGGTCGCTGAGAATCAAGCGGCGCAGTTGGGTTTGCGCGTTGTCGCGGTTCAGTCGCTCCTGTTGCAGCAGCTGTTTACGCGCCTTGATCACCGCCGCCTCATCCAGCGTTTGCGGCAGGCGGGCGAGGGTGGTGCGTGCCAGTGCCCACAGCTCATTGGCGCGCGCCGGGTCGGTGTAGAACTGCAATTTGCTGTCGATGCGCTGGCTACGCGGGTCGAGCGTGGTTTCGAAGGTCAGCGAGTATACCCCGGTGGCCTCGCCGCGCAGTTGTTGCTTCAGCGCCGCCTGGGCGATGCCTTGCAGGGCAGAAATGCGTGCGGCGTCTTCTGGCGTCCACGGTTGATCGCGGTAACTGTTGGCCTGCAACTGGGTGCGCGGCTCGATACCGATGTTCAGATCCTGCACGTGGTGACCGCTGCGCTGTCTGGGGGCTTCGCTGTGCAAGGCGTTACCGCGCGGGATGCCGGCCAGTTCCTGCTCGACCAATGCTTGCAACTGTTCAGCCGGCACATCGGCCATCAGGTAATGGGTCACCGGGGTCTGGCTCAACTGCTGCCAGTCGCTCTGCAGTTGCTCGCCGCGCAGTGCCTGTATCTGCTCGGCCGTCGGCGTCTGCCACGGCGTTGTGCCAAAGCGCAGGGTGCTCAGGGCCTGTTGCTGCTGGCTGCGCACATTGTCGTTGCGTTGCGACAGGGTCGCTTGCAGGTCTTGAACAACGCTTTGCAACGTTGCAGCGTCGATGTGCAGCGGCGCCTGGCTCAGGCGATAGGCTTGCAGCATGGCATGCAAACGCTGCTGCACGGGCAGGTGATTACCTTTGTCGAAGGTCGAGGCCAGTACTTGCAACTGATCGGCCTCTTGCTCATGAGACAGGTTGATGCCTTGCGCCTGACGCCAGCGTTTCAATTGTTCCAGTGTCCAGCCTGGTGGTGCTTGCTGCTCGGCCAGTTGCGCGGCCAGCTGGCTGCGCCAGACGGGGAGTGCGCGGCTGTTGAAGCCGGCATTGGACAGGCTCTTGAGCAGCAGTTCGCTGCTGCCGGCTTGCGCCACGAAGGCTCGCTTGAGCCAGACCAGACGGTCGCCGTTGCTCAGTTGCCAGTACTCGACCTGCTCCCTGGGGAAGCTGCGCTTGTCGACGACCTTGCCGGCCCGCGTGGCTGCCGGCAGATCGGGCAGGGCATCTGACGTTTCAAGGGTGTTTGCAGCGGCCTTGGCAACGATCGGCTGCGGCGCCTCCAGCGGCAGGCTGCGCACTTGCGCCCATTGCGTTTGCACCTGCTCACGGGTGGGCAAGGTCAGCGGCTGGCCGCCCGGCGCGGTCAGTTGCAGCACCTGATCGGGGCTGGCGGTCCACTGTTTCAGGCGCTGGTTGATGTCGTCCAGGGTGATGCTGTCGAGCACCGCCAGGTGCTGGCGGGCGATGCTGTGTTTGTCCATCATCAAGCGGTTCTGGATCGCGGCATCGTTGAGGTCGTTGACCCACTGCTCGAACGTACGAGTGCCGTCCTTGGCGAGCATCTTCTGCGCAATCTCACGAATGCCCTGTTTCTCGCGTTCAAGGTCTTCAGCCTTCAGGCCGAAACGGCGCAGGCGTTCGATCTCGGTCAGTAACTGCCGCTGTGCGACGTCATGCGCCTGACCTTGCACGCCGGCGGCGATGCCCAGCACGCTTGAGTATTCGCCGATCTGGTTCTTTTGCGCGCTGAAGCTGCGCACCCCGGTTTCCAGCGGCTGGCGACGCAACTGATCGACCATCAGCGCCAGAGTGAAACGGTCGATCAAGCGTTCGCGCACACCGTCCTGGGTCATGGCCCGGCTGGCCGGCTCGTGCAGGCGAAACAGCACCGCGACCTGGCTGCTGCCGCTCTGGCTGTCTTGCAGACCGACAGTTTTCAGCTGGTTATCCAGCGGCAACTCGCGCCACGTCTTGTCCGGCAAATCAACGGCTTTGCTGCTGCCAAACCATTGCTCGATACGCGCCGGCAAGGTCGCAGGATCGATATCGCCGACAATGGTCAGCACCATGTTATTGGGCACGTACCAGCGCTGCTGGTAAGCCTTGAGTTCATCCAGCGTGGCTGCGCGAATCGCCGGTTCGTTGCCGATGGTGCGGTGTTCCGGGTAGCGCGAGCCGATGCGTTGTGCGGCGGTACGTTGCTCGTTCATGCGCTGCGCCACGCCCAGCCCGCCGCGCCATTCTTCGATGACCACCGCACGTTCCTTGTCGAGGTCGGCGCTGCTGTAATCGGCTGCCAGGGTCAGCACCGACAGCGCCTGCAAGGCCTGCTCTGTCTGCTTCGCGCCGCCGGTAGGGCTGAGCAAATACTGGGTTCGGTCAAAGGTGGTGACGGCGTTATAGTGCCGGCCCTGCACCCAGCCCCACTGGTTCATGCGTTGGCGGATATCGTCCGGTGCGCCGCCATGGCTATAGAAATTCAGGTGTTCGACCATGTGCGCCACGCCGATTTGCGCGTCGCTTTCATCCACGGAGCCGGCCTTGACGGTCAGGCGCAGGTCGACGCGGCCCGGTTGTGAGGTTTCGCGTACCAAACGGTATTCCAGGCCATTGGTCAGTTGGCCGCGCTGCACGTGAGAGTCCCAGGTCTGCGCCTGATCACCCTCGGGAAGCCGGGCGCAGGCGCCCAGCAACAGTGAGCCGAGCAGGCCCACGATCGTTTTGTTCATCAGGTTTTCTCTACGGTTGCGAGGCTGTCGCCCCGTGGCAAATCAGAAGCGGTAGCCGACCTCGAGCCAGTACTGGCGGCCGACTTCATAGGTGGTACTGGCGGTGGTGTTGCTGACGATCGGGTTGACCTTGTCGGTGACGTTGGTGATGTCGACTGCCATGAACACGGCCTGGTCTTTACCGGTCGGCAGCTCCCAGTCGACGCGCATGTCCCAAGTGGGAGCGGCTTTTACCCGGGCGGTTTCGTAGAGGCTGTAGGCCTGGCCATCGACGACAGTTTCGTCGCCAGTGTCGATGATCTGGTCGTAGGCCCCGCGATACCGCAGGAAGTTGCTGACCGTCAGGTGCAGTTGCGGGATTTCGGTGATGGCGGTAAGGCGCGCGGTCCAGGGGCGGTTGAAGTTGTTGGACGGCAGGTCGACATAGTCGATCAGGCTACCGTCGTACACGACTTTTTCATTGGCCAGCAGTTCGGAGTTGATGGCGTCGTCATAGTTGCCATAGGCATCGCGGGTGCGCGACCAGTTCAGGGCCACTTGCAGGCTGGTCTTGCTGCCCTGGAATTCGAACTCCTGAAGCGGTGTGATGTTCAGGGTCACGTTATCGCTCTTGCTCGACCCTTCGTTGGTGTAGGTGTAGTACTCGGTGGCGTAATTGGCATCGGTGGCCAGGCCCTGGACCCGCGCCAGCGAGCGGTTGATTTTGTCCTGGCCGTTGCGATAGACGTACTTGAGGCTGAAAAGGGTGTCCAGCCAGCGCTGTTCGAAGCCCAGCGCCAGTTCGTCGTCGTAGGGAATGTCCAGGGTCGAGAATTTGGTCAGGCTGCGCTGGCCGGTCCCGGTCCAGGCGCCGGTCTGGCTGCTGCGGGTGTTGCTGGTCAGCAGCGCGTTGCGGCCATCGGCCAGACGGTATTTGTACAGGTTGCGGCCGTAGTAGCGGTTGGCGCCAAACACCACCACGCTGCTGCGGTCGCCGAAGATGTCGTAGTCACCAGAGAAACGCGGCGCCACGGTCTTCTTCTCCATGTAGTCGTCGCCTTCAAAGCGTACGCCGGGGCGCAGGGTCACCGGGCCCAGCGAGAACGTGTCTTGCAGGAACAGTGCGTATTTGTTTTCGGTCAGTTCGACCTTGCCGGCGCCGTAGCTGGTGACGCGGTTGGCGTATTGCCGGGTGCTGCCGTTGAGCAGGCGGCCGACCGAGCAATAAGGGTCGTTGTTGGCGCACGTGCTGCCGTTGTCGCGGGTAAAGCCAGTGGCAGCGTTGACGGTGTTGCTGCGCTCCCAGGTGGCGGTCTGGTGCGCCAGTTCAACCCCGGCGGTGAAGGTGTGCTCAAGCCCGGCAAACTGAATCGGCTGCCAGTCGACCTTCGAGGTCCAGGTGGCGCCGCGCTGGCGTTGTTCCAGGTCACCGAAGCTGCCTTCGGTGCTGCGTACCGTGGTGCTGCTGGGGTTACCCCAGTTCTTCACGTCCGAGTAGTACCAGAAGATGATTTCATCTGATTCGGCATCGCGCGAGCTGGTCAGGTCAGTGAGCGCCAGCTTGTTGGTCCATTTGAAGTTGTCGTCGCTCCACACCGCCTTGAGGCTGGCCTGGTTGCCGCCGCCCTCGGTGGTAAAACCCGAATTGATCCGGTTGTTGACGAAGTAATAGTTCTCCTGCGGCGCGTAAGTCAGCGAGGCATCAAGGGTCAGGCGGTCGTTGACGTTCCAGTAGGTCTTGAGCAGGTAGTTGTCGATACGCCGGGTCTGGTCCTTGCTGCCTTCGCTGGTCGCACTGCTGTAGCCGTTGTCATTGGCGTTCAGGCCGATGGTCGAGCGCTTCTGCGAGAAATTCAGGATAGCGCCGAAGTCTTCGGTGACATGACCTTCGAGGGTGCCGCGCACGGTGCTCTTGTCGAAGTCGGGCTGGTACTGCTCGTCGGTGGAGTAGTCGAATTTGCTCTGGTCGGCCCCGGTGATGTGGTAGCGAGTCCACTCCGAACGGGTCATCGAGGCGGAAATTTTGCCGTGCAGCTCACGGCTCGGCTTGCGGGTGATCGCGTCGATCACGCCGCCATTGAAACCGCCGTATTCGGCCGGCACGTTGCTGTCGTAAACGCGCACCTCTTCGAGCAGATCAGCGTCCAGCGCAATGCCGTGCGAGCGGCTGGGCGATGAGTCGAACTGACGTATCGAGTTGTAATTGTGCTCGCCGGGGTCCAGGTCGTTATTGATCGAAATGCCGTCGATCATGAAGTTGTTTTGATAAAACTTGGCGCCGTTGATGCTGATATCGGCCGGGTCTATCTCGCCGGGGTTACTGGAGCTTTGCTGATCGTTATTGAACTGCACGCTGGGGTGCATGCGCAGCAGGGTGGTGATGTCACCGTTGGCACCGGGAAACGCCTTGATTGCCTTGCGGTTGATCACCGTCTCACCCTGAAAACCATTGGTTTCAGGTTCGCCGAGTACCACGGTGCCCTGCAGCTCCAGCGGTGCATCCATCAGCCGCACTTCGCTCAGGTGAAACACCAGCGCGCCTTGCTCGTAACGCCAGCCGATACCGCTGCCGCGCAGCAATTTCTGCAGGGCCTGCTCGGTGCTCATTTCGCCGACAATCGCCTGCGAATAACGCTTGCCCAGCAATTCCGGATCGACAGTGACTTGCACGCCGCTCTGTTGGCCGAAGCTGATCAGCGCGCTGGCCAGTTCCTGCACGGAAATATCGAAACTGTGCCGTGCCTGCAGGATTGGCTCACGTGCACCGATCACCTCGTCGGCCCACACGGTCTGGCTGCCGATCGCCAGGCACAGCCCCAGTGCGCCCAGGCGGTTGGCGGTGCGTATCGCAATGGCCAGACGCTGTGCTGGCTGAGCTACACCTTTAAAAACTTCCTGCGCTGTCATCCCATGTCCCCACACGCGGCAAGTGCCCGCAAATTTTGAATGAGAATTGATCTCAGTGTTGGTCTGAGGCAAAGGACGGGACAGCGGAAAAAATTTTCAGAAAAAAAATGAAAAAGTTTTTCCGGGGTCAGATGAGAGGCTGATTTTGCCTTCAAAGGATTGTTTGCAATGAACCCACCTTCGAATCAGACGCGCCTTATCGAAACCGATCTGCCAGCACGGCTGGACCGCTTGCCCTGGAGCCGTTTTCACACGCTGCTGGTGTTTGCCCTGGGCATTACCTGGCTGCTCGACGGGCTTGAAGTGACCCTGGCAGGTTCGGTGTCGGGGGCGCTCAAGGACAGCCCGGTGCTGCAAATGAGCAACGCCGACATCGGCCTGGCCGGTGCGGCGTACATTGCCGGCGCCGTGTTGGGGGCCTTGTTTTTCGGCTGGCTGACGGACCGCCTGGGCCGGCGCAAACTGTTTTTCATCACCCTGTTCGTGTACATCGCCGCGACCGCCGCCACGGCGTTTTCGTGGAGTTTGTGGAGTTTTCTGCTGTTTCGCTTTCTGACCGGCGCTGGCATCGGTGGCGAATACACGGCAATCAACTCGACCGTCCAGGAATTCACCCCGGCGCGCTTTCGTGGCTGGGTCGATCTGACCATCAACGGCACCTTCTGGGTCGGCGCTGCGCTGGGTGCGGTCGGCTCGATCGTGCTGCTGGACCCGGACTTCGTCGGCAGCGAAACCGGCTGGCGCCTGTGCTTCGGTATCGGCGCGGTGCTGGGCCTGGTGATCATGCTGATGCGCCTGTGGATCCCGGAAAGCCCGCGCTGGCTGATGATCCATAACCAACCCGACGAGGCGCGGCGCATCGTCGAAGGCATCGAGCGCCGTTACCATGAACGCGGCATTGCGCTGCCACCGGTCGACGGCCCGCCGCTGCGCCTGCACGCCCGCGACCATACGCCGCTGCGCGAAGTGTTCAACAGCCTGTTTGTCGTGCACCGCCTTCGCGCAGTGGTCGGCATGAGCCTGCTCACTGCCCAGGCGTTTTTCTACAACGCGATCTTCTTCACCTATGCATTGGTACTGACCGATTTCTACGGCGTACCGTCGGCGCACATCGGCTGGTACGTGCTGCCGTTCGCGCTGGGCAATTTCTGCGGTCCGCTGCTGCTGGGGCGGTTGTTCGACGTGGTCGGGCGCAAGGTGATGATCAGCGCAACGTACTTCATCTCCGGCGTTTTACTGGCGATCAGCGGCTATCTGTTCGCTCAGGGTCTGCTCGATGTCATCGAGCAGACCATCGCCTGGATGGTGATCTTTTTCTTTGCCTCGGCGGCGGCCAGCTCCGCTTACCTGACCGTGGCCGAGACCTTTCCTCTGGAAATTCGCGCCCTGGCCATTGCCGTGTTCTACGCTTTCGGCACCGGCCTGGGCGGCATGATCGGCCCGACGCTGTTCGGCCAGTTGATCGACAGCGGCGAGCGTTTCAATGTGTTTATCGGCTACCTGATCGGCGCGGTCCTGATGATCATGGCCGCCCTGGTGCAGGCGGTATGGGGCGTGGCCGCCGAGCGCAAATCGCTGGAGCAGGTGGCCAGGCCGTTGTCGCAAGCGGATTAAGGGGCTGCAACGGCTGCAGATCCGGCGCCGCGTTTTGCCTGTTTAAACTCGCACGCCGGGTAACCGGAGCAGCCCATGAAGTCCCCGTAACGGCTGGTACGCGGGACCATGACCCCGCGCTTGCAGCGTGGACAGCGGGCTTCGTGGATGGCTTGCCCCTGAATATCGGTGACCACCAGGGTTTTGTCTTCGACCAACTCATTCAAGAACGAAGAACGCATGCCTTGCACCGTGAACAGCGCCACACTGCGCCGCGCACGCGTCAGGGCCACATAGAACAGCCGCCGCTCTTCGCCCAGCGCAAAGTCATCGCTACCGGGCATGGCCAGGCTCAACACCGGGTCTTCGGTACGGGTATTGGGAAAACTCAGGCGCCGTGCGGCACTGATCATCGCCGGCAGAATTACGTAGTCGGCTTCGCTGCCCTTGGAGCGGTGAATGGTCAGAAACGACAGTTCGATGTGCGTGCCGTAGTGGTCCTGCCAGTCGTGCGGCAGGTACACCTGGTCGGCGTTGTAACGACCCAGAATAAACACCGAAACCTTGCCGTTGGCGCCAGCAGGCACCCAGCCGCCGGCCAGGTCCTGATACAACTGCTGCAAAAAACCGTCGATGGCACTGGCCAGTTCTTCACGGCGCTTGACCTGCAACGCCTGAATCACCGGGCCTTGCGCCGGGGTGTCAGAGCGCACCTGCTTGTCGATCTGCGCCGGATTCTTGCTGACAAAACCGCTGGAAATGTCACACAGCGCCTGCGGGCAACGAAAGGTTCGCTCCAGTTTCAACACCTGGCCGTGGCCGAACCAGTCGGCAAAACCGGTCATGACCGACACATCGGCACCGGCAAAACGGTTGATCGACTGCCAGTCGTCACCCACCGCAAACAGATGCCGGCCCGGCTGTTGAACCAGCGCACGACACAGGCGCGCACGGGCCCTGGAGGCATCCTGAAATTCGTCTGCCAGCACCAGCGCAAAACCGCAATCGTAGCGACCCTGTTCCAGATACTGCGCGGCCATATTGAGCATGTCTTCAAAGTCGATGCTGTCCTCGGCAGCCAGCGCCTGATCCCAGGCCTGGATGATCGGCTCGATGAGCTGCAGGAACAGCCGATAACGCAGTTTGAAGAAATCACCCGGTATTTCTTCCAGGCGCTGCGCCAGTGCTTCGGGCGTCAGGTTGTTGCTTTTGGCGTGGCTGATGAACGTGCGCACCAGACCGATCAACTCGGCGCTTTTCATCGGCTGTTGCCCGTGTTCCGGCGTAGGGCGCTGCGCATCCGGACGCAATACGATCCCGCGCCCGGTCAGCGCCTCGGCCAGAAACGCCATCCAGTCCTCGTTACGCAACTGCCACGACGTTGTCTCGATCAGGTCGGTTTCGCGTTCCTGATGCAGCTGCCGCTTCCAGATCACCCCGTCCAGATACCCCTCGAAATGCGCCGGCGGCTGGCCGTTGGCATCCAGCGCCAGGTGTTCGTGATAAAGGTCGATGGCCGGGTAGTAAAAGTCCGGCTTGTATTGCCGATGGTCCGGGGTCGCGGTATCGAATGCATACGGGCGTTCATAGACGTAATCGACGCCGTTATAGAACAGCCAGTTGGCAATCATGCACTCTTCCTGGCTGCGCACCCGCTCGCCGTTCTGGGTGGTGATCAGGCCTTGGCCTTGTGCGTCCCACGTATCGGCGTCCGGCATGGGCCGGCCAAACACCAGGCGGAACATCTCCCATTTGGCACGGAACATGAGTGAACGCGCCTTGAGTTGATCGATAAGCTCGGTCAGCTTGCGCATCCCGCTCTGAGTGTCCACCGCCCAGGTCGGTATATCGGGTTTGCGTCCTGTCGCCTGGCCAATGATGTGCAGGCCCAGGGCGTGAAAGGTCGACGCTTCGACCTGAACAGTATTCATGCCCAGTCGTTTGAACGACAAAGCCGCGCGCGCTTTCAATTCGTCGGCGGCCTGTTTGTTGAAGGCCAGCAAGACAATCTGTTCAGGCTTCATCAACTGGCGATGAAGGGCATAGGCGGCTTTGGCAACCATGGTCGAGGTCTTGCCGGAGCCGGCCGAGGCCACTACTTGAACGCGGTTATCGAAACAGATCACGGCACGCGCCTGTTCTTCGGTCAGCGGCTTTTTCTCGACGCGATCGAACAGGCCTTTGCAGGCAATCAATTCCTGATGCACATGCTGTTCGTTGACGGCCTGCCAGGTGGCTGGCCAGTCGGCGTTCCAGGCCTTCAAGTCCTGCGCGACCGCCTCGACACCGCCGTTCGCCTGCCAATGCGCCTGCACGTTTTCATGCTTGAACAACGGCCACACGGCCTTGTCCTGCAAGGGCAGTTCGGGGCGGCTGTCCAGCAGTGCCTGCTGTTGCTCGTGAGTAATCCAGCGGTGCTCGCGGGCAGCCATTGCCAGCCCGTCGGCAATCGCGGTCAACCAGTGGCGCACAAGCGCATACAGCGCATTGAAGGTCTCAACTTTCTTGCGTCGTCTCTGCGTGAGAACAATATCGGCAACGGCTTTTTGCAACTGCCCGGCCATGGCGTTAGGCAGTCCGCCAACGGTGATGCCGGCCAGCGTTACATCACTCCAGAACAAACCTTTATTGATAAACGGCGGCGCGCTTTCATCAATGGCAATTGTCTGGGTTTTATCGTGCGAGGTTAATTCGAGCGTTTCATCGACCAGACGCAATTGCCATTGCGCAGAGCGAGTCAGCCGCCGGCCCCAAAGGGTTGGGGACCATTGATGCGTCATCCGTGAGTGTGCCTTGGGAGTGAAGATAAAGAAGTGGTTATGGCGAGGAGGGCAGAGCGGAAATGGCCTGAATTAAATAATGGCCTTTTGGCTTGCATCAAAGCGCGCGGATACTAACCAATAATGGCACTTTGATAAAGCACAGGAAGGTTCACAGGCTTCGTGGGAGCGGATTTATCCGCGAAGCAGGCGCTGATGTGTGACAGGTACACGCTTGCGTTAAGATACCGCCTCGCTGCTTTTTCAATGACAACCCAGGCCCCGTTAATCTGACGCGGGCAACGCTGGAATTTCGATGCGCAACCCGATCAAACTCAAGGATTACCTGCAGGAGTCGATGCTGGTCAATCGACGCATTATCGTCTGTGGGCTATTGGTGGCGTTACTGAGCGTGGCCCTGGTCGCGAGGATGTACTTTCTTCAGGTCACCGAATACGCGAACAATGTCACCGTCTCCGAAAACAACCGTATTCATGTCCTGCCCATCCCGCCGGAGCGAGGGCTGATCCTCGACCGTAACGGCAAGGTGCTCGCCGAGAACCTGCCCAGCTACAACCTCACCCTGACCCGCGAGCGTGCCGGCGACCCTCAGGCCGTGCTGGATCAGGTCACCGAGATTTTGAACCTGACCACCGAACAGCGCCTGCAATTGAGCAAGGCCCTGAAGAAAAGCCGCCATCCCTTCGAGCCGGTCACTGTTTTGCACAACCTGAGTGAGGAGCAGATCGCTTTTATCGAAGTCAATCGCTTCAAGCTGCCCGGCATCGATGTCGATGCCGAATTCGTCCGGCATTACCCCTACGGCGAGCACTTCGCCCACTCGGTCGGCTTTGTTGGCCGCATCAACGAACGCGAGGCTGGTCGTCTCGACAGCACCGAGTACCGGGGCACCGATTACATCGGCAAGACCGGTATCGAGCATTTCTACGAGCAACAACTGCACGGGCACGTAGGGTATGAGGAAGTCGAAACCAATGCCCAGGGCCGCGTCATACGCGTGCTGAAAAGCGTTGCACCGAAGGCCGGCGAAGATGTGGTGCTGGGTCTGGACGTCGACCTGCAAATGGCTGCCGAGAAGGCCCTGGGTGATCGTCGTGGCTCGGTGGTTGCGCTAGAGCCGAACACCGGCCAGGTGCTGGCGATGGTCAGCAACCCAAGCTTTGACCCGAACCTGTTCGTCAAAGGCATCGGCATTGCGCAATACACGCAATTGCGTGACTCCATCGACCGGCCGCTATTCAACCGGGCGTTGCGCGGGCTCTATTCGCCAGGCTCGACCATCAAGCCGGCGGTGGCCATTGCGGGGCTGGATACCGGCACCATCACCCCCGCCACGCGGGTCTTCGATCCCGGCTATTTTCAGTTACCCAACTACGATCACAAGTACCGCAACTGGAACCATTCCGGCGATGGCTGGGTCGATCTCGATGCGGCCATCAAGCGCTCCAACGACACCTATTTCTACGATGTCGCCAACAAGCTTGGTATTGATCGCCTGCACGATTATCTGACGCGCTTCGGACTCGGCAGCAAGGTCTCCATCGACATGGACGAGGAGTCTCCCGGCCTTATGCCGTCACGCGAGTGGAAGCGCGTGACGCGCCGCCAGACCTGGTTCCCCGGCGAAACGGTGATCCTCGGCATCGGCCAGGGCTACATGCAGGTGACGCCATTGCAACTGGCTGAAACCACCTCTCTGATCGCCAGCAAGGGCGTATGGCACCGGCCCCACCTGGCACGCTCGGTGGGCGGCGCCGAGGTGATCGACAGCCATCCCATGCCCGACATTCATTTGAAAAACCCCCATGACTGGGACTCAGTGAACCACGGTATGCAGTTGGTGATGCATGATCCGGGCGGTGGCGCGCGGGCCGCCGGGCAGGGCGCGCAGTACCGTATCGCGGGCAAGAGCGGCACCGCCCAGATCATCGCCATCCGCCAGGGCGAGCGCTACGACCGCCTCAAGACCCAGGAGCGACACCGCGATAACGCCTTCTTCGTCGGCTTCGCCCCAGCCGGTGCGCCATCCATCGCGGTCTCAGTGACCATTGAGAACGGTGAGGCAGGCGGACGGGTGGCCGGCCCGGCAGTGCGAGAAATCCTGGATGCGTGGTTACTGGACAACAACGGCAAGCTGAAGCCTCAGTACGTCACACCTGCCTGGCCGCCCGGCGACAAGCACGCCTGAGGCTCGGCCAGCCTTACCCAGGCTCAACGATCGCATAGGTCTTGCTCGCTCGGCTCAAGGAAGACAGACGTGCACCGTCGTGGGGGAAGATCAGGCTGAAGGTGGTCAAACCCTCGGGCTCGCTCTCGACCGCCACCTGGCCGTCATGCACGGCCATGATCGAGTGCACGATGGCCAGGCCCAGGCCGGTGCCGCCTTCGTGGCGGGCGCGACTGCTGTGCACGCGGTAAAAGCGGTCGAACAGGCGCGGCAGGTGTTCAGCCGCAATGCCAGCGCCGGGATTGCTCAGCGCGACAATGGCCTGCTCGGCCTGCTGTGACAGATCCAGGTTCACTCGGCTGCCGGGTGGTGCATGGCGGATGGCGTTGGACAGCAGGTTGGACATGGCGCGCTGGATCATCAGCCGGTCGCCACGGGTACAGGCCTGACCGCTCACGTGCAGGGTGATGCCTTTGTCTTCGGCTGACAGGTCGAACAGTTCGATGACCTTGTCGGCCTCTTCGCGCAGGTTGACAGGCGCAGTGGCCCGGGGTGTCGATGGCTGACTGACGCTGGCCAGAAACAGCATCTGCGCGACCATGCGCGACAGGCGCTCCAGCTCTTCGGTGCACGACTCCAGCGCTTGCTTGTACTCGCCGGCCGGGCGTTCTCTGGACAGTGTGACCTGGGCCTTGCCCATCAGGTTGTTCATCGGCGAGCGCAATTCGTGCGCCAGGTCGTCGGAGAACTGCGCCAGTTGGCGAACATCATCGTCCAGCCGTTGCAGCATGATGTTGATCGCCTGTGCCAGTTGTTGCAGTTCCTCGGGCAGGCCGCTGGCCGCCATACGCTGCGACAGGTCGCGCGCCGAAACCTTGCCGGCGACCTTGCCAAACGACTTGAGCGGGCGCAGGGCGCGGTGCACCGCCCACCAGGCACCGCCGCCGATCAACAGCAGGATCAGCGGCACGGCCAGCAACGAGGACTGGATATAGGCGAGTTGCAGGGTGGTGTCGTCCTGACGATCCAGCGCCAGAACTGCCAGCACTTGCTGACCACTGCGCAGCGGAATCAGGGTCGAGGTCACCAGCAACTCATGACCCCGGAGCGTGCTGAGGCGTTCGAATTCCCGTGGCCGGCCGTTGAGAATGGTGGATGGCATCGGTGTCGTTTCATCCCGGCCAATGACCAGCAAGCGCTTGCGTGGCACGCTGGAGTCGAACAGGGTCAGGGTGAAGTTGTCATGGCCGACGATCTGGTCGCGCAGATTATGTGAATTCAGCGCGTCCTCGGTCATTGACCAGGCGCTTTCAGTCAGGCTGTGGCGTACTTGCCGCAGCTTGTCGCTCAGTTCGTTTTCAGCGCGCACATCGAGCTGGCGCGAAATGGTCACGCACGACAGTGTGGTCATGCCCAACACCAACAGCGCACACAGGGCGCTGACCGTCAGGCCCAGGCGGGTCGACAGACGCATGGTTTTCATCCGCGCGCTTCCAGCACATAGCCCACACCGCGCAAGGTGTGAATCAGCTTGCACTCGAACGGGTCGTCGATCTTGGCCCGCAGGCGGCGGATTGAGACTTCGACCACATTGGTGTCGCAATCGAAGTTCATGTCCCACACCTGAGAAATGATGCGTGTACGTGACAACACCTCACCGCTGTGGCGCATCAGCAGGTGCAGCAAGGCGAATTCCTTGGTGGTCAGGTCGATACGCTGGTTGCCGCGAAAGGCCCGGTGGCGGCCGTGATCAAGTTCCAGATCGGCGATGCGCAGCACCTCGGGCGCACTCGGCTGGTCGCTGCGGCGCAACAGGGTGCGAACCCTGGCCAGCAACTCGGGAAACTCGAACGGCTTGACCAGATAATCGTCGGCGCCCATGTCCAGGCCCTTGACCCGCTCCTCCAGCCGACCACGGGCGGTGACCATCATCACCCGCGTCGGGCGCGCCTTGCGCAGCGCCGCCAACACCTCCCAGCCCTCCATCAGCGGCAGGTTCACATCCAGAATCACCAACTCGTAATCCTGTGTGCACGCCATGTGCAGGCCATCGATGCCGGTGCTGGCGATGTCTACCACATAGCCGCTTTCAGACAGGCCCTGATGCATGTATTCGGCCGTTTTGGGCTCGTCGTCGACAACAAGAATGCGCATTGAGGTATCCGGGTTTACCAAGAGGCGCGATTGTGACGTCTGGAGCGGCTTCAAGGTCAAGCGCAGGCTGTCGCCGCATACGGCCTGAATATGTATCCGGATACTTCGTGCGCTTGCGAACCTGCGCAGGCTTTAGTCCGGCTCGATCATCCGGATTTCCCGTGTCCCGATCTCGGCACCCGTAACGGCATCAATCGCAATGGCTTCAATGTCCGTGCCTTTTTCGGCATCCACAAAACGCAGCAGTTTGCCTTCGCCGCGATGCTTTCGCCCCCACGCGCCCATCATGAACAACACCGGCAGGTAGTCTCTGCCGGCCTGGGTCAGCACGTATTCCTCGCGAGGCGGGCGCTCTGAATACAGACGCTTTTCAAGCAGGTTTTCCTCGGTCAATGTCGCCAGCCGCTTGGTCAGCATGGTGGGGGCGATGCCCAGGCTTTTCCTGAACTGGTCGAAACGCGTCAGGCCGGAGTTGGCATCGCGCAAGATCAGCAGGGTCCATGCGTCTCCCAGAAAGGCCACGGTTCTGGCAATCGGACAGGTGCTATCGGTAGAGTCTTTTGAGTTCATATCATTTCGGTATTGACTGAGTACTGAAACGATACTAACATTTTTTGCCATGCACAGTACATCGGTCAGCCACCCCAGAGCCCTGCGTTTTTCCTCCCTGAGAGCCTTGCAATGAAGAAGACAATTTTGATTACCGGCGCATCCTCCGGTTTTGGCCTGCTGCTCGCCAACACGCTGCACCAGCAAGGCCACACAGTGATCGGGACCAGCCGCGAGCCGCACAAACATGCGGGTAACGTCGCCTTCACACTGTTGCCACTGAACATTGACGATGACATGTCGATCAGCGCGTTTGTGCAAGCACTGTTTAAACAGACCCGGCAACTCGATGTGCTGGTCAACAATGCCGGCTACATGCTGACCGGCCTTGCCGAAGAGACCGCGCTTGAACAGGGCAGGCAGCAACTGGAGACCAACTTCTGGGGCACGGTCAAAATCACCCAGGCATTGCTACCGCATTTCAGGGCGCAGAAAGCAGGCAAAATCATCACCGTAAGTTCGATCGTGGGCTTGATTGGTCCGCCCAATCTGTCTTTCTACACCGCCTCCAAACACGCGGTTCAAGGCTATTTCAAATCACTGCGCTTTGAACTGGAACAATTCAATATCAAGGTCAGCATGGTTGAACCGGTCTGGTTCAAGACCCGTCTGGGGCTTAATGCGGTGTCCGCAGGCGGCGCTGAAATTGCCGATTACACGGCCTACAGAAAGCAGGCCCAGGCGGCTACGCAAAAGGGTATGGACACGGCCGAGGCGCCTGATGCGGTCATTAAAACTATTGGCCGACTCATCGATACCAAACAGCCGAAGTTCAGTAACCCCGTGGGCAAGATGACCGGCATGATTCTCTTTCTGCAAAGTTACCTGCCCACGCTGTTTGAAGGCGCCATTCTTAAAAGTATCAAGACGGCTTGAGCGAGGCGTCACGATGAAATATTACCTGTGCAAGTTCGTACCGCCTCGTGCTGATTTTCTGCGTACTTTGTCAGCCGACGAAAAACGCTGGATGCAGCAGCACGGTGATTATTTGAACGCGTTGCTGGCCAACGGTGTGATCGTTGCCCACGGCCCTGTCATCGATGAAGCCGGTGGTTACGGTGTTTCGCTGTATCAGATCGCAGATGATGAAGACATTGCCGCCTTTACGTCACAGGATCCGATTGTGAAACACGGCGTAGGGCATTATGAGCACTACGCCATGCTGCACTTGAAACACTGAAAGGTGCGCAGTCATTACCAGTGCCTCAAGAAAGGTCGTGCAGGTCTTTCTTGAGTGCTTTTCCCAGTGTCCATTCCGAGAAAGTCACTTTTAATCCCCCTCGTTTCGGGCTACATGCCATGGGGCCGACCTGATAACTCGAGGCCGCCGGAAAAGGGCATAACCGCACCAGAGGCCAATACACCCCATCGGCCGAAACCTGGAGGCGCAGAACGTTGTCATGCAGTGTCGCGCGTATCCAGAAATCAGTTGCATCTGCCTCATACCGGCTCGTTGCCCAGTCTGATCGTCCGTCTGTCAGCACACTGCTCAACATCGGGTGGCCGTCACTCAGTTCGATGCCGGCTTTGATCCACTGCCGCTCATTGGCCCTGATCATGAGCCCCGCTTGATCGTAGAGCGCCTTGAAGGTGCCTTGAATACGCAGTTGGCAGGTGAAGTCGGGAGGCGTCTGGATGCCCAGAAAGTGGCCGCTGTCGTGAGTAAAGCCGTAGTGAGTCTCACGCCAGAAGTCCGTTTGTGGATGTGTTTCGACTTCAAGAGCGCCGTCGCTGCGAATGAGGCATGTATCCGGTTCGTTCAGCCAGATGCCCTTGAGTAATCCATCATCTGCTCCGTGCGTATATTCACCCATGTGCAAACAGCCTCCCATTTTCGATACGTTATCCGTCCTGCGACAGTCAGCTCTATTGATTACCAAATCTTGAAGGTGTAATCCACATTGATGCGGGTTTCATTGTCATCACGAAACGTGGCCGCACCGCTCAGGCCGCTGCGATAGAACGCATGCCGCAGTCGCACCGCCAGCCCTTTCGCCGTGCCTGTCTGCACCACGTAGGACAGCTCCAGGTCTTTCGATGACTCCGACAGGTTGCTGCCGCCCAGATTCGGCAGGTCGATATGGCTGCCGTGCAAATAACGCAGCATGCCTTTCAGGCCAGGCACGCCAACGCCTGCAAAATCGTAGTCGTAGCGCGCCACCCAGGTGCGTTCCCTGGGGTTGACGAAGTCGGCGCTCATGGTGCCATCGCTCAGCACCGTGGGTTCGCCGCCGCCCAGATAGGCCATGGCCGTGTCGCCGCTCAGGCGCATATAGCCCAGGCCGAATGTCTGCGCACCGAGTTGATAGCTGAGCATCAGGCCGGCATTCAGGTTGTCGACATTCCCGGCAGCGGCGCGGCCGTTTTCGCGGCTGTCGTAGATGCGCAGATCACTTTTCAAACGTCCCGGCCCCAGCGGCACACTGTGCAGCGCGCCGACGAAGTTCTGCGTGTAGATGTCCTGCAAGCGGGCATGGTAATAGCGCAAGGTCAGGCTGTCGGTGGCGCGGTAGTCACCGCCGACGAAGTCAAACTGATCCGACAGTGCGCCGGCCCTGAAGCGGCCATTGGGTGAGGCCACCGACATCGGTTGCTGGTTAGTCGAGTCGCGCAGGTTGACCCGGTCCATGCGCCCAGCGTGCAGGGTCAGGCGCTCGATGTCTTCGCTGGTCAGGTAGGCGCCGCGAAACGATTGCGGCAACAGCCGCGCCGGGCTGGCGGTGATCACCGGCAGGGCCGGGAACTGGGTGCCGTAGCTGAGGCGAGTCTTGTCGAAGCGCACCTTGAAGGTCGCGCCCAGCTCCGAGTATTCGTCATGGGCCTTGCGCGTCTGCGCATCGAAGGACAACAACTGGGTGCCGGTGTGCTCCGGCGAGGAGTCGAGCTTGATGCCAAGCAGGCCGGTCAGGTCCAGGCCAAATCCGGCACGGCCTTCGGTAAAACCCGATTGCGCCTTGAAGATAAAGCCTTGCGCCCATTCACGGGCGGCCGGGTAGGGCGTGTCGCCCTTGAAATCACGGTCCAGGTAGAAGTTGCGCGCGGTCACACTGGCGGTGGATTCATCAAAAAAACCGGCCACGGCGCTGCACGACGCGCAGGCGGCCGCCATGCCCAGCCCGTACAGGCTGAGCGCTTGAAAGCGAATGTTCATTGCAGGTGCCCTTTTATTGTAATTGTCGGGTTCTGATCAGTGGCTGACGGCGCTGTGCAGGGGTTGCAGCGGTTGCGGCTTGAGCAAACCGACGATGATCGCCGCCAGCACGAACGCCACGCCAAACAACAGGTACAAGTCCGCCGGTTGCCAGTGCGCATCGATCAATTGCCCGGCCACCAGCGGCGACAGAATCGCCCCCGCGCGGCCGATGCCAATCCCCCAGCCCAGCCCGGTCACCCGTTGGCCGGCGGAGTAAATGGTCGGCGTCAGGGCATACAGGCCGGCGACGCAGCCGTTGACGAACACCCCGATCATCAACACCAGGGCAAAGGTCAGGGTCAGGTTGTCAGTGAACTTGACGAAGCCGGCGACCAGTACCGCGTTGATCAGCAGATAAGCCATCAACACCCGCGCCAGACGAAAGCGCGCGGCCAGCAGGCCGACCAGTGCCGAGCCGAAGATACCGCCCACATTCAGCAACACGCCGCCGGTAATGCCTTGCTGGTTCGACAAACCGGTGGACACCAGCAGGCGCGGCGTCCAGCTCATCACGAAGTAGAAGCCGAACATCACCAGGAAGAACGCGGCCCAGATCAACAGGGTGGAGCGCAGCAAGGGCGGCGAGAACAACTGCGAGAAGGTCGCCCGCACGCTCGGGCTGGCGTTCTGTGCGATGGGCGGCATGTGCTCGATCGTCGCCATTTGCACCCGCTGCAACAGGCGATTGACCCGTGCCAGCGCGCCCTTTGGTTGCCGCGACAGCAGGAAGGCCAGCGATTCGGGTAACCACAGCCACAGCACTGGCAGGGTTGCCAGGGTGACGAGGCCGCCATACAGAAACACCGAGCGCCAGCCCATGGCTGGGATCATTTGCGCGGCAATCAGCCCGCCGATGGTCGCGCCCAGTGCATAGGCGGTGCTTTGCAGCGTGACCGCCAGACCCCGCCAGCGCTTGTTGGCGTACTCACCGGCAATCACATAACTGCTGGCCAGAATGCCACCGATGCCCAGCCCGGTCAGCAGCCGCAAGGCGCCCAGCATCAGTGGCGAGGTGGCCTGTGACGAGGCGAGCATGCCCATTCCGGCAATGCTCACGCACACCAGAATCAGCGGCCGCCGGCCAAAGCGATCCGCCCAGGGCGCAATAAACAGCGAGCCGATGGCCATGCCGACCAGGCCTGCGCTGAGCAGATAGCCCAGCCGCGTGCCGGACAGGCCCCAGTCCGCCGACACGGAAGCGGCGGTGAAGGCCATGACCAGCACGTCGAAGCCGTCCAGCATGTTGATCAGGAAGCACAGGGCGACCACGCCCCACTGAAACCTGACCATGGGTTTTTCATCCAGTTGTTGCCCGATTGATGCGTACATGGCGATACCTTTTTATTGTTGTATGAGTGGCACATGCAAAGCGGTACTGGCTCTTGCTCAGGACGACAGGCGCAACTGCTCGATGATCCGCCGCGCACGGTTGGCGCCGGCATCGACGTGGATGTCGATCATCGGCCGGGTGCCGAAACGACACATGTTCTGGTACTGGGCTTCGATCACTTCCTTGTCTTCGTCGAAGGTCAGGATGGTCTGCTCGATAACCTTGGCCTTGACCGCTTCGGCATCGCTTTCAGGGTTGGTGGCCATGGTCCAGAAATAGTGGCTGGTGGCGTCGGTTTCGGGCGTGACGCCATGAAAGCCGCGCATATGAAAGCCGCCACGGTTCGGGTCGTCCAGCGAGTCGCTGCCGGCATCGACCGCGCCGGTCCAGATGCGCAGGTGGCTGACGTGGAACTCGATTTCCTGCCAGCGATCGACCTTGTTCTTGAACGGGTAGGCGGCGGTGTAGGTCGGTGGCGGTACCGAGTCGGGCATGTGCCGCACCACGCGCACCACATGGTCGTCGCCTTCGACTTTCATGTGCGCGTTCATGTGGATGCTGGCGTTGCCGCCGATGGTGCGCAGGTGCACATAGCCCAGGTGGCTGAGGTCCATGAGGTTGTCGTGAATCAACTGATACGGCGCGTTGTAGTGGTACACGTTGCCGTCGAACAGGTACTTGCCGCTGCTGTGCACATCGTAGGCCGGCGGCAAGCCAATCGGTTCGGGGTGTGCGGCGCTGCCGAACCAGATCCAGACGATCTGGTCCTGCTCGCGCACGTGGTAGGCCGGCACCCGCGCCTTGCTCGGGATCTTGTCCTGGCCCGGAATCTCGATGCACTTGCCACCCTCGTTGAACAGCAAACCGTGGTAGCCGCAGCGCAGGCCGCTGGCTTCCAGGGTGCCGTTGGACAGCGGCAGGGCGCGGTGGCAGCAGCGGTCTTCGAGTGCGGCAACCTGGCCGTTGGCGGTGCGAAACAGCACCACCGGTTTATTCAGAAAGGTGCGGCCAAGCGGTTTGTCTTGCAGCTCCCAGGCCAGGGCCGCGACGTACCATTGGTCCAGGGCAAACAGCGATGCTGCGGGTGCTGCGGCGTCATAGGCGAGCGATTCGGCGGTGGATGCGTTCATGATTTTTCTCCAGGTCACGGTTATTGTTTTTGTCGTTGATCGTTCAGCTCAAAGGTCCAGCACCAGCCGCGCCGAGCGCGAGCGTGAGCAGCACGGCAGAAAACGGTCGTTGGCAGCCTGTTCGGCAGCGGTGAGGAATTGATCGCGGTGGTCCGGAATACCGCTGAGCACCCGCGTCACGCAGGTGCCGCAGACGCCTTGCTCGCAGGATGAGTCGATCTCGATGCCGGCTTCATCGAGCACCTCGAACACCGTGCGCTCCGCTGGAATCTTCAGTACCCGGCCGCTGCGGGCCAGTTCGACGTCGAATGCGCGGTTGGCCGCCTGATCGACCGGGGCGGCGGCGAAGAACTCGCGGTGCACCTGCGCCTCGGGCCAGCCGGCTGCATGCGCGGTGTCGAGGATGTGCTTCATGAAGCCACCCGGCCCGCAGACATACACATGGCTGCCGGGGGCTGGCGTGGCGAGCAGGGCGGCGGCATCGAGCTTCTGCGCCGGCATGCCGCTGTCGTCGTGCAAATGAATGCGGCTGGCAAAGGCGCTGTGGCCGAGCCTTTCGATAAAGGCGGCGCGGTCGCTGGCCCGGTAGCAGTAATGCAACTCGAAGTCGGCACCGCGATGGTGCAGTTCATGGGCCATCGCCAGCATCGGGGTGATGCCGATGCCGCCGCCAAACAGCAAGTGGCGAGTGCCCGTGTGATCAAGGGCGAACAGGTTGCGCGGTGTACCGATGGTCAGCGTTTGCCCGGCTTGCAGCGTGTCGTGCATGGCGTTCGAGCCGCCGCGCGAGGCCGGGTCCCGCAGCACGCCGATGACATAGCGATGCCGCTCGCGGGGGTCGTTGCACAACGAGTATTGCCGGGTCAGGCCATTGGCAATGTGTACGTCGATGTGCGCACCGGCCTCGAACGCGGGCAGCGCCTCGCCGTTCGGGGCGCACAGTTCGAAACTGCAAATGCCCTCTGCTTCGATGACTTTGCGAGTAACAGTGACTTCAAGCATGACTTCCCCCTCCACATTGAAGTGGCTGCTGAAAAAAAACGTCTAGAAAAGCGTCAGGACTGGATCAGCGTCGGCTGGCCAGACATCGCAGGGGAGGGCGAAGCACGCAGGGGGTAGTGAAATCGGAAGGGCTCATGGCAGGCACCTGATAATTATTTTTGTGAGGTTTGGCTACGGCATATCATGCGGGCAATGTCCCGCACCGTTGATAGGGTAAATCCTCTATCCAATTGGTTGCGGTGTCAACTAATTTTCTTGCGCTACTGACTCAAGGTATTTGCACCATGTCGAGTGACCAGCAACTCAACCTTGCCCGCTATGTGCCGGGCTTGCTGACCTTTCTTGCCAACAAGCTCGCCACTGGCGCGTCGCAGTGCTATCGCAAGCACTTCGGTATCGGCGTGGTGGAGTGGCGGATGCTGTCCATGCTGGCGGTGGAAAGCGATATCACCGCCAACCGCATCTGCCAGGTCGTCGGCCTGGACAAGAGCGCGGCCAGCCGCTCGCTGCAAACGCTCGAGGCAGCAGGGCATGTGCAAAGCCAGGTCGACCCCAAGGATGCCCGCCGTTACACCGTGCGCCTGACCGCCAGCGGCAAGGCGTTGCACGATCAGGTGATCAAGGTCGCGCTGGAGCGCGAACGCCGCCTGCTCAGCGACCTGTCGCCAGCGGAGGTAGACACCCTGGTCAACCTGCTGGGGCGTTTGCACATCCAGGTGGGTAATGTGAACGACTACGACCCGGCGCCGTAAAAATGCTGCGCTTTGTCGTCGTCGCAGGATTAATGCCTATCCGTTAAGCGCGGTACGAACCTTGTAGGAGATCACCCGACGCCACGGCGCCGCGCTGTCGCGCAGCAAACATTGTAGGAGGGAGCTCTGCTCGCGATCGGCTGCGCAGCAGTCGTAGATTCGCAGCGTGTCGACGATTTCTGTGAGCGCTTCGCGCTCAATCGCCAGCAGAGCTGCCTCCTACAGATTTTTGTTTTTAATTCAATAAAATCAATGAGTTATTTTATTTTTGATAGGAGCGGGCTCCTATAGGTCCGCGCACATGCTTAACTGAACGGCATTACGTCGTAGGAGCGGCTTTAGCCGCGAACGGTGGCGCTGCGTTTTGCTGCAGAAGCGTATCGCCGCCCGGCAGCTCCTACGAGTTCGGCGCCAGGCGAACGATGTCGAAACCCGCTTACGACACAGATCACACAAAGCCGCAAATAACGAAATTGTAATGTTCAGGCAATCCTGCCGCTAACGGCCGTTCCCTAAAGTCCCCCGCACTCAATACTCAGCCCGTTTCGGGCGTATCCAGTGATGTGACGGGAGACCTGTGAACATGCCAGCCGAGCAACCCCTTTTTCTGGCCGCAGGTTGCGGCAGGCGTCTGGCTCAAGTCGGCGTGCTGTGTGTGTTGCTGCTGTCCGCCAGCTACCTGCAAGCCGCTGAGTTGACGTTGGCGCAGGCCATCGATGCCGCCTTTACGCGCAACCCCGACCTGGCAGCGGTGCGCCAGGAACTGGGCATTGCCGAGGGTGAGCGCCAGCAGGCCGGGCTGATGCCCAACCCCGAACTGTCGTGGGAAGTCGAAGACACTCGTCGTTCCACCCAGACCACCACGGTGATGCTCAGCCAGGCGCTGGAACTGGGTGGCAAGCGTGGCGCGCGTATCGATGTCGCCGAGCGTGGTCAGGATGCCGCCCGGCTTGAGCTGGAGCGCCAGACCCATGAATTGCGCGCTACGGTGATTCAGGCGTTTTATGCCGCCGCCCGTGCGCAGACTGCCGTAGAGCTGGCCGAACAATCGCAGCAACTGGCCGAGCGTGGCCTGCGGGTGGCCGACGGCCGTGTCCGTGCAGGTCAGGTATCACCCATCGAAGCCACCCGCGCTCAAGTGCAACTGGCCGAAACCGAGGTGCAGGTGCGCAAGGCCCGCACCCTGCAAGCCGACAGCCAGCGGCAACTGGCGCGGGTCACTGGCGCAGGCGAGGGCGAACTGCAACGCCTGACCTTCGCCACGCTGGCGCCACAGCCGGCCCCCGCCGCCACCCCCCTGCTCGCCGTGTTGAACCAGGCGCCGGCCATGCGCCTGGCCGAAGCGCAGATTCAGCAGCGCGAAGCTTCGCTGGGTTCGGAACGTGCCCAACGCATCCCCAACCTCACCGTCAGCGTCGGCAGCCAGTACAGCCGCGAAGAGCGCGAGCGCATCAATGTGGTCGGCCTGTCGATGCCGCTGCCGTTGTTCGACCGTAACCAGGGCAACGTGCTGGCCGCCTCGCGCCGCGCCGACCAGGCCCGTGACCTGCGCAATGCCGTCGAGCTGGACCTGCGCACCCAGACCCGCACGGCGCTGGACCAATGGAGCAATGCGGCCCGCGAAGTGCAGTCGTTCACCCAGGTCATCCTGCCTGCGGCACAGCAGGCCGTGGACACCGCAACCCGAGGTTTCGAGGTCGGCAAGTTCGGCTTTATCGATGTGCTGGACGCCCAACGCACCCTGATCGATGCCCGCGGCCGTTACCTCCAAGCCCTGGCCACAGGCACCCAGGCGCAAGTGGCCATCGAACGTATTTATGGCGATTCCGCCAGCCTGCCTCGCCAACCCTGATTACCGATTTCGCGGAGCCCTTATGAACAATACACGCAGCCTTGCCCTCGCCGTGGCGCTGGTCGGCCTTATTGGTCTTGGTAGTTTGACGCTGACTGACCAGCGCGGTGCATTGCTGTCCGGGCAAAGCGCCCAGGCCGCCGAAAAGCCTCATGACGACGATCATGATCACGATCATCCAGAGCCCGCTACACCAAAGACGCCGGCGGCTGAAAAGCAAGATGATCATCAGGAAGAGGGCCATGCCCACGAAGAAGAGGGTCATGAAGAGGAAGGCCAACTGGCGCTGTCTGCCGAACAGATCAGCAGTGCCGGCATCGAGCTGGCGGTCGCCACGGCAAAACCGATGAACAGCGCCGTGAGCTTTCCTGGCGAAATTCGCTTCGACGAAGACCGCACCGCACACATCGTGCCCAGGGTCAGCGGCGTCGTCGAACGAGTGCTGGTCGAGCTGGGTCAGCCCGTCAAGAAAGGCCAGGTACTGGCGGTGATCGCCAGCCCGCAGATTGCCGATCAGCGCAGCGAGCTCAGCGCCGCCCAGCGCCGCCTTGAAACCGCCCGCAGCACCCTGCAACGGGAAAAGACCTTGTGGCAGGACAAGATCTCTGCCGAACAGGATTACCAACTGGCCCGCCAGGCCTTTGAAGAGGCGCAGATCAACGTTGCCAACGCGCGACAGAAACTGGCGGTGATCGGTGTCGGGCTCAACCCGGCGGGCGGCAACCGTTATGAACTGGTCGCGCCATTCGACGCCATGATCGTCGAAAAGCACCTCACTCTTGGTGAAGTGGTCAGCGAGACCAGCAATGCCTTCATCCTGTCCGACCTGTCGCGGGTCTGGGCGACCTTCGGCGTCACTGCCAAAGACCTCGACAAAGTATTGGTTGGCCGCTCGGTTACCGTCACCGCGCCCGACCTGCATGCTCAGGTCGAAGGCCGTGTCGGCTACGTCGGCAACCTGTTGGGCGAACAAAGCCGCGCCGCGCCGGTGCGCGTCACCCTGGCCAACCCACAAGGCGCATGGCGTCCCGGCCTGCTGGTCAGCATCGAGGTGAACGTGGCGCAGGATCAGGCCGGCGTGACTTTGCCGGAGACAGCGATTCAAACCGTGGAAAACAGCCCGTCGGTGTTCGTGCGCAACGCCGAAGGCTTCAAGTTGCAAGCCGTGAAAACCGGCCGCCGGGCCAACGGTCATGTGGAAATTATCGAGGGGCTGCACGCCGGCACTGAAGTCGCCGCCGCCGGCAGTTTCATTCTCAAGTCCGAGCTGGGCAAAGGCTCGGCCGAGCACTCCCATTGATCCGCTGCCGACGAGTACGCCTGCATGTTTGAACGCCTGATTCAATTCGCTATCGAGCAGCGCATCGTGGTGATGCTCGCTGTCTTGCTCATGGCCGGGCTGGGGATTGCCAGCTATCAGAAGCTGCCGATCGATGCCGTGCCGGACATCACCAACGTCCAGGTACAGATCAATACCGCAGCCCCCGGTTTCTCGCCGCTGGAAACCGAGCAGCGCATCACCTACGCCATCGAAACCGCCATGGCCGGCTTGCCTGATTTGCAACAGACCCGCTCGCTGTCGCGCTCCGGGCTGTCGCAGGTCACGGTGATTTTCAAGGAAGGCACCGACCTGTTCGCCGCCCGCCAGTGGGTCAGCGAGCGCTTGCAGAATGCCCGCCAGCAACTGCCGGCCGGGGTCGACACGGTCATGGGGCCGGTGTCGACCGGGCTGGGTGAAATCTTCCTGTGGACCGTCGAGGCCAGTGACGAGGCGCGCAAGCCGGACGGCACGCCGTACACGCCCACCGACTTGCGGGTGATCCAGGACTGGATCATCAAGCCGCAGTTACGCAATGTGCCGGGTGTGGCCGAGATCAACACCATCGGCGGCTTTGCCAGGCAGTTCCAGATCGCCCCCGACCCGCGCAAGCTGGCGGCCTACAAGTTGACCCTGAATGATTTGCTCACCGCGCTGGAGCGTAACAACGCCAACGTCGGCGCCGGTTATATCGAGCGCAGCGGCGAACAGCTACTGATCCGGGCGCCGGGCCAACTGGGCAGTCTGCAAGACATCGCCAATGTGGTGCTGACCCATGTCGAGGGCACCTCGGTGCGGGTCAGCGATGTCGCTGAGGTGATGATCGGCAAGGAACTACGTTCCGGTGCGGCCACCGAAAACGGCCGTGAAGTGGTGCTGGGCACGGTGTTCATGCTCATCGGCGAAAACAGCCGCAGCGTCTCGCAGGCGGTCGCGGCGCGGCTGGCCGAGATCAATCGTACATTGCCGGACGGCGTGGTCGCGGTAACCGTTTATGACCGTACCAATCTGGTGGAAAAAGCCATCGCCACGGTGAAGAAAAACCTCATCGAAGGCGCGATTCTGGTCATCGCGATTCTGTTCCTGTTTCTGGGCAATATCCGTGCGGCGCTGATCACGGCCATGGTGATTCCGCTGGCCATGCTCTTCACCTTCACCGGTATGTTCACCAACCGGGTCAGCGCCAACCTGATGAGCCTCGGCGCGCTGGACTTCGGCATCATCGTCGACGGCGCGGTGGTGATCGTCGAAAACGCCATCCGCCGCCTGGCCAACGCACAGCACAAACATGGCCGGTTGCTGACCCGTTCCGAACGTTTCCATGAGGTGTTCGCGGCGGCCAAAGAAGCGCGTCGGCCACTGATTTTCGGCCAGTTGATCATCATGGTGGTGTACCTGCCGATCTTCGCCCTGACCGGGGTCGAAGGCAAAATGTTCCACCCCATGGCCTTTACCGTGGTCATCGCCTTACTCGGCGCCATGATCCTTTCGGTGACCTTCGTGCCAGCCGCCATCGCGCTGTTCGTCACCGGCAAGGTCAAGGAAGAAGAGGGCCTGGTGATGCGCAAGGCGCGCCAGGGCTATGCCCCGGTGCTGGGTTGGGTGCTGGCGCATCGCAGCGTCGCCTTTGCCATGGCCGTGGTGTTGGTGGTGCTGTCGGGGGTTACCGCCAGCCGCATGGGCAGCGAGTTCATCCCCAGCCTGAGCGAGGGCGACTTTGCCTTGCAGGCCCTGCGTGTGCCGGGCACCAGCCTGAGCCAGTCAGTGGACATGCAGCAGCGTCTGGAGAAGGCGATCATGGCGAAAATGCCCGAGGTCGAGCGCGTCTTCGCCCGCACCGGCACCGCCGAAATCGCTGCCGACCCGATGCCGCCGAACATCTCCGACGCCTATGTGATGCTCAAGCCCAACAGCGAGTGGCCAGAGCCTGGCAAGTCGCGCGAGACCCTGATCGCTGAACTACAAGCGGCCGCTGCCAGCGTGCCGGGCAGCAACTACGAGCTGTCGCAGCCGATCCAGTTGCGCTTCAACGAGTTGATCTCCGGAGTGCGCAGTGACGTGGCGGTCAAGGTCTTTGGCGACGACATGGACGTGCTCAACCAGACCGCTGCCAAAATTGCCGCGACCCTGCAGAACGTCCCCGGTGCTTCTGAGGTGAAGGTCGAGCAGACCACCGGCCTGCCGGTGCTGACTATCAATATCGACCGCGAAAAAACCGCTCGCTACGGGCTGAATATCGGTGATGTACAGGACGCCATCGCGATTGCTGTCGGTGGTCGTGAGGCCGGCATCCTGTACGAAGGCGACCGGCGTTTCGACATGGTCGTGCGCCTGCCCGAAACCCTGCGTACGGACCCCGAGGCCTTGGCCAGCCTGCTGGTTCCGGTGCCGGGCAATGCCGGCCAACAGATCGGCTTTATCACCCTGTCGCAGGTCGCCAGCCTCGACCTGGAACTGGGGCCGAACCAGATCAGCCGCGAGAACGGCAAGCGCGTGGTGGTGGTCAGCGCCAACGTGCGCGGTCGCGACCTGGGCTCGTTCGTTGAGGAGGCCGCGCAAACCCTGCAGGACCAGGTGAAGATTCCGACCGGTTACTGGACCGCGTGGGGCGGGCAGTTCGAGCAATTGCAATCGGCGGCCGAGCGCCTGCAGATTGTGGTGCCCATTGCCTTGCTGCTGGTGCTGACGCTGCTGTTCATGATGTTCAACAACCTCAAGGACGGCCTGCTGGTGTTCACCGGTATTCCGTTTGCGCTGACCGGCGGGGTGCTGGCGCTGTGGCTGCGCGATATTCCGTTGTCGATTTCGGCAGGGGTCGGTTTTATCGCCTTGTCGGGTGTCGCGGTGCTCAATGGCCTGGTGATGATTGCCTTCATCCGTACCCTGCGTGAAGAAGGGCGTTCACTGTTTGATGCCATCAACGAGGGAGCCCTGACGCGCCTGCGCCCGGTGCTGATGACTGCGCTGGTAGCGTCGCTGGGCTTTATCCCGATGGCGCTGGCCACCGGCACCGGAGCCGAGGTACAGCGACCGCTGGCGACCGTGGTGATCGGCGGCATTCTGTCCTCGACCATGCTGACCTTGCTGGTGCTGCCGGCGCTGTATCAATGGGCACATCGCCGCGACCCTGATTGATTCCGGTCAAGGCGTAAACAAAAAGCCCGCGACGGTTCAGATCGCGGGTTTTTTGTTTGTGCAACAAGTAGATAGCGCGATGCCACATTACTGAATGGTCATTTTCACGCAATGCTCCCGAAAGTGGCCGGTGGTTAACCTAGCGCCATCTTTTGAAGGAGAACCACGATGAAACTGACCACCCTGTTGTTCACCGGCCTTGTGTTGCTGACCCCGCTGGCCGCTCAGGCCACTTCTTACCAGACCCTGGTGCAAGAGCACGCCAGCCGACAGAACCTGCCGGTGCCCGAGGTCGTCGAATACCGCTACGGCATGAAGCTGGATGTCGCCCGTGTGGTGTTCAAGACCCCACTGGATAAATCCTGCCAGGTGACGCCGCGGTTGATGATCTACAAGGATTCCAAAGGCGACCTCAACGCTGTGCAATACCGGACGATGAGCGAGTGCCGGGGTAATTCCTGAACCTAGGGTTTCACAAACCTGAGGGTCAACCGGTCGGACTCACCAATGGCTGCATACTTGGCCTTGTCCTGTTCACCGAGCTTGTAACTCGGTGGCAGAGTCCAGACGCCGGCCGGGTAGTCCTTGGTGTCCTTGGGGTTGGCGTTGACCTCACTTCTGTCCTGTAATTTGAATCCTGCATCCAGCGCCAGCCTGATCACATAGTCGGTGGTCAGGTAACCGGTCTTCTTGATGCTTTCCAGATCGGCACCGTCCCTGGCGCGGTGATCGACCACTCCCAGCACGCCACCCGGCTTGAGTACCTTGAAGAACGCCTCGAACGTGGCCGGCGCATCGCCTGCGAGCACCCAGTTATGCACGTTACGGAAGGTCAGCACCCGGTCGGCTGAACCCGGTGCGCCGAACACCGGCGCCTTGGGGTCAAACTCGACCCGCTCGGCCCTGCCGTACCGTTCAGGGTCGGCCTTGAACTTGTCCTTGAGCGTGTCGGCAGCCTTCTTGTAGTAATCACCCGACGACGGCGCCTGCAAGGCGGCGATGTAATGCCCGTGGTCCTTGAGCAATGGCGCAATGATCTCGCTGTACCAGCCTGCGCCAGGGGTGATTTCGATCACCGTCTGGTTGGCCTGCAAACCAAAGAACTGCAAGGTTTCCCTGGGATGGCGCGCGCCGTCGCGGGCGCTGTTGTCCTTGGTGCGCCATGAACCGCCCAGCACATCGGCGTATTGCGCATCGCTGATGCTGCTCGAAGGATTGGCAGAGTGAGTGGCGGCGTGGGTAAGGGTAGGGGTAAACAGCGTGGTGAAGGCCAGGGCCAGAAGCGTACGGTTCATGATCGTCCTGAAAGGGGTGGGTATGGACCGAAGCTACCACGCACTCTTGTCACATCCTTGAAACATTTTTTCCGGTCAACCGAACTCGCGGTTCTATGCGCCGACAGCTTTAGCTCAGGTCTTCGCCACGCGGCGCCGAACACCGGCGATCACTACGGTGCCGCTGTGCGGATCGCGCAGCAGCTCGCATTGCACGCCATACAATTGCTCGACCAGCGCCGGGGTCACTACCTGATCGGGCGGACCTTCGGCCACGATCCGGCCGGCCTGCATCGCCACCAGATGGTCGGCGTAGCGGCAGGCGCTGGACAAGTCGTGGACCACCATGACCAGGGTCTTGCCGGTGGCAGCCAGGTCGCGAATCAGTTCGAACACTTCAATCTGGTGACCCAGGTCCAGTGCCGAGGTCGGCTCATCGAGCAACAGCAGCGGAGTGGCCTGCGCAATCGCCATGGCGATCCAGGCGCGCTGGCGCTGGCCGCCTGACATCGACTCCAGCGCGCGGTGCTCGAGGTCCTGCAAGTCGGCCGCTGCAATCGCGGCTTCGACAATGCGTTGATCCTGTTCGGACCACTGGCTCAGCACGCCCTGATGCGGCTGGCGGCCAAAGCGCACCAGTTCATGCACGGTCAAGCCGTCCGGGGCGCTGGCATCCTGAGGCAAGAGGGCCAGGCGCTGGGCCACGCGGCGGGTCGGCAGGCGGGCGATGTCGGCACCGTCGAGCAGCACCGCGCCGTGGCTGGGCGCATGCAGGCGGCTCAGCCCGGCCAGCAGGGTGGATTTGCCGCAGCCATTGGGGCCGACGATGGCGGTGACCTTGTGCGGCGGCAGGCTCAGCGACAGCTGTTCGATGATTCGCGTGCGGGCGTAATCCAGGCTCAGTTCGCGTGCTTCAAGGCGTGCGGGCGCTGCATCGATGGGCAGCAGCGCGGTGTCGAGGGTCATGGGGTGCTCCGGATGGGTTGGCGGATCAGAATCCACAGCAGATAAGGGCCGCCGATAATCGCCGTAACGATACCCACCGGGATTTCCAGCGGTGCCAGCCAGGTGCGCCCGGCCCAGTCCGCAGCGGTCATCAACAGGGCGCCGCATAAGCCTGCATTAAGCACCGGCACACCGCGATACCCCGACAGATAGCGAGCCATTTCTGGCGCCGCCAGGGCGATCAGGCCCACCGGGCCGACCACCGCCACTGCAAGGCCGGTGAGCAGCACGGTCAGCGCCAGTGTGGCGGCCCGCACCCGCCCCAGATGCACACCCAGGCCGCGGGCGACCTGGTCGTTGAAGCGCAAGATAGTCAGTGGCCGGGTCAAGACCTTGCAGCACGGCAGCGCCAGCAACAGGCCGATGCCGAGCATCTGCACCGCCAGCCACGGCCGGGCATTGAGGGTGCCGACGGTCCATGGGTAGGCCTGGTTGGCGCTGTCGATGTCGGTGCGGGCCAGCATCAGGTTGGTCAGCGCACCGAACACCGCACCCACGCCAATGCCGACCACGATGAACCGATAACCGCGTGCGCCGCTGCCGCCGCCCAGTCCAAAAGCCAGCGCCGCAGCGGTGCAGGCGCCGATCAACGCCAGGGCCGAAGGGGCCAGGCTGGTGGGAATGGCGACGATGGAGGCCACGGCAAATGCCGTCGCACCGTCGTCCAGGCCAATGATGCCGGGCGTGGCCAGGCGGTTGCGGGCCAGGGTCTGCAACAGACAACCGGCGATGCCCAGCGCCGCGCCACTGAACAGCCCGGCCAGCAGCCGCTCGAAGCGCAATTCTTGAACCAGAAACACATTCATCGGATCGCCTTGGCCAAATAGCGCCAACAGCGCACTCAACGGATTGAGCCCGGCGGCGCCGCTGGCCAGGCTGGCGGCGCCGATCACCAGCAGTGCCAGCAACAATGCAGTAGCAGCCCCTGTGGCGCGCCTGGGCACCAGCAGCGAGTAACCGCCCAGGCGGACCAGCCAGTAGCCGGGCAGCGGACGCAAGTTCATAAGCGTGGAATCCGTTGGCCGCGCACCACCGCAATCAGGATCGGTGCGCCGATAAACGCGGTGATCACCCCAATGGGCAGCTCATACGGACGCACGCTCAGGCGCGAGACGATATCGGCGGCCACCAGCACACACGGGCCGAGCAACAGCGACGGCAGCAAGGTGCGGCGTATGTCCGGACCCGCCAGGCGCCTGGCGATAAAGGGCACGATCAGGCCGACAAAACCGATGGGGCCGGCCGCCGAGGTCGCGGTGCCGACCAGCAGCGCAACGGCCACCAGTGCCCAGAAGCGGATCAACTGCGGGTGATGGCCCAGACCGGCCGCGACCCGTTCACCCAGCGCCAGACTGGCCAGCGGACGAATCAGTGGCAGCAACAGTGCAAGTCCTGCGATGACGCCGGGCAGGCTCCACAGCAGGGTATCGGCGGAACGTCCGGCCAGCGCACCGATGACCCAGAAGCGGATCTCGTCGGCGCTGCGCTGATCGTGCAGCAGAATCACCGAGGTGATCGCCGCCAGCAAACTGCTGAACGCCGCACCGGCCAGCACCAGCCGCACCGGGTCATTGCCCAGCGTGGCGACGCGGCTGACCAGCAGCACCAGCAAACAGCCGGCCAGCGCACCGGCCACGGCCACGCCCAGATTGACCGTGGCCGAACTGGCGCCCAGCGCAATCGCCAGCACCACCGCCAATGAAGCGCCGGCACTGACCCCGAGCAGGCCGGGCTCGGCCAATGGGTTACGGGTGGTGGCTTGCAGCACGATGCCGGCGGCACCCAGTGCAGCGCCGACCAGCAGGCCGAGCAGGGTGCGCGGCCAGCGCAATTCGAAGACCACAAAGCGTTCGTCGGCACTGCCGTGGCCTAATAACGTGTGCACGGCGCGAACCGGCCCGGTATCGCCGGCACCGAACAGCAGGCTGGCGAGGGTGACCAGCGCCAGCAGGGCGGCGCAGGTCATGAGGCGGGAGCGGTAAACGCGGGGTAATGCAGTCATCAAGGTTTGATCAGCGCCTTCTCCAGGTCATCCAGCACCTTGTTCGCTGCCAGTGGCCCCGAACCGCTGGCCCAGACCTGACCGTCGACATCCACCACCTGCTTGTTCTGTACCGCACCCAGGCGTGCGAACGCCGGTTGTGCACGGGCAGTTTCCAGGGTCTTGGCGCCTTCGCTGTTCAGGCTGGCGACGAATAGCCAGTCGGCGTCGATCTTGCTCAGGTTTTCCAGGCTCAGCACATCGCTGTGCGGCTTGCTCAGGCTGTTGGCCAGTTCGGTGCTCTTGAAGCCGGCGGCAGTCAATAACTGGCCAACAAAAATCTTGCTCGACATGGCAATCGGACCTTGCGGGTTCCAGCGCACCACCGACACCGTTTGCCCGGCCGGTGCCTTGGCTTTCAGCGCGGCAATGCGCTGGTCGATGGCCTGCAATACGCTCTTGCCCTGCGCTTCGCGGTCCAGCGCCTTGGCGATGAAGCTGGCGTTGTCCTGCCAGGCACTGCTGCTCGAACCCTTGGCGACGATGGTCGGCGCGATGCGGCTGTAGGCGGCGTAGAGATCCTTGCTCAAACCTTCAGGGGCCAGAATCAGATCCGGCTTGAGCTTGAAGATCGCCTCCATGTTCGGCGCCCGGCTGGTGCCGACGATGCCCGGCGTACCGGCTTTGTCCTTGAGGTACGCCGACACCTGATCGCTGCCCCGTGTCGAGACCGTACCGACCGGCTGAATGCCCAGCGCCAGCGCGGTGTCGAGGCTGCCTTCATCGAGGGTAATGACCCGCTGCGGCGTGGCATCGAGTTTCACCGGCCCGAAGGCGGTGTCCAGCGTGCGCTCAGCGGCCATCAGCGGCGTGGCCAGTACGGCAAGCATCACAAGGGAAAGGGGTTTGAACATGGCGAGGAGTCCTGGCTGCGGGTGAAGCGACGAGAGCAGGACGCAGTGCGCAGGATCGGTCAAGCCTTGATCCAGAGCCCTCGACACGGGGACAAGGGCTGGATGATAGGGTTTCTCATTTGAGAGTAAAGTGAATTTACAAAATATACACTTGCCGCACGGCGAGTATTAAACCGCTCGGTCGCGCTTCATCTGCAACACCAGGGTAAAGCGGTCGTCCGGGTGAATGGTCTCAGAGGCCACGATCAACTCGCCGTTCTCATCGCGGTACTGACGCAGAATATTCAGCCCCGGCGAGCCCGCTTCGGCGTTGAGCTGTTTCGCCAGCCGGGCGTCCAGCAACACCGCGCGCACCTGCTGGTCGATCACATCGATGTAGCGCCCGAAGTGCGCTTCGATCAGCGTCGCGATCAACACGCCAGGCTGTTCACGGGCCTGCTCGATGACCTCGGCATAGCTTTGCCGGGCATAGACATCGGTCCAGCACAACGGCGCTTCGGGGTGGTCACGGTCGATGCGCACGCTCGACACGCAGAAATAATGCTCGCCCGGTTGCAGGCCCAGACGCTTGGCCTGGGCGATGTCGGCCACGAAATGCCGCACCTCCTGAATGTCGCGCTGCTGGGTTTCAGCCAGGTGCGCCAGGTCCGACACCGTGGCCAGCGAATGCGAATAGCCGCCGCGTGGTGAGCTGGCTTCGACCCGCGTACCGACGCGCTTGCGCCGCGACACCAGGCCTTGGGTCTGCAACTGGTTGATCGCCGCGCGCACCGTGTGGCGGCTGACCTCGTACAGGTCGCACAACTCGAACTCGGTCGGCAGCAGGCTGCCCACCGGGTATTTCCCTGACGCGATGCCCTCCATCAGATCCCTTGCCAGCACCGCATAGCGCGCGTCGTTCATGCCCTTCATCAGCCTCGTCAAATCAACCAGTTGACAGTCTACCAGTGTGATGGCAACAATTATGTACGGACATAAACAATATGTACGGTCCAATAACAACATTTCAGGAACATGCCATGTCCACCACCGTTTTCGACTCCACTCTGTTCCGCGACATGTTCGGCACTGCCGAGATGCGCGGGGTGTTCTCCGACAAAGCCCTGATCGAGCGCTACATCGAGGTCGAAGTCGCCCTGGCCCGTGCCGAAGCGCGCTGCGGCGTGATCCCGGCGGACGCTGCCGAGCAGATCGCCCGCACCTCGAAATACGAGGCGCTGGACCTTGCACATATGCAGCACGAGACCGAGATCGTCGGTTACCCGATCCTGCCGCTGGTCGAGCAACTGTCGAAGATCTGTGGCGAAGCCGGTCGCTACGTGCACTGGGGTGCGACCACTCAGGACATCATGGACACCGCCGTGGTCCTGCAAGTGCGCGCCGCCTTGCTGATCGTCGAGCGTGACATTCAGGCGGTGCGCAACCTGCTCGCTGACCTGGCGCTGCGTTATCGCGACACGCCGATGGCCGGCCGCACTCACCTGCAACATGCCTTGCCGATCACCTTCGGCTACAAGTGCGCGGTGTGGCTGAGCATGTTCGACCGCCACGCCGAGCGTCTGGTCGAGCTGCGTCCACGGGTCGAGATCGGCCAGTTCGCCGGTGCCGCCGGTACCCTGGCTTCGCTGGGCGACAAGGGCCTGGAAGTGCAGGAAGCGCTGATGGCCGAACTGGGTCTGGGCGTGCCGCAGGCCACCTGGCATGTGGCACGCGATGGCCTGGCCGAAACCCTGAACTTCCTTGGCCTGGTCACCGGTTCTTTGGGCAAGATCGCGCTGGACATCATGATGATGATGACCAGCGAGCTGGGCGAAGCTTACGAGCCGTTCGTAAAAGGCCGTGGCGCCAGCAGCACCATGCCGCAGAAGCGCAACCCGATCAGTTGCGAGCTGATGTACGCCGCCGCCAAAGGCGTGCGCCAGCAGGCCGGCCTGATGCTCGACGCCATGATTCAGGACTTCGAGCGTTCTACCGGCCCATGGCAGGCCGAGTGGATCGCCATCCCCGAAGCCTTTGCCTTGAGCGCCGCCTCACTGGGACAAGCCAGGTTCATGCTCGCCGGCCTCGATGTGCGCACCGAGCGCATGCGCAAGAACCTCGACATGACCCAAGGCCTGATCGTCGCCGAGGCAGTGATGATGGGCCTGGCCCCGGCACTTGGCCGTCAGGTCGCCCACGACGTGGTCTACGCCGCGTGCCGGATGGCCAACGACCAGGGCATCAGCCTGCTCGACGCCTTGCTGGCGCAGGGTGAAGCCACCGCCGAGCTGGACGTGGAAGAACTCAAGCGTCTTACCGACCCGACCAACTACCTGGGCCTGGCGCCACAGATGGTCGATCTGGCGTTGGCGCGGCCGGGCTCGGTCAAGCGTTAAACCTAAATGAGCCCGGCCACGAACCGGGCCCTGACAGTTGCCTATCAATAAAAACAACGAGATCGCAAACATGTCTGCTGCTATTGCTGCGAGTCCTGCAAAAAAACCGCTCTACAAAGACCTGACCTTTCAGGTTGTGGCGGCCATGTTCCTTGGCATTGCCTTCGGCTTCATTGCCCCGGAGCTGGCGGCCAAGTTCAAGATCCTTGGCGACATCTTCCTCAAGCTGATCAAGACCGCCGTCGCGCCGCTGGTGTTCTTTACCGTGGTCCACGGCATCGCCTCGGCGGGGGATATCAAGCGGGTCGGCAAGGTCGGCTGGCGCGCGCTGGTCTATTTTGAAGTGGTCTCGACCCTGGCACTGGCCATTGGCCTGATCTGGGGCAACCTGCTGCAAATCGGTTCTGGCATGCACGACGCCCACCCCAGCAGCGCCACCGCCGCCGCGTCTGCCGCCGCCGTTGCCAAGGGCCACGCGCCGACCTCGACGCTGGACTTCATCTACGGAATATTCCCGGATAACTTCATCGGCGCCTTCGCCAGTGGTCAATTGCTTCAGGTGCTGGTGATCTCGATCCTGTTCGGCTTCGCCTTGCTGGCGCTGAAAGAAGAGCGTCGGGCGGTGATCGAAGACGGCCTGAACCGGGTGTCGGAAGCCTTCTTCGAGTTCATCAACCTGATCATGAAGTTCGCCCCGCTGGGCGCCTTCGGTTCGGTGGCCTACGCAGTGGGTGCCAACGGTACGGCGGTGCTGATGTCGCTGGCCAACCTGGTGCTGATGTTCTACGTCTGCGTGGCGTTCTTCATCTTCGTGGTGCTGGGCACGGTGTGCCGCTTGTCGGGGTTCAGCCTGTGGCGCTTCCTGAAGTACATCAAGGACGAAGTGTTCATCGTGCTGGGCACTGCCTCCTCGGAAAGCGCCTTGCCACGCCTGCTGCAAAAGCTGGAGAAGTTCGGCTGCTCCAAGCAGAGCGTTGGTCTGGTATTGCCCACCGGCTACGCCTTCAACCTCGACGGCACCTCGATCTACATGTCGCTGTGCGTGCTGTTCATCGCCAACGCCTACGGCGTGCCGCTGAGCTGGGAACAGCAACTGGGCATCGTCGCCATCATGCTGGTGACCTCCAAGGGCGCCGCCGCCGTGTCGGGCGGCAGCTTCGTGGTATTCGCCGCCACCGTCACGGCGATCGGCGTACTGCCGGCTGAAGGCCTGGCGCTGCTGTTTGGCGTGTACCGCTTCATGTCGATGGCGATTGCCACCTGCAACACCATCGGCAACAGCGTGGCCACCGTCGTGGTTGCCAAGTGGTCGGGCGAGTTCACCGAAGAAACCGCCAAGGCTGAGTACACCCGCGTGCTGGGGCGCAGTCCGCAAGCGGCGTTGTAAGCGTACGAGTGACTGAACGGGCCTGCCTTCAGACGAAGGCCGGCCCGTTTTCGTCAGGAGGCGTCAGCAGATCGCTGACAGAGTCATCCCAATTGCTTCTCGACAGGCACCGTTCTGGCGGTTATCTCGGCACCGGTGTGTTGCGTCGTGACGGTTTCGATCAGCACGATGCCGCATTCCTCCTGCGCGACAGGGTTGTGCCTGACCTGTTTGGGGATAACGCAAAACTCGCCCGGCTTTACGACGATCTCTCGGTCTTCCAACTGAATGTTGAGCACGCCATACACCACCATGAACATTTCATCCTCATCGGCATGGGCATGCCACAGCAGCTCACCCTTTAACTTGGCGACCTTGATGTATTGGTCGTTGACCTGACCGATAACCTGTGGCGACCAGTACTCACTGACCTTGGCCAAGGCTGCTTCGATATTGACAGTGCTACCGCTGATGATCATGAGAAAGGCTCGATTGGCGAAGAAATACCACTGTACGTCGCTCGAATGACGCGCCATATCGAATGTTTATAATGGACCCATTAGCATTCTTGATGGCCTGCCAATGTCCAGACTTCGCACGATTGATCTTGTCTTGCTGCGCACTTTCGTTGCCGTAGTGCAAACCGGCAGTGTCAGCGCTGCTGCACGGCAGTTGCACCTTACTCAAGGCGGTGTCAGTCAGCAGGTCAAACGCCTGGAGACGTTTTTCAATTGCCTGTTATTGGCGCGTAACTCCAGTGGTGTGCAACTGACGGAGCAGGGCGCAGAACTGCTCCCTCAGGCGCGAAGGCTATTGCAGCTCAACGACAGCGTTTGCCAGGACATGCTGGGTACAACGCTGCCCGAATACGTCCGGGTAGGTGTGCCTTATGACATGGCGGGTGCGCATTTTGCGCCGGTGCTCAAGCTGTATGCGCACCGCCATGCGCATGCAGAAGTGACGATTGTCGCAGGCTCCTCCGCCGACCTGATCCAGCATCTGGACAACGGTCTGGTCGACCTGATCATCACGCAGTGCCCGGTGGGCGAAGAAGATCAAAGCGCTGAACGTCTGACCGAAGTGCCTTTGGTATGGATCGGCGCCTCAGGTCATCTGGTTCGCCAGCGGCCCTTGCCTTTGTGTTTCGTGACCCCGACCTGCAGGTTCCGCAGCACGGTATTTTCGTTGCTGGGCGAAGCGAATATCAATTGGCGTGTGGTGTTCGAAAACGCTTCGGTCGATACCACGCTCTCCACGGTCCGCAGCGAACTGGCCCTGACGCCCTGGCTACGCTCGCTGGTGCCTGAAGACTTGCACGAGCTTGACGCCGAATGCGGATTACCAAGGCTGCCGACATTTGTAATCGAACTAAAAGTTGCTGCGCATGCCAGGCAAGGAACACTGGATATGGCACAGGTCATTCGCGAGCATTATCGCGAGGACTCTCCATCTATCAACGGGTAATCACCAACACCCACGGGCTGTAATGGCTCAACTGCGCCCCATGCGGTTGCGCCATGGCGCGCAATGCCGCTTCCGGGTCGCGGGTGTCATAAACGCCGGTGATGCGCTTGTCGGCCAGCGCCTGATCCTTGAGCCACACCGTGCCGGGCAAGTAGCGGCGCATCTGCTCGACCACATCGCCAAGGCGGGCGTTTTCGGCAATCAACTGACCGTTGCGCCAGCTGGCCATGCGCCCGGCGGGCTGCACGTCGAGGCTTACCTGATCGGTATCCGGATCGAAGGTCAGGCGCTGGCCGGCGGTCAGGCCGGGGTTGAGCAGGCGTTGCGCGTCGGGTTCGGCGACTTTCACCGAGCCGTGCTGCACGGCGACTTCGATGCGTGTGTCTTGCAGGTCGACGTTGAAGGCGGTGCCGGTCACGGTCACATCCAGCGCCTTGGCGTGGACGATGAAGGGCTTGCTGCGGTCCGGCTTGACCTCGAAGAAGGCCTGGCCGCTCAGCAGGCGGATCTGCCGGTCGGTGAGGGTAAATTGCACGGCGATGGCGCTGTCAGCATCCAGCACCACGCTGCTGCCGTCGGGCAATTGCACGGTACGGCGCTCACCTTGCGCGGTCAGGTAATCGGCTTCCAGGTGCGTGGTCAAACGCGGCGCAAAGACCACGGCGATGCAGACCGCCAGTGCGGCGCTGGCCGCCCAGGCGAACGTGCGGCGCCTGCGCGGGCGGGCTGGCGCGGCACCAGGCGTCAGTTGTGCCTGCGGCTGCGGTGGCACAGTCGGCCACAAATGCGCGGTGCTGGCCTGCATCTGCCCGGTCAGGCGCCAGACCCGTTCGGCCTTGCTCAGCGCTTCGGCGTTTTGCGGGTCGGCCTGCTGCCAGTCGCGCAACTGGTCTTGCAGGTGCGTATCGCCGGGTGCTTCGCGGACACGCAACAACCAGTCCAGAGCAATATCCAGACGGGCGTTACGCGGTTCGGCTTGCGACATATCCGGCAAGGCTCCAGGGTCTTTTGGGGTGGGCGAGGGTGCCACAGATTCGCCCGTGTAAGCAAAGGACGGATGTGCCGGATTTTTTTTCAGATTATTTTCAGCGCGCTCAACCATGACCGCGTTCCAGACGGCTCGCGCAATGGCTCAGGGCGTCATGCACCAGTTGATGGGTCAAGCCGACCGAGATGCCCATGGCGGCAGCCACCTGTTGCAGCGTGTAGCCACCCAAACGGTGCATTTCGAACGCGATGCGCGTGCGTTCGGGCAACTGCAGCAGTGCATCGGCGAGCATTTGCAACTCGTCCTGGCCTGCGACCTGCTGTTCGGGGGAAGCGGTGCTGGACGGCAATTCGGCAAGCAGCGCATCACCGTCGGGCTGACGCCGTTCGGTGGCCAGGCTGCGGGTCTGGTCCAGCGCCAGATTGCGCACGATGCGGTACAGGTAACCGAGCGGGTGGCTGATCTCAAGGCTCGGGTCCTGACGGGCATTGAAGCGTAGCCAGGCTTCCTGCACCACATCTTCGGCACGCGCACGGCAGCCGACGATGGGCGCGGCGTAATCCACCAGCGCGGCGCGATGAGCCAGGTAAAGGTCAAGTTTGCTGGCGGACGGATCCACAGAAGAGAGTGCTCGAATATCTCGGCAAGGTGCGACATGTCCTGCCCGAAGCGGCGTATCCTACATGGCCTCGATAATCATTATCAATTACAGCTTTGTACATCAATCTTCCAGATTGTGAAACACCGTCTCCAGCAACCGGTTCAACCGCTGAATCTGTGCCTCGGTCAGGCCGTTGAAGCTGCGCTTGAACAAGTCCTTGGTAGCGCTCTGCATGCGTTCCACCGCTTGCAGACCCACTTCGGTGATGCGCACCTGGGTCACGCGGCCGTCGTCGACGCTGGTTGCCGTGTCGACCAGACCGTCATCCTTCATGCGGTAGACGATCTTGGTGATGGTCGGCAGTTTGGCGATGGCGTGGATCGAAATCTCGGAAATGCTCGACTCGCCGTTTTCCTTGAGAATCCACAGCACTCGCCAGGTCGACAGGTCCATGTCGATCTTCTTCAGGGCTTTTTCCATCATCTGGGTGTAACGCCCGTGAGCCCGTGCCAGCCAGTAGAACGGAAACTCTTCCTTGCAGAACTCATCGCTTGAGGGGTCGTAGCGGCTGCGGTTTTTTTTCGGGATGCTCATCAAATACTCAAGGGCCGGCTGGAGACGAGGCGCAATGATAGACGTTTCCAGCCACAGGATTCACCCCTTGATAAAGCGCTTCGACAAGCCTGCCTGCGAGTCCGCCAGTTGATGCAACGCCTGGGCGATCTCACGGCTCTGGCTGGCGCGTTCGCGTTCGGCGTCGGTGCGTTGCGCGATACGGTTGATCTGCTGGGTGATTTCCCCCGCCACCTGGCCCTGTTGCTCCAGGGCGGCCGCCATTTGCTGGCTGTTGGCGCTGATGTTTTGCACCTGGGTACAGATGCTTTGCAGTGCCGTACGGGCCTGATGGGCATCGTTGCGAGCCTGGCCGACGGCTTGCTCACCGCTGGCGGCCATCGCCAGGCCATGCTGGCTGCCTTTGCGCAGGCCCAGCAGGGTGTGCTGAATCTCTTCGGTGGAGGCGGCGGTGCGTGAGGCCAGGCCGCGTACTTCATCGGCGACCACGGCAAAGCCGCGCCCGGATTCACCGGCGCGTGCCGCCTCGATGGCGGCATTCAGGGCCAGCAGGTTGGTTTGCTGGGCGATACTCTGAATCACCTCGGCGACGTTGCTGATCGCCTCCACGGCATTGGCCAGTTCGCCCATGGCGGTGCCCATGTCGATCACCGATTCGCCGAGCTGGTCCATCGACATCTGGCTGCGCTCGGACACCTGTTGGGCGCCGAGTGCCAGCTGCTCGGCATCGCTGGCGGCGTTGGCGCTGGCTTGCAGATTGCTGCTCAGCTCGCCGATGGTCGCGCTCATCTGTTCGATGGCGGTGGCGGCCTGGTCGGTGTGCTGTTGCTGTTCTTCCAGTGCCTCGCTGGCCGCCTGTACCACGCCGGCACTGATTTGCGCCTGGCTGCGCAACTGTTCGCTGTTGATATACAGGCGGGTGATCACCGTGTGCAGCCGCCATGTATGGCTGGCCAGAGCCATGGCCAGCTCGCCATGAATGCCGGGCTCGCGGGCATACAACGGGCTGAGTAGTGGGTCGCTGAAGTGGTCGCCGCCGGCGTCGAGCAAGCGTTGTTGCTGGCGCCGCCTATAAACCTGGCTGTAACCGATCTGCGCCAGCAAGCCGGCGCAGACGATGCCGCTGGCCAGCGGACTGATCATGCCTGCGCCCAGGCCGGTCAGGGTGGCGCCGATACAGGCCAGCGCCGGCGCCTGTTCACGGGCCAGTGCGACCAGTCGTTTTGGCCATGACCACGGCCCCAGGCCTTCGGCCAGACGCCCATACAAGCGCTCGGCATGCTGCTGTTCGGCGATGCTCATCGGAAAGTACGCGGTACCCAGCGCGCTCAGGCGACCGTTATCGAACAGCGGCACCAGGTACAGCTGCTTCCAGTAATGGCTGCCGCCAACCGTGCGGCCGACCACTGGTCCCGTCCAGGGTTTGCCCTGGCGCACCGTGCGCCACAGGCTGGCCAGAATAACGGCGGGCATGGCCGGCGCCAGCCCGGCATCGAAGGCGCTGCCTTCGAGTGCCGTTGCGGTGTGTCCGGTCATGTCGCAATAGGCCTGGTTGCAGGTGAGCAAGCTGCCGTTGGCATCCAGGCGCGAGATCGGCGGTTCAGTCATAGCGTGCATAGCCACATCCTTACCAGGTCAGGCCGCGTTCGGTGCTCATCTTGCGCACCATGGCGTCGAAGAATTTGCTGGCAAAGCCGCTTTCGCGGATCAGCATGGCGGTCAGGCCGGCGCAGCGTTCGGCGATGCCTTCTTCCAGCGGGTGATCTTCGCCGCCCAGAGCACCGGCGGCGCACTGGTTCTCGGCCGCGCGTTGCACGGTCCACAACAGAAACAGCGCCTTGTCGATGCTGTTTTCACCGACCGCGATGCCGTGGTTGCGCAGCACCAGCACGTGCTTGTCGCCCAGGCTCTCGATCATCCGCACCTTCTCTTCATCGAACAGGGTAATGCCTTCGAAGGTGTGATAGCCGACCCGGCCGTACAGTTGCGCGCCGTAGAAGTCGTCGTGGGTAAAGCCGCGTTTCTTTTGCACCACCGCCGAGATCGGCGTGGTGTGGGTGTGGATCAGGCACTGAATGTCATCGCGGGCGGCATGCACGGCGCTGTGCAGGGCAAAGCCTGCCGGGTTGCCGTCGTAGTCCGACGGTTCGAGTTTATGGCCGTTGAGGTCGACCTTGAGCAGGTTCCACGGGGTGATTTCGGTGTAATTGAGGCCAAATGGATTGACCAGATAATGATGCGCAGGGCCGGGCAGGCGCGCCGAAATATGGTTGAAGATGGCCTCGGTCCAGCCGAACCAGTCGACCAGGTGATAGCACTGGGCAAGCTTGACCCGCAGCGCCCATTCGGCGTCGTCGATATGCGCAGGCTGGGTGAATTGATCGGGGTTAACGTTGGCGTTCATGACGGTTCCTGCTATTCAAATGGACGGCTGGCTGCGAAAGCGCGCCAGGTTGAGGATGTCGCGGGTCACCGGCATGTGCAGGCCCTGGCGCTCGGCCAGCTCCACCACGGCGTCGCCGATCGCTTGCAGTTCCAGCGGGCGGCCGTGCTCGTAGTCCTGCAACATCGAGGTGCGCACCTCGCCCATGTCGGCGCCCATCTTCATGAAGGTCTGCGGGTCGATGCCGACGCGCGCGCCATAGGCCGCTGCCGTCAGCAGCGCCTCGTTGAGCATCTTGGCAACCACCGCATTGAGCTCCGGCTTGCCGTACAGCTGCGCCAGGGTCGCGCCGGTGATGACCGACAAAGGGTTGGAGGTCAGGTTGGCGATGATCTTGGTCCACAGCGAATCGCGGATGCGCTCGCTGGCGCGGGCTTCGATGCCGGCACCGGCGACCAGCGCGCACACCTGCGCCAGGCGCGGGCTCTGGCTGTTGTCCGGCTCGCCGAGAATCATCAGGTGCGGGTTGCCCGAGCGCACCACGCAGGGGGTGAGCACTTCGGCAGTGATGAACACCACGCAACCCAGAATGTGCTGCAGGTCCAGCGCCTGACTGATCGCGCCGCCAGGGTCGACCGCTTCGACGCGTGAATTGGCAAAGCGCCCGGCCTCGCCATGGAAGTACCACCACGGCACGCCGTTGACCACCGGCACCACCACGGTCTGTGGGCCAATCAGAGGGCCGAGGGTCGGCAGCAGGGCGGCAAGGCCCGGTGCCTTGATGCAGATAAACAGCACATCCTGCTCACCCAGCGCGGCAGGGTCGGCAGCCGCCTGTACCTGTGCGTGATGCTCGCCGTCCAGGTCGGTCAGGTGCACGCCATTGGCGGCAATGGCCTCAAGGGCGGCGCCACGCGCCAGCACGCTGACCTGTTGGCCGCTGTTGGCCAGCCGCGCGGCGAGGGTGCAGCCGATGGCACCGGCGCCGACGATACACACGCGCAGGGCGGCGGTTGGAGTGAGGTTGTCCATGGGGTTTCCTTAGCTGGCAAGCATGGTTTGGTGTTTGCTGGCCGCGCCCAGATAGGCGTCGATCACCCGTGGGTCGTGGGCCAGTCTGGCCGCCGGGCCGTGCATGGCGACTTGCCCTGTCTCCAGCACATAGGCGTAGTCGGCGACTTTCAGCGCGGCACGGGCGTTCTGCTCGACCAGCAGGATCGACACGCCCTGACCGCGCAGTTGATCGATGATGCGAAAGATCTCGCGGGTGATCAGCGGCGCCAGGCCCAGGCTCGGTTCGTCGAGCATCAGCAGCTTGGGCTTGGCCATCAGCGCCCGGCCCACCGCGAGCATTTGCCGCTCGCCACCGGACAGCGTGGCGGCGGCTTGTTTGCGCCGCTCTTCAAGGCGCGGAAACAGGCTGTAGATTTCATCCAGGCTGCTGGCGAACGAGCGGTCGCCCTGGCGGTAACGCATGAAGCCGCCGAGCTTGAGGTTGTCTTCGACGCTCATGCTGGAAAACAGCTCGCGCTTCTCCGGCACCAGGCCAAGACCCCGGCCCACCAGCACTTCAACCTCGGGCACCACTTCCAGGCGGCCGTCGAAGTTCACCTGCCCGCGTGAGCCGAGCAGGCCGATGATCGCCGAGAGCAGGGTGGTCTTGCCGGCGCCATTGGGGCCGATCACGGTGACGATCTGGCCCTGGCCGACGGTCAGGTTGGCATCGGTCAGTGCCTCGACCTTGCCGTAGGCCACGCACAGGTTCTTGATCTCGAGCAGCGGGTTGTTCACATGATTCATGGTTCACTCCACGCCCAGATAGGCTTGCAGAACAGCAGGGTCGGACTGGATGGTTTCGGGAAGGCCTTCGGCGATTTTCTGGCCGAATTCCATCACCGTGATGCGGTCGACCAGGCCCATGACGAAGTCCATGTCGTGCTCGACCAGCAGAATCGCCATGCCTTCGTCGCGCAGTTTGCCGAGCAGCGCGGCCAGCTCCTGTTTCTCTTTATGGCGCAGGCCGGCGGCGGGCTCGTCGAGCAGCAACAGGCACGGGTCGGCACACAGGGCGCGGGCGATTTCCAGAATCCGTTGTTGACCCAGCGCCAGGGCGCCAGCTTCTTCATACAGGTACTCGCCCAGGCCGACGCGCTCCAGTTGCCGGCGGGCTTCGGCCAGCAAGCGAGCCTCTTCGCTGCGCTCCAGGTGCGCAAAGCTCGCCAGTACGCTGCCCTGCGCCCGCAGGTGGGCACCGATGGCGACGTTTTCCAGCACGCTCATGGTCGGCAGCAGCTTCACATGCTGGAAGGTGCGGCTCATGCCCAGCCGCGCGATGTGCCGTGAGGGAATGCCATTGATGCGCTGGCCGAGAAACATCACATCGCCCGAAGTCGGCGTGTCGACGCCCGACAGCTGGTTGAACAGCGTGCTCTTGCCGGCGCCGTTGGGGCCGATCAGGGCGAGGATTTCGCCGGCACGCAGGCTCAGGTTCATGTCGTTGTTGGCCACCAGGCCACCAAAGCGGCGGGTCACCTGGCGGGCTTCGAGAATCAGCTCGCCCTTGGCCGGTTGCGCGCGGCGCGGCAGCGCTTCAGCGGCCGTTGCAGCGGGCGCCTGACGACGCTGACGTGCCTTGGCAAAACGCTTGGCCAGCAACGGCCACAGACCACCGGGCATGCGCTGCATCATCAGCACCACCAACAGGCCGAAGACGATGGTTTCGTAGTTGCCCTGGCTGCCCATCAACAGCGGCAGCCAGTCCTGCAACCACTGCTTGAGCAAGGTCAGCACGCCGGCGCCAAGCAGCGCGCCCCAGACACTGCCGACTCCGCCGATCAAGGCCATGAACAGGTAGTCGATGCCCATGTGCAGGCCGAACGGCGTTGGGTTGACGAAGCGTTGAGTGTGCGCATACAGCCAGCCCGACACCGCCGCAAACAGCGCCGAAATCAGGAAGATCACCAGCTTGGCGCGAAAGGTGTTCACGCCCATCGACTCGGCCATTACCTGGCCGCCCTTGAGCGCGCGAATCGCCCGGCCCTGACGCGAGTCGAGCAGGTTCTGGGTGATCAGCACCGCGACCAGCAGCACCGCCCAGATCAGGTAGAAAATCTTCTCGCCCTTGTCCAGTTCGATGCCCAGCAGGTTGATGGCCGGCAAGTCGCTGATGCCAGTCTGGCCGCCCATGCCTTCGAGGTTGCCGAACAGGTAATACAGCGACAGGCCCCAGGCGATGGTGCCCAGCGGCAGATAGTGCCCCGACAGTTTCAGCGTAAGCGCACCGAGCAGCAGTGCGACCACGGCGGTAAACACCAGCCCCACCAGCAGCGCCAGCCACGGCGAGCCGCCGGCCCAGGCCAGCCAGGTGGGCAGTTGCTCGGTGGTGGTCAGGTAAGCGGTGGTGTAGGCGCCCAGGCCGACGAAGGCCGCCTGGCCGAAGCTGGTCATGCCGCCGACGCCGGTCAGCAGCACCAGACCCAGCACCACCAGCGCATACAGGCCGATGTAGTTGAGCAGGGTGACCTGAAAGGTCGGCAGAAAAAACGGCGCCAGGGCCATCAGGGCGATGAAGCCCAGGGTCAGGTGACGGGGTTTCATGCCTCTTCCTCCACGTGATGACTGAGCAGCGAGCGCCACAGCAGAAAAGGAATGATCAGGGTGAACACGATCACCTCCTTATAGTTACTGGCCCAGAACATCGAGAACGCCTCGACCAGCCCGACCGCCACTGCGCCGACGGCGGCCAGCGGATAGCTGATCAAGCCGCCGATGATCGCGCCGACAAAGCCCTTTAGGCTGATGACGAAGCCCGAGTCGAAGTACAGCGTGGTGATCGGCGCAATCAGAATCCCCGACAGGCAGCCAATGAAGGTCGCCATGCCAAAGGTCGCCTTGCCGGCCAGGTCTGGCGAAATCCCCATCAGGCGCGCGCCGGTACGGTTCACCGCCGTGGCCTGCAAAGCCTTGCCATACAGGCTGCGGCCGAAAAACAGAAACAGCGTGGTGATCAGCACCACTGACAGCGCCAGCACCCACAGCGTCTGGCTGTTGAGGGTGACCGGGCCCAGTTCCAGGCCGGCTTCGGAAAACGGCCGGGTGCGGGCACCTTCCGGGCCGAACAACAGCAGGCCGAGGCCGACCATGGCCACGTGCACGGCAATCGACACGATCAGCAGCACCAGCGGCGTGGCGCCGGCGATGGGCTGGAAAAACAGCCGGTACATGCGCGGACCCAGCGGCACCACCAGCGCCAGGGTCAGCACCGCCTGCGCGGCCATTGGCAGCTCGGCCAGCGGCAATTGATACACCGCCAGGATCACCAGCAGGGCGTAGCCGGTCTTGATCAGCATGTGCCGGTCAATACTCAGGCCGCGGCCTGCGCGATAGCGGGCCACGGCGTCGAGCACGCATTCAATCAGGGTCAGCACCAGCAGCAACCAGGCCAGTGGCGTCGGGTGGCCGGCCTGGATGGCGGCCATGGTCAGTGCCCCATAGGTGACGAACTCACCCTGGGGAATCAGAAGCACGCGGGTGACGGTGAACACCAGCAATATCGACAGCGCGAGTAGGGCGTAGATGGCACCGTTGGTGATGCCGTCCTGACCCAGCAGCAGGGCTATCTGGACATTCATGGGAAGGTTCTCGCAAGGCTGAAGCACGGTTTTATGAGGCTATACATCTATTGCGCGTGGGACCCGGATCACCACCCGGGCAATTCCCGGGTTCCAGCGCGCAATCGGGATAAAGCCCTTATTTGAGCAGCGTCCAGCGGCCGTCCTTGACGGTGATCAGTTCGCGGCCGCGATCGTCGAAGCCGCTGTGGTCGGCAGCGCTCATGGTGTACACGCCTTGTGTGCCGGGCAGTTCGCGGGTCTGTTCCAGTGCGTCGCGCAAGGCGGCGCGGAACTCCGGCGTACCCGGTCTGGCTTTTTGCTCAGCCACCGGGATGGCCTTTTCCAGCAGCAGGCCGGCGTCGTAGACGTTGGCGCCGAAGGTCGCAGGCGTCTGCCCGTAGGCCTTTTTATAGGCGTCGATGTAATTGGCGGCGAGGGCCTTGGATGGGTGATCGGCAGGTATTTCGTCGATCACCAGCATCAGGCTGGCAGCCAGAATCGTGCCTTCGACCTTCTTGCCGCCCAGTTGCAGAAACTGCTCCAGTGCCGCGCCATGGGTCTGGTACATCTGGCCCTTGTAGCCCTGGTCGTACAGGGTGCTTTGCGGCATGACCGCCGAACTGCCGGGGGCGGCCACCAGCACGGCATCCGGGCGTGCCATCAGCACTTTCAGGCCTTGCCCGGTCACCGAAGTGTCCTGGCGCTGGAAGCGTTCGCTGGCCACGATCTTGATGCCGTTCTTCTCGGCCAGGGCGCCGATCACCTTGGCCCAGTTCTCGCCATACGGGTCGGCGGTGCCGATAAAGCCCAGGGTCTTGATGCCGCGCTTGAGCATGTCCTGCATCAGCGCCTGGGCAATCAGGTCGTCATTCTGGGTGGTCTTGAACACCCATTTCTTCTGCTCGTTCATCGGCAGCACCACCGCAGCGGTACCGACCGGCGCCAGCATCGGCGTGCCGGAGGCCGCCGCAAACTGAATCACGCCCATCGCGTTGGGCGAGCCGCTCGGGCCGATGATTGCGTCGACCTTTTCTTCATCGACCAGCTTCTTGAAGGCCTTGACCGAGGCGGTCGGGTCGCTGCCGTCGTCCAGCGAGATGTAACGCACGGTCTGGTCGCCCACCTTGGTCGGCATCAGCGCCACGCTGTTCTTCTGCGGAATCCCTACCTGGGCGATCGGGCCGCTGGAGGAGGTAATCACCCCGATCGTTACCTCGGCCTGGCTCACGGTGGCCCAGCTCAGGGCCATACCGGCGGCGCCGGACAGCAAGGCGGTGGTCAGTCGTTTTTTCATCTCGTTCTCCAGTGTGTGGAAGTCGACAGGGGCATCGAGTGCCCAAGGCTGTTCAAAGGGCGGCGTTGGTGGAGCGATAGCAGGTTGCGTGCCAGCGATGGCGGCGTACCGAGGTCGGGCAGGGGCGGTTTCGGGTGCGGAACGGGTGTTTTGGGCGCAGCGAAACGGCACTGCCAAACGGGGCTGGAAGCGCTGGAATAAAGGCCTTGAAGGGTATTTTCGGGAAGGATTTTAAAGGCATTTTTATGCTCTTTTTGGCGTGAAATTTTTATTATTTGATGCTGCTTTTTGTCTATTTCTGCACTGGGCTGAGCATAGTCTCGCGCCACGAATATTTACACAGGTTTTTTAGTATTTTAAGTTAAGTTAATGTTTTTAAACGATAAATAGTTTGTTTTTGGCGTTTTTAAAGCTTTTCAAAACTGCGCCTTTTCAGTGCCAAGGCTAAAAAATCGCACCAAAAAGGAATGTAAAATTCCATTGAAAATTCAGTTGACGATTCAAGTAAATTTGCGCGATGTTTGAAAAAGGCCGGCAGGTAGCTGGCAATCAGGTTCGAACGAGGTAGCGCAGATGACGATCGTCGTGGAACAACTTTCTCTAGGTGGCTCTGCTGGTGTGCTGGCCCCCCGCGTCATGGTCAAGGACACCCTTGATGTCGCAGGCTTTCCAAGCCGCGCTTCAAGCCGCGCCCTGGACGACGCACCGGCCGCCGTTGCGCATGCCGAGGTGGTCGACCATCTGCTGGCCGCCGGCTGCCGCTTGATCGGCAAGACCAGCCTGCATGAGCTGGCCTTCGGCACCACCGGCATCAATCACTACACCGGCACCGCGCTTAACCCGCGCTTCCCTGAACGCATTCCGGGCGGCTCGTCGAGCGGTTCGGCAGCGGCGGTGGCGGCGGGCCTTGCCGATTTCACCCTGGGCACCGACACCGGCGGCTCGGTGCGCATTCCGGCCTGCTGCTGCGGCGTGTTCGGCTTCAAGCCAACCTTTGGCCGGGTCAGCCGCCGTGGCGTGATGCCTGAGCACACCAGCCTCGATTGCGTCGGCCCGTTCGCGGCCTCGTTGCCGATGCTCGAAACCGCGATGCAGTCCATTGACCCGAGCTACCAGCCACAGGCCGTGCCGGTACAGGTGCGCATTGGCGTGATTCAGGTGTCGGCCAGCGCAGCGGTGCAGCACGTTATCGATACAGCATTGGCCGCCAGTGGCCAACCACTGACCCGCGTGGATTTGCCTTCTTTCAATGCCGCCTACGACGCAGGAATGGTGGTGATCAACCGCGAAACCTTCAACGCCTGCGGTCATCTTCTGCAAACCGGCAAGGTTGGCGAAGACATCGCCGGTCGCCTGGCTGCTGCCGGTCACACCACCGATGCCGCGCTGGCCGAAGCCGAAAGTGTACGTCGCCAGTTCACGGCCGAAGTCGATGCCGCACTGGCCACTGTCGAGGTGCTGGCACTGCCGACCATGCCCGATTTTCCGCTGCTTCTCAGTGACGCCGCCGACACCCGCGCGGTGCTGGGCATGACCGCCTTTGTGCGGCCTTTCAACCTGTCGGGCCATCCGGCCCTGAGTATTCCACTGGGCAGCCCGCAAGGCCTGCCGGTGGGCCTGCAATTGATCGGTGCCAAAGGCGCCGACGAGGCGCTGCTGGCCGCTGCCGGCCTGCTGCTGCAACGCCTGTACAGCAACCGTACCTGATCATGGAGCACCTCATGAACTCACTCAACGCGCAGGCCTTCGACGCCGCCGCCAACCTGGCATCGGGCCCGGCTTTCGAAGCCTTGCTCGAGACCATTCGCCAGCGGGCCCGCGACGGTGAATTTGACCGCCAGCGGCATATTTCTGTCGACGTGATCGACGCCTTCAAGGCCCACGGCGTGTACCGCGCCCTGGTGCCCAAACGCTTTGGCGGCCACGAATGCTCACCGGCGCAGTTCTGCGCAATGATCGAGCGCATCGCCCATGCCGACGGCTCGGCCGGCTGGGTCGCCAGCTTCGGCATGAGCCCTGTGTACCTGGCGGCCTTGCCGCTGGACACCTTGGCGCAGGTCTACGCCAACGGCCCTGACGTGGTGTTTGCCGGGGGTATTTTCCCGCCGCAACCAGCCGAAGTGGTCGACGGCGGTTTCAAGGTCAATGGCCGCTGGAAGTACTCCAGTGGCTCGATGGGCGCCAACCTGATCGGCGTTGGCATCGCCCCGAAAAACGGCGACAAACTCGACCTGCCGCGCCTGGCGGTGATGCCGCAAAGCAAGGCGCGCATCGAGCAGACCTGGGACACCGTGGGCCTGCTCGGCACTGGCAGCCATGACTTGGTGGTCGAGGATGTGATCGTCCCTGAAGAGTGGACCTTCGTGCGCGGCGGTGCACCGAACCTCGATGAGCCGTTCTTTCGTTACCCGTCCCTGTCGTTCGCCACCCAGGTGCTGTCGGTGGTCGGCCTCGGCGTGGCCAGGGCGGCGCTGGATGAACTGGCCGGCATGGCCAGCGGCCGTATCTCGGTGACCGGCGCCCCGGCGCTGGCCGACCGCCCGCTGGCCCAGGTCGAAGTGGCCAAGGCCGAAGCCGCCCTGCGCGCCGCGCGCTCGTTTTTCTACGAGTCCATCGAGCGTGCCTGGCACCACGTGCTGGCCGGCGATCCGGTGCCGGCCGAGGCCACCAACCTTCTGCGCCTGTCGTCGACCCACGCCACGCGCATTGCGGCGGATGTCGCGCGCACCGCGCAAATGCTCTCGGGCATGAGCGGTGTGTACAACACCAGCCCCCTGGCGCGCTGCGTCAACGATGCGCAGGTGGTCACCCAGCACGCCTTCATGGGCGACGTCACTTATCAGAACGCCGGAGCGATGTTCTTCGGCAAACAGCCCCTGCCGGGCTACCTGTAACTTTTCGAGGAGCGAGTCATGAGCGAGAAAAAGACCCTGCGCGTGCTGTTTTGCATGGGCATCAACCAGAACTTCTTCGACGCCGCGCGTGAAGAGCAACTGCACGTCTGGGCCGCGTTCAGCGCCATGTGGAACGGTATTCATGACCTGCCGGGCGTGAACGTGCTGGGCAACATGGACGACGACCAGGGCATGGTCGGCCCGTCCGACGGCTTTCCGTGGACCACCTACCTGCTGGCCGATGTGCCGGACATCGAAACCGTGCACGCCGCCTGCAACCTGTTTCGCAGCACGGCCGTCGGTGACGGCCCGTACAAGCTGTGGCGTTACGCCAAAGTCGAGGCCCGCGTGGGCCGCGAACTGATCATTCAGCGCACCTGAGTACGCCGCCATGAGCCCGCTCGATCAGCAACGCCTGCGCCGTTTTGAAAGCGAACACGCCGTGCGCGCCTGCATGAACCGCTACATGGTGCTGTGCGACGCCCTGGATGAACACACCCCGCTCGATGAACTGGCCGAGTTGTTCACCACCGACGCGATCTGGGAAGGCAAGGGCGCGCGCTATGCCAACAGCTTCGGTGGCTATCGCGGCCGCGAGGCCATCGCCGCGATGTTCGCAGGCTACATGCAGCCACCGGCGCACTTTGCGCTGAACGTGCACTTTCTCACCAGCGAGCTGATCGAGGTGGACGGTGATGCAGCCACTGGCACTTGGGTGATGTTGCAGACCAGCACCTTCGCCAGCGGCGCGTCACACCTCAATGCCGCACGGCTGAGCGTGACCTTTGCGGTGGAAGACGGGCAATGGCGCATGGCGCATTTCCAGACTGAAAACCTGTTCGGCCGCCCCGTGAGTGGCTGGAACAGCGACGCGCCCTTGCCGGTCCCCGACCGCAATGAGCAGTGAATAAACGCTACGCACCGAATTCATGAGCTGTCGGCCACCAGAGCCGACGAGGAGACACCGTGACTAACCTGATTCCCGCTGTGAACCTGGCGGTCGACCCCGCCGACCTGGTCAAGGCCGACCGCGTCCACACCGCGATGTACACCGACCCTGCGCTGTTCGATGCCGAACTGCAGAAGATTTTCTACAGCACCTGGGTGTGGGTCGCACATGAAAGCGAGATCCCGGATTCGGGCAGCTACAAGAGCACCTACATCGGCAAGCAGCCGGTGATCGTGGTCCGCGACCGCAAGAAGGCCGTGCACGTACTGCTCAACCGCTGCCGCCATCGCGGCGCCACCGTGTGCGAACACAAGAAGGGCAAGGCCAACAGCTTTGTCTGCCCGTACCACGGCTGGAGCTACGGCCTGGACGGTTCGCTGCGCGCCATTCCGCACCCTGAAAGCTACGCCGACTGCATCGACAAGGGCGAGCTGCCGCTGGTCAGCCTGCGCGTCGAAAGCTACGCCGGGATGATCTTCGCCACCTTCAAGGACGACATCGAGCCGCTGGTGGACTTCCTCGGTCCTGCGAAAAAGTGGATGGACCTGTTCATGAAGCAGGGCGCCGGCTACGGCATCAAGGTGCCGGGCGAGCATCGCTTCCGCTTTCCGGGCAACTGGAAGATCCAGCTCGAAAACACCACCGACGCCTACCACTTCCCGCTGGTGCACAAGAGCTTCCTGTCGTCGGTGGATGAACAGACCCTGGAGCTGTTCGACTTCGTCAAAGGCCCGGGCTACGTCGAAGACCTGGGCAACGGCCACAGCGTGATGGTGATGATCCCCGACCTGATCGACTTGGAGGCGGACCTCGACAAAGCGATCCCCGAGCGCTTCGAGTCGCTGGCTGCCGAACTGCGCGACGAAGGCCTGGAAGAAACCCAAGTGCGCCGCATCGTCCGCGCCGTGGGCGGCACCGGTTTCAACCTCAACCTGTTCCCCAACGTCGCGTGTTCCATGGCGTTCTTCCGGGTGCTGCAACCGATCTCGGTCACCGAGACCGAAATCCATCACTCGGTGATCACCATGGACGGCGGTCCGGCTGCCGCCAACCGCTACCGCCTGCGCCTGCACGAGCACTTCCAGGGGCCGATGGGCTTCGGCACCCCGGACGATTCCGAGGCCTGGGAGCGTGTGCAGAAGGGCGCCAATGCCGGCGAAGACCTGTGGATCATGCTCAACCGTGGCCTGCCGGGCGAAAAACCTAGCGAAGACGGACTGATCTCCGACGTGAGTGCCGAAACCGGCATGCGCGCGGCGTATCAGCAATGGAAAAAGATGATGTCGGCCTGACCCCGGAGAAACCCATGAACATTCAACTGCTGCAAGAAGTCACCGCGTTCATCTGGGCCGAAGGCGACATGCTCGACCATGGCGAATTCGACACCTGGCTCAACCTGTGGAGCGACAAGGGCACCTACATCATCCCGATCGACCCGCGCGAAGAGGATTTTGAAAACACCCTCAACTACGCCTATGACGACCATCACATGCGCAAGCTGCGCGTGCAGCGCCTGACCGGCGGCGAGTCGATCTCGACCAGCCCGCAGCCGCGCACCGTGCGCACTATTTCACGCTTTCGGGTGCTGTTCGACGACGGCCATAACGTCACCGTGCGCTGTGCGCAAAACGTGCGCGAGTTCCGCAAGGACAGCCTCAAGCACTACAGCGCCGATCTTGTGTACGAGCTGGTGCGCAACGAAGGCAGCTTCAAGATTCAGCGCAAGCTGATTCGCCTGATCAACAGCGACGATACCCTCGCGGGCATCGGCTACATCCTTTAAGGGGGCCGCTCATGAACCAGGTTGCATTGGTGACAGGTGCAGGGCAAGGCCTTGGCCTGAGTTTCTGCGCACGCTTGCTGAACGCCGGCTACCACGTGGTGGTCAGCGACCGCGACGAGCAGGCGGCCATCGCCGCCGCCGGCAATCTCGACAGCACCGGCGAGCGGATGTTGGCCGTACGTCTGGATGTGTCGAGCAAGGCCGATTTCGAGCAGGCGCTGGCCCAGGTGCTGGAGCGCTTCGGCGCCCTGCACGTGGTGGTCAACAACGCGGCGGTGACCAAGACCACGCCGCTGATGCAGATCAGCCCCGAAGAGTTCGACGCGGTGGTCAGCGTCAACCTGCGCAGCGTGTTTCTCGGCTGCCAGGTGTTCGGCGCCTACCTGGCTGAAACCGGCTACGGCCGCATCGTCAACATGGCCTCACTGGCCGGCCAGAACGGCGGCACCGCCACCGGCGCGCACTACGCTGCGAGCAAGGGCGCGATCGTGACCCTGACCAAGATCTTCGCCAAGGAATTCGCCGCCCGCGGGGTCACGGTCAATGCCATTGCCCCAGGCCCCATCGAGTCGCCGGCGGTGCATGCCGCCGTGCCGGCCGAGCGCCTGGCCGGGCTGATCGGCAATATCCCGGTGCAGCGCCTGGGCGATGCGGATTTTCTCGGCGACCTGATCGTGCAACTGGCGCGGCCTGAGGCCTGGTTCACCACCGGGGCGACCTGGGACGTGAACGGCGGCCTGTTCATGCGCTGATCCACCTGAGCCAAACCCAAGGAATTTCAGCCATGAATGAACAACTGTTGAATGTCATCGTCAGCAAACGCCAGGTCCAGGGCGACGGTGTCGTGGTCCTCGACCTGACCCGCGCCGATGGCGCCGCCTTGCCATTGTTTGAAGCCGGGGCGCATGTCGATATCCATATCGGCCCGGGTCTGGTGCGCCAGTATTCGCTGTGCAGCGACCCTGCCGATGTCAGCCTGTATCGCCTCGGCGTCCTGCGTGACCCGGCCTCGCGCGGCGGTTCGGTGGGCGTGCACGACACCCTGCTCGAAGGCCAGCCGGTGCAGATCAGCACCCCGCGCAATCTGTTTCCGCTGGTGGCCGGTGCGCGGCGCTCGATCCTGCTCGGTGGCGGCATCGGTATCACGCCGATGATCGCCATGGCCTACGCGCTGCAACAACGCGGCGAAGATTTCGAGCTGCACTATTGCGGCCGTTCACGCAGCCGCAGCGCGTTTCTGGAGCAGCTTGAAGCGGCCCCGTTCGCCGACAAGGTCATCACCCATTTCGATGACGAAGGCACTGAGCAAAACCTTGATCTGGTGAAAGTCCTGGGGCAGGGCGAGCTGGGTGTGCACATGTACACCTGTGGCCCGTCGGGCTTCATGGACTGGGTGATCAAGGGCGCCCGCGAGCAAGGCTACGCCGAGGACCACATCCACAAGGAATACTTCCAGGTCGACGTCGACGCCAGTGGCGAAAGCTTTGAAGTGGTCGCCGCACGCAGCGGCAAGACCGTGCAGGTGGCCGAGGGGCAAAGCATTCTCGAGGCGCTGGCCGGCGTCGGCATCAAGATCGAAATCTCCTGCGAGCAAGGCGTGTGCGGCACCTGCCTGTGCGATGTGCTCGAAGGCGAACCCGACCACCGCGACGTGTACCTGACCGACGAGGAAAAAGCCGGCAACGACCAGATCCTGGTGTGCTGTTCGCGGGCCAAATCCAAAAAACTCGTGCTGGACATTTGAGGAGAACGACCATGGTCGATGTAACCGATTTTCGTAATGCCATGGCCCTGCTCGGCGGCGCCGTGTCAGTGATCACCACCGACGGCCCTGCCGGGCGCTGCGGCTTCACCGCCTCGGCGGTGTGCAGCGTCACCGACTCGCCACCCACCTTGCTGGTGTGCATGAACCGCACCTCCAACTCCAACGCGCAGTTCAAGGCCAACGGCACCGTGTGCGTCAACGTTCTGGCCGGCGCGCATCAAGAGTTGTCTGGCGCGTTTGCCAACAAGGCGCTGAGCATGGAGCAGCGTTTTGCCAGCACCGCGTGGACCACGCTGGAAAGCGGCGCGCCGGTGATGCTGGAGGCGCTGGTCAACTTCGATTGCCGCATCGCCCAGGTGCATGAAGTGGGTTCGCACAACATTTTCTACTGCGAAATCCAGAGCATCCGCCAGGGCGGCGCCGATGAAGGCCTGGTGTATTTCAACCGCGCCTACCACCGCCTTGGGACACCGTAAGGACTGCGCAGGACCGACGTAGGACCGACTTTAGTCGGGAAGCAGACGACCCCCAATCTGCGTGATGACCTTCGCGGCTAAAGCCGCTCCTACGAGCCGCTCAATTCAATAAACACAACAGCTTTTTCGCGAGCCCTTGCCATCAGAAGCAGGCCGCGAATTCTCCTGCCGAGTTCCGTTTCGTTGATCTGCTCATATCACATAAAAAAACAGCCCTGCGGGGCTATAAGAGGAGCCGTCACATGTTGCACTCGACCATCACCCGTCGTATCGGCATCACCAGTCTTTTGAGTTTCAGTATGGGGGGCATGGGCGTGGCGCACGCCGATGTCTGGCAAGACAGCCACCTGAAAGTGGACATGAAAAACCTCTGGCTGGACCGCAACTACACCGAAAGCGGTGCGGCCACCAGCAAGGTCGGCAACTGGTCGCAGGGTTTCGACCTGCAGTTCGCCTCCGGCTACACCGACACGCCGCTGGCCTTCGGCCTGGACCTGGATGCGCAATACGCCTACGTGCTGGATTCGGAAGGCAACGACGGCACGCTGCCGTATGACCGCATCAACGGCATTCCGGACGACTACAGTCGCGCCGGTGCGACGCTGAAAATGAAGTACTCGCAGACCGAACTGAAAATCGGCGACATGCGCCCGGAACTGCCGATCGCCTGGCACGACCCGAGCCGCCAGCTCGACACGATTTACCAGGGCGCGGTGATCGAGAGCAAAGAGATTCCCAACCTGACCCTGACCGGCGGGCGCTTCTGGTCGGCCGTCACGCGTGAGTCTTCCAACCACGAGAAATTCTACAAATACGGCTCGACCGACAACCTCGACAGCAAGGGCATCGACTTTGGCGGCGCGACCTACAACCTGTTGCCCAACCTGCAAGCCAGCTACTTCTATGGCGTGATGCACGACATCTACCGCCAGCACTACTACGGCCTGATGCACATGGCCGACCTGGGCAACGGCTACAAACTGCGCACCGACGTGCGCTGGTTCGATAACCGCGAAGACGGCCAGGCGCTCAACGGCGAAGTCGACAACCGCGCGCTGTCCACGGGGCTGGCGCTGACCAAGGGCGGACACCGCTTCAGCGTGGTTTACCAGCGCATGTTCGGCGACAGTATTTTCCCGACGCCCAACGGCTATATCCCGCAGTTCTACCTGCTCAACTGGGCCAACCAGCCGTTCATGCGCCCGCAGGAACGCTCGGTGGGCGTGGGCTACAGCTACGATTTTGCAGGTTTGGGTGTGCCGGGCCTGACCTTCAGCACCCGCTACATCAAGGGCACCGACATCCTGCGTGCCGGCCTGTCCGACGGCCACGAAAACGAGCGTGACCTGGCGGTGCGCTACGTGGTGCAGAACGGCCCGCTGAAAGGGCTTGGGGTCGAGTGGAAGAACTACCTGGTGCAGCAGAACTTCGGTGATGACATCCAGGAGAACCGGATCTACACGACCTACACCTGGAAGCTTTGGTAATAGCGCCACAGGACCGGCCTTGTGCCGGTCCCACAGGGTTTGTGTCAGGACTCGGATTTGTGACGGAGCATTTTTCATGACCACACACAGCAATCCCCCGATGCGTCGCATTGTGGCCGCTTCAGTGATCGGCAATGCGCTGGAATGGTATGACTTCTTTCTGTACGGCACCGCCGCCGCGCTGGTGTTCGGGCCGTTGTTTTTCCCCGCCGGCACGGACCCGGTGCTCGGCACGCTGGGGGCCTTTGCAGGCTTTGCCGTTGGTTTTGTCGCGCGTCCCGTCGGCGGCATCATTTTCGGCCATGTGGGCGACCTGCACGGGCGCAAGCTGGCGTTGGTGATCACGCTGGCGATGATGGGCCTGGCGACCTTCCTCATGGGCTTGTTGCCCACCTATGAACAGGCTGGTTTTCTCGCGCCGTTGTCGCTGGTGCTGTTGCGCCTGGTGCAAGGCGTGGCCGCCGGCGGCGAGTGGGGCGGCGGGGTGCTGATGCTCAGCGAGAACGCGCCACCGGGCAAGGCCGGCTTCTATGCCTCGTTCAGCCAGTTGGGCGTCAGCGGCGGTTTTGTGCTGTCGGCCGGGGCGTTTTACCTGGTGCAGTTGCTGCCGCACGACAGCTTCATGAGCTGGGGCTGGCGCATTCCGTTTCTGGCCAGCGTACTGATCTTCGGCGTTGGCCTGTACATTCGCCACCGGCTGCCGGAAAGCCGTGCCTTCACCGAACAGAAGCAGGCTGCCGCGCAGCAGCATCTGCCGGTCATGCAGGTCTTGCGTGAACACCCCAAGGCCGTGCTGCAAGCCATGGGCTTGCGTCTGGCGGAAAACGGCGGGGCGTATATCTTCCTGTCGTTCTCGATGGCCTACGCCAAATTCACCGGGCTATCGACGCAGACCGTGCTGATGGGCGTGATGCTGGCGATGGTGCTCGAAGCGTTCAGCATCTTATTCTGGGGCTGGCTGTCAGACCGCATCGGTCGTCGCGCGGTGTATGCCTTCGGCTCGCTGAGTCTGGTGGCGCTGGCGTTTCCGTTTTTCTGGTTGTTCGACACCCACGATCCGGCGCTGGTGTACCTGGCACTGGTGCTCGGCCTGCCGGTCAGCCACGGCGCGATGATCGGCACCCAGCCTGCATTGATGGCCGAGCTGTTCCCCACCCATGTGCGTTACACAGGCCTGGCGCTGGGGCATGAAATCGCCTCGATCTTTGCCGGCGGTTTCGCCCCGCTGATCGCCACCGCGCTGTTCGCCATGGTGCATTCGGCGTGGCCGGTGTCGGTCATGTTGCTGCTGTTCGGTGCCGTGACCAGCCTGACCTTGTTGACTATGCCGCGTGGCACGCCGGCCTTGATCGAGACTAAACATGCACCTGTATGAATTGATCCGTTTCACCCTGCGCGTGCGCACACCGGCCCAGGCTTTACCGCGTCTGGAAAAAGCCCTGGGCGAGGCAGGCGAGGGCGTCAGCCTGGCCGGTTGCTGGGTCTCGGAAATCGGCCCGCAAAACACCATCGCCGTACTGCGCGGCTTCACCAGCAACGATGCGCGCCAGGCCGAACGCGAGCGGGTGCTGCTGGCGCCCGATGCCTTCGGTATTGGCGAGTTCGTGCTCGATCAGCAGATCGACGATTACCGGCTGTTCCCGTTTCTCGAACCGCTGGCGCCGGGCAAGCACGGGCCGTTCTATGAACTGCGCGAGTACAACCTGGTGACCTCGGGCCTGGCGCCGACCCTGGCCGGCTGGCGCAAGGCCGTCGAGCCGCGCACCAACGATGCTTATTCGCAGGTGTATGCCGCGTTCTACGCCACCAGCGGCCGGGTGCCGCGCTATTTGCACATCTGGCCGTACGCAAGCCTTGAGCAACGCCTGGACGTACGCACCCGCGCAGTGCAGGACGGCGTCTGGCCACCGGAAAACTCAGGGCCGCAGCTCAAGGAAATGAACTCGGTGGTGTACCTGCCGGCCGGGTTTTCGCCGTTGGGGTGATGCGACGCGGGTTAGACGTCGTAGGAGCTGCTGTAGGAGCGGCTTTAGCCGCGAACGGCCCCGACACGGTCTCGCGTCCTTCCCGGCTAAAGCCGGTCCTACAGGCGGAGCGCCGCCCGACGGAGCGCGGCGCTGTCGCCTGGCTACAAACACGAAATCGTCTCGCGCAAAAACGCGCAAAACCACAATTGCGCCGAGCTGTCGCCGCTGTGTTCGTGCCAGTGCAGGCTGACTTCGAACTCCGGCACGGTGAACGGTAGCGCCACGGTCTTGAGGCCGTTCTTTTCGGCATACACCGTGGCGACCCGTTCGGGCAGGGTGACCAGCAAATCGCTGGTCGAGATGATTTGCGGCAGCACGCTGAAGTGTGGCACGCGCAGGCTGACGGGGCGCTGGATGCCGGCTTCGCGCAGGCGGTCTTCGACAAAGTGGTGGCCGGTGCCGGCCGAGACCACCACGTGCCGCTCGTTGATGAATTGCGCCATCGACAGCGTGGTGTCGATGCGCGGGTGATCGGCGCGCAGCATGCACACGTAGCGTTCGATGAACATCAGCTCGCATTGGGCCTGCACCGGCAGATAGCTGCGGTTGCACACCGCCGCGTCGATCTTGCCGGTCTTCAGCCATTCATCCAGGCGGTCGATCTCGATCTGGATGATTTCCAGCTCCACCAGCGGTGCCTGGGCCTGCAGGCCGCGCAGCACGTGCGGCAGGAAAAACACTTCACCCAGGTCCGACAGCGCCAGGCGAAAACGCCGGGTGGATTGTTGCGGATCGAACTTGCGGGTCAGCGCCAGCGCGCGTTCGATGTCGGTCAGCGATGAGCGAAACGAGCCGTACAACTGCGAGGCCAGCACCGTGGGTTGCATGCCGTCGCGGGTGCGCTTGAACAGCGGGTCGCCCCATTGATCACGCAGCCGCGACAGCGCGTAGCTGACCGACGGCTGGGTCACGTGCAGGCGATCGGCAGCACCGGTGACGCTGCCGGTTTCGTAGAGGGTGACAAACACCCGGACGAGGTTGAGATCGATCATCGGGAAATAGACCTTATTGATGCCTACTCGCAGGACCGACCGGGCGGCGATCCGCTTTAGTCGGGAACAGTGGCGCTGCGGTTCCCGGCTAAAGCCGGTCCTACGACGGCGTTCCAACCCACGATTGGGTACAGCATCTTAGATCAGGTACTGCTCGATGGCTTTCTCGCGCCAGATGATGCCGATACCCGGCAGGTCTGGAATCACCGCGTTGCCGTCGACGAATTCCAGGGTCGGCTCGATGACGCTGCCGGCCAGGTCCAGGCGCTCCAGCCAGTGTGCCGTCGGCGTGGCTGCCAGCAGGTGGGCGCTGATTTCCTGAAACAGGTGGCTCGACATTGGCACCCCGAACTGCTGCGCCAGGGCGCTGGCGCGCAGCCAGCCGGTGACGCCGCCGATTTTCATCGCATCCGGCATGGCCAGCCGGCAGGCGCTGGCTTGCAGGGCCTTGAACATCTCTTCAGGCCCCAGCCAGTTCTCGCCCATCTGCACCGGCACATCGAGCGCCGCCTGAATACGCTGGTGACCGGCGTAGTCATGTTGCAGGGTCGGCTCTTCGATCCAGGCCACACCCAGGTCCTGCAAGGCCTGACCGCGCTTGATCGCGGCCGGTACATCGAGGCTCTGGTTGTAGTCGACCATGATGTCGAAGCCATCGCCGACCGCGCGGCGAATGCTGCTCACCACTTCAAGGTCCTGTGCCAGCGTGGGGTAACCGATCTTGGTCTTGATCGCGCGGAATCCGCATTCGGCAGCGGTGGCGGCGCGTTCGGTGGCCAGCTTCACGCCGTCCAGGCTGTGGCTGTCGTAGCTGGGAATGGGCCGGGCGCTGGCGCCGAGCAAGCGCACCAGCGGCAGATTGTGCGCCTTGGCCAATGCATCCCAGGCGGCCATGTCCAGACCGGCGGCGGCCATGCGCACCAGACCGGTAAAGCCGGCCAGGCAAAAACGTTTGGCCAGCATGGCTTCAAGGTCGATCGGCGCCAGCGGCTGATTGATGATCAGCAGCGCCATATCGTCGAGCAATTGCTTGAGTGCTTTCAGCGCCACCGGCGTATAGGCGAACAGGTACGCGTGGCCGGTGACGCCGGCATCGATGGTCAGGTCGATCAGCACCAGCGGCGCGGTGCCCACGGTGCCGACGGCCGTATGCACCGGGTACGACAGCGCGACGTTGATGGCGCGGGTGCGCAGGCCGGTAATCAGAATATCGCTCATGCCAAAGATCCTTTAACGCGCATCAGCGGCGCGCTTGAATGTGAGGGACGGCCTTCGTCGTACAAAAAGTCCGCGGACAACGAGGCAATGTCGGGGCAGCCGATCTGCGCCAGGGTGCGGTCGATATCGGCCTTGAGCAGAGTCAACACTTCGTCGACCCCGGCCTGGCCGCGCGCCGCCAGCCCATACAGTGTCGCGCGGCCGAGCAGCACCGCCTGGGCGCCAAGGGCCAGGGCCTTGACGATGTCCGAACCCCGGCGAAAACCGCTGTCGATCAGCACCGGTTTGTCGGTACGCGCCACGGTGTCGGCGAGCACTTGCATGGGCGAGATCGCGCCATCGAGTTGCCGGCCGCCATGGTTGGAGAGGATCACGCCATCGGCGCCTTCCTCAATGCAACGCTGCGCGTCTTCGCCGCTCAACAGGCCTTTGACCAGCAATTTGTGCGGCCATAAATCGCGCAGCCACCGCAGCGCCTGCCAGTCGAAGCTGGCGTCCATCTGCCGGCTCATCAGCGCCGCCTGCATCTCCAGGCTGGAGGTTGCGCTGCTGACAAAGTTGGCCAGTTGCGGCATGCCATGGCGCAACAGGTCCAGCGACCAGCGCGGGTGCAGGCAGCCGTCGAGCATGACCTTGGGCGTGTAGCTCATCGGCATCTTGAAACGGTTGCGCAGGTCGCGTTCGCGATAGCCGTTGACCGCCACGTCGGTGGTCAGGACCAGCGTGGTGTAGCCGGCGTTCAAGGCCTTGAGCACCATGCCCTGAGCGATTTCACGGTGGATGACATACAGCTGAAACCACAGCTCGCCATCGCACTGGCGGGCCAGGTCTTCGATAGACAGGTTCGACGCGGTCGACAGCACGAACGGAATGCCCGCCTTGCCGGCCGCTTTGGCCAAAGCCAGATCTCCGTTGGGCCACAGCGCGCCATTGAGGCCGGTGGGGCCGATCAGCAGCGGCATGCTTTGCGGCTTGCCCAGTATCTGGGTGTTCAGGCGGCGCTGGCTGACATCGACCAGGCGCCTGGGCTTGAAGCGCCAGTGTTGGAACACCGAGCGGTTATGGCGCAGTCCGTGTTCATCCTCGGCGGCGCCTTCGAGATAGTCGAACACCATGCGCGGCAGGCGCTTGCGCGCCAGCTGGCGATAGTCCTCGACGTTCAACAGGGTTTGATGAGTCATGACCCGGCCTTAATCCAGTGGACCCAAAGTACTGACCTCGATCAGCACCGGCGCCTTGAGCGCCAGCGCCTCTGACAAGGCGGCGGTCAGTTGCGCCTGGTCGCCGGCCTTGATCGCGTGCATGCCGTAACCCTTGGCCAGGGCGCAGAAATCGATGCCCGGCACATCCAGCCCCGGCACCTTCTCGGCCTTGAGCACGCCGGCAAACCAGCGCAGGGCGCCGTAGGTGCCGTTGTTCATGATCACGAAGATGGCCGGAATCCTGTACTGCACAGCGGTCCACAAGGCGCTGATGCTGTAGTTGGCCGAGCCGTCGCCGATCACCGCGATCACCTGCCGCTCAGGCTCGGCCAGTTGCACACCGACCGCTGCCGGCATCGAGAAACCCAGCCCGCCGGCGGCGCAGAAGTAGTAGCTGCCGGCGTGGCGCATGTTCAGGCGTTGCCACATCACGGTGGTGGTCGAGGTCGACTCGTTGAGGTAAATGGCGTTTTCCGGGGCCAGGGCATTGAGGGTGTCGAACACCGTTTCCGGGCGTAGTGCGCCGGGACCTTGGTCGACGGTTTCCGGCAGCGGCAGGGCGTTCGGCAGCGGTTGCGTGCGCTCTGTTACCCGTGCCGCCAAGCCTGCGGCCATCAGGCCGATATCGGCGACGATGGCATCACCCATCGGCGCACGGGCCGCTTCCAGCGGGTCGCAGGTCACCGCGATCAGGTGCGTGCCGGGTTTTAGGTATTGGCCCGGATCGTATTGGTGATAACGAAACACCGGCGCGCCGAGCACCAGCACCAGGTCATGGCCTTCGAGCAATTGCGCAATCGTCGCGATGCCGGCCGGCAACAGGCCGCGAAAGCACGGGTGACGGGTCGGAAACGGACTGCGCGGCGCGGACGGCGCAACCCACACCGGCGCCTTGAGGCGTTCGGCGAGGGTCACGCAATCGGCGTTGGCATTGGCGGCATCGACATCGGGACCCAGCACGATGACCGGGTTGCTGGCCTCGCTGAGCTGTTGCGCCAAGTGATCCAGCGCGCTGTCATCCAGGCGCACGGCGGTACTGACCTGACGATCGAACAGATGGTGCGACTGCGGGTCGGCATCCTGATCCCAGTCGTCGTAGGGCACCGACAGATACACCGGCCCGCGCGGCGCCATGCTCGCCATATGAATCGCCCGGCTCATGGCATGCGGCACCTCGCTGGCGCTGGCCGGCTCGTAGCTCCATTTCACTAATGGCCTGGGCAAGCTGGTGGCGTCGACATTGGTCAGCAAGGCTTCGACGCCGATCATCGCCCGTGTTTGCTGGCCGGCGGTGACGATCAGCGGCGAGTGCGAATTCCAGGCATTGCTCAGGGCGCCCATCGCGTTGCCGGTGCCGGCCGCCGAGTGCAGGTTGATGAACGCAGGCTTGCGACTGGCCTGCGCATAGCCATCGGCAATGCCGACCACCACGGCCTCTTGCAGGGCCAGGATGTAGCGAAAGTCTTCGGGAAAGTCCTTGAGAAAAGGCAGTTCGTTGGAGCCGGGATTGCCGAAGACCGTGTCGATGCCCTGGCGGCGCAACAGCTCGTAGGTGGTCGAATGTACCGAAGCCATGGTGAGGTGCTCTCATTATTAGAGGATGAGGGCACCATAAGATTGGTCTATGAATAGATCAAATAGATAGATTTTAAGGTTGTTTATCAGCTGTGTTTATAAAGGTGTTAAGCATGAAAATAGAGAGTTCTTATTTTTAATTCAAAAAACTATCTATTTGATCTATTTCTACCTGCTGCATAACGTGACGCTCACAGCCTTCCTGCCTGTAACCCGCCATTCGATTGCCCGGACCGCGCCCTTGCGGTTCTTAAAACAACTACAACAACAAAGAGTAACTGCCATGCAACGTATCAATGCAGTGGACGTCGTCGACTCCGCGAAACTGAACGGCTTTCACTATCTTCTGGTGTTCTGGTGCTCCTTCATAATGATGTTCGATGGCTATGACCTGGTCATCTACGGCTCGGTGTTGCCGCACCTGATGACCGAGTGGAGCCTGAGCGCCGGCCAGGCCGGGATGCTGGGCTCCAGTTCCATGCTCGGCATGATGGTCGGCGCCTTGACCCTCGGCACGGTCGCCGACCGTTTCGGCAGGCGCCCGATCATCCTGTTTTGCGTGGCGCTGTTCAGCCTGGCGGCATTCGCCAATGCCTTCGCCCACGATGCCACCACCTTTGGCCTGTGCCGCTTTCTGACCGGCGTCGGCCTGGGCGGCGTGGTGCCCAACCTGGTGACGATCCTCAAGGAAATGTCGCCCGGCGCGTACCGCAACCGCCTGATCAACCTGATGCTGAGCTTTTTTGCGGTCGGCGGCCTGCTCTCGGCACTGGCGGGCATGTACCTGATTCCGGCGTTCGGCTGGCATTCACCGTTCTACATCGCCGGCCTGTCGATCGTGGCCTTGCCGCTGCTGTACAAGACCCTGCCCGAATCGGTGGCGTTTCTGGTGCATCGCGATCGCCAGGCCGACGTCGCCCGCGTGCTGGGCAAGATCAACCCTGCACACAAACCGGTCGGTGAGGTTCACTACCAGCTCGATGCGCAAAACGCTGGCGCCGGCACCTCGCTGGTCGCGCTGTTTCAAGGCGGGCGTTCGCTGGCCACGCTGATGCTGTGGCTGTCGTTCGGCATGTGCATGCTGATGGTGTACGGGCTCAACACCTGGCTGCCCAAGCTGATGAGCAGTGGCGGTTACCCGCTGGGCTCCAGCGTGATGTTCCTGTTTGTCATGAACGTGGGTGCCCTGATCGGCCAGTTGGCCAGTGGCGTGATTGCTGATCGCTGGGGCTGCAAGCCGACCTTGCTGGTGCTGTTCGCGGTCTCGGCCATTTCCATTTCGTTGCTGGGCATCAAGCCCGACGCGGTCACCCTTTACGCGCTGCTGCTGCTGGCCGGTGGCGCCACGGTGGGTTGCCTGTCGCTGGTGCACACCCTGGCCGCCGACCTGTACCCGGCCAATGCCCGTTCCACAGGGGTCAGCATGGCTGCCGCCGTCGGGCGTTGCGGAGCGGTGGCGGGTCCGTTGTTGGGCGGTTATCTGCTCAGCCTGAGCCTGCCGTTTGCGCAAAACTTCCTGTTGTTCGGCCTGCCCGGTGTGCTGGCGGTGGTGTCGGTGCTGTTGATCACCCAGCGACATGTCGCTGCCAGTGTCGAAGCGGTGAAAGTATGAAGACCGTTAGCCAGATTAAAGTGGCGGGAGCGTTGATGACGTTGACACTGGGCGGTCAGGCGCACGCAGATGTGGTGCAGGACAGTCACTTGTCGCTGGGGCTGCGCAACTTTTACGTCGACCGCGATTTCAAGCAGGACAACGCGCCCAAGTCGCGGGTCGGCAGCTGGAGCCAGGGCTTTGATCTGCAGTTCAAGTCCGGCTACACCGACGGCCCGATCCAGTTCGGCCTCGATGCCGCAGGGCAATACGCTTACCGGCTCGATGGCGGCGGCGGGCGTGGTCCCGACACCGTGTTGCCCTATGACCTGAGCAAGGGCGAGCCAGTGCGTGATTACGGGCGGGCAGGGCTGACGGCGAAGATCCGGGTGTCGAAAACCGAGCTGCGCATCGGCGAGCAGCGGCCCACGCTGCCGGTCGCTTTCATGGATGACTCACGGCAACTGGTGACCACCTACGAAGGCGCCACGATCGAGTCCAAAGAATGGTCGAACCTGACTATTAACGCCGGGCGCTTCTGGAAAATCGCCAGCCGCGAATCGACCAACCGCGAGGATATTTATCTGTTTGGCGACACCCGTGCGCAGAGCAGCGACGGGCTCAACTTTGCCGGTGGCCGCTACGATTTCACCCCGGCCTTGAACGTCTCGTACTACTTTGCGCAACTGGAAGACATCTACCAGCAGCACTACCTGGGCGCCGCCTACACGTTCGATCTGGGCAATGGCTACAGCCTGAAGAACGACGTGCGCTTCTACGACACCCAGGATGAAGGCGCCAAGCGTTCCGGTGATTTCGACAACCGCGCGCTGGGCCTGATGACCGCCCTTAAAAAGAACGGCCACACCTTCACGCTCGCCTGGCAGCGCATGAGCGGCGACGATGCCTTCCCGTTATTCAACGGCTATGCGCCGCAACCGACGCTGGTGAACTGGTCGACCATCGCCTTCTACAAACCGGGCGAGCGCTCCTGGCAGGCCCGTTATGACTACGACTTTGCCGGCATGGGTGTGCCGGGCCTGAAGTTCATGACCCGCTATATGCGCGGCACCAACATCGACCGCGGTGCCAGCCTGCAAGACAACGTCGAGAGCGAGAGCAACCTGGTTGTTTCGTATGTGGTGCAAGGCGGCCCGCTCAAAGGCGTGGCTTTCGAGGGGCGCAACATCAAGGTCAAGACCCGCTTCGGCGCGGATTTTGACGAGAACCGCCTGATCACGACCTACACCTGGAAGTTCTGGTAGGCATCACGCCCGCGTTTTATCCACCCCTTTTGCGAGATATGGATAGAGGTCTGCACAAACTGGATATTTCCGGCTTTGCACAGGCCCCTACCATGCTCTGCATTGAACAATAACAACGGAGACCCTGGCCATGTCCTTGGGAATTGAGTACCTGAACAGTTTGCTTGAGGAAGATGAAGCGCAGGGCGTCTACCGCTGCAAGCGTGAAATGTTCACCGACCCGCGCCTGTTCGACCTGGAGATGAAACACATCTTCGAAGGCAACTGGATCTATCTGGCGCACGAAAGCCAGATTCCCAATAAAAACGATTTCCTGACCACGCAAATCGGCCGTCAGCCGATCTTTATCGCGCGCAACAAAGACGGCGTGCTCAATGCTTTTCTCAACGCCTGTAGCCACCGTGGCGCAATGCTGTGCCGGCACAAGACCGGCAACAAGTCGTCCTACACCTGCCCGTTTCACGGTTGGACCTTCAACAACAGCGGCAAGCTGCTCAAGGTCAAAGACCCGACCGATGCCGGCTATCCGTCGAGCTTCAACTGCGAAGGCTCCCACGACCTGACCAAAGTCGCGCGGTTCGAGTCGTATCGCGGCTTTCTGTTCGGCAGCCTGAACGCTGACGTGTTGCCGCTGGTCGAGCACCTCGGCGAGTCGGCAAAGATCATCGACATGATCGTCGACCAGTCGCCCGAAGGCCTGGAAGTGCTGCGCGGTTCCAGCTCGTATATCTACGAAGGCAACTGGAAGCTGACCGCCGAAAACGGCGCCGATGGTTACCACGTCAGCGCCGTACACTGGAACTACGCCGCGACCCAGAACCAGCGCAAACTGCGCGAGGCCGGCGAAGAAATCAAGACCATGAGCGCCGGCAGTTGGGGCAAGACCGGCGGTGGTTTCTACTCGTTCGACAAGGGCCACCTGCTGCTGTGGACCCGCTGGGCCAACCCCGAAGACCGTCCGGCCTACGAGCGCCGTGACGAACTGGCCCGCGACTTTGGCCAGGCGCGGGCCGACTGGATGATCCAGAACTCGCGCAACCTGTGCCTGTACCCCAACGTGTATCTGATGGACCAGTTCAGCTCGCAGATTCGTATTGCGCGGCCGATCTCGGTGAACAAGACCGAAATCACCATCTACTGCATCGCACCCAAAGGCGAAAGCGCCGATGCGCGGGCCAAGCGCATTCGTCAGTACGAAGACTTCTTCAACGTCAGCGGCATGGCCACGCCGGACGACCTAGAAGAATTCCGCTCGTGCCAGACCGGCTACGGCGGCGGCACCGGCTGGAACGACATGTCGCGCGGCGCCACCCACTGGATCGAAGGGGCGGACGCGGCGGCACAGGAAATCGAACTCAAGCCGCTGCTGTCTGGCGTACGTACCGAGGATGAAGGCCTGTTCGTGCTGCAACACAAGTACTGGCAGCAGACCATGATCAAGGCGGTAGAAGCCGAGCAGTCGTTGATTCCTGTGGAGGCCGTGCAATGAGCCGCACTTACGAAATCGTCCGCGATTTTCTGTTTCGCGAAGCGCGCTACCTGGATGACGCCCAGTGGGATCAATGGCTGGAGCTGTACGCGTCGGACGCCACTTTCTGGATGCCGGCCTGGGACGATAACGACACCCTGACCGAAGACCCGCAAAAAGAAATCTCGCTGATCTGGTACGGCAACCGTGGTGGCCTGGAAGACCGCGTGTTCCGGATCAAGACCGAGCGCTCCAGCGCGACGATTCCCGATACCCGCACCTCGCACAACCTCAGCAACATCGAGGTGATTGAAGAGGGTGATGGCGTGGCGCAGGTGCGCTTCAACTGGCACACCCTGAGCTTTCGCTACAAGACCGTCGACAGCCACTTCGGCACCAGTTTCTACACCCTCGACATGCGCGGCGAACAACCGCTGATCAAGGCCAAGAAGGTCGTGCTGAAAAACGATTACGTGCGTCAGGTCATCGACGTCTACCACATCTGAAGGTGCCCCATGAGCTTTCATATCGTGCTGAATTTCGAGGACGGGGTGACCCGTTTTATCGACGCCACCGCCAGCGAAACCGTCGCTGACGCCGCTTACCGCCAAGGCATCAACATTCCGCTCGACTGCCGCGACGGCGCCTGCGGCACCTGCAAATGTTTCGCCGAGGCCGGCCAGTACGATCTGGGCGATGAATACATCGAAGACGCCCTCACCGAAGAGGAAGCTGAACAAGGCTATGTGCTGACCTGCCAGATGCGCGCGGCCAGCGATTGCGTGATTCGCATTCCAGCGTCCTCGCAGGTGTGCAAGACCCAGCAAGCCAGCTTCGACGCCGCAATCAGTGATGTGCGCCAACTGTCGGAAAGCACCATCGCGCTGTCGATCAAGGGCGACGCGCTGGCCAGCCTGGCGTTCTTGCCGGGCCAGTACGTCAACCTGCAAGTGCCGGGCAGCGAACAGACCCGCGCCTATTCCTTCAGCTCGTTGCAAAAGGGCGGTGAGGTCAGTTTTCTGGTGCGTAACGTACCGGGCGGCTTGATGAGCAGCTTTTTGACCGGCGTGGCCAAGGCCGGCGATGCGATGCGCCTGACCGGGCCGTTGGGCAGCTTTTATCTGCGCGAGATCAAACGGCCTTTGCTGTTGCTCGCCGGCGGCACCGGACTGGCGCCGTTTACCGCGATGCTGGAGAGAATCGCAGAGCAGGGCAGCGCGTATCCGGTGCATCTGATCTACGGCGTGACCAACGATTTCGACCTGGTGGAGCTTGAAAAACTCGAAGCCTTCGCCGCCCGCATTCCGAATTTCACCTGGCGCGCCTGCGTGGCCAGCCCCGACAGCGGCCATCCGCACAAGGGCTATGTGACCCAGCACATCGAGGCCGGGCACCTTAACGAAGGCGAGGTCGATATCTACCTGTGCGGCCCGCCACCGATGGTCGAAGCGGTCAGCACCTACATTCGCGACCAGGGCCTGACGCCGAGCAATTTCTACTACGAGAAATTCGCCGCCAGCGCGGCCTGACACTAACGAGGTTGTCATGAATACGAGATTTATCGGCAAGGTCGTCGTGGTCACCGGTGCTGCGCAAGGCATCGGTCGTACCGTGGCGGAGCGTCTGGTGCAGGAGGGCGCGCAAGTCGTGGCCGTTGATCGCTCTGACCTGGTCTTCGAGCTCAGTCGTGAGCTGGGCGATGAGCAGGTTCTGGCCCTGACCGCTGACCTTGAGCAATACACCGATTGCAGCCGGGTCATGGCCGCCGCCGTGGAGCGCTTCGGGCGTCTGGATGTGCTGATCAACAACGTCGGCGGCACGATCTGGGCCAAGCCTTTCGAGCATTACGCCGAACACGAGATCGAGGCCGAGGTGCGCCGCTCGCTGTTTCCGACCCTGTGGTGCTGCCATGCGGCCTTGCCGTACATGCTCGCCCAGGGCAAGGGCGCCATCGTCAACGTCTCGTCCATTGCGACACGCAGCATCAACCGCGTGCCGTACGGCGCGGCCAAGGGCGGGGTCAATGCGCTGACCGCGTGCCTGGCATTTGAAAACGCCGAGCGCGGCATTCGCGTCAATGCCACCGCGCCGGGCGGCACCGAAGCGCCGCCACGGCGCATCCCGCGCAACAGTGCCGAGCAGAGCGCAGACGAAAAGGTCTGGTACCAGCAGATCATCGACCAGACCCTCGACAGCAGCCAGATGAAGCGCTATGGCACGATCGATGAGCAGGTCGGCCCGATCCTGTTCCTGGCCTCGGACGAAGCTTCGTACATCACCGGCGTGACCTTGCCGGTCGGCGGCGGCGATTTAGGCTAAGTCTTTAAAAAGAACGCTCAACAAGAACAAGACAGGTGAACCGCATGACCGTGAAAATCTCCCATACGCCAGAGCTGCAAGCGTTCTTCAAAGAAGCCGCCGGCCTCGGTAACGACGACGGTAACCCGCGGGTAAAAAGTATTATTTTGCGGGTGCTGCAAGACCTCGCGAAGCTCGTCGAAGACCTGGAAGTTACCGAAGACGAATTCTGGAAAACCGTCGACTATTTCAACCGCCTGGGCGGTCGCAGCGAGGCCGGCCTGCTGGTTGCAGGGCTGGGCGTCGAGCATTTTCTCGACCTGTTGCAGGACGCCAAGGACCAGCAGGCCGGCCTTACCGGTGGCACACCGCGCACCATCGAAGGCCCGCTGTATGTGGCCGGCGCGCCGATCAGCCAGAGCGAAGCGCGCCTGGACGACGGGTCCGAAGACGGTGTGGCCACGGTGATGTTTCTGCAAGGCCAGGTGCTCGACCCGGACGGTAAACCAGTGGCCGGCGCGACCGTCGATCTGTGGCAAGCGAACACCAAAGGCACGTACTCGTTCTTCGACTCGACCCAGTCCGAATACAATCTGCGCCGGCGCATCATCACCGATGAACAGGGCCGTTACCGTGCGCGCTCCATCGTGCCTTCCGGCTACGGCTGCGACCCGCAAGGCCCGACCCAGGAATGCCTGGACCTGCTCGGCCGCCACGGCCAGCGCCCGGCCCACGTACACTTTTTCATCTCGGCGCCCGGCCATCGCCACCTGACCACGCAGATCAACCTGTCGGGCGAGAAATACCTGTGGGACGACTTCGCCTATGCCACCCGCGACGGCCTGGTTGGTGAAGTGCTGTTCCGTGAAGACGGCGCACGCGGCATCGAAGGCCGCTACGCCGAGATGACCTTCGACTTCCAGTTGCAGAAAGCCGTCGAGCTTGAAGCCGAGCAGCGCAGCAACCGCCCACGGGCCTTGCAGGAGGCCTGACCGCGCCGCAGGTTTATCGCGTCCCTCCGGGCCCGCCTTGATTGGCCGGCCCGGTTTTTTGCGTTTGCTGTCCCATGCCAATAACAATAATGAGAATAATCATGCACACACCCAATACCCGCTTGCGTCTTGCCGCCTTCGTACAACTCGTTGCGGTACTGGCCTGCCTTGCCGCAGGCCTCTACCCCGAACACCTCACGGTTTGCCTGAGCCTCGGTGTGCTGGCGCTGATCGCCGCCGGCGGGCTGTATCACTTCGACAAGGTGCAGACGATCGAGGTGCGCGTCGAGGTGCCGGTCGAACCGCTGATTGCGCCGCGTACCAGCCTGGTCGAGGCCGTGCGTGCGCCGGAACCGGTGCCGCTCGATCCGCGCCTGCACAGCAGCCTTGGCGAACTGGCCCTGGCGATTCATGCCACCGAGCAGGACATGCGCCTGGCCAATCAGATGGCGCGCGAGGCCGGCGGCAAGGTCAATGCCAGCGCGCAGAGCATTCAGGCCTCGGCGAAAATCCTCGGTGAACTGGACCAGTCCATGGGCCAGTTGGCGCATTCCTTCGATGAACTGGGCGGCCAGTCGCTGCAGATCAGCGCGCTGGTCGGCAGCATTCAGGACATCGCCCGGCAAACCAACCTGTTGGCCCTTAACGCTGCCATTGAAGCCGCCCGCGCCGGCGACCATGGTCGCGGCTTTGCCGTGGTCGCCGATGAAGTGCGCAACCTGTCGCGCCGCGTGACCGACTCCAGCGCGCAGATTCATCAGATCGCCCAGAACCTGGAACGCACCGCCGATGAAGCGCGCGGCGGCATCGATCAGTTGGGCGCTTCGGCCCGCAGCGGCCTGGCGCAGTCCGATGAAGCGCTGCAATCGATGCAAAGCCTGCGCGAGGCGGCGGTGGCGCGGATGGAGATTGTCGAGCGGGTCATGGGCCGGCTGGCGGGACAGCGGCTGTTGACCACGCAAGTCGAGGGGCTGTTGGCCGAGCCTGCAGCGCTCACGACAAGCGCAACACCTGCTCAATCGGTTCGCCATGCTTGATCCTTGCCAGCAACAACGGCTCGGCGGCGTCGCTGGCCAGTGCGCGGTCGATGACCGCTTCAAGCGCTGACGTCGAGGCGATCAGCACGCCGTTGTCATCGCCCAGCACCCAGTCGCCCGGCAACACCGTCACACCGGCGCAATGCACCGCGACGTTGTGGGCGCTGCCGGGGTCGCTGCGCAGCTTGGTGGTCAGCAGGCTGGTGCCACGGGCAAACACCGGCAGGCTGGCCTCACGCAGTTCCGCCAGGTCGGTGATCACGCCATCGACCACGATGGCCTGTGCGCCCTGGGCGTTTGCCGCGCAAGCGGTGACGGTGCCGACGCAGGCGTGCCGGTGGTCACCCTGCATGTCGATGACCAGCACTTCACCGCTTTGCAGGCTGGCCAGTGCCTGATTGACGGCAAAGGCATCGGCGTTGCCGACCCGCAGGGTTCTGGCCCGGCCGATGACCTTGATGCCAGGTAGCTGCGCGGCAATAAGCGGGCTGACAAAGCCGTGTTCCATGAAGTGCCCCAATGTGGCGAAGCTGACGCGCTGGAGTTTTTGCAGCAGGCTGGGTGTGTCGGTCATGCTTGAGCTCCTTGTGCAGTGATCAGTTCGGCAACGCAGTCGATCTCCAGGGCCACGCCCCACAACGCCACGCAGACCGTGGTCCTGGCCGGTGGCGCGTGGCCCAGCACTTCGCTGTAGATGCGGTTGAACGGCTCCAGTTGCGCAGGATCGGTGAGGTAGCCATTGACCTTGATCACATGATCGAAATCGGAGCCGGCCGCGATCAGGATCGCTTCCAGATTGCGCAAGGTCTGGCGCACCTGCTCTTCAAAGCTTTCAGGCTGCGAGGCGAAATCGCCGCTGGCCGGAATCTGTCCGGCGGTGAACACCAGATGGCCGCTGATCACGGCCTGCGAGTAAGGGCCCACCGGGCCGATGCTGCCGGCTGCTGCGTTGATGCGTTTCATGGAGTTGTTCCTTCAGTCACGGTTTGTTGGCGCGGGTCAGGTCGCGCTTGAAGGTTTCGGTCAACAGCAGCAGGGCAATCAGCGAGATCGCCGCCGAGCCGATCATGTACCAGGCTACCGATGAGCCCTTGCCGGTCCAGGCCAGCAAGGCGGTGGTCACGATCGGGGTCGCGGCGCTGCCCAGCAGGCCGGAGAGCATGTACGACACCGACAGCCCGGAATAACGCACCCCGGTGCCGAACAGCTCGGCGAGAAAGGTGGCGATAGGGCCGTAGTTGGCGGCAAAGGCGGTCATCAGCAGCATGTAGCCGAGAAACACCAGCGGCAGCTCGCGAGTGTCCATCAGCCAGAACATCGGGAACGCCACCAGCGCTTCGGCGACGATGCCGGCGATGATCACCGGCTTGCGCCCGTAGCGGTCTGAAAGGGCGCCGAACACCGGCAGCAGGACGATGCACAAGGCGCACGAGGCCAGCACCACGCTGAGCATGGTCGGGCGGCTGAAGCCCAGGGTCTGGGTGCCGTAGGTCAGGCCGAAGGCGACGATGATGTTGAACGAGGCGCCGGTGGACATGGTGGCGATGCCGCCCAGCAGCACTTGCTTCCAGTACTTGCGAAACATCTCGGCCAGCGGCAGTTTTGCCGGTGCTGCCGTTTTTTTCTCCTGATTGAAGACCGGTGTTTCATGAATGTTCAGGCGGATATACAGGCCCACCGCGATCAGCAACGCGCTGGCGAGAAACGGAATGCGCCAGCCCCAGGCCAGCAGTTCTTCTTGCGGCAGCCAGGCGGCAATCGCCAGGAATGCCAGGTTGGCGATCAGGGTGCCGGCCGGAACGCCGATCTGCACCCACGAGCCATACAGGCCGCGTTGATGCGCCGGTGCATGCTCGACCGCCATCAACACCGCGCCGCCCCATTCACCGCCCAGCGCCAGGCCCTGAATGATGCGCAGGGTCAGCAGCAGGATCGGTGCCCAGATGCCGATGGCGGCGTAGTCCGGCAGCAGGCCGATGGCGAAGGTGGCGGCGCCCATGACCAGCAGCGAAATCAGCAGCATCGACTTGCGTCCCAGCTTGTCGCCGAAGTGGCCGAACAGCGCCGCCCCGACAATCCGCGCGCCGTAGGCCGACGCGAAGGTGCCGAATGCCAGCAAGGTGCCGACCAGGGCATCGAAGGCCGGAAAGAAGATCTTGTTGAAGACCAGGGCCGAGGCCGTGGCGAAGACGAACAGGTCGTACCATTCCACGGTGGTGCCGATGACGCTGGCGACGGCGACTTTTTTCATGTTGACCGGGGTTTCGCTGACCGAAGCCGGGTCTTTTATGCACGCAGTACTGTTCATGCCTTATGTCTCCAAAATGAGCGGTGCTCAACGGATGGTGTTTTTCTGGGCAGCAGGGAGGTGCAAGCGCCCGCGTGCGGGCACTTCAATCAATCATTGTTGAATCAGGCCTCGACGGGCCCTTGGTGGAGAAGCGTTAGCGCATCAGGCGCTCGGCGACGGCGTTGAGCAGCACGTCGCAGCCCCTGCGCGCATCGTCCGGCAAGACGTCTTCGGCTTCGTTGTGACTCAGGCCACCGACGCACGGGATGAAAATCATAGTGGTCGGGCAGTGGCGGGCCAGCAGAATCGCGTCGTGGCCGGCACCGCTGACGATGTCCTGATGCGCATAGCCCAGCGCCTCGACCGCACGCCGCACCGCCGCCACGCACTCGGAGTCGAACGGCGTGGCCGGGCTCAGCCAGTGACGAGTGATCGCAAGCTGCAGGCCGCGATGCTCGGCCACGCGCTGGAAATGCTCATGCACCTGCTGCTCCATCAGCGCGATCTGTGCATCTTCATGATGGCGCAGGTCAACAGTGAAGGTCACGTTGCCGGCAATGGTGTTGCGTGACGACTTGGCAATGTTCAGCTGGCCGATGGTCACCAGCCCCTTGGGGCTGAACCCGCAGGCGAGGGCTTCGAGTTGCGCGGCCATTTCAGCGACGCCGAACAGCGCGTCCTTGCGCAGCGCCATCGGCGTGGTGCCGGCGTGCGCGCTCATGCCCTGAACCTGCACGTCCAGCCAGCAGATGGCCTGGCCACCGGTCACCACACCGACCGGCACACCGTTGTCTTCCAGAATCGGACCTTGCTCGATGTGCGCCTCGAAATAGGCGTCGAACGGCCGCTTGAATGCCAACTCACCGACATGACCGGTGCTGTCCAGGGCCTGGGCGACGCTGATACCGCCTACGTCTTGCGCATCCAGCGCGGTCTGCAAGGCCAGCGATCCGGTGAATACCGCCGAGCCGAACATGGCCGGGGTAAAGCGTGCGCCTTCTTCGTTGGTCCACACGGCAATCTCGATCGGGCGCGGGCTTTTCAGGCCTTGCTCGTTGAGGCTGCGCACCACTTCCAGGCCGCACAACACGCCATAGATCCCATCGAAGCGACCGCCCTTGGGCTGGGTGTCCAGATGGCTGCCCATCACCACCGGCGGCAGGCTGTCATTAAGCCCCGGAAGGCGGGCGAACAGGTTGCCGATGGCATCGAAAGCCAGGCTCATGCCGGCCTCGCGGCACCAGCCCATGAACAGCTCGCGACCAGCCTTGTCCTCGGCCGACAGCGCCAGCCGGCAGTTGCCGCCCTTGGCGGTGGCGCCCACCCGGGCCATGTCCATGAGGCTGTTCCACAGCCGTTCGCCGTTGCAGTTCAACAGGTTCATGCAATTTCTCCTACGTGTGGCGTCAGTAACCCAGGGCAGGGTCGACCCGATTGTTCAGTGCAACGCCTGCGAGCAAACGCCGAGTGTTTTCCGCGACCTGACGGGCGATGCAGGCATGCGAGGCGGCCGAGGCCATGTGCGGAGTAATCACCACGCCGGGCATGTGCCACAGCGGGTGCTCGGCCGGCAGCGGCTCGTGCTCGAAGACATCCAGTACCGCGCCGCGCAACTGGCCTTTGGCGAGCGCGCTGTGCAGGTCATCGATCAGCAGGTGAGCGCCACGCCCGCCATTGACGATGGCCGCGCCTTTGGCCAGTTGCGCAAAAGTGTGCCGGTTGAGGATGCCGCGAGTGGCGTCGGTCAGTGGCAGCAAGTTGACCAGCAGGTCCAGGCCATCGAGAAACGCCGCGAACCCGGCCTCGCCGTGATGACACGCCACGCCGGGCAGGGTCCGTTCACTGCGTGCCCAGCCGCGTACGGCGTAACCGGCGCCAGCCAGGTCTTCGGCGATGGCCGTGCCCAGTGAGCCCAGGCCCATGACCCCGACCTTGAACGTGCCGGCCGGGCGTTGCGGGTGACGCTGCCACAGGTTGCTGCGCTGTTGCGCGATAACCCGGTCAAAGTCGCGGTGGTAATGCAGCACGCACCAGCGAATGTATTCGGTCATGCCGCGCCGGTGATCGGGGTCGACCACGCGGCACGTCGGTACGTTCGGGCCACTGCAGTCGGTGCCGAGGTGGTCGACCCCGGCGGCCACCGAATGCACCAGTCGCAAGCGCGGCAAGCGTGCCAGGCTGCCGGCCGGTGGATACCAGCAGGCGGCGACTTCGGCTTCGACGGCAGCCGGGTCATCGGCCAGCACCACGTGCAGCGCCGGCGCGTGTTCGGCGAACGCGGCCTGCAATTGACCGAGCAATAGTGTGTCGCGGCTGAGCAGAACGAGGGTGGTCATGAGCTGTACGACTCGCGCTGGTCTTCGATCAGGGTGAGCGCGGCCTGCCAGCTCAACTGGATGATTTCTTCGGCTTCATCGCGGTCGAACTGCTGCGCGGTCAGGCGGCACACTTCATCGCTTGGGTAAACCAGCTTGCCGCCACCGGCCAGCGCCTGGATCTGGGCCTGGCAAGCACGTTCCAGAAAGTGGATCTCGTGGAAGGCCTGGGCCACGCCGGTGCCGGCCGCCAGCAGGCCGTGGTTACGCAGGATCATGGCCTTGTGCGGGCCAAGGTCGGCGACCAGGCGCTCGCGCTCGTCCAGTGACAGGGCGATGCCTTCATAGGTGTGGTAGGCCAGCTTGCCGTAGAACTTCAGCGCATGCTGACTGATCGGCAGCAGGCCTTGTTCCTGCGCGGCAACGGCCATGCCGGCGGCGGTGTGGGTGTGGATCACGCAGGTCAGGTCAGGGCGCGCCATGTGAATGGCCGAATGAATCACAAAGCCTGCGGCGTTGACCCGGCTGCGCGCCGGATCGCCCTCGACCACACGGCCGTGTTCATCGATGAGCACCAGATCGCTGGCTTTCATGAGGTCGAAGGCCACGCCGTAACGGTTGATCAGAAAGTGATGTTCATCACCCGGTACACGCAGGGTGATGTGCGTGTCGATCAGGTCGGTCATGCGAAAGTAGGCGATCAACCGGTACAGGGCCGCCAGGTCACAGCGTGCCTGCCATTGCAGCGGGTTGAGGATTTCGGGCTTCAACATAAAAACTCCTGTTTAAAAGGCCGCGCGGGGCTGGGCCAGGGTGTCCTGGCGCAGACGGGCAAGGCCGCACACGCCAAACAGTGACAGGCCCGCCAGCAGGCTGAAGAACAGGGCCAGTGGTAACCATTGGCCGGCGAATCGAGAGGCCAGCAAGGTGCCGATGATCGGTGTGGTGCCGCCGGCGGTGGCACAGATCAACTGGTAGGCCAGAGAAATGCCGCTGTAGCGCAAATGCGTCGGAAACGCCTGGGCCATGTAGCCGGCAATCACCGCGTAAAGGCCCGACAGGGTGACCACCGCCATGGCGATGCCGAGGGTCATGAGCACCAGGTTCTGGGTGCCGACCAGCAGGAACATGGGGTAGGGCATGGCCATCGACAGCAAGGCCGCCAGCATCAGGAAACGGCCCTCGCCGATGCGCTCGGCCAGCAAGGCGCTCAGGGGCTGCGAGATGAACTGAATGAGGGTGACGACGAACAGGCAGTCGAGAATGGTCGCCCGCGAGATGCCTTGATATTGGGTCACGTAGGTGATCATGAAGGTGTTGGTGAAAAAGAACCCGGCCGAGCCGATGGTCACCGCACAGGCGGCAAAGAAAATCTGCCGCCAGCAGGTTTTCACCACCTCAAGCACCGGATAGCGCGATGTCGTGCCCGACTCGCTGACCTGCTTGAATTCGGGCGACTCTTCGACACCGAAGCGAATCGCCAGGCCGATCAGCATCAGCACGCCGCTGGCCAGAAACGGCAGGCGCCAGCCCCACTCGGCAAATTGCGCAGGTTCAAGCGAGGTGACCAGGCGAAAGGCGATCAGCGCCAGCAGCAAACCCGCCGGGCTGCCCAGTTGCGCAAACGAGGCATAAAACGTTTTGCGTTTGGCCGGGGCATGTTCGCTGGCCATCAGCACCGCGCCGCCCCATTCGCCGCCCACCGAAATGCCCTGCACGATGCGCAGGATCACCAGGCCGATCGGCGCCCAGATACCGACACTGGCATAGCTGGGCAGCAAGCCGATGCCGGTGGTGGCCAGGCCCATCAACACCATGGTGAACAGCAGCATTTTCTTGCGTCCCAGGCGATCGCCCAGATGGCCGAAGATCATGCCTGCCAACGGCCGGGCGATAAAGCCGACGGCAAAGGTGCCGAAGGCGGCGAGGGTGCTGAGGGCTGGATTGTCGCTGGGGAAAAACACCTGGCCAAGAATCAGTGCTGCGGCCGTGGCGTAGATATAGAAATCATAGAATTCGATGGTGGTGCCCACAAAGGCAGCGGCGGCCGCACGGCGTGGTTGTGTCGATGTAGTACGCATACAAGGCCCTTGGCTTTTGTCTTTCTGGCAGGGTTTCAAACAGGTCACGGTGCGCTCTGTGGCGCTTGCAGGCTTTATCCCTTAACCTCGATGTTTAATCAATTTGCTAATACTTATTCTAATTATTAAGCCTGCTACTAATGGTGTTGCATGAGTGATCACGACGTACCGCCCACAGGGCAAGACTGGCAGGGCAGACGCTTTCTCAATGACCGGCTGGACTGGAACCTGCTGAGAACCTTTCTGGCCATCGGCCAGGAAAAAAGCATCAGCCGGGCGGCCGCGCGCTTGTTCATCACCCAGTCGGCCGTCAGCCAGTCGCTCAAGCGCCTGGAGGAACAACTGGAACGCTGATCCTGCGCCGGGGCCCGCGTTTCGATATGTCGCCGGCTGGCGAAGAAGTGCTGCGCATCGCCGAAGAGATCTACGGCAATGTCTCGCGGCTGGCGGCCACGGTGAAAAATCCCGAGGACGATATCGTCGGCAAGGTGCGCATGCTGACCATCAGCCAGGTGCAGTCGGCGCTGTACGATGATTTTCTGGTGCAGTTTCACCGTGATCATCCACGGGTCGAACTGGAGATCGAGGTCATGCGCAGCTCGGATATCCAGAGTTCGCTCAACCAGAGAACCGCGACCGTCGGCCTTGGCTTGTGCCGTTTTCCGCAGGCCCGCCTGGAGCAGCGGCGCCTGTTGCGCCAGCGCTATGCGTTCTTCTGTGGCAAGCGCCACCGATTGTTTGGCCAGCGGCGTTTGCCGCTGGAAGCGTTGCAGGGCGAAAACTTCGTCAGCTTCACCAGCGACCAGATTGGCGGCAACCTGTCGCCGCTGACCGTGTTCAGGGACCAGCAGGGCTTCACCGGCAAGATCGTGGCGTCGTCATCGAGCTTCGAGGAGATCCGCCGGCTGATCATTGCCGGCTACGGCATCGGCTGTTTGCCCGAGCACCTGGTGGATATCGACCTGCACAACGGCCTGATCTGGCGCTTGCCGCCGGCGGAAGGTGTGGTCGATGTCGATGTGTTCCTGATGTGGAACCGCGAGCAGCGCATGAACCGCGCCGAGCGGGTTTTTCTCGAATCGTTCCAGCGCGTGCTGGAGCCGCTGCCGGCGCCCTGAAGCGCCGGCCTGCCGGGCTCAGTGATTGAGCACGCGACTCAGGAACGAGTTGATGCGCGGGTTCTCGTGGTCGCGCTGGAAGAACGCCTCGGGCGAGGCGTCGAAGGCGATCCGGCCCTGATCGAAGAACATCACCCGGTCGGCCACTTCGCGGGCGAAACCCATCTCGTGGGTGACCACGATCATGGTCATGCCCGACGACGCCAGCTCGCGCATGACATCCAGCACCTCCTTGACCATCTCCGGGTCCAGCGCCGAGGTCGGCTCATCGAACAGCATCACCCGTGGCTGCATGGCCAGGGCGCGGGCAATGGCCACCCGCTGTTGCTGCCCGCCAGACAACGAGTAAGGGTGCTTGTGCGCATGATCCTGCAAGCCGACCCGGCGCAGCAGTTCCATGGCCCGCTCGTTGGCCTCCGGGCGACGCATGCCGCGCATGCGCCGAGGGGCGAGGGTGATGTTGTCGAGCACGCTGAGGTGGCTGAACAGGTTGAATTGCTGGAACACCATACCGACATCCTGGCGCAGTCGATCCAGGCGCTTGTTGTTGTCGTCGATTTCGGTGCCATCAATGATGATCTGCCCCTTGTCGTGGCGTTCGAGGCGATTGAGCGTACGCAGCAGGGTACTTTTGCCAGAGCCCGAAGCGCCGACAATCACCGTCACTTCACCGGCACGGAATTCGGTGCAGACGTTTTGCAGCACATGGTGGGTGCCAAAGTATTTATGCAGGTTGCGCACTTCGATCAACACATTGCTGGCGGCAGTCATGATTGGCGACCCTCTACATCCATACGTTTTTCCACGGCATTGGAAATCTGCGTCAGCAGCGTGGTGAGCAGCAGGTAGATCAGTGCTGTGGTCATCAGCGCCGGCAGCGGCTCGAAGGTCGCCGCCTGCAAGCGGTTGCCGACGTTGGTCAACTCCACCACGCCGATGGCGTAGGCCAGTGACGAGTCCTTGAGCAGGGCGATGAAGTTGTTCACCAATGGCGGCAAAGAGATCTTGAAAGCCTGCGGGAAGACCACATCGAAAAAGGTATAGCCGCGTGAAAGGCCCAGCGAGCGCGAGGCTTCGGTTTGCCCGCGTGGCACGGCGAGCAGGCCGGCCCGAATCGATTCGGCGTTGTAGGCCCCGGCATTGAAGGCCAGGGCTACGCAGGCCGAGGTGAAGTCATCGAGTACCAGCCAGGGCAACAGCGACGGCAACGCCAGGAACACGAACAGGATCTGCACCAGCAGTGGCGTGCCGCGAATGATCCAGATATAGAACGCGGCCAGGTAGCGTACTGGCGCAAATCCCGACATTTTTCCCAGCGCGGCCATCAGCCCCAGCAGGATGCCGAACACCGCCGCCACCAGGGTCATCTTGAGGGTGGTGCGGGTGCCGTCGGCAAACATGGCCGCATTCGAGGCGATGGGCTCCGGTACATACGAAAGCGGAATCGCGATCAGCCACATGGCCAGCATCAGGAGCGTCACCCCCAATGCAATGGCCAGGGTGCTCCGCTGTTGGCGTGACCAGGATTTTGGCCAGCTCGAGAAGAGGAAAGTCATGGTGTTATCGCTCTTGTTCAGACAAAAAGGACCGTGTGTTGGTCGCCCGTTCAGCGGCAGCGCACGTCTTCACCGAAGTAGCGTCTGGAGATGGCCTCATAGGTGCCATCGCTCATGATTTCGGCCAGTGCCTTGTTGTAGGCCTCGGCCAGACCGGTGTTGCCCTTGCTCACGGCCCCGGCGATTTTCTCGACGAACAACAGGTCGCCCAGTTGCAGCTTCGCGTTGGGCGCCGCCTTGATGGCGGCCAGGGCGACGAACTTGTCGGTGACCCAGACCTCGGCGCGGCCGGTGGCCAGCGCGGTACGCGCATCGCGGTCCTGCGGGTAGTTCTTGATTTCCTTGGGTTGGGTCAGGCTGCGTACGTTGTCGGCGTAGGTTGAGCCGGTCTGAATGGCAATCAGCTTGCCGTTCAGGTCGGCGATGCTGCGAATGGCCGGGTCACGCGAGACGATCGAGCCACCGGAGCAATAGTGCGGCGCCAGGAAGGTCACCGCCTTGGCGCGTTCTTCAGTCACGCCGTGCGAGGACAACACCATGTCCCATCGGTCCTGTTGCAGGCCGGCCAGCAGCGAGTCGAAACCGAGGGTTTTCCATTCCACTTCAAGGCCCATGCGCTTGACGACCGCTTCGCCGATCTCGATTTCAAAGCCCGACAGTTTGCGACCCTCAAAGTAATTGAAGGGGGGGAATTCACCGCCGGCGGCAATCAGGATCTTTCCGCTTTGGCGAATCTCTTCATACGGGCGTGCCTGGACAATACCGGACACTAGAAGTGCGCCTGCAATTAACGAGCATGCGGTAAGTTTAATGTTCAATGCCTTCTTCCTTTTATTAGTCGTTATGACGGTGGCGTGAAACAAGCGGTCGGCGCACCGGGTACTTGAATCACGCACTCTGGCAGTGGGTAAATGATGCAGTTGAGCTGTTTTTATTAATAAGGGTTGAGCGGGTGGTTAAAGTTTGCCACCACCCTGTGCCAAGCAGAACATGGCAGAGTGTGCAAAGAGACGGGTTTTTCTGGCAGTCTGCTCATCGGGCCTTACATTTTGTAAGTCGACAGTAAAATACTGGTCTCGGTATTGGTGATGTTCTGGATCGAACGAATGGAATGCAGGGCCTTGTCGAAGGCTTCCAGGGTGTCGGCGCGCAATTCGGCCATCAGGTCCCAGCGGCCATTGGTGGTGTGAATGGCCACCACTTGCGGGTGCCCGCGCAAGGCCCGTTTCACTTCGGCGGCGTGGTGGCCGCTGATGCCGATGCTGGTGATTGCGCGAATGCCGTGGTCCTCGGAATCGGGCCGCAGGCGCACGGTGTAGCCGGCGATGATGCCGTCTTCTTCAAGGCGCGCCATGCGGTTTTGCACCGTGGCGCGGGCCACGCGCAGTTTCTTCGCCAAGGTGACCACTGGCAGGCGCGCATTATCGCGTAGCAGCGAGACAAGGGCGCGGTCAATGTCGTCCATAAAAGTACCTGGTTGTTCAAAGTGCCAATAAGGCTGATCAATATGATCAGGAAAAGCAATAAATGGTCAGGATGCTCACTTCATTCTGGCCGCCCTCGCGATCACACTGTTTGCCTGATAACGACGCACGACACTGTTCTGTTTCATGCGTCAGTTCCTTAACGTGAGCCGGAGGTTTGAATGACGTGTTTTATTGATGTGCCTACCATGTCCAGGCTGGTTGAAAGTATTGGTGTTGCTACCTTTATCGGTGAGCTGGCGGCGGTCATTCGCAGCGACTTCATGCGCTGGCCGGAGTTTGAAAAGTCGGCGCGCGTCGCTAACCATTCCGACGTCGGCGTGATTGAATTGATGCCGGTCTCCAATAACAGCCGTTATGCATTCAAATACGTTAACGGCCACCCCGGCAACACCGCGCGTAACCTGCACACGGTCATGGCCTTTGGCGTGTTGGCCGATGTCGACACCGGCTACCCGGTGCTGCTGTCGGAGCTGACCGTGGCCACCGCATTGCGTACGGCCGCCACCTCGTTGATGGCGGCGCAGGCACTGGCCCGGCCCGGTTCGCGGCGCATGGCGCTGATCGGCAACGGTGCGCAGAGCGAGTTCCAGGCCCTGGCGTTTCACAAGCACCTGGGCATCGAAGAAATCGTCGCCTACGACATCGATCCGGCAGCCACTGACAAGCTGATCCGCAACCTGGCCGAGTTCACTGACCTTAAAATCATTCGCGCCGACTCCATCGCCGAGGCGGTGCGGGGTGCCGACATCGTCACCACCGTGACCGCCGACAAGGCCTACGCCACCATTCTGACCCCCGACATGATCGAGCCGGGTATGCACATCAACGGTGTCGGCGGCGACTGCCCCGGTAAGACCGAGCTGCATGCCGACGTGCTGCGCAAGGCGCGGGTGTTTGTCGAGTACGAACCGCAGACCCGTATCGAAGGCGATATTCAGCAGCTGGAGGCCGATTCTCCGGTGGTTGATTTGTGGCGGGTGCTGTGTGGCACCGCCGAAGGCCGGCAGAGCGACAGCCAGGTGACGGTGTTCGACTCGGTCGGCTTTGCGCTTGAGGACTACTCGGTGCTGCGCTACGTCAACGACCAGGCCGAGCAGCGCGGCATGGGCGTGAAAGTGGATCTGGTGCCGTGGGTCGATGACGATCCCAAGGACCTGTTCCGCCACACCCGCAGCGGTTCTGCCAAACGACGCATTCGTCGCGTGGCTTGAGTGTCTGTTTATAACGATAAGGTCCATTTGCCCATGCCCGTTCATACCCGTTCCATCCAGGCCCCCGCAGCGGTGGTCATGATTCGCCCGCATGCCTTTACCCCCAACCCGGAAACCGCTGCTGACAATGCGTTTCAGAGCAGCGTCGAAAAACAGCTCGCCCAATCGGTCGCCCAGGCGGCCTACAACGAGGTCACGGCGGCAGTCGGCCGGCTTGAGGCCGAGGGTGTGCGTGTTCACCTGTTCGAAGATCTTGGCGAACAAAACACCCCGGATTCGGTGTTTCCCAATAACTGGTTCTCGACCCATCCCGGCGGGCACATTGCGATTTACTCGATGTACTCGCCGAGCCGTCGCCGCGAACGGCGTGCCGATGTCATTGAAATGCTCAAGCGCGATTACCGGGTGCAGGATGTGATCGACTACTCGGGCCTGGAAGCCGACGGGCTGTTCCTGGAGGGCACCGGTGCAATGGTCTTCGATCACCTTGCCAGGGTGGCTTACACCGCGCGCTCCAACCGCGCCGACCCGCTGGCTCTGGAGCGATTCAGCACCCATTTCAATTTCGAACCGATGGTCTTCGACACCGCCGACGAGGCCGGCCAGCCGGTCTATCACACCAATGTGCTGATGTGCGTAGCCACCGATTTTGCCCTGGTCGGGTTTGGTACGTTCAGCGATGCACCGCGTGCCGAAGAAGTGCGCCGGCGCTTGCAGGAGTCGGGTCGTGAGGTCATCGATCTGGATAACGCCCAGATCAAACAGTTTGCCGGCAATGCCATTGAACTGTCCGGTCGCGACGGCCGTATTCTGGCCCTCTCGCAGCGGGCCTATGACAGCCTGAACGCCGAGCAGCGCACACGCATCGAGCGCAGTGCGCGGCTGGTGCCGCTGAGCGTACCGACGATAGAAATGGCCGGTGGGTCGGTTCGTTGCATGATCGCCGGCATTCATTTGTCGGTGCGTAACTAAGAAACGCTGCATGTAGGTAAGCACCGTGTTGCGTGGCTGGCGGATTTAGCGCTGCAGACTTGGAATCAGTCAATTTTCCAATTCTAATGTCCGCTATTAGGGGAGCTAATATGGACAACGAGTCGCAGCCTCATGCAGCGCCTGGCAGCCTGCGCAGCACGGCGCAGCGCTTTCTCAACGACCGGCTTGACTGGAGCCTGTTGCGCACATTTTTATTCATCGGCCAGGAACGCAGCCTGAGCAAGGCTGCAGCGCGGCTGTACATCACTCAGTCGGCGGTCAGCCAGGCGCTGCGCCGGCTTGAAGAACAACTCGATTGCGTGCTGGTGCTGCGCCACGGCCAGCGCTTCGACCTGACCGATGCCGGCGAGGAAATCCTGCGCATTGCCGCCGATATCTACGGCAATGTGTCACGCATTGGCGCAGCGCTCGGCGAACACGGCGACAGCGTGGTGGGCAAGGTGCGGTTGCTGACCATCAGCCGTGTCGAGTTCGCCGCTTACGATGCCTTCCTGATCGATTTTCACCGGCGTTATCCACGGGTCGACATCGAAGTGGTGGTGATGGGCAGCGCCGATATTCTCAATGCCTTGCAACAACGCACGGCCACGCTGGGGCTGGGCCTGTGCCGCAGGCTGCCACCCAAGCTGGCGCGCAGGCTGCTGGTGCCTCAGCGCTACGCTTTTTTCTGCGGCAGGCTGCACCGCTTTTTCGGCATGAGCGACTTGTCGGTGGCGGACCTGCGTGACGAGAACGTGGTCAGCTTCACCAGTGACCTGCTGGGCGGCAACCTCTCGCCACTGGCGATCTATCGTGATCAGCACGGGCTTGAAGGGCGCGTGGTCGCAGTGTCCTCCAGTGTCGATGAAGTGCGCCGGCTGGTGTGTGCCGGCTACGGTATCGGTTGCCTGCCCGAGCACCTGATGGTCGAGGATGTTCAGCGCGGCATCCTCTGGCGGCTGCCGCCTGAAGAGGGCGTTGCAGACATCGACATCCATCTGCTGTGGAATAGCGAGCAGAAGATGACAGCGGCAGAGGCGGCGTTCTTGCAGGGGTTGCAGGCGATGACTCAGGAGGCGTCTGCGCAGGCATGAAAAACAGCGCAAGGCTCATACACCCTGGCGCAGCGCAGCCAGCTGTTGCACCACATGCTCGGCATCGCGGGCAATCCCGGAAAAGCGTCCCGAACCCCAGGTGTGCAGCCACGGCAGGCCTAGAAAATACAGGCCTCTTGAGGCGGTGACGCCACGCTGGTGCCCCGGATAGCTGCGGCCATTGAACACGGGCACATCGACCCAGGTGAAGTCCGGCTGAAAACCGATGCACCAGATGATGCTGGTGATGCCGGTGTCGGCCAGGTCCAGCTCGGTGGCGGCATTCTCTGGTTGCCACAGTGGTTCGTAGGCTTTGCCTTCGGGGGCGTCGATGCCGTGCTCGGCGATGTATTTATCGATGCTGGCGTTGATCCGGTTGTACACCGCATCGGCAGCATCAAGGTTGGCGGCCAGGTCGGCGGAGAATTGCAGCGTGGTGCCCTGCAGGCTGTTCAGGCGCCCGAACAGTTGCATGCCTTCACTGGCAAAGCGGCGCAGGTCGATGTCGCGCCCGCCATCGCGGCCGGTCACGTAGTGGTTGGTGTTGTCGCGCACGCCTTCGCGCAGCGGATGGGTGTCGACGCCAATGTCGTAGTAGCCCATGTCGGCCAGCCAGTCGACCACATCGCGGCCACGGTGAAAGCGTGCGCAGCGCGGCGCATCGCCCACGGCCAGATAGACCTTGCGCCCGGCCAGGTGCAGGTCTTCGGCAATCTGCGCCCCGGATTGTCCGGAGCCGACCACCAGCACCGCGCCCTCGGGCAGTGCTTGCGGATTGCGGTATTGCTCGGAGTGCAGCTGGGTGATGCCGGGCGGCAAGCGTTCGGCCAGGCGCGGAATGATCGGGGTGTGATAGCCACCGCTGGCGACGATCACCTGATCGGCGCTGAAATCGCCCTGCGAGGTGTTGAGCAGATAACCGCCTTCGCTGCGCGCAACCAGGCGCTGCACGGCGCAGCCTTCGCGCACCGGGGCGTTGACCTGGGCGATGAAGCCGTCCAGATAACTGATGATCTGCTCCTTTTTCATGAAACCGTGCGGGTCGTCGCCGGCATACGGATAACCGGGCAGCGCGCATTGCCAGTTGGGCGTGACCAGGCAAAAGGCATCCCAGCGCTGGTTGCGCCAGGTGTGGGTCAGGCTGTGCTTTTCCAGCACCAGGTGATCGATGTCGTGCTGTTGCAGGTAGTGGCTGGCCGACAGACCGGCCTGGCCGCCGCCGACGATGATTGCGCTGTAGTGAGTCATGCTGATGTCCTTGTGAAGCTTGAAATGGATCAGATCTCGCCGAAGCCCGAGTAATGGACTTTGCCGGTGCCGTGTGCCTTGATTTCCAGCACTTCGACCTGTGCCTGCGGGTCGGCAAAACGCCGGGCGATCAGGCGGATGCCGCTGAGGCTGTCCATCGCCGAGCTGCAATAGAACCCCTTGACCTGCTTGACCCGTTCGGAGGCGGCGTTAAGCCCGCTTTCGGCACGCTGAAGAAACTCGGCGAGGGTGTAGGTGTGGCCTTCTTCAAGGTGTTCAAAGATGGTGGTGGACGGTGAGTAGGCGTTGCTTTCCTGGCCATCCGGCCAGCGCAGGCGAACATTGACGGCGGGCATATCAGGATTCCTCGGGCGTAGAAAAGGGCGGGTAACTGAAGCCGGTGAAGGCCGTTTGCGACAGGTCCCAGAATGGCGCCTGCTCGTGGTCCAGGCTGACGGTCAGGCAGGCGCTGTCATCGACTTTGCCGATGCAGGCGCAGGCCAGGCCTTCAAAGGCGAAAGCGGCCTGTACGGTGGCGAAATCTTCAGTCGCCAGGGTCAGCACAAAGCCGTAGCTGGGGAACACCTGCAGCCAGCGCTCCAGCGATGTTTGCGCAGGCCGGGGCAGGGTCAGCAGGTCGATGACTGCGCCGTGGCCGGTCGGCTCCAGCAGCATCAGCAAGGTGCCGAGAATGCCGGCGTTGCTGATGTCCTTGGCGGCGTGCAGCAGGCCGGCTTCGGCCAGCCGCGGGATGACTTCAAGCTTGTCGCGCAGGCGCTGCGGAGTATCGTTTTCGAAGGCTTTCCAGTAAGGCGCGTCGCCGTGCCACTGGCCGTCGAGGTCCACGGCCATGGCGATGATCTGTCCGGGCGCGACGTGCAGGGTCGAGAGTAATGTGCGCGCCCAGCCGGTGATTGCCACGGCCAGCGCGGCGGGATTGCCGGGCGCCTGGCTGGTATGCCCGCCGGCCATGATCAGGCCATAGGCGGCACAGGCGGCGCGAATGCCGGCCAACACCTCGGCGGCGGCCGCGCTGTCGTGGTGCCAATAGGCATTGACGACGGCCGTGGCACGACCGCCCATGGCGGTGATGTCGCTGACATTGGCCATCACCGCCGACCAGCCGGCAAACCACGGCGCCTGTTCGACGAAGGCCGGAAGCATGCCTTCGATGGCGAGCAACTGGTACTGGTCGCCGCAGCGGATGGCGGCGGTGTCGTCGCCGGGCAAGGCGTACAGGTCGTTGCGGCTGCCGGCCGGTGTCGCCAGCGCGCTGGCGGGGTGCTGGATCGCCAGTTTGGCGCGCATGGCCGGCGTGTTGCGTAGCCGGTCGAGCATCGTGGGTAGTGGGTTCATGCAGGCTTGCCTGTGGGGCGCAACAGAGCGGTTTGCCGGGGCTGCGAGGGATAGCGAACCAGTTGCGCCTGCATCAGGCAGTGCGGGTGGCCGTGCAGGTCGAGGGTGTCCAGCGTGTCCCAGTGCAAGCGCTGGAAATAACGCTCGTTGGCCTGCTGCACGGTGGCCAGAAACTGCTGGCAGCCCAGCTCGATGGCCCGCGACACCGCCTCATTGACCAGCGCCTTGCCGATCATCGCGTGGCGTCGGTACAGGCTATCGACGCACAGCCGGCCGCCGTACCACAGACCCGGTTCAGTCTGGTAAATGCGCACCGCACCGACCACCTGTTCGGGCATGCCGCAGTGGTGGGCGATGGCGACGATCGGTATGGCCTGAAAGTCCTTCTCGTCGCGGTCCTGGGTCAGCAGTTGCTGCTCTTCGCAGAACACTTCGCGGCGCAGGGCGTAGTAATGCTGGCGCTCCCAGGCCTGATCGGCCGGCTTGACCAGCAGGTCGCCGGCGAGAAATTCGGGGTAGCTGTCTTCGATCAAGGCAAAGAGGTGGTCGGCCATGGTTTTAAGCTCCCGCTATTCGTAATGTTTCAGGGCTGAGCAGGCACCGCACTTGGCGCAGCCGGCGCTGATGTTGTCCGAGTGCAGGCCGTGCCGACGCAGGCTGGCGCCGATGCGCGGGTACAAACGCTGCATGAACGCGCTGTCGGGTTTGGGGTGTTGCGCCAGTGGTGTGCCGTCAATGGGCACGAACGGCACCACGAAGGGGTACACACCGGCGGCGGCCAGGCGCTCGCTCATCTGCGCGATGGCGTCTTCGCTGTCGCCCAGCCCGGCCAGGATGTAGGTGCTGACCTGGCCGCGACCGAACACTTGCACGGCGGCGTCGAAGGCACTGAAGTACCGGCTTAGCGGCACCTCGGCCTTACCCGGCATGATGCGTTGGCGCACGCTGTCGGTGACCGCCTCCAGGTGCATGCCCAGCGAGACCACGCCGCTGTCCTTGAGGCGCTGGAACCAGGCGTCGTCATCCGGTGGCTCGCACTGTGCCTGGATCGGCAGGTCAACGGCGGCGGTGACGGCGGCGGCCGACTCACACAGTACGGCAGCGCCACGGTCGCGGGTCTGTGGCGTACCGGTGGTCATGACCATGTGTTTGACGCCATCGAGTTCGACCGCTGCTTTGGCCACTTGCGCCAGTTGCGCCGGGCGCTTGCGAGCAATGGTCTTGCCGCTGGCCAGCGACTGGCCGATGGCGCAGAACTGGCACGACGTCGCGGCTTCGTTCATACGGATGCAGTGTTGCAGGATGGTCGTGGCCAGCACGTCCTTGCTGTGCAGGGTGGCGATTTTCCAGTACGGCGTGCCGTCGTCGGTGTGCAACGCATAGAAGTTGGGCACCCCCGGCAGTTGCACTTGCCCGACTTGCAGGCCATCGCGAAAGATCAGCGCCTGGCTGCCCAAGGCATCGGGTACGGCGCTGTACGGCGAGTCCAGCGAAGCACGGTTGAGCATCGGCACCATGGCGGTGTGTTCACCGAGGCTCAGCGCCTTGTGGTCCGAAGGACCGGCGCCGCCCTTGCGCGACAGGCCGTCGGCGCCTTGCCAGCGCACGCCATGGCATTGCAGTTCGGCCAGCAGATCGCTGCTCAGGTGCTTTACCGGGATCAGGTTCACGGGCAGTGCGAGGGCGTTATTCATGGGCGATGTGCTCGAAGGTGTCACGACGTTCGTGGACATGCGCAGTGCTGCGCCGGTCGATCAGCAGGCTTAGCAGTTCGGGGCGGCTGTAGTGGCCGACCGAATCCATCATGCGTTTGCGTTTGTCGATCAGCGCCAGGTCCAGGTCGGCGATGACCACGCCTTCGCCCTCAGTGCGCTGGCCGAGCACCTTGCCTTCGGGCGAGACGATGGCGGTGAAGCAGCCACCGGATATGGGCTCCAGCGCGCAGCCGGTGTCGGCCATGATCTGCGCCTGTTGCTCGGCATCCAGCCAGGCGGTGGCGTTGACCACGAAGCAGCCGCTTTCCAGCGCGTGATGACGAATGGTGACTTCGATCTGCTCGGCAAACACCTGGCCGACCAAGGATCCCGGAAACATCGCCGCATGGATCTGCTCGCCGTCGGCCATCAGCGCATAACGGGCCAGCGGGTTGTAATGCTCCCAGCAGGCCAGCGCCCCGATACGCCCGACCGCGCTGTCGGTGGCGCGCAGCCCGGAGCCGTCGCCCTGGCCCCAGACCATGCGCTCATGGTAAGTGGGGGTGATTTTGCGTCGATGCTGAATCAGCGTGCCGTCGGCATCGAACAGCAACTGGGCGTTATAGATCGTGCCGCCGTCGCGCTCGTTGACGCCGATGCAAGCGACAATGGCGGCTTCGCGGCAAGCCTCGCCGATCTGGCGGGTGATATCGGAGGGCACGATGACCGACTCTTCAAGCAGCAGCAGGTGTTGCTTACCCATCGCAAACGGCGGCTGCACGAAGGAAAAATACGGGTAGTAGGGCACTACAGTTTCCGGGAACACCGCGAACTGCACGCCTTCGCGGCCCAGTTCGAGCAGTGTCTGGCACAGCTTGGCGACGGTGCCCTGGCGGGAGTACAACACCGGGCTGAACTGGACGGCGGCGGCGCGGATGGACGGCATGCGGTGGATTCCTGTCGATAGAGCGATGGCAGCGGGCATGAGGACCTGCGCAGGTCCTCATGAGGGTGTGGCGCTGGTTTATGCGGTCCAGGTGTCGATGATCAGCGCGCCTTCGCGGCGCATCAGCAGGCGCAGGTCCATCACGTCCAGCGGGTTGATCGGGCGGATGCCTTCGATCAGGGCTTTCTCGGTCTGGCCGTACAAAGCCTGCAAGGCAAAACGGCAGGCGTAGACTTCGCCGCCTTCGGACATGAACGCCTTGATCTGGTTATTCACCGCCAGATGGCCGGGAAAGGCTTCGGCGCCCAGGGTCGGAAAGCCGCGTTGCACACCCAGTTGCACGCCAGGCCCGTACAGCAGGATTTTGGTTTCGAAACCTTTGCGCAGCAGGCGCTTGGCCTGCAACAGGTTGACCAGGCCGATGGAGCCTTCGAAGGCGATGGTGTGGAAGGTCAGCAACGCTTTTTCGCCGGGTTCGGCCTTGACGTCCTCGAAGACTTTTTCTTCGTAGTTGACCAAAAAGTCGCCGTCTTGATAGTGGGCAATGTCCACGTTAGGCATGTCTGCATCTCCAGTGATCGTGCGGTGGTCGATGGCCGTGTTCGGCGTCTCGGTTGCAGTTCACTAGAGCGAAGGGCGTGCCAGCGTGGCGGTGAAATATTTTTTCCTGCTTATGTTTTTGATTAAAAACAGGTTTTAAATCTGATCCGGTTTTTGCCAAAGATTCTGATCCTGTTGCGCTTCTACGAACTCCCGTAGAAATACGAATATTCGTAGCGCAATCAGCGAGATCTCGTGATATGGCCGATGACGACTTTCTCAGTGGCTGGGCCGATCTGGCCTATTCCTCGCGGCACATGGTGTTCGAGCACTGCGCCGAAGCCATTGCCTTGCTCGACCCTTACAGCGATCGCTTCAAGGACCTGAACATCGCCACCTGCCGCTTGCTGGGTTACCCGCGCCAGGAGTTGCTTAACGTGCCGGTGAGTAAATTGTTCGGCCATCAGATGGCCGACCTGATCGTGTTCAGCCAGGCGGTGCTGGAAAAGGGCAAGGGCTGGACCGATGAGCTGAGCTGCAACTGCAAGAGCGGCGAGCGCATGGAGCTGGAAATCACCGCCACCGCGCTGAGCATCAAGGGCCAGTTGCAGATCATCGTGGTACTGCGCGAGCAAAGCCAGCAACGTTACCAGCGCGACCAGTCGGAGACCGAACGGACCATGCGCGGCGGGCTGATCGAGTGGCGCACTATCCTCAACCTGTTCAAAGAAACGGAGCGCGACAACCAGTTGCTGCTCAGCGCGGTGGGCGACGGTATCTACAGCATCGACAGTGAAGGCCTGGCGACCTTCGTCAATCCGGCCGGCGCGCGGATGCTCGGCTGGGAGCCCGAGCAAATGATCGGCAAGAACATTCACCGCATTCATCACCACAGCCACGCCGATGGCTCGCATTACCCGGTCGAGGACTGCCCGATTTACCGCGCGGTACACGATGGCGTGGTGCACGAAGGGCGTCAGGAGGTGTTCTGGCGTCGCGACGGCAGTTGCTTTCCGGTGGAATTCACCAGCACCCCGGTGATTTCCGAAAGCCGCCTGGTCGGCGCGGTGGTGGTGTTTCGCGACATCACCGAACGGCGCAGCACCGAGCAGCAACTGCACAACGCGCTGGAAGAGCTGCACCAGCTCAAGGAGCGTCTTGAAGAGCAGAACGCTTACTTGCAGGAAGAAATCCACATCGAGCACAGCTACCGCGAGATCGTCGGCCAGAGCGAGCCGATCCTCAAGATCATCAAGCAGATCGACGTGGTCGCGCCCACCGATGCCAGTGTGTTGATTCATGGCGAGTCCGGCACCGGCAAGGAACTGATCGCCCGCGCCATTCATCAGGCCAGCAAGCGCAGCGCGCATCCGCTGATCCGGGTCAACTGTGCGGCGATTCCGGCCGAGCTGTTCGAGAGCGAGTTCTTTGGCCATATTCGTGGTGCCTTTACCGGCGCGGTGCGTGACCGGGTCGGGCGTTTCGAACTGGCCGACGGCGGCACGCTGTTTCTCGACGAGATCGGCGAGATTCCGCTGGATCTGCAAAGCAAACTGCTGCGTGTGTTGCAGGAAGGGCAGTTCGAGCGGGTAGGCGAAGAGCGCACGCGCAAGGTCGATGTGCGCATCGTCGCGGCGACCAATCGCAACCTGCGTGAAGAGGTGCAGGCCCGGCACTTTCGTGAGGACCTGTACTTTCGCCTTAACGTCTTTCCGTTGCAGTCGCCGACGCTGCGCGACCGTCCGCAAGACATCGCGCCATTGGCGATGCACTTCATCAAGCAGATTGGCCAGCGCCTGAACCTGCCCGGCAAACGCTTGCGCCAAGTCGATCTGGAGCGCCTGCAGCGCTACTCTTGGCCGGGCAATATTCGTGAATTGCAGAACGTCATCGAGCGGGCGCTGATCACCTCGCAAGACATCAACCTGAAGATTGACCTGCCGGACGATACCGCGCATTTGCCGGCTGCGCAGGCGGCAGCGGTGATTCTGACCGATGAGCAAATGCGTGTGTTCGAGCGTGAGAACACCTTGGCCGCCCTGCGTGCCTGCCAGGGAAAACTGTTTGGCAAGGACGGGGCGGCGCAGTTGTTGGGAATGAAGCCGACGACGCTGGCCTCGCGCCTCAAACGGTTGGGTATCGACCAGGGCTGAAGCGCGAGTGGACGGCCTGCAACATCACGCGGTGAAGCGTTGCGTCTGGTCCTTCAGGCGGCTGGCCATGATTGCCAGTTCCTGGCTGGCCGACAGGCTCTGTTGGGCGCCGTTGACCACCTCGGAAATACTGGAGTTGAGGCGGGTGATGTTCTGGCTGATTTCATTGGCGACACTGGTCTGCTCTTCGGTCGCGGTCGAAATCTGCTCGTTGCCGGCGGCGATGGTTTCGACCGCACGGGTGATGTAATTGAGCGCGTCACCCGCTTCATTGGCTTGCTGTACGCAGGCGTTGACCTGTTCGCGAGACTGCTGCACCGCCTCTACGGCGCCGCGGGCACCGCTCTGCAACGAGTCGATCATGACCCTGATCGACTCGGTCGCCTCCTGAGTGCTGCTGGCCAGGGCGCGGACTTCATCGGCCACCACTGCAAAGCCGCGACCGGCTTCACCGGCGCGCGCCGCTTCGATGGCGGCGTTGAGCGCCAGTAGATTGGTCTTGGCGGCAATGCTCTGGATCACGCCGAGCACCTTGCTGATTTCTGCGCTTTGGCTGTGCAGCGAATCGATCACCTCGCCAGCCTTGCCGACCGACACCGAGACATCCTGGATAGAGCGGACGCTGGCATGCACCAGGCCGCTGCCTTGACGCGCCTGCTGGTTGGCGTCCGAGGCGCTGCCGGCGGCGGCCAGTGCATTGTTGGCCACTTCCTGCACGGCCATGCTCATCTCATGAACTGCGGTGGCGACCATATGGGTCTGGTCGCCCTGTTGAGTCGCGGTGCTGCTGACTTGCGTGCTGATCGCGTTCATTTCTTCCGAAGCCACCGCCAACTGCGACGCGGTCTGCACCAGGTGCAGGATCAGGGTCTGTTGATGCTCGACAAGCGCATTGAACGCCCGCGCCGTTTCGGACACTTCGTCGTTACCCAGCACTTCTGCACGCAGTGTCAGGTTCGAGGTTTCCTGCACGCGGGTAATGACGCTGCGCAACTGCGATAACGGCCGCAGGATGGACAGAATGATCACGATGGCCGCCAGCATCACTAGAATCAGCGCCGCCGCGCCAATCAGCAGGAAGGTAGCGCGCATCGATTCATAGTGCTCAGTCGATGCCGCATAGAGATTCGCGCCTTCGTGGAGTTGCAACTCGATAAGCCCTGAAAGCTGCGACTGCAACGGGTCGAAAGTGCCATAGAGCCGCTGGTTGAACGCGCTGGCCTCTGCCGTACGCAATTGCCCCGCGTCGGCCTCCTGAAGCAACTGGCCGACCAATGTGTTGACCTGACTCAGGGCCTGATCCAGTTCGCTGACCCGGCGTTTTTCTTCTTCGGTCAGGCGGGTGGCAGTGTATTCCTTCCAGGCTTGCGAGCCCTTTTGCCGCGCCGCATCGAACTCCTTATGCAACCTGGCGGCGTCGAACAGGCCGGCCCGGTATTTATGCAGGGTGTCGACCATGATCACGGCATAACTGTCGGAAACGGTTTTTAACTGGCTGACCGGTTTCATGCGGTCGGTGAATAAATGGTCCAGGTTGTTATTGAGGCGGCTGGCGTTGAACACCGCCATGGCAATGACCGCCAATAGCACCAGCAGCGGCAGGATCGCCAGGGTCAGCAGGCGGGTACGAATCGTTGTTTTTGTCAGCACGGTAGAACACTCTCGTCAGGTCAGGAGCAGAGGGAATCAGTGGCCGGCGCGCCTGCACACGCTCGACGCAACGAACGCGCCACGGATTCTCTGCGGGATAAAACAGATGTGCATTCCCTGCCGAGCAGATGCTCTATTCAGTCAGTTGCCTGTTACCCGTGCCTGTTAATGTGCAAGCCGGTCTTCAACTGATTCAGTTTCTTGTTGTGATGGAAAACATTGATCTTACTTAAGGATGTATCGGCTTTTCAGGTTGAAGCTTGAGGCGTTATCGTTCACAGGCAACGTTTTCTAAGTTTCGTTTAGTGTGTTTGAACTGGGGGCATTATTGGATCCGGATAATGCGTTTTGTTTAAACCAAGTTGAATGGTTTTAAACAATCAAGGCATTGCAAGCATGCTTTCTATGGGTTGAGCTGCTCCGATGGGGGAGGTCAGCGGGCAGGGCAGAGGTTGGCGGTGAGGGGATTGACATTCGCCAGAGAGAAATTCACCATGCGCTCACTTGTTGGACAACCAACAACCAACAACCAACAACTACAAGAACTGCCCTGACGTGAAGAGACGACCAGGGTTTGCCAGGAGATGCATTCATGTCTCGCCTTACTCAAAGCGCCCAGCCGCCGCCCGGTTGTGCCGCTCCCATACTGCCGGTGAGGACACCGTCTTTCACGCTGCCACCCGGATCCTGTGACACCCATGCACATGTGATTTCGGCCGATTGCACGCGCTATCCGCTGGTGACGGATCGCAGCTACACGCCAGCGCCGGCACCCGAAGAGGCTTATCTGCAAATGCTCGATGGCCTGGGCATGCAACGCGGTGTGCTGGTGCAGCCGAGTGTCTACGGCACCGATAACCGTTACATGCTCGAGGTGCTGGGGCGTCATCGCGACCGCTTGCGCGGTGTGGCGGTTGTCGACGATCAGGTCAGCGATGAGGCACTTGAAGCCATGCACGCCTGCGGTGTGCGTGGGGTGCGCATCAATGTGCTGTTTCGCGGCGGCGTCAATCTTGAGTTGATGGAGCGCCTGGCAAGCCGGATCGCCGGGCTGGGCTGGCATATGCAGTTTCTGATCGATGTGCGCGACCTGGCTGAACTGCAATCGCGCATGGTCGGGCTGCCGTGCCCGGTGGTCATCGATCACCTGGGGCACTTCCCGGCCCATCTGGGTGTTCAAGCGCCAGGCTTTGCGCTGTTGCTGCGCAACGTGGCGGAGCATGGCTGGTGGGTCAAGTTGTCGGGGATCTACCGGCTCAGTGATTCAGCGCCTGACTATGCCGACACCGATGCACTGGCGCGCGCATTGATCCAGGCCGCACCGCAACGAATGGTGTGGGGCAGCGACTGGCCGCATGTGGCGCTGGCACGCACACCTGAAACGGGCTCGTTACTCGATCGCCTGCCGGTGTGGGTGCCCGAGGCGCGTGAACGGCAGCAGATTCTGGTCGATAACCCGGCCACGCTTTACAACTTTCAATAACAAAAGCTTCAGCCACGTTAATAGCGTGCTGACGGTGCGGAGAATAATAATGAGTTGGTTCAGTGAACTGAGCACGGTTGAAAAACGCACGTTTTATTCGGCCTTCGGCGGATGGGCCCTGGATGCCCTGGACTTCATGGTGTTTACCTTTGTCATCGCCTCCCTGATGACGTTGTGGAACATCGATAAAGGCGCTGTCGGGTTATTGAGTACCGTCACCTTGCTGTTCTCGGCGATTGGCGGATGGGGCGCGGGGATTCTGGCCGACCGTTACGGGCGGGTGCGCTTGTTGCAGATCAGTATTCTCTGGTTCTCGATTTGTACGGTGCTGATCGGGTTCGCGCAGAACTTTGAACAGTTGTTCGTGCTGCGGGCCTTGCAGGGACTGGGATTTGGCGGCGAGTGGGCCGTGGGTTCGGTGTTGATCGGCGAGATGGTGCGCGCCCAGCATCGCGGCAAAGCCGTTGGCATTGTGCAAAGCGGCTGGGCAGTGGGCTGGGGCGGGGCGGCATTGCTGTATACGCTGGCTTTCAGCTTTTTGCCTGAAGATTATGCATGGCGCTCGTTGTTCTGGATCGGTGTCGTGCCGGCGCTGCTGGTGTTGTACATCCGCAAGTACGTGCCGGAGCCTGAAGTGTTCCAGCACACTAAAAAGCATCAACTTGAATCGGGCGTGAACGTGCCGTTCTGGCATATCTTCTCGCCTTCACTGCTGCGCATCACCCTGCTGTCGGCGTTGTTGTGCATGGGCGTGCAAGGCGGTTACTACGCCATTACCACGTGGTTGCCGACCTATTTGAAACTTGAAAAGGGTCTTTCGGTGTTTGGCACCGGCAGTTACCTGATGGTGGTCATTCTCGGCTCGTTCTTCGGGTATGTCTGCGGCGCGTTCATGGCCGACCGCCTGGGGCGTCGGCCGAACTTCATCATTTTCGCGGTACTGTCGGCCATCAGCGTGTTCTGCTACATGCAACTGGAACTGACCAATACGCAAATGCTGATCCTGGGCTTTCCGTTGGGCTTCACCGCCTCGGGTATCTACAGTGGCATGGGCGCCTTTCTGACCGAGCTGTATCCGTCGGCCGTCAGGGCCAATGGTCAGGCGTTTTCCTATAACTTCGGTCGTGCCGTGGGCGCGCTGTTTCCAGGGTTGGTGGGCTATATCAGTGCCAAGTACAGCCTGGGCACGGCCATCGCGATGTTTGCCGGTGGCGCCTATTGCCTGGTCTTGGTGGTCACCTGCTTCCTGCCGGAAACCAAGGGCAAGCAGTTGCACTGACAACGCAGCTCTTTGTTAAAGTAACGCCCACGCATCGTACGATCCGTGGGCGTTTGGCGTTTCAGGTTTCGTAGCGGGCGCCCCGACTTTCGATGACTGAGCAACATGACTATAAAAGCGATTGGCCGACGCGACCATTTTACGATTGAAATCTCCCGTTATCTGGAAGGCGAGATACGCGAGGGGCGGTTGCGTCCTGGCGACCGTATCCCCAGCGAAACGCGCCTGGCCGAGTCCTTTGCCGTCAGTCGCAATGTCGTGCGCGAAGCTGTCGCCCGGCTCAAGTCGTCAGGCCTGATCGTCAGTCGTCAGGGGCTGGGCGCCTTTGTCGCCACGCCAACCAGCCAGAGCAGCTTTCGTATCGAGCCCCAGGAACTGGCCGACACCGCCAAACTGCGCCAGCTCTACGAACTGCGCCTGGACCTTGAAGTGGCGGCGGCCAGTATGGCGGCCCGGCGACGCTCGCTGAGCCAGTTGGCCAGGATCGCCGAGTCTCTGGAGACCCTGCGCGCCGGTATCCACAATGCCGAGTCGATTGTCGAGCACAGCCTTGAGTTCAAGCGCGCCATTGCCGACGCCACCGGCAATGAGTACTTCCGCAACTTCATCATCTTTCTGTGCGGTCACGTGTTCGAGGCCGCGTCGCTGGAGCGCCGGCTGGTCAGTTCAAAAGACCTTGGTGAGGTGTTGCTGGCCGAGCACCAGGCGATCTTCGAGGCGATCAAACTTGGTGATCCCGATCTGGCCCGGCGCGCGACCTGGCAGCAGATCATCAATTCCGCCGAACGCAACGGCCTGCGAGGCTTACAAGGCTGGGAAATCACCCGCATGAGTTCACTGGGTGAAACCTATGCTCCGCCTTGTCCCGGACCTGACCCGGCGCCGCGCAAACCGCTGCGTGCCCTGCCAAAAAATGCATGCGACTGTCACTTTCACGTGTTTGGTGATGAAAGCGGCCAACCCTTTACCCCGCATCGCTCGTATACGCCTGCGCCAGCCTCGCTCAAGGCTTTTCAGAAGGTTCAGAAAACCCTGGGGTTGAGCCGCGGCGTCATTGTTCAGCCCAGCGTCTACGGCGCCGACAACAGCACCACCTTGCAGGCCCTCAAGGAGGGCGGTAATAAATTACGTGGCGTGGTGGTGATCGATGCCGACGCCGGCATTGACGAACTGCAAGCGATGCACGATCTGGGCGTGCGTGGCGTACGAGTGAACCTGATCTTCAAGAGCGGTGTTGAAGTCTCGGATGTGGCGGCACTGGCCAAAAAAGTCGCCGGGCTGGGCTGGCACCTTCAATTGCTGATCGACATTACCGAGTTTGCCGACCTGTACGAGACGGTCGTGAGCCTGCCGGTGGATGTGGTCATCGATCACATGGGCCATATGCCCACCAGCAGCGGGCTTGACCATCCAGGTTTCGTCGACCTCTTGCGGCTACTGGAAGAGGGCCGCGCCTGGGTGAAACTCTCGGGTGCCTATCGCTTCACTGCCAGCAAGGACTACCCCTACGATGACGTGACGCCTTATGCCAGGGCGCTTATCGCGGCCAATCCGGCGCAAGTGCTCTGGGCCAGTGACTGGCCGCACCCGTGCATACCGGTGCCCATGCCCAACGATGCCGACCTGCTGGATATGTTGTTTGACTGGGCCGATAACGATGACGCGCTGATCGGCCGGATTCTGGTCGATAACCCGGCGCGGTTGTATGGGTTCTGAGTGGTGTCGGTGTGTACAGCGCTGCGCCTGATCATCGGGCGCAGCGGTGCAGTCGCTGCTGGTAAAGCCAACGACTTTCTACTATCGATAGCTCAAGTCTGCTTTCTCTTTGCAGATACTCTCTGTGTCGTATGAAAATGCTGGCGTAATGAGATCAAGGGAAAGCGCTCAGCGCACAGGGTGCCAAACCCAAGTCCTCAGGGAGAGGTGGCTTGAAAGAGCTCAGGTATGTTCTGGTTGTCGTAATCATGATTTTTTCTGATGGGGTGCTGGCTTCTCTGGATAAAGGGGTCAAGGCACTTCAACGAAAAGATTACAGTGTGGCGAAAAAGCTGTTGCAGGTTGAGGCCGACAAAGGGTCCAGGGTTGCTTTGCGGTATTTGGCCACCGTGTATGAAAATGGTAACGGCGTAGAACTGGATCTGGCCAAGGCCGTTGCACTTTATAAGTTATCTGCCGCCAAAGGAGACGCGATTGCTCAGTTTTGGTTGGCAAACAGCTATCGACAGGGACGCGGTGTTGAACAGGACTATATCAAAGCCAGGGAGTGGTACCAGAGGTCGGCCGATCAGGGGTACAGGGAAGCATTAGCAAATTTGGGCGGGTTATACGTAGACGGATTAGGGGTAGAGATAGACTACAAAAAAGCTGAGGCGCTTTACTTGCAGGCTGCCGATAAAGGTGAGCCCGCAGCGCAAAATGCCTTGGGTGAGCTGTACTGTGCGGGCGTGGAATTGAAAAGAGATGTACCGGCCTGTCTGAAGTTTTTGAATTTGGCCGCTGATCAGGGATTTGCACCGGCGCAACGCAACTTGGGGATGCTCTATGATGAAGGTATTGTTGTACCGGAACAGTTGAACAGATCCCGTCACTGGTTGAGGCTTGCGGCCGGCGGTGGTGACGCAAGGGCACAATTTCGTTTGGCGAAAATGTATCAATATGGGGTCGGTGTGGAGGTCGATTATCCGCAGGCCATGTACTGGTACCGTCTGGCGGCCAGGCAAGGGCTGGCCCCCGCTGAACTCAGGATCGGGATACTTTATCTGCAAGGTCTGGGTGTTCAGCAAAGCTCCCATGAGGCGGTGCGCTGGTTTGTCTTGGCGGCTGAAAAAAATCTTCCCCATGCGCAAATGATGTTGGGTGAGGCTTACCAGTATGGGAGGGGGATTGGACAGAACCCGGACCTGGCCCTCAAGCAATATAAGCGTGCTGCGGAGCAAAACCATCCCCCGGCACAGTTCAAGGTTGCTTTGTACTTGATGGACGAAGGGGCAAGGGATCAGCGTTATGGTGAAGCGTTAAGCATACTGACGGCGTTAAGTAGTCAGGGTATGCCTGAGGCGTGCGCTGAGCTCGGTTATATGTATGCCAGTGGATGGGGCGTGCCGACGGATCATACCAAAGCTGTTTCCATGTTTCGGGAATCTATCAGGTTAAGTGATACCAGCGGAAGGGGACTCTGGTACTTGGGGAAGATGTATGCCAAGGGGTTGGGCGTGTCAAGCAATCTGGTAGTGGCTCATGCGCTCACCAATAAATCTCTTCTGTTGGCAGACGGTAACCTTTCGGGCGAGCGCGAACTAACACAATTAACGTCGTATATGGCGGAGGAAGAACTGTTGCAATCTTCCATGCTTCAGGCACAGATGCACAAGATGGGCCTGATGGCAGTGGACGCTTACCTCTCCACACCTAAGAGAAGTGGCTTTTATTATCTAGGGTGGTGTTGGTTGGACTTTTTGGATTTTCTGATTTTCAAGAGGTAGAAGGCTCTTTGTAGTCAGGGACACCCTGCGCCAAATGTCACGGCGCAGGGTGCAGTGGACTTCAGAAAATATAATCAGTCGTCAAAAAGCTCGACTCGCGATTACGAATGATGTCGCTGATCAGGGTTTTATTGCCCTCCTGGAACTTGGTCGCCACCAGCGTGCGGATCGAAAACACCCGCAGCGCATCGTGGACCGACAAAGTGCCTTCGGCGGAGTTCTTGCGCCCGTTGAACGGGAACTGGTCCGGGCCGCGCTGGCACTGGGCATTGATATTGATACGCCCGACCTGATTGGCAAAGGCATCCACCAGCCGGCCGACCTGCGTCGAGTCGGTGCCGAAAATACTCAGTTGCTGGCCGAAATCGGAGTCCAGCACGTAGTCGATCACGGTCTGCACATCGCGATAGGCAACCACCGGCACCACGGGGCCAAACTGCTCTTCGTGGTAGACGCGCATGTCCGCCGTCACCGGGTACAGCACGGCGGGGTAGAAGAAGCTTTCCAGCACCTCGCCACCGCCTTCGTTGATCACCGCAGCGCCTTTTTCTACCGCATCGGCGACCAGGCCTTGCAGGTAACCGGTCTTGCCCGGCTCAGGCAGCGGCGTCAGTGACACACCCGGTTCCCATGGCATGCCGGGCTTGAGCTGCGCCAGGCGGGCCTTGAATTTTTCCAGGAACGCATCGACCACCTCTTCATGCACGAAGAGGATTTTCAGCGCCGTGCAGCGCTGGCCATTGAACGACAGAGCGCCGGTGACCGACTCGCTGACCGCGTTATCGAGGTCGGCGTCTGGCAGCACGATGCCGGGGTTCTTCGCATCCAGGCCCAGGGCGGCACGCAGGCGGTGCGGGCGCGGGTGCAGTTTTTTCAGGTCGCTGGCGGCCTTGTTGGTGCCGATGAAGGCGAATACATCGATCTTGCCGGTAGCCATCAGCGCGCTGACCGTCTCGCGGCCACGGCCGTAAATCACGTTGATCACACCGGCCGGGAAGCTGTCGCGAAAGGCTTCGAGCAGCGGCCGGATCAGCAGCACGCCGAACTTGGCCGGCTTGAACACCACCGTGTTGCCCATGATCAGCGCCGGAATCAGCGTGGTGAAGGTTTCATTGAGCGGGTAGTTGTAAGGGCCCATGCACAGGGTCACGCCCAGCGGCACACGGCGAATCTGCCCCAGCGTGTCCTGTTCCAGCTCGAAACGGCTGGAGCGTCGGTCGAGTTCTTTAAGGGCATTGATGGTGTCGACGATGTAATCGCAGGTGCGGTCGAATTCCTTTTCAGAGTCCTTGAGGTTCTTGCCGATCTCCCACATCAGCAACCGCACTACCGGCTCGCGCTGCTCGCGCATGCGCTTGAGAAAGGCTTCGACATGCCGAATGCGATCGACTACCCGCAGCGTCGGCCAGGCACCCTGGCCACGATCATAAGCACGCACCGCCGCATCCAGCGCGGTCATTGCGGTGTCTGCGTCCATCAGCGGCGTGCTGCCGAGAATCACCGGCTCCAGCGTCTCGCCGTTGCGCAGGCTGATCGGGCTGCGTACCGGCGCCAAGGCACCGGGCCAGGACTGCAGAGCGCCGTCGACCAGATACTCGCGCTGCTCGATGGCAGGACCCGGACGCCAGACTTCAGGAATCTGGTCGGCATTGGGAAATAGGGATTCAAGACGGTTGCCCTGCTGCATGAGCTCACCTCACTGTGATTGGCTGGAAAGACTGTTTCAACACACTACGCCTGCCGGGGAGGGCGATGAACCCCCGATGTCGTTGAATCGCATGATTTTTTTTCAGGTTTTTTTTGCAATGGTGCTTGACTACCTTATTTAAATCAGTAAGATAGCCCTCATTCCGCGATAGCTCAGTTGGTAGAGCAAGTGACTGTTAATCACTGGGTCCCTGGTTCGAGTCCAGGTCGTGGAGCCAGATAGAAGTTAAAGGGCGATCATCGAAAGATGATCGCCATTTTTCGTTTGCGTTGTTTTCGAGCGCAAGAGCATGGTTTGTACGCCAACCATCAATATGCGAAATGTGACCTCCATCCCGGACTTGGCCCATGGCATCAGGCTGCATGAGTTGCGGATCGGCATGTGTGTTACATCTATGCTACCTGAAGCGCTTCAGGTGCATGTCACTCCGAGGGGGTCGTCAGTATGGGAGTTCTTGATCTTGTTTTTGGTAAGCCCGGTGAGCGCATGAGCGAAGAGGATCGTGAGATTTTCAAGTCGATCAGGAAGCTCAAGACCCTGAAGGTCTTTAATGGCCGATTGTCCATCTCGCCATCCGAGGTTATAACCGAGGCGTTCATCAAGGAAAGGATCGAGGCGGCTCGTCTAATCACTAGAAATAAGTAAGGGCTTTTATTTCCTGCGCGCCTCCTGCAATCAGTTCGATTTTCTTCCTTGCGGCATCGCCTCTCATTTTCCTCTACCTGTCTCAATAATCCCGAGCACATAACGCGTCAGCATTTGACTCAAGTGCGTCACGGGTACCTCGTGGGCTAACCATTGAGAATGCCCAAACAACAAGCCGACTATGGCGCTGGCGATCATCCTGACATTAACCGAAGGCGGTGACGCAGGCTGGTCAAGCCGGGCGGCGACGATATCGATCAGCATTGAGCTATACGCGTCCTTGAGGGCTTGAATCTGTACGCTTTGTTCCTGGCTCAGGTAGACCGCGTCGCGCACCAATAGCTTCAGACGGTCTGGTTCGGCAAGGCTAAAAGCCACAAAAACATCAATAAACCGCTGTAAGCGCTCGGCAGGGAGCTTGCGATTCTTGAGGCTGCGCCTTGTGCTGAACACCAGGTCGGAGAGGGCCGATTCGATCAGTTCGAACAGCAGGCACTGTTTGTTCTCAATGTGGTGGTACAAGGAGCCTGCGTGCATGCCCAGGTGGCCGGCCAGGTCGCGTAGTCCGATGGCGTGAAACCCGTGCGTGGCGAACAGCGTAAGCGCGGTATCCAGCACGCGGTCACGGGCCTGGTGGGAAGGGCTGGGCGAGAGGCTGGCCGCGGGCATGATGAAGTCCTGAAGGTGTTTGAGCGACAGTGATCCGCACAAAATGCGTTTGACCAAATGTAAGACAACAGGCATCTTACGTAAAGATCAAATTGCGGAGGGGATCATGGATCAACAAACGGTAGTTATCGTAGGTGGCGCATCGGGTCTGGGGTTGGAAACGGCCAGATTGATGCTCAAGCACGGCGCAGCCAAAATCGGTCTGATCGACCGCAACGAGCCCCTGCTGGCGCAGGCTGCCGAGCTGCTGCGCAGCCAGGGTGCCGAAGTGGTGACAGCGGTGGGCGACATCTCCCGGCAGCAAAGCGCGCAGGGTGCTTTTCAGCAAATCGTCGATGCACTTGGTCGCGTGCATTGCCTGGTCAACAGCGCTGCGATTTACCCGCGCAAGGACATTCTCGACATCACTGATGATGAGTGGGACCTGGAAAACGCCATCAATATCAAGGGCACCTACCACATGATGGTCGCCGCCGTGCGCCACATGCAGGCCTATGTCGAAGCGCCGGCAGTCACCGGGCGGATCGTCAACGTGACCTCGGTCGACGCCTTCAAGGCTCACCCGCAAAACGCCCACTATGCTGCTACCAAGGCCGCCGTGGTAAGCCTGACCAAATCCTTTGCTCAAGCGGTCGCCAAGGACCAGATTCTGGTCAACTCGGTGGCGCCTGCCGGCTTTGCTACCGAGCGTGCCCGTCAACTGGGCTTTCTTGGAGAGCTGGCCGCTGCCAACCCGCTGGGTCGCGCCGCCGAGCCTGCGGAAATCGCCGAGTGGATCGTGATGATGGGCAGTAGCCGCAACAGCTATGCCACCGGTGAGAACGTGATCGTCAGCGGGGGCTATATCTATGCCTGATCATGGTGTTTTGCCTGAGGTTTACCGCACGGCGCTGGTTACCGGTGCCACCAGTGGCATTGGCAGGGCCATCGTTCTGGCGCTGCGTGATGCCGGGCTCAAGGTGATTGCTGTCGGCCGCAGCCGCGAGGCGCTGCAAGTCCTTGGCGAAGAGCCTGGAGTGATCGCCGTCGAGGCCGATGTACGCCAGCTCGATGCATTTGCCCTGGTGTTGGGCGAGCATCAGGTCGATGTGCTGGTCAACAACGCCGGGGTATTGACCAGTCGTGCGGCGTTCCAGGACATTGATCCGGTCGAGATCGACAACATGCTCGACATCAATCTCAAGGCGCCGCTGCACCTGACTCGTCAGGTGCTGCCGGGCATGGTCGAGCGTCAGCATGGCCACCTGTTTTTCATCGGTTCCAGCGCTGGTCGCGCCCCGCATCCGGGGGCGAGCGTGTATGGCGCGTCCAAGGCCGGGATCAGCCTGTTCTGTGACGCGTTGCGCTGTGATTTGCTGGGCACCGGCGTGCGGGTCACCGAAATTGCGCCAGGGCGGGTACAGACCCAGCTGTACCGCACCGCCATCGGCATGCAGAAGGTGGGCAGCGAGCTGTATGACGGCTATGAGTCGATCATGCCCGAGGACATCGCCCAGTTGCTGCTGGCCGCCTTGCGCCTGCCCGAGCAGGTCGATGTCTCGCGCCTGGAAGTGTTTCCCACTGCCCAGGCCGTGGGGGGGGCGCGGATGGTCAAGACGCTGGATTGAGGCATGCATGAATGTGGCGCATTTGAAAGAATCGCCACTTGACCACCTGTAAGACAACATATAACTTACATTAAAGCGACCAGCCAGTTGGCCGGACAAGATCAGCACTCGAGGGGATATGACGATGACTGCTACATCATGCCGGGTCGGCGTGGATATAGGTGGGACCTTCACGGATATCGCGCTGGATGTCGACGGCGTCCTGCACTCCACCAAGGTGCTGACCGATTATGAGCTGCCCGAACGCGCCATCCTCAACGGCGTGAAAAGCGTCGTCGAATCCGCAGGCCTCACGCTGTCGGACATCGATCAGCTGATTCACGGCACCACCCTGGCCACTAACGCGCTAATCGAGCGTCGTGGTGCGCGCACAGCGTTCATCACTACCGAAGGTTTTCGCGACACGCTGGAAATGCGCACCGAAAACCGCTTCGAGCAGTACGACATCAATATTGTCCTGCCGCCGCCGCTGATCGAGCGTGAACACCGCTACACCTTGCGCGAACGCCTGGATGTGCGCGGTAAGGTGCTGATCGCCCCGCAGCAGGATGAAATCGACACCCTGGTGCAGCGGGTTGCCGAAGGCGACTACCAGAGCGTGGCCATCGGTTTTATTCACAGCTATGTCAACGGTGTTCACGAGCGGCAATTGCGCGATGCCTTGCAGGCGCGCTTGCCGAATGTATCAATCTCGATCTCCAGCGAAGTTTCGCCGCAGATGCGCGAGTTCGAGCGCTTCAACACCGTGTGTGCCAACGCCTACGTCAAGCCGCTGATCAAGTCCTACCTGGACCGGCTGGTGGTCACCCTCAAAGCGCAGGGCGCCGATTGCCCGGTGTTCATGATCCACTCCGGCGGCGGCATCATCTCGGTGCAGAGTGCAGCGGAGTTTCCGGTGCGTCTGGTCGAGTCGGGTCCTGCGGGCGGGGCGATCTTCGCCGCCGACATTGCGCGTAAATACCAGCTTGAATCGGTGCTGTCGTTCGACATGGGCGGCACCACGGCGAAAATCTGCCTGATTGAAAACCAGGTGCCCAAGACCGCCAAGACCTTTGAAGTGGCGCGCACCTACCGCTTCAAGAAGGGTAGCGGCATGCCGATTTCCATCCCGGTGGTGGAAATGGTCGAGATCGGTGCCGGCGGCGGTTCGATTGCCAGTATCGACAGCATGCGCCAGATTCGCGTCGGCCCGCACAGCGCCGGCTCCGAGCCCGGTCCTGCGTGCTACAACCGGGGCGGCGTGGCGCCGACCATCACCGACGCCAACCTGCTGCTCGGCCGTCTGGATGCTGACAACTTCGCCGGCGGTGCGCTCAAGCTCTCGGTGGACAACGCCGCCAGCGCCACCGAGCGCGTCATCGGCCAGCCGCTGAACATGGACGCGCGCACTGCGGCGTTCGGTATCTGTGAAGTGGTCGATGAAAACATGGCCAACGCCGGCCGCGTGCACGCGGTCGAGAGTGGTAAGGATATCGCCGACTACACCATGATCACTTTCGGCGGCGGCGGCCCACTGCACGCCGCGCGCCTGTGCGAAAAAATGGGCGTTTCGCGCTTTCTGGTACCGGCCGGCGCTGGGGTCGGTTCGGCCATCGGCTTCTTGCGGGCGCCGTTCGGCTATGAAGCGGTGCGCAGTGCGTTCGTGCGCCTGTCGGAGTTCGAGGCCGCGCAGGTCAACGCACTGATCGATGACATGAAGACCGAGGCGGTTGGCTTTTTGCGTCAGGGCATGCCTCTCGGCGAGCCTGAACTGGAGTGTACCGCTTTCATGCGCTACGTCGGTCAGGGCTGGGAGATCCCGGTCTACCTGCCTTTCAAAGCCTTCAGCAACAGCGACACCGCTGAGTTCAAGCGTCTGTTCGAGCAGGCCTACACCGTGTTTTTCGGGCGCCCGATCGAAGGCCCGGACATCGAGATCGTCAGTTGGTCGGTCAAGGCCAGTTCGCCGCTGCCGGCGGTCGACACCATCGAGCAGGTCAAGGCTTCGTACCGTGCCGAAGAAGTGACGCGCCGCGAAGTCTTCGATGTCGCCGCCGGCGGTTACGTCGATGCCGGTATCTATCAGCGCGAAGGCCTGCAGGTCGGCGCCTGCGTCGAGGGTCCAGCGATCATTGCCGAGCGCGAAACCTCGACTTTCGTGTCGTCCTCGTTCACCGCCACGGTCCAGCCCGACGGCTGCCTGCTGGTCGTCCGGCGCTAAGCCGCATTCATTTGAAAGGCGATAACCATGAGCGAAACAATGATCGATATTCAAATGCAGGTGATGTGGAATCGCCTGGTGTCGGTGGTCGAGGAACAGGCCCTGACCCTGATCCGTACAGCGTTCTCTACCAGCGTGCGTGAGGCTGGCGACCTGTCGGCCGGCGTCTTCGACCGAGCCGGCAACATGCTGGCCCAGGCCGTGACCGGCACGCCGGGGCACGTCAACACCATGGCCGAGGCAGTGGTGCACTTCATCAACGACATTGGTCTTGAGAACATCTTCGAAGGCGACGTGTATGTGACCAACGACCCATGGAAGGGCACCGGTCACCTGCACGACATCACCATCGTCTCGCCGTCGTTCTACAAGGGCCAACTGATCGGTTACTTCGCCAGCACCGCTCACGTGGTCGACATCGGTGGTCGCGGCTTCGGTCCCGATGCTCGTGAGGTCTACGAAGAAGGCCTGTTCATCCCGATCATGAAGTTGTTCGAGCGCGGCAAGGTCAACCGCGACCTGGTCAACATCCTGCGCAACAACGTGCGCGAAAACGATCGGGTGGTCGGCGACTTCTATGCCCTGTCAGCCTGCAACGAAACCGGGCACAAGCGCCTGCTGGACATGCTTGAAGAGTTCAAGCTCGATGACCTGGAACACATCGGCGGCTTCATTCTCGAACACAGCCGTCGTGCCACCCTGGAATGCTTCAAGTCGTTGCCGCATGGCACCTACACCAACAGCATGACCCTGGACGGCTACGACGTGCCGGTAACCCTGGCGGTAACGCTGACGGTCGGTCCGGACGGCATCGCCACCGACTTTACCGGCACGTCGGGCATGAGCCAGTTCGGCATCAACGTGCCGCTGGGTTACGCCAAGGCCTACGCCTGCTATGGCCTCAAATGCATCGTGGCGCCGGAAATTCCCAACAATTCCGCTTCTCTGGCGCCGTTCGAAGTCACCGCGCCCGAAGGCTGCATCCTCAATGCCAAGCACCCGGCGCCGGTGTCGGTGCGCCATGTGCTGGGCCACTTCGTGCCGGACCTGGTACTGGGCGCACTGCACAAGTGCCTGCCCGGCCAGGTCCCGGCCGAAGGCGCCAGCGCCCTGTGGAACCTGCACCTGAGTGTGCGCCCGCTGGCCGACAACCCCACTGGTCGCAACGCTGAAATGCTCATGTTCAACAGCGGCGGCATGGGCGCCCGTTCCGGCGGCGACGGCCTGAGCGCCACTGCGTTCCCCAGCGGCGTACACACCATGCCGGTCGAAGCCACCGAGCATGCTGGCCCTGTGGTGGTCTGGCGCAAAGAGCTGCGCGAAGGATCCGGGGGCGCCGGCAAGCTGCGCGGCGGTCTGGGCCAGGAAATCGAAGTCTCGGCGTCCGAAGGCTACAGCTTCCGTTTCAGTGCGATGTTTGACCGTATCCAGTACCCGGCTCGCGGCCTGGAAGGCGGCAAGGAAGGCGCCGAAGGCTTTGTCGGCCTCGACGACGGCACCTTGCTGCGCGGCAAGGGCCAGCAGTTCGTGCCCGCCGAGCGGCGTCTGGTGTTGCGTCTGCCCGGTGGCGGCGGCTATGGCGACCCGCGCCAGCGCCGGCCTGAAGAGGTCGAGCGCGATGTCCGGTTTGGCTACATCAGTGCCGAGCAGGCGCTGAACGATTACGGCTTTAAAGCCGCCCAGGAGTCCTGAACCATGAACGCTCCCATGAATTTCCAGAGCTCCCGCGTACAGTCGGTGAAAAGCTCGCCAAGCATGGCCGTTTCAGTGCTGGCCCAGCAGATGCTGGCCAAGGGCGAACCGGTCATCAACCTGAGCTTGGGCGAGCCGGACTTCAATGTGCCGGCCCATGTCATCGAAGCCGCTCACCAGGCCATGCTGGCGGGCAACAACCATTACACCGCGCCCAACGGCTATACCGCACTGCGCCAGGCGATCGTCGACAAATTCGCCCGTGAAAACGGCCTGGTCTTCGGCCTGGACGAAATCTGCGTGGCCAACGGTGCCAAGCAACTGTTATTCAACGCCTTCCTGTCGACTCTGGAGCCGGGCGACGAAGTGATCACCCCGGCGCCGTACTGGGTGTCGTACACCGACATGGTCAAACTCAATGGTGGTGTGCCGGTGGTGATTCCGTGCGGTGCCGAAACCGGCTTCAAGCTGGATGCCGATGCCCTGGAAGCGGCGATTACACCCAAGACCCGCTGGCTGATGCTGAACTCGCCGAATAACCCTACTGGATCGATCTACACCGAGCAGGAGTTCGCTGCGCTGGGCAAAGTGCTGGACCGTCACCCTAGAGTGCTGGTGATCTCTGACGAGATCTACGAGCACATCGTGTTGGGCGCGCAACCGTTCGTGTCGTTCGTCAACGCTTGCCCGCAACTGCGCGGGCGCACCTTGCTGATCAATGGCGTGTCCAAGGCCTACGCCATGACCGGCTACCGCCTGGGCTATGCGGCAGGTCCCCAAGACCTGATCGTGGCGATGAACAAGACCCAGTCGCAGACCACGACGTGCCCGTCGGCGATTTCCCAACTGGCGGCCGTGGCGGCGCTCAACGGTCCGCAGGATTTTGTTCGCGACGCCAATCGCGAGTACCAGGCGCGTGGCGCCATGGTGGTCGAGGGCCTGGCGGCCATCGACGGGCTGACCTTGCAAATGCCCGAGGGTGCTTTCTATGCCTTCCCCAATGTCGCGGCGTTCATTGGCAAGCGCACCCCTGGCGGCGAGGTGATCAGCAACGACGCCGAGCTGTCTGCTTATCTGTTGCGCGTCGGCAAGGTGGCTAGCGTGCCGGGCTCGGCGTTTGGTCTGGAGCCCTACATCCGTTTGTCTTTCGCCACCTCGCGGCACGAACTGGAACAGGCGCTGGCGCAGTTGCGCGACGCCTTTGCCAGTCTGGCCTGATTCCCACGAATTCATTGAGGCAAGTCATGAGCAAGCCATTCAAACGTTTGTTGATCACCGGTGCCGCCGGCCGTCTGGGCCGTGTGCTGCGCAAGCACATGCAGGCCTTTGCCGACGAACTGCGCCTGACCGACATCGCCGACCTGGGCACCGCTGCCGCGCACGAAGAGCTGGTGCGCTGCGACCTGGGCAATTTTGCCGATGTGCTGGCGCTGGCTGAAAGCGTCGATATGATTCTGCATGCCGGTGGCGTGCCGCTGGAAAACACCTTCGCCAACATCCTCAACGGCAATATCGTCGGCACCTACAACGTCTACGAAGCCGCTCGCCAGCAGGGCGTCAAGCGCGTCATCTATACCAGCTCGAACCACGCTATTGGCTTTTACGACCGCACCGAGACGCTCGACGCCAGCGTCGCACACCGCCCCGACAGCCTGTACGGGCTGAGCAAGTGCTTTGCCGAGGACCTGGGCCGCTACTACTGGGACAAGTTCGGCATCGAGTCGGTAAACCTGCGCATCGGCTCTTCGTTCGAGAAGCCGCTGGACCGCCGCATGCTGGCCACCTGGCTGTCGTTCGACGACTTCGCGCAACTGTGCGAGCGCTCGCTGCTGGCGCCACGGGTCGGGCACATGATCGTCTACGGCATGTCGAACAACCGCGAAAGCCTGTGGGACAACCGCATGGCCTCTTCGCTGGGCTACCAGCCCAAGGACAGCGCCGACAACTACCGCGAACAGGTCCTGGCCGAGCACCCTCCGCTGGACGCCAACGAGCCGGCGGCGCGCTATCACGGCGGCAACTTTGCCGGTGCCGGTCACTTTGAAGACGCTCAATAACGCCACATCAGAAGAGGGCTTGCGCCATGGCTTCAACGGCTAAACAACACAATTACGATGTGGTGATCGTCGGCGGCGCGGTGAACGGCAGTTCCACCGCCTACTTTCTGGCCAATAATCCGGATTTCACCGGCTCGGTGCTGGTCATCGAGCGCGACTGGACCTACAACAAGTCGGCCACCGCGTTGTCCAGCAGCTCGATCCGCCAGCAGTTTTCCAACCCGATCAACATTGAAATCTCGAAGTTCGGCGCCGAGTTCGTGCGCAACTTCCCGGACGTGATGGAAGTTGACGGCGACCGCCCGGACCTGGCTTTCCACGAGAATGGCTACCTGTTCCTGGGCGACGACAAGGGCTATGAAGTGCTGCGCCGCCTGCATGACACCCAGATCGCGCATGGCGCCGACGTCAAGCTGCTGGATGTCGACCAACTGCTGCAGAAATTCCCGTGGGTCAACCCTGACAGCCTTGCTGGTGCCAGCTATGGCAAAAGCGGCGAGGGCTGGTTCGACAGCCTCGGCATGCTCCAGGGCTTTCGCCGCAAGGCGCGCTCGCTGGGCATCGAGTACATCGAAAACCAGGTGGTGAGTATCCAGCGCCAGGGCGACCGCGTTACCGGCGTGACCCTGGCCAGCGGCGAAACCATCGGCTGCGGCATTCTGGTCAACTGTGCGGGCACCCGTGGCACCCAGGTGGCGCGCATGGCCGGGCTGGACATTCCGGTCGAGCCGCGTCGCCGCTCGCTGTTCGTCTTCGACTGCCGCACCCCGCTGCAAGGCACCGTGCCGCTGACCATCGACCCGACCGGCGTGTTCTTTCGCCCCGAAGGCCAGTTCTATCTGGGCGGCACTTACCCCAAACACGATCCGCAAGTGGATTTCGACGACTTCGATGTGCTGCACGAAGAGTTCGACGAAGAGGTCTGGCCGATCCTCGCCGAGCGCGTGCCGGCGTTCGAAGGCATCAAAGTGGTCAACTTCTGGGCCGGGCATTACGACTTCTGCGTACTCGACCACAACGCTATCGTCGGGCCGCACAACGAAGTCGACAACTTTCTGTTCTGCAACGGCTTCAGCGGCCACGGTCTGCAGCAGGCTCCGGCCATCGGGCGCGGTCTGTCCGAGCTGATTGCTTACGGCGGCTATCGTTCGCTGGACTTGGGCGCGCTGTCTTATCAGCGGGTCATCGACAACAAGCCTTTTCTGGAAGACTCGGTCATCTGACCCACGCGCCTGATGGAGAACAACAAGATGAACACTGCTGACAACACGCCGCGCACTGGCGGTCAGGTACTGGTCGATGCCCTGCGCAGCAACGGCGTCGACCGCGCTTTCTGCGTGCCCGGCGAAAGCTACCTGGCGGTACTCGATGCGCTGCACGACGCCAGGGACGATATCGAGCTGATCGTCTGCCGCCAGGAAGGTGGTGCGGCTTACATGGCCGAGGCTTATGGCAAGCTGACCGGCAAGCCGGGTATCTGTTTCGTCACCCGTGGTCCTGGCGCGACCAACGCCTCGGTGGGCGTGCACACCGCGTTTCAGGACTCCACGCCGATGATCCTGTTCATCGGCCAGGTGGCCCGCGATCAGGTCGAGCGTGAGGCCTTTCAGGAAATCGACTACCGACGCATGTTCGGCCAGATGGCCAAATGGATCGTCGATGTCGACGACGCCGCACGCCTGCCTGAACTGCTGAGTCAGGCTTTCCATCGTGCCATCAACGGCCGTCCGGGTCCGGTAGTGGTAGCCTTGCCCGAAGACATGCTCACCGACCTGGTGACGGTGGTCGACGCCGGTCCCGCCAAACGCATCGAGCCGGCGGCGGCGCTTGAGGATCTGAAACAGCTACAGAGTCTGATCGGTGAAGCGCAGCGGCCGCTGGTGATCCTCGGCGGGGGCGGCTGGAACCAGCAGGCGGTCAGCGATGTGCGGCGCTTTATCGAAACCCAGAATCTGCCGGTGGCGGCCTCGTTCCGCTGCCAGGACCTGTTCGATAACACGCAACCCAACTACGCCGGCGATCTTGGCCTGGCCGCCGGCCCCGAACTGGTCGAGGCGGTGAAAAGCGCCGACCTGCTGCTGGTGATCGGTGCCCGACTGGGCGAAATGAGCACCGGTGGTTATTCGCTGGTGAACATTCCGGTGCCCAGGCAGAAACTGATCCACATCCACCAGGGTATCGAAGAGCTGGGTCGGGTCTATCAGCCGACTCTGGCAATCAATGCCGGTATTAGCCGCATCACCGCGCAACTGGCGGCGCTGCCCGCTGGCAAGCCGCAGGCTTTCAGCGAGTGGGTTGCACGCCTCAGCAGCGGCTATCGCGCCAACTTCGAGTGCCCGCGCTCGCCGGGTCAGGTGCAGATGAGTGAGGTCATTGCCTGGCTCAACGACAACCTGCCCCACGACAGTATCCTGACCTGTGGCGCCGGCAACTACACCGGCTGGGTGCATCGCGGTTACCAGCACCGCACCTTCCGCACATTGTTGGGGCCAACCAACGGCTCGATGGGCTACGGCGTGCCGGCGGCGGTCGCGGCCAAGCTGACTTATCCGCAGCGCACCGTGGTGGCCTTTGCCGGCGACGGCTGCTTCATGATGAACGGCCAGGAGCTGGCGACGGCGGCGCACTACGGTGCGGGTCTTATCGTGATCGTAATCAACAACGGCATGTACGGCACCATCCGCATGCACCAGGAGCGCAGCTATCCGGGCCGTGTCTCGGGCACCGACCTGCATAATCCGGATTTTGCCGCCCTGGCTCGCGCCTACGGCCTGCACGGTGAAACCGTGACTCGCACCGAGCAGTTCGTGGAGGCGTTCCGACGCGCCCAGGCGGCGGGTACGGCAGCGCTGATCGAAATTCAGATCGACCCCGAAGCCCTGACCCCGCGCATGACCCTCAGCCAGATCCGCGAAAAGGCTCTGGCCTCGCGTTGATTAACCTCTTGCGGGAGTGCGTTCTGCCTCCCGCTTTTTTCTCAAGTTGCCCAAGAGCCTCTGCGTATGAAACTCGCCGATCCCGATCTGCTGCGTGACCGTTGCTACATCGATGGACAATGGCTAGCCGCCGACAGCGGCCAGACCCTCACTGTGACAGACCCGGCCACCGGTCATGCGCTAGGCACCGTGCCGCGCATGGGCGCGGGCGAAACCCGTCGCGCGATTGCCGCCGCTGAAGCGGCTTTGCCGGCCTGGCGCAAGCTGACTGCCAAAGAGCGCGCAGTACGGCTGCAGGCCTGGTTTCGGGAGATCATGCTGCATCAGGAAGACCTGGCGCAGATCATGACCGCCGAGCAGGGCAAGCCTCTGGCCGAGTCGCGAGTTGAAATCGCCTTTGCCGCCGCCTATGTCGAGTTCTACGCCGAAGAGGGCAAGCGCATTTATGGCGATGTCATTGCATCGCCCAATGCCGACCGGCGGCTGATTGTCACCAAGGAGCCGATTGGTGTTTGTGCCGCGATCACGCCGTGGAACTTTCCGGCCGCGATGATCACCCGCAAGGCGGCACCGGCGCTGGCCGCGGGTTGCACCCTGGTGCTCAAGCCAGCCTCACAGACGCCGTACAGTGCTTTGGCCCTGTGTGTACTGGCCGAGCGGGCGGGTATTCCGGTCGGCGTGCTGAGCGTGGTCACCGGTGATTCGGCAGCCATTGGCGGCGAACTGACCGCCAGCCCGGTGGTGCGCAAGCTGTCGTTTACCGGCTCGACGCCGATCGGCATCCAATTGCTGCAACAGTCGGCGGCCACTGTGAAGAAAGTCACCCTCGAACTGGGCGGCAATGCGCCGTTTATCGTGTTCGACGATGCAGATCTGGACGCCGCCGTAGAAGGCGCGCTGATCGCCAAGTTCCGCAATAGTGGTCAGACCTGCGTGTGTGCCAACCGCTTTTACATTCAGGACGGCATCTACGACCGTTTCGTCGAGAAGTTTGCCTGGCGGGTCAATGATCTGAGTATCGGCAACGGCTTTGATGCCGGCACCAACATCGGGCCGATGATCGACGCCAAGGCCGTAGCCGGGGTCGAGCAACTGGTGCGCGAGGCCGTGGACGGCGGTGCGCGGCTGGTCGCCGGTGGCAAGCGCCACGCCCTTGGAGAGGCGTTCTTCGAGCCGACCTTGCTGGCCGACGTGCAGCCTGGCATGCGCGTGGCCCGTGAGGAAATTTTCGGCCCGGTGGCGCCGATCTTTCGTTTCAGCAGCGAAGCAGAGGTCATCCGCCAGGCCAATGACACTGAATTCGGTCTGGCCTGTTACCTGTACGCGCGCGACGTGGGCCGTATCTGGCGCGTATCCGAGGCGTTGGAATACGGCATGGTCGGCGTCAACGTCGGCGTGCTCGCCACCGAGGTCGCACCGTTTGGCGGCGTGAAATCGTCGGGGCTGGGGCGTGAAGGCTCGCGCTACGGGATCGAGGACTACCTGGAGATCAAATACGTCTGTCTGGGCCTGGGTTGAGCAGGACCTAGGCTCCGCTATCGACCAGGCGCTGATAGCGCGACAGGCTTTCTTCAAGGTGCTTGCGCAGCGCGGTGCGGGCTGCGCCGACATCGCCCATGCTGATCGCCGACACAATTGCGCCGTGCTCGCGACCGATCTTTTTGATGTGCGCCAGACGATTCTTGCCGGTGGACTGGCCGTGCTTGAGGTTCAGGTCGAAGATAATGTCTGGGCCCAGCGCCTCAAGCAGTTGCGTGAAGTGCGGGTTGTTGGTCGCCCGGGCAATGGCCAGATGAAACTCGAAATCGGCTTTGGCTTCTTCTTCCAGGCTGGAGCCGTCCAGGGCATTGAAGCGGTCGAAGGCCTCAGTGATCTGCGCCATGCTGGTGGGGCTACGGCGCTCGGCAGCTCGGGCCACCGACTCGGTCTCGATGCCAAGACGCAATTCAAGAATCTGCGCGGCGGCGCGGATGTCGTCGACAGCGGTGCTGAGGGCAAAGCCCAGGCGTTTGACGTCTTGCTCGACCACGAACACGCCCACGCCCTGGCGTGCGATCAGGCGTCCGCCCAGGCGTAATGAAGCAACCGCTTCGCGGACCACCGGGCGGCTGACGCTGAATTCCTTGCACAGCTCTTGCTCGGACGGCAATTTCTGACCCGGCCCATAGATGCCGGTGTCGATCCGGTTGGACAGCTCCTGAATCACTGTCTCGGCCAGATTGGCCCTGCGCGTACCTAACGACGCATTCATAGATATGTAGCTCCTGACACTGATCACGGTAGGTGAATACTTGAACAGCCCGCCTGTTCAGTCAAACGGCAAATGAGCTGTTTTTAACGGCTTGCGCACGCTTGGCGGTGCCGTATCGGTTTTGGCCCGTATGTTATCAAACAACTGACTTGTAATGGTGCGGCCCCGCCATTACGTGGCTTTTTATGCCTCGGTTTTGTGCAGCGCCGGCCTTTTACAATTCCTCAAGCATATACCAATTGACAGTTGCCTGCTGACTGTTATCTTACAAGTGGGGTGTGGGGCTGGCCGTCCTTGCGGGTCTTCAACATGGCCCGCCTTGCGCTCGAACGTTCGTCCGATCAATTCTGGGGAGCTGAGAATGAATAAGAAGAGTCTGGGTCTGACCGCCCTTGCTACCGTCATGGCCACATGGGTGGGTATCGGGACAGTGCAGGCAGATGGCGCGCAGGTAGTACGGATCGGCTTTGCCGGTCCGCTGACAGGGCCCTCCGGGCATCAGGGGCTCGATGTCGAGCACGGTGTCAGTATCGCCATCGAAGAGGCTAACCAGCAAAGGCTGAAACTGGATGACAAGGTCGTCGAGTTCAAGCTGGTGGCCGAGGACGATGTGGCCGACCCGCGCACTGGCACCGCCGTGGCCCAGCGTCTGGTCGATGCCAAGGTGGCGGTGGTCATCGGCCACTACAACTCGGGCACCAGTATTCCTGCTTCGAAGATCTACGGCGACGCCGGTATCCCGCAAATCTCGCCCTCGGCGACCAACCCGGCGCTCACCAGGCAGGGCATCAAGTCGGTGTTCCGTGTGGTCAACGATGATGCCACCCTGGGCCGCTACGCCGGCAACTACCTGGTCAGCAAACTCGACGCCAAGCGCATTGCGATCTTCGATGATCGCACCGCCTATGGCCAGGGTCTGGCCGACGAGGTTACCAAGGCGGTCAAGGCCGCTGGCGGCAACGTGGTGGTGCGCGAATACACCAATGACAAGTCCACCGACTTCAACGCGATCCTGACCACCGCCAAGGCACAAAAGGCCGATGCCGTGTTCTTCGCCGCGCTCGACTATCAGGCTGCACCGATGGCCAAGCAGATGAAGAATCTGGGCCTCAAGGCGAAGTTCATGAACATCGGCAACCTGCCCAACGACGAGTTCAAGAAGATGGCCGGCAGCGCCGCCGAAGGCACCTATGCCTGGAACTACGGCACCCCGCTGCAAGATATGCCCAAGGGTGCGGCCTTCGAGCAAAAGCTCAAGGACAAATTCGGCATGGGCGTGGTGCAGTCGTCGCCTGCGGCGTACGACGCCACCTGGGCGGCAATCAGCGCGATGGTCAAGGCGCAGTCGGCGGACCCTGCGGTGTACCTGCCGGTACTCAAGACTTCCAGTTACGAAGGCGTGACCGGCACCATCGCCTTTGACGAGTTCGGCAACCTGAAGAACCCGGCGGCAACCATCTTCCAGTTCACCGACGGTGCCTGGAAAACCCTGTCGGTAGAACGCGACTGATCATTGCTGTGCCCATTACAACAAGCGGACCTGCCCGGTTCGCGACAATAAGAAACGCTCATTTCTGACCTGCCAAGCCCGTCGCCGTGTCTGCTGCCGTACGCAGGCACGGCCGACCCAAATGCAGTCTTGAGGATTCAGCTCGTGGAAGGCAACTTCGATATCTTGTTCCAGCAGGTTCTTAACGGCCTGGTTCTGGGCAGCATCTATGCGCTCGTGGCCCTGGGCTACACCATGGTTTACGGCATCATCGGCCTGATTAACTTCGCCCATGGCGAAGTCGTCATGATCGGCGCCATGGTCACCATTTCGGTGCTGACCATGCTCGCAGGCTTTGGCTTTGCCCCTGGCATCATCACCTTGCTGCTGGCCATTATGGTGGCGGCCATCGTGTGCATGCTGATGGCCCAGGGCATGGAGAAATTTGCCTATCGGCCACTGCGCAAGGCGCCGCGCCTGACCCCGCTTATTCTCGCCATCGGCATTTCGATTTTCCTGCAGAACCTGGCCATGATGATCTGGGGGCGCGGCTACAAAACCTTCCCCGAGGTGATCGAGACTCACCCGATCGAGGTGTTCGGCGCCACCATCACCAACGTGCAGATGAGCATCATGATCATCTCGGTGGTGATCATGCTCGGCCTGTGGCTGCTGGTCGACAAGACCCGCCTGGGCAAGGCCATGCGCGCCACCGCACAGAATCAGGAAGTCGCCGGGCTGATGGGCATCAATATCAACCGGGTGATCAGCGCGACCTTTCTGATCGGTGCCGCGCTGGGGGCCATCGCCGGCGTCATGCGCGCCGTCAACTACGGCCAGGCCGACGCCTACATGGGCTTGCTGCTGGGTCTGAAAGCCTTTTCTGCTGCGGTACTGGGCGGCATCGGCAATCTGTTCGGCGCCATGGCCGGCGGCTTGCTGCTGGGCCTTATCGAATCGCTGGCTGCCGGTTACACCGGGCAACTGACCGGGGGCTTTCTGGGCGCTAACTACCAGGACATCTTCGCCTTCGCCGTGCTCATTCTGGTCCTGCTTTTCCGTCCCAACGGGCTGATGGGTGAACGCCAGGCCGATCGTGCCTAGGAGCTTGTCACAGATGAGAAACAATCCGAACCTGCAATACGCCTTGTTGATCCTGGGCTTCGTGGCCCTGCCGTTCCTGGTCGAAGCCATTCCGTTTCTAGGCCCGACCTGGGTGCGTATCCTCGGCTTTGCCATGCTCTATGTGCTGCTGGCGCTGGGCCTGAACATCGTGATCGGCTATGCCGGCCTGCTCGACATGGGCTACATCGGCTTCTACGCCATCGGTGCCTACCTGTACGCCTTGCTGGCCTCGCCGCATTTGCACGTGGCCGGTCTGGTCGAGGACGTACTCAACTGGCCGCTGTGGATGATCATCCCGGTCGCCGCCGTGGTCGCCGCCATTTGCGGGGTCTTGATCGGTGCGCCGGTGCTCAAGCTGCGCGGCGACTATCTGGCCATCGTGACCCTGGGCTTCGGCGAGATCATCCGCATCTTCATGAACAACCTCGATCAACCGGTCAATCTCACCAACGGCCCGCAAGGCATCAGCAACATCGCGCCACTGCACATGGACGGCGCCGGCTGGTCGTATGCCGCCGGCAACGCGCCCGAGGCGATCGTGTCGTTGCAACAGACCTGGAACCTGTTCGGGCTGACCGTTACGCCGGTGATCAGCTATTACCTGTTCTTTCTGGTGATCGTGATTTTTTCGATCATTCTCTCCAAGCGCCTTGAGGTCTCGCGCATCGGCCGGGCCTGGATGGCGCTGCGCGAAGATGAAGTGGCCGCCGAAGCCATGGGCCTGAACAAGCGCAACCTGAAACTGCTGGCCTTCGCCATGGGCGCGACCTTCGGCGGGGTCTCCGGAGTGCTGTTTTCCAGCTATCAGGGCTTTGTCAGCCCCGAATCGTTCACCTTGATGGAGTCGATCATGGTCCTGGCCATGGTAGTGCTCGGCGGTATGGGCTCGATTCGCGGCGTGGTGCTGGGCGCCCTGATCCTGTCGACCATGCCTGAGGTATTCCGCGACCTGGTCAACTGGATCCAGCCGTTCATCATGGACAACGTGACCTTCGTCAGCCGAGAAGTGCTGCGCAACATCCTCGATGCCTCGACCCTGCGCATGCTGGTGTTCGGCCTGGCGCTGATCCTGGTGATGCGCTACCGCCCCGAAGGCCTGTGGCCATCGAATCGCCGCCGTGCCGAACTGCATGATGGCGACCCGCAACCGGCTCAGCCAGAGGCGGCGCTGACCGTGACGGTGCATGACGCTCCTTCGCAAGCTTTCGAATATCCGGTCAAAGAGGCGGACAAGGTATGAGTGACGTACTGCTGCAACTGCATTCGGTGAGCAAGTTCTTCGGCGGCCTGCAGGCGCTGCACGGCATCGATCTGTCGATCCGCCGTGGAGAGATTCGCGGTTTGCTGGGCCCCAACGGTGCTGGCAAGACCACCTTGTTCAATGTGCTGACCGGTTTGTACCGTGCTGAAGAGGGCCGCATCGAGTTCGACGGCAAACCGCTGAATATCCGCAAGCCTTACAAGGTCGTGGAGGCGGGCATCTCCCGCACTTTCCAGAACATTCGCCTGTTTCACAACATGACGGTGCTGGAAAACGTGATGATCGGCCGTCACGTGCGAACCCGCAGCGGGGTCTTCGGCGCCATTCTGCGCACTCGCGCCTGTGTGCAGGAAGAGCGTGAGATCCGTCAGTCGGCGCACCACTGGCTGGCCTATGTCGGCATCGGTCATCTTGCCCATGAGCTGGCCAAGAGTCTGTCCTATGGCGACCAGCGCCGCCTGGAAATCGCTCGTGCGCTGGCCACCGAGCCGTTGTTGATCGCCCTCGATGAACCGGCGGCCGGCATGAACGCCTCGGAAACCGAAGGCCTGCGCAAACTGATGTGCAAGATGAAGGGCGATGGCAAGACCGTGCTGTTGATCGAACACGACGTCAAGCTGGTCATGGGCCTGTGCGATCACGTCACCGTGCTGGAATTCGGTCGCAAGATCGCCGATGGCCTGCCGGTGGATGTTCAGAAAGATCCAAAAGTGATCGAGGCTTATCTGGGGGCGGAGGCGGCGGCCTGATATGAAAAACATTCTTCAAGTAAGCGGCCTGCAGGTGTCCTACGGCGCCATCCAGGCAATCAAGGGTATCGACTTTCATGTCGGCGAGGGTGAAATGGTCGCGCTGATCGGTGCCAATGGCGCGGGCAAGACCACGACGCTGAAAACCCTGGGCGGTATCCTGACCCCCAGTGCCGGGCAAATAACTTTCGATGGCCAGGCCCATGCCGGCATCAAGGGGTATGACCTGATTCGTCAGGGGCTGGCGCTGGTGCCCGAAGGCAGGGGCATATTTCCCAAGCTGACTGTTTATGAAAACCTGGAAATGGGCGCCTTCTCTCGCACCGACGGCAAGACAGCCATCGAGACTGATATCGAGCGCATGTTCGGTATCTTCCCGCGCCTGAAGGAGCGTGCGCACCAGTTGGCCGGGACCATGTCCGGCGGCGAACAGCAGATGCTTGCCATCTCTCGGGCGTTGATGGGCAAGCCCAAGCTGCTATTGCTCGACGAGCCGTCGATGGGGCTGGCGCCGATTGTCGTGCAGAAGATCTTCGAAACCATCGTTGAGGTCGTCAAAGGCGGCATGACGCTGCTGCTGGTCGAGCAGAATGCCCGGCTAGCCTTGCAAACCTGTCAGCGTGCCTATGTCATCGACGGCGGGCGAATCGCGATGGAAGGTCAGGCCAGTGATTTGCTGCATGACAAGCAGGTGCAAAAAGCCTATCTGGGCGAGTGAACGATGGGGTGCGGTACAGAAATGATTGAGTATTTGCCGGGGCCAGTTCAAGCCGCACGTAACATTTAAGCTCGTGCGGCCTCACTTGTACTCAAGGCAGTGTGGTTCAAGCTGTGTGACTAACCCGCTTTCCTTTCTGCGCACTGAAGAAGCTGTAAATCAATCATGCTCAGGATTTGGAGCTCGGCCGGCCCGGAATATGGCTCAGTATCGATTTGGAGAAGCCACCATCGACGCATATATCCTGTCCCGTGACATAGGCCGATAAGGGGCTAACGAGAAATTCGATCACGTTGGCGATATCGATTGGCTCGCCGATTCTCGCCAGCGGGATGATTGCTTCCCGTGCTTTCTTGATGTGGGGATCGGCGTACATTTTTTCCGACATCGGCGTGTGGGTCATGCCCGGGGACACCACGTTGACACGGATGCCGTCAGGCGCCCACTCCAGTGCGAGCGTCTGGGCGAGCATGGTCAATGCCGCTTTGGTGGGGCTGTACGCGCCTGAGCCTGCATGCGGAAGCTGGCCAGACATCGACGAGGTAAAGCATGCCGAACCTCGGCTCTCGCGCAAATACGGGTAGCTGGCCTTGGCCAGCAGCCAGGCACCGCGAAGATTGACCGAGAACATGTCGTCCCAGGCTTCTATGGACAAGTCACAGATCGCACCAGGGCTGGCGATGCCGGCATTCGCCACCAGTGCGTCAAGCCCGCCGAACTCCGCTATGGCCGCCGCCACCAGTTGGCCTGGCACCTCAGGGTTGCCGAGATCACCGGACAAGGCGATGGCGATACCGCCCATGGCTCTGATGGATTCAACGACTTCTTCCTGCGTAGTGGTGAGGGTGTGCCCGCAAACCGCAATTTTCGGCTGCGAGCCACGGGCAAGGGCCGCCTCCGCGATCCTCAGGCATGCAGATGCACCGATACCGCTACTGCCGCTACTGACCAAAGCTCTCATTGGACACTCCTTTTTTACGGCGCGAAGATCAGGTCCCTTAACGCCGGCGGCTATGACATCAATCTGGCCAGTCCCGCCGCGAACATGCGTCACAAGAGCATCGAACACATCAAGTCAGTGATTGATCTGGCTGTCGCCTAAAACAAGCTGGCGTGCGCTTGCTGCTGGAAAATACGCCGTACTGCTTTACCCCCACCATGCCGGAGCTGGCGCAGGTTGTAAGCACCCTCAACGATGATGTGGTCAAGGTCGTCTATGACATCGCCAATGCTGCTTATATAGGTGAAGATCCTGTGGCGAGTCTGCTGGCTTACCACGCCGCCATCGACTTTGTACATGTGTCCGACACTGGCACAGATGTATGGGGTCATGACCCGGTCGGTACCGGTGTTGTGGACTTCATCGGATTGGGCGAGGCCGTTCACGCGACCTGCGGTATTGAAAACTGCGTGCTGGAAATCATCCGCGAAGAAAACGCGTTGTATGAGCTGAACAAGGGTGTGCAGGATCTGCGTGCCAAAGGCTGGAAAATTCCGTAACGCCAGCAACACGCCTGCGCGCTATTAACGCGCAGGCAGCGAATCAGTCCCCACTGACCGCCGTCCACAGCGACCAGTGCTCGCCGACCTTGATGGTCGAGCGCTTCAGGCGTTCGATATGAGTGCCGAGCGTTTCTTCACGCATGCGTGCGATGGGGCCGGCGATGCTCAGGGTGGCGACCGGGGTCGAGCTGTCTGGTCGTGAGGTATCGAATACGGCCACCGCCACGACACACACACCCACTTCACCTTCTTCGCGAACGACTGCGTGACCCTCTTTGCGGATCAAGGCGATGTCATCGAAGATGTCGCGGATCGAAACGCGTGCATTGGGGCCCGCGTAGTCCCGGGTGTTTTCGATATCCCAGGCGGCGAGAATACGCATGGCGCGCTCGTCGCGCATGGTGGCAAGCCATGCCTTGCCCGCTGCGGTCGTGTGCGGAATGATTTTTTCATCCAGGGCACGGCGATACTGAAGGCCTTTGGTATTTTTCGTGGCCTGTAGCACCCAGGTCAGGTGATCCTCTGCTACCGCCGCCAATCGAACGTGTTCGCCGGTTTCGCTGGCCAGTTCGTCGAGCAAGGGTTGCATGATGCCGGCGAAGCCCGTTTCAGCGATGTAGTTCACGCCCATGCTGGGGATCATCAGCGTCAGACGGTAATGATCCTGTTCGTTCTGATAAACGTAACCTCTTTCTCGCAGCGCGCTCAATATGCGGTGAGCCGTGGCCATCGGGACCTGGGTCCGATCGCTGATTTCAGACAGGGCAAGACCGCCTGGGTGCGAGAGCAGCAGTTCCAGGGTGTTGAAGTAACGGCCGATATGTGACAATTTTTCCAGTCCTCTTTGTTGCTGGCCGTGGCCAGCCATCCTTGCGTCATGAATGCTGGAGCGTGATGGGGATGCCACCAAGGCGGTCTGACTCATACGCAGCCTCTATGACACTCATGACGCGGTGCATCGTTGCAAGTCCGGCGCCTGTATGCGTAGTCTCGCGGTCAGGGGCGAGGACGTCGGTGACGAAGGTGTCGTAGTACACGTCCGAGTTCAGGCTCATATGAAGGTCACTGGCGTGTCCGGTCGCGTCGATCAAACGCAAGCCATCCGGGGTTGAGCGCACGTAAAACTGATCGGTTGACAGTGAAAATGAGTATTCCCGTTGTTCAGGGGTATTCGCCGGGTAATTGTAACCAGTTTCAATAGTGCAGATGCAGCCGCTCTCGGTCACCAGAGTCATCATCGAGCCGATCTCTACTTCCGTCAGTTGCGGGTCACGGTGCATCACCGCAGACACGCTACGAATGCGTTCACCGGAGATTTCCTGAACCAGATCGACGAAGTGAGCGGCAAGGTTGATCGTGCAACCGCCCCCCGAGCGTTTTGGGTCAAGCATCCAGGAGCAGTTGTTGGTCAGGTAGCGTCCGGGTGGCCCGGCGTTGAATCGAAACGACTGGGTTCTCCATTTGGCGCCACTCTGCAGCGCTGCTTGTTTGAGGCGGTTCAGCAGCTCACTGTGCCTCCAGACCAGCGGCACCGCCACGAACAGGCCTGCGGCTTCGGCGCGTTGTTGCAGGTCCAGGACTTCATGCCGGGTGAGCCCGCAGGGCTTCTCCATGGCGAACGGAATATTGCGCTCGATCAATGCCTTGCCTATGGCATGCAACTCATCGTGCGGACCAAAGGCGAACGCAAAATCAGCCTCTTCATTATCCAGCAGGGTTGTCCAGTGATCGTAAAGTTGCGCGCCGAATCGCTGCGCAAGGACGGGACCGCGCGAATTCGTGGCATCGGATATCGCCGTGACGGTCACATCAGGCAGACGCTCAAGGGCATCGAGGTAGAGAGGGGTGTGCCAGTGGCTTACTTCCAGAAGAACGACTTTCAAGCATTCATTCCTTATAAACAGTGTGTGACGAACTTGCCGATACCCTTGGGATTGCGTAGCAGGCTAGCATGAGCCTGTTACGAACGGAAGTTGATTCCGTTTTGTTTGTGGGCCTACAGGGTGCTCAGTTTGGACAGCAATTTCACCAGGCACGGGGTAATGTGCACTGGCCAGGGCAGTGCACATCGTTGGCTTTTTCGAGGAGATGTTGAGGAGGGGAGAGTGAAAAGCCGGTCACGTTCAGCAGGGGACTTACAATCCGCCCGAGTAGCGCCGCTCGATATCTTCGAAACCCAGAAAGCTCAAGGCCAGCAGGGCCTGGCCCAGGTGCATAGGCTGGCCATCAAGGGTCTGGCAACCGCGCGACTGTGCAGCGAGCAGCAAGGCAGTCGGTTCGGGCCGGGTAATGATATCGACCACCACCGTCGCCGGGTCCAGCCGCTGTGCGTCTAGCGGCATCGGGTCATCGGGGTTCATGCCGAGCGGGGTGGCATTGATCACGATGTCATGACCGGCTGGGTCTGCGAGACCTGCATGCACAGCGCAAGGCCCCTCTGTGTCGACGCGGTGCGCAAGCTCCAGGGCGCGACGCGGATCCAGGTCTGAAATGGTCAGTGATCGGGCGCCCGCAGCGGCAACGGCAAACGCAATTGCCCTTCCCGAGCCACCCGCTCCGACAAGCAGAACGGATTTCCCGAGCAGCGTAACGCCATGCCGCTGCATGCCCTGCACGCAACCAGGTCCGTCGAACACGGCACCCACCCAGCGCCCGTCAGGTTCGCAGCGAACGACGTTGATGGCGCCGACCTGACGCGCGGTAGGGTGAAGAGCGTCCACGATGTCGAGCATGCTCTGCTTGTGCGGCATGGTCACCAGAAGGCCGGCCAGGTTGCCTACCGCTCGCATGCCTCTGACAAAGTCAGCCAGGCCGCCTGGGCCGACCTGCAATGCAATGCAAACGGCGTCAGACTGGGATTCGGCAAATAGCCTGTTCAGCAACATTGGGGACTTGGCGCTCTTGATAGGGTCACCCATCAATCCATAAATACGCGTGCTGCCTGTAATACGTGGATGCATATGAACCCATACAGAAAAGTCGCTGTTCAGAGCAACTGAACAGCGCAGTGGTGTTAACAGGACAGGTTGTCAGGAGTGTGTCGCTGATCCTGATTGGACGGCATTGACTTGCGGCCTGGCCATGGATTGTTTCTGGACCCGTTCGTATTCCTCTTTCGACATCGGGACCGCATTTGGATCACCGAGGTCCTTCAGGCGAATCCGATACGTTTCGCGCGTAGTGATAGCGGCAATCGCGGAGATTGCGCAGATGCCAAACGTCAATGCGCCGATTTTCAAAGGAATGTTCTCCGTCCCGGGAGGTGCAATCGATACGAAAAGCGCGGGCAGAAACGCTGTGCAGGCCACGCCGATATTCTGACCAATCGCCATGCCGGTAACACGTACACGTGTACGGAACAGCTCTGGGAACAGGCTTGGGAATACCCCGTTAAAGCCCTGGTAAGCCACGCCCCACATAAGCAGCGAGAGAATCAGCGAAAGCCACAGGTTGTGAATGCTGATCGCATAGAGATAGGCAAATGACAAGAGTCCACCGCTAAGAACACCCACAATAACCGGAGGTCGGCGGCCAATCCTGTCAGAGAGCTTGCCCACGAAAGGAATAAGGATAACGGCGCACAAGTTGCCTAACACCGGTATCCACATGAACACGCCGGAAGGGAAACCAATGCCGTAGGCAGGCTGGACGGCATAGGTCGCTCCGAAGACGGAGGCGAGGATGGCAAGGACCGCAGACAGGGCCATGCCAATCACGCGCAACACATCCCGCCAGCTCTGAGTAATCACTTCGACCACAGGTAATTTACGGATCTCGCCTTGGGTCTGCGCCTCGGTGAATACGGGAGCCTCATGAACTTCACGGCGGATGATCCATCCGACGACCAGCACCAGGGCGCTGAGCAGAAATGGAATTCGCCAGCCCCAGGCAGCAAATTGATCGGCGGGCATGAACTGGGCGAGTGGCAGGAAAACCGCAGCCGCCAGAAGTTGTCCGGCTTGTACGCCTTGAAGCGTAAAGCTTGCGAAATACCCTCGACGTCCATCAGGCGCGTGTTCCAGGGTCATGGAGCTTGCACATGACACCTCTCCCGCGACCGCAAATCCTTGAATCAGCCGCAAGAAGATCAACAGCGCAGGCGCCCAGACCCCGATCTGATGGTAGGTAGGAAGCAGCCCGATGCACACGGTCGAAAACCCCATCAGGAACATGCAATAGACCAGTACGGTCTTGCGTCCATGTCGGTCGCCCAGGTGCCCTAATACCACGGCGCCGATTGGCCGAGCGATGTATCCGACGCCGAAGCTTGCCAGCGAAACGATGATCCCCACAGTTGGATTGTCTGTCGGAAAAAACAGCTGCGGGAAAAGCAGGGCCGCTGCGGTGGCGTAGATGAAAAAGTCGTAGTACTCCAACGCCGAGCCGATCCAGCCGCTCGCGGCGGCCTTCCTTGACTGACGTTTGGAATTTGGATCGGCCTGAATGCTTTGGCTCATGAGATGTCTCCGAAATTTTATTATTGTAACGACGTTCCAGTTGTAATGTTGTTCTCGGTATCAGGGCTTTGTCAAGGGGATACCCGCGCATGAATGGCGTTACCTGGCCAGCGCCAAGTGAGCAAGGGCAACGGGATGACAGTTTTTGCTTGCCCTCACGTTGACTTGGCAATCAGGGAGTGCCTACTATTGTAACTGTGTTCCAAATAGAACTGCGTAACCAGATACCTGGTGTCGCTGATGACCAGTCGAGAAAAATCCCATGAGAGTCGTTAAAGGTGCTGTTGACCGCTGTCTGGAGGCCATCGAGCTGCTGGCCCGTGAAGCCCGCTGGATGCGCATGTCCGATATTGCAGCTGAGCTGGGCATGGAGAAAGGGCCGGCCCACCGTGTGCTTGCCCAGTTGGTAGAGCAAGGGTGGGCTGAGCAGGATGAAGCGACTTCCCAGTATCGTCTTACCCTCAAGCTGGCGCTTCTGGGGCAACGCTATCTGAATGGCATCGGTTTGCCCGAACTGGTTCAGCCGATCATTGAAAACGTAGCGGCCATCTCCCACGAACTGGTGCGTCTGACGGTCGTATGCGAGAGCGGTCTGTCATGGCTTGCCTCAGCCCAGGGCGCTGCGCCGGGGTTGATGTATTCGCCGGCCATGGACCAGCCTATCAATCTCTATACCACCGCCAACGGCAAGGCCTGGCTTGCATCGATGCCTGATGAGCAAGCCGTCGAGATTGCCATACGCAGCGGTCTGGGTAAAAGCGAGGGGGCCGGAATAGGCCCGCGGGCTATCAACACTATCGAGCGGTTGCTGGCTGAACTGGCCGAGACCAGAGCGCGTGGCTACGGGCTGGTGGTGGAAGAAGCCGAGGCCGGGGTCTGGGCAATTGCGGTTCCGGTGAAGTTGATTTCGACCGGCGCCGTGGTCGGCACCATGAGCATTGCCGGACCGGTCATGCGCATGCACCCGGATCGTTACGCCGATTTGCACGCGCTGCTCGACGATGCGGCGAACAAGCTCGGCACGGTATGGCCGCGACAAGCCAGTGTGCAAGGGTGAATGTCATGCATCAGACGCAATCGGTCGACAGGGCTGAATCAGCCACCTTGCAGGCCGCCGCTGAGCTTGTGCGTGCACGCCAGACGGGCAGCCGCTTGGACGCCTTGCCCTGTGGTGAGGCGTTATTGAGCCTGGAGCAAGGCTTCGAGATACAGCAACAAGTAGGCGTGCTGGCTGGCAAGACCGTGGGCGGATGGAAGTGCGCAATGCCCAAGCCCGGCAAGTGGATAGTCGCACCGATCTACGCCGACAGCATTGTGCGTACCAGTCGCTATCCCCTCGATTTCGCGACCTCCAGTGTGCGAATCGAACCTGAGCTCGCCTGCATGCTCGGTGCCGACCTGCCGGCTCGTTCGACGCCTTATACAGCCGACGACATCCTTCGCTCGATCAGTCAGGTACACCTTTCACTGGAGGTCATCGATTGCCGATATGCCGATCCGCAAAAGGTTACGTTCGAGCAGCTACTCGCTGACGGGCTGTTCAACCACGGTCTGGTGTTGGGGCCTCAAGCCATTTCGCTGGACGCACGAAATCTTCCCCTTCATCTCGATGTAACCCTGAGTCATTCCGGGGCCGAGCCTGTGAGCATTTCCGGGGTTCATCCGGATCATGACCCCGTGTCGCCAATCGTCTGGCTCGCCAATTTTCTTTCTGCACGTGGAATCGACCTGCACGCAGGTCAGGTCGTGATCACCGGCTCGTATGCCGGTGTTCTAGACGTTCCCGTTCACCAGCCGCTGAACATCCAGTTTGGCGAGGCAGGATCTCTGCCGGTCTTTTTCTCAACTATTGAGGAGTAACGTATGCGTTTGGTTCGTTTTGGTCTGCCAGGACAAGAGCTGCCTGGAATTCTGGATGCTGGAGGGCAGGTCAGGGACCTCTCTGGCATCGTCGATGATATCGACGCGGCGGCGCTGTCGCCGTCCAGTCTCGAAAAATTGCGTAGTGTCGATATTGAACGTCTGCCACGGGTGGCGGCTGGAACGCGCTTGGGGCCATGTGTAGGCAGTGTCCCGAACCTGATCTGTATCGGCCTTAACTATTCTGATCACGCCGCTGAAACCAACACGCCGATACCGAGCCAGCCGGTCGTGTTCAACAAGCACACCGGGTCTATCAGCGGTGCCAACGACCCCGTGATCCTGCCGGGGGATGCGAAGAAACTCGACTGGGAAGTCGAACTGGCCATCGTCATCGGCTCACCTGCCTGGCACATCGAAGAAAGCAAGGCGCTGGATCACGTTGCCGGTTATTGCCTGGCCAACGATGTCTCTGAAAGGGCCTATCAGCTCGAATACGAAGGCCAGTGGACCAAGGGCAAAAGCAGCTTTTCCTTTGCACCGCTGGGCCCTTGGCTGGTGACCCGCGATGAAATCGCCGACCCGCAGAATCTCGACCTCTGGCTCGAAGTGAACGGCAAGCGTTTCCAGAACGGTAACACCCGCACAATGATTTTCAGCGTGGCGCACATCGTCTCCTACCTGAGCCGCTTCATGCCGCTGATGCCGGGCGACGTGATCATCACCGGAACGCCACCGGGCGTCGGGCTGGGCCAGAAGCCGCATGTGTTTCTCAAGGCCGGGGACGTCATGCGCGTCGGGGGACAAGGTCTGGGCGAGCAGTCTCAGACGGTCGTGCCCTATGTCTCGGAAATGGGTGCAGCCTGGGCTGCCGGTCGTTACCCGAACGTTGATTGATGCCTACTGGAGGAAGAACCTATGAGTTTTGCAGGAACGGGTATCGTTGCAATCTGGCATGACCTTCTCCCCGAAGCGCGGGATGAGTTCTATGAGTGGCATAACCGTGAACACATGCCCGAACGCCTGGGTATTCCAGGCTTCCAGCGCGGACGGCGATACATTGCGCTGGATGAGGGGCCTGTCTATTTCAATCTGTACGAGGCCGACTCCGTGCAAGTGTTGGGCGGCGCGGATTATCTGAATCGTCTTAATGCGCCAACGGTATGGACGCAGAAAGTCGTGCAGTCCTACCGCAATGTCGCCCGGTCGATTTGCGATGTGCACTACACCGCCGGCGTGGGTCATGGCGCTTATCTGCTGACTGTCCGTTTCGATGTCGCCGCCGAGCGCTACACCGATGTTCTGCAAGCGCTGCGTGATCGGGTTTTGCCGCCGCTGGTGGATGCCCAGGGCATCACCGGTGTGCACTTCGGCACAGCCGATGAAGCGGTCAGCAAGGTTGAAACCGCAGAGAAGAAGGCCCGATCGGAGGGCACTGAAATTCCGTCCTGGGTGATCATGATCGAAGGCTGCGCTGCCGACTATGTCACCCATGCCAGAGAGCAACTGGTGGCGGATCTTGGCAGTTTGCTGGGCAACTCTGCGCAGCCGCTCGGCACCACGCTTTATCAGCTGGAATATACCCGATGCAAGACACCTGACTGCGCGGGTTGAGGAGTGCCGGCCTGCGGTAATACTGCAGTTTTTCATCTGCCTGAGGCCTGTTGCCGATGACACTGGACATTACCCATTCCAACTTTTGCAACGGGATTCGCTATAAGCATCTGGTGTTGATCGACACCCTGGCGCGCACCCGCAACATGCACACCGCAGCGGCGTGCATGAGCCTCAGCCAGCCAGCGTTGAGCAAGATGCTGCGAGACCTCGAGGATCAGTTCGGCTTCGCGCTGTTCGAGCGTCTGACGCGCAGTATGCCGCCCACCGAGCTGGGCGACTATGTGGTGCGTTACGCCCAGCGTGTGCTGGCAGACTCGCAACAGTTCGTTGACCAGGTCAACCGTCTGCGCAAGGGCGGGCACGGCTGCATACGTGTCGGCGGAATTTTTGCCGCTATCGCCTTGGTGCTGCCGCAGGCCATCGCCACCATCAAGGCCCGCAGTCCATTGCTGTCGATCGAGGTGGTGGAGCACTCCAGCGATCATCTGCTGACCATGCTGGAACAGAACAGGCTCGACATCATGATTGGCCGTTTTACCGAAGAGCGCTTCGGCCAGATGTTCAACTACCAACCACTTGAGCCTGAGCCTTTCAGCCTGGTGGTCAATAGCGAGCACCCTCTGAACCAACTGGTCAGCACGCCATTGTCGGCGCTGGGCGATTGGCCGTGGGTACTGTACCCGGTGGGCACGCCGATCCGTGACCGCCTGGAACAGGCATTCCGGGTGGCCGGGATTGCCACGCCCTCCGACAGTGTAGAAACCATCTCGATGCCGATGTTTCTGCAACTGCTGCAATCGGCGCCGATGATTGCCATGTTGCCGCGTTCGATGGTCGCCAGCCAACTGGCCAGCGGCCAACTCAAGGCTTTGCGCAGTCCCTTGTATCTCCCGGCGCTGGAGTATGGCGTGGTCACGCGCAAGGATGAGCCGCTGAGCGATTCAGTTCGAACATTCATGAATATTTTACTGGAAGGTGTCTGGACTCGGCGTGAAGAACAGAGTCTGTCAGTTCAGCGATAATTAGAACAGGGGTAAGTAAGCGGTGATCGTCAAATAATACCGTATTGATGACGGCGTACTTTTTGATTCTGCTTTTAATGAAGCAACGTTATCGCGCGATCAAATTATATCATTGGGAAAGTTGCCTGATAATTCTTACAGTAGATCTGAATTAGCCCGACGTTATACGGGCAACTCAATAACAATAAGTCAGCCGCACCGCCCTGAGAGGTCCTATGCAACTGATTGCCAAATCCGGCGACCCTGCCGTTATCCGCCTCAACCCGCTGGACAACGTTCTTATCGCCCGCCAGAACCTGCAGCAAGGACTGCACCTGGAAGCCGAGGCGATTACCGTGCGCCAGTCGGTTCCCTCGGGCCATAAAATCGCCACGCAACGAGTTGAGCAGGGGCAGCCCTTGCGCCGCTATGGACAGATCATCGGTTTTGCTTCGCAGCCCATCGAGGCCGGTGACCACGTGCATGTCCACAATGTACAGATGGGTGATTTTTCCCGCGACTACGCCTTTGGCGTCGATACCCGCAGCACGCCGAGCACCGAGGCGGTGTTCCAGGGCATCGTGCGTGCCGATGGACGGGTTGCCACACGCAACTATATTGGCATCCTCACCTCGGTGAATTGTTCGGCGACCGTAGCCCGCGCCGTTGCCGACCATTTTCGCCGCGACATTCATCCCGACGCGCTGGCCGACTATCCAAACATCGACGGTGTGGTGGCATTGACCCACGGCGCTGGTTGCGCGGTGGATCCCTCCGGCGAGGCCCTGGGCCTGTTGCGCCGAACCCTGGGGGGATATGCCGTACACCCCAACTTCGCTGCGGTGCTGATCATTGGCCTGGGGTGTGAAACCAACCAGATCGACAGCCTGCTCGAAACTCAGGGGCTGAAGGCGGGTGCACACTTGCGCGCCTTCACGATTCAAGGCACAGGCGGCACGTCGAAGACCATCGCGGCCGGCATCGAGCAAGTCAAGGCGCTACTGGCAGAGGCCAATCAGGTCGAACGCGAGCCGGTCAGTGCGCGCCACCTGATTGTCGGTCTGCAATGCGGCGGTTCCGATGGTTACTCGGGCATCACGGCCAACCCGGCATTGGGTAATGCCGTCGACCGCCTCGTGGCAGCCGGGGGCACCGCGATTCTGTCGGAAACACCTGAAATCTATGGTGCCGAGCACCTGCTGACGCGTCGTGCGGTGAGCCGTGAGGTCGGCGAAAAGCTGATCGCCCGCATTCACTGGTGGGAAGACTACTGCCAGCGCATGAACGCCGAACTGAACAACAATCCCTCGGCCGGAAACAAGGCCGGTGGCCTCACCACCATCCTCGAAAAATCGCTGGGCGCAGTGGCCAAGGCCGGCTCCAGCAACCTTGTCGATGTCTACCAGTACGCCGAAGCGGTCCGGGCTCAAGGCCTGGTGTTCATGGACACACCGGGCTACGACCCGGTGTCGGCCACCGGCCAGGTGGCAGGCGGCGCCAACCTGATTGCCTTCACCACCGGTCGCGGCTCGGCTTACGGCTGTGCGCCTGCGCCTTCCATCAAGCTGGCGACCAATAACCGGGTGTTCGAGCACCAGGAGGAGGACATGGACGTCAACTGCGGCGGCATCGCCGATGGCTCTACCAGTATCGAAGAGCGCGGCGCTTACATCTTCGAACAGATGCTGCGCATCGCCTCCGGTGCGCGCAGCAAAAGTGAACAGCACGGCTATGGGCAGAACGAGTTCGTGCCCTGGCAGATCGGTGCCGTGACCTGACTGACAGCCCATTCCTGAATATCAAGGCATTTACTCATGCACCCTAGCGGATACAACTTCATTGCCGGCCAGCGCAGTGCTCAAGGCCAGACCCTGGTCTACAGCATCGATGCTCACACTGGCGAGCGCCTGCCTGGCGCTTTTTACCAAGCCACACTGGGCGAAGTCGATGCCGCCGTGGCGGCTGCCAGCGCGGCGTTCCCGCTGTATCGCAACTTGCCGGCGACTCGTCGGGCCGAGTTTCTGGAGGCCATTGCCGACGAGCTGGACAGCCTTGGCGATGACTTCGTTGCCTTGACCTGTCAGGAAACGGCGCTGCCCGGTGCGCGCATTATGGGTGAGCGCGGACGTACCAGCGGCCAGATGCGCCTGTTTGCCCACGTGCTGCGCCGTGGTGATTTCTACGGTGCCCGTATCGACCAGGCGTTGCCGGCGCGTACACCGCTACCGCGCCCCGACCTGCGTCAATACCGCATCGGGGTCGGGCCGGTGGCGGTATTCGGTGCCAGTAATTTCCCGTTGGCGTTTTCGACGGCCGGCGGCGATACCGCCGCTGCCCTGGCAGCTGGGTGCCCGGTGGTATTCAAGGCCCACAGCGGTCATATGGCCACGGCCGAACGGGTGGCCGAAGCACTGATCCGCGCCGCCGAGCGCACCGGCATGCCAGCCGGTGTGTTCAACATGATTTTTGGCAGCGGCGTCGGCGAGGCGTTGGTCAAGCACCCAGGCATCCAGGCGGTGGGTTTTACCGGTTCGCTGCACGGTGGCCGGGCCCTGTGCGACATGGCCGCCGCCCGACCGCAGCCGATACCGGTGTTTGCCGAGATGTCGAGCATCAACCCGGTGGTGTTACTGCCGCAAGCTCTGGCCAGCCGGGGGGCGCAAATGGCCAGGGAACTAACGGCCTCGGTTGTTCAGGGGTGTGGCCAGTTCTGTACCAACCCTGGCCTGGTACTGGGGATTCGCTCGACGGCGTTCAGCGCCTTTATCGAACAGTTGTCCGGGCACATGGCCGAGCAGGCGGCGCAAACCATGCTCAACCCCGGCACGCTCAGCAGCTACACAAAAGGCCTGCAGGCGCTACAGGCGCATCCTGGCGTCAAGCATCTGAGTGGTGCCGCGCAACACAGCACACAGGCGCAGCCACAGTTGTTCGAGGCCGACGTCAGCCTGCTGTTGACGCAGGATGAACTGTTGCAGGAGGAAGTATTCGGACCTTGCACTGTGGTCGTGCAGGTTGCCGATGAAGCCGAACTGCTGCGTGCCGTCGATGCCTTGCGCGGCCAGCTCACCGCCACCTTGCTGGCTGACAGCGACGACCTGAGTGCCTTTGGGCATTTGTTCGCCGCGCTGGAAGTGAAGGTCGGTCGCGTGTTGCTCAACGGCTACCCGACGGGTGTCGAGGTGAGCGATGCGATGGTCCATGGCGGTCCGTATCCGGCCACCTCCGATGCGCGCGGCACCTCCGTCGGCACGCTGGCCATTGATCGCTTTCTGCGTCCGGTTTGCTATCAGAACGTCCCCGACGCCTTGCTGCCAGCGGCTTTGCAGAATGCCAACCCACTGGGTATTCGACGCTTGATCGACGGCATCCCCAGCACTGCAGCCTTGAGCTGATCCCGATAAATGACAGTAAAGGTACACCTATGACTGATCGATTGAGCACCAACCCTTCGCTGAAGCTGAGCCACGATGCCAGCGTGTTCGACGCTGGAAGTTGGGTAGGGCGGGTATGGCTGCCGGATCTGGGCCCTTCAGTGGTCTTTGTAAAGGACGGCGCTGTACACGACATCAGCGCCTATGTAGCGACCGTTTCGGCCCTGTTGGAAGTGACTGACCCTGTGGCTTACCTGCGTACCCTGCCGCTGGACCAGCCACTGATCGAGCTGTCAGCGTTGCTGGACAATAGCGATCCGGCTCAGCGCGATCCGCGCCAGCCATGGTTGCTGGCACCCATCGACCTTCAGGCAGTGAAGGCTGCCGGTGTGACGTTTGCCACCAGCCTGCTGGAACGTGTGGTGGAAGAGCAGGCCAAGGGCGACCCCGCCAAAGCCGATGCTGTGCGTGAGTCACTGGTCAGCCGCATTGGCGCTGACCTGTCGCAGATCGTACCGGGATCAGCCCAGGCTGAAGCGCTGCGCAAGGTGTTGGTAGAGCAGGGGTTGTGGTCCCAGTACCTGGAGGTCGGCATTGGCCCGGATGCCGAAGTGTTCACCAAAGCCCAGCCGCTGTCGGCGGTGGGTTATGGCGCTGACATTGGCATACATCCCAAGTCGAGCTGGAACAACCCTGAGCCGGAAGTGGTGCTGGCAGTGTCGAGCGATGGCCGTATAAAAGGCGCCATGCTTGGCAATGACGTCAACCTGCGCGACTTCGAAGGCCGTAGCGCCTTGCTGTTGTCAAAGGCCAAGGATAACAACGCGTCCACCGCGTTAGGCCCGCTGCTGCGCTTGTTCGACGAAAGCTTCTGCCTGGACGATGTACGCAGCGCGGAGGTGGATCTGCGGGTTGAAGGTGAGGATGGTTTCGTCCTCTGCGGCCGCAGCTCCATGCGCAAGATCAGCCGCGACCCGCAGGACCTGGTGCAGCAAACCATCAACGAGAATCATCAATACCCGGACGGGCTGGTGCTGTTTCTCGGTACCTTGTTCGCCCCTAATCAGGACCGCGACCAGCCCGGTAACGGCTTTACCCATAAGCCGGGCGATGTAGTGAGCATCAGCAATTCACTGCTGGGTAACTTGTGTAACCGTGTGACCACCAGCGACCTGGCACCGCAGTGGGAGTTTGGTTTGCGCTCACTTATCGACAGCCTCGGCCGTCGTGGCCTGCTGGACGCTGCCGCCACCGCACGCCAGCCCGGCTCGTCCCGGACTCAGGGTCTTGTGGGTATGGGCGATTCGGGAACTGTTTAAACACTCGTTGTTTCAGGGGCACGAGTCAATTTATTGAAACGTTTGTTCTGAACCTCATCCGTGAGCTTTCAGCTGGCTTGGCTGTGCTCATGAAAACTGTCTGTGATGGAAATAATAACAATGAAAATCCGTGCATTCGATGCTGTTTACAATCACTCTTCGCTGTTCTTCGTATTGCCATTACTCGGCACGGCAATGGGCGTGCAGGCCGCTGACACTGGCTTTATCGAAGGCTCTACTGCGACGTTGACGCTGCGTAATTTTTATATCAACCGAAACTTCGTCAGTGATTCAGCCACACAAAGTAAAGCCGAGGAGTGGAGCCAGGCGTTCATTCTGAATTACACATCAGGCTTCACGCAGGGAACCGTGGGTTTTGGTGCCGACGCGATTGGCATGTACGCCATAAAACTCGATGGGGGACGTGGCACACGCGGAACGCAATTGCTGCCCGTGCACGACGATGGTCGTCCAGCGGATGATTTCGGCCGCCTGGCCATTGCTGGCAAGGCACGTATATCTGCCACAGAACTCAAAGTCGGCGAGTGGATGCCCATCCTGCCGATCCTGCGCTCGGATGACGGTCGCTCGTTACCTCAGACGTTCCAGGGCGCGCAGATAACCTCTCGCGAAATCGAAAATGTGACCCTGTATGGCGGGCAATTTCGTGGCAACAGTCCGCGAAATGACGCCAGCATGGAAGACATGTTCTTTGCACAGAAACCGGCGGGCAGGACGGACCGGTTCAACTTTGTGGGCGGCGAATACACCTTCAATGACAAGCGCACGATGCTTGGCCTCTGGAACGCTGAACTGAAAGATATTTACCGCCAGCAACTGGTACAGCTCACCCACAGTCAGCCCGTAGGTGACTGGGTACTCGGTGTCAACGCAGGGTGGTTCATCGGTAAGGATGAAGGACGTTCCCTGAGTGGAGACCTTGATAACCGTACCGGGTACGGATTGTTTTCAGCCAGGCTCGGTGGCAATACCTTCTATGTCGGGTTGCAAAAGGTGTCGGGCCAGGACGGCTGGATGAAAGTCAACGGTACGTCGGGTGGCTCGCTGGGCAATGACAGTTACAACTCAAGCTACGAGAATGCCAATGAACGCTCCTGGCAAGTGCGGCATGACTACAACTTTGCGGCATTGGGCGTACCGGGCCTGACCCTTATGAACCGTTACCTCAAGGGCACCGATGTCCATGTCGGTACCCTGACGGATGCCAGGGAATGGGGGCGTGAGAGTGAGCTTGCTTATGTTTTTCAGTCCGGCGCGTTCAAGAGCCTGAACATCAAATGGCGTAATTCGACGTTGCGTCGTGATTGGGGGACTAACACAAGTTTCAACGAGAACCGCCTGATTCTCAATTATCCACTTTCGATTTTCTGAAGCCTGCTGATCAGGCGCTGAGCCTTCGATTCAAATAGACGTCATTTTGCGGGATGCCCTCAAGGATGAGGGATTCAACGTGACCCTTTAAAACATTCCCAACCTGTTACTGCACGCCACTGGCACTACAAAGCAGATTTACCCACGCGCATCGATCCGCGCGCTATCCCAAGCCCCCATCACCTGAGTCACCGCTGCATCCAGCGTGGCATGTGGGACACCATCACGTGCCAGTGTCGACAAGCCCAGCATAAAACTGTCGAACACCGCGGCGAGCGTTTGCGGTATCACCGTCTCCGGCAATTCACCGGCGGTGATGGCGCGCTCGATGCACGCAATCATTCCCGCACGGTTCAGGTTTCTTGCGCGTGCCAGCGGCTCGGAGATGGCCTTGCTTTCATCCGAGCAAGCACTCATCAGGCCCAGCGACACCAGGCAGCCCTTGGGATGATCGGGCTCGCATTGCATTTTCGCCGAGCGGCGCAGGGCGAGTTCAATCGCCTCTCTGGGCGGCAGATCCGTATCGAACAGGCTGTCGGTCACCCGGCCATGGGTGGTGAGGTAGCGCTCGATCACCTCAGTGAACAGCGCCTGTTTCGAACCAAAGGCGGCGTAAAAACTGGGCGCGGTGATGCCTCCACCGATGCCGGCCTTGAGCTGGCTCAGCGAGGTTGCATCGTAGCCATGCTCCCAGAACAAATGCAGGGCCTGAGTGATTGCTACGTCACGGTCAAACGTGCGCGGGCGTCCCATCTGTGCCATGGTCGGATCTCCTCCAGAATTACTTAAATACTAATCGATACATAAGTCGTTGACTACCTGTAGGTTGCTCCCTATATTTATACCGATCAGTATATTAGTCGGGTGAGATCGAATGGCTACAGATGAGAGACAAGGTGAAAAACTGCCGCTTGGGGCATTGCTGGCACTGGCGATGACCGGGTTTATCTGCATCGTGACGGAGACGCTGCCTGCGGGCCTGCTGCCCGAGATAAGCAGTGGCCTGGAGGTCTCGGCATCCTATGCCGGGCAGATGGTGACGGTTTATGCGCTGGGCTCACTGCTGGCGGCCATTCCGCTGACCATTGCCACGCAAAGCTGGCGCCGCAGAACCGTCTTGTTGCTGACGATTGTCGGCTTTCTGATTTTCAATTCCGTCACTGCATTGTCGTCCAGTTACTGGCTGACCCTGATCGCGAGGTTTTTCGCTGGCGTCTCTGCGGGACTGGCCTGGAGTCTTGTCGCGGGTTATGCACGACGCATGGTTATCCCCCCATTGCAGGGCCGCGCGCTGGCGGTCGCCATGGTCGGAACGCCCATCGCCCTGTCACTGGGGGTGCCTTTGGGCACCTGGCTGGGCGGCTTCATGGGCTGGCGCATGGCGTTTGGATTGATGTCCGGGATGACCCTGCTGCTGATCGTCTGGGTGCTGATCAAAGTGCCGGATTACCCAGGCCAGTCCTCCTCACAGCGCATGGCGTTGCGTCAGGTCTTTTTCACCCCCGGCGTACGCTCGGTGCTTGGGGTGGTGTTCACCTGGATGCTGGCGCACAACATTCTTTATACCTACGTCGCGCCCTTTGTGTCCGGGGCCGGGCTGGCGAGTGACGTTGACCGGGTCTTGCTGGCATTTGGTATCGCCGCGCTGGCGGGCATCTGGGCCACGGGGCGGCTGGTTGATCGCCATCTGCGCAAGACAGTGCTGGCCAGCCTCGCAGCCTTCGCCGCGGTATCGGTTTTCTTCGGCTTGTTTGCAGACTCTGCCCTTGGCATTTACATCGGGGTTGTTATCTGGGGGCTGACGTTCGGTGGCGCTGCCACGCTGTTGCAAACGGCACTCGCCGATTCGGCAGGTGAGGGCGCTGATGTCGCGCTGTCGATGAACGTCGTCGTCTGGAACAGCGCGATCGCAGGCGGCGGATTACTGGGCGGTGTTTTGCTCGGTCAATGGGGAGCCGGTTCTTTTCCCTGGGTCTTGGTGATGCTGTTATTGCTAAGCCTGCTTATTGCATCGCGAGCGCGGGTTCATGGTTTTACTCACGGTGAAAGGCAGTCCGCTCAGGTGGTCACCGGGCATTGATGGGCAGTAGCGCCATCGGCACTGACAACCCGGTTGCGCCCGGTCTGTTTGGCGCTGTAACTGGCAAGATCTGCACAGCGCAGCAATGCTTCAGCACTGAGGCCTTGCACCCAGGTAGCAACGCCGAAACTGGCGGTTACATTGCCAGCCAGCGCAATCTCGTGATTGGCCAATGACGCACACAAGGCATTGGCCAACTGCTCAGCATTGTCCTGTGACGTAAACGGACAAAGAATCGCCAGTTCTTCGCCGCCAATTCGGCAAAACACATCGCTGCTACGCAGGCGCTGGCTGACTAATCGGCAGACTTGCCGCAGCACCTCGTCGCCGGTCTCGTGACCAAACCGGTCGTTGATGGATTTGAAGTGGTCCAGGTCAAACAGGATCAACGAGAAAGGTGCGCCGTAGCGATGTGCAGTGTCGACCATCTGGTCCAGCGAAGTAATGAAGTGACGACGATTATAAATACCGGTCAACTCATCGGTGACGGCTTGTATACGCAGTTTCTCTTCGCGGTCCTTGAGCTCGGTAATATCGCTGAACGAGCCATACCAGACGAACGTCTGATCCGGCAGGCGCTCGGCATGGGCATCCCCGCGTACCCAGCGCAGGCCCTTGCTGGGTAGCACTACACGGAAATCACACATCCAGCCTTCGCCGGTGGTGACCGACTTTATGGTCACCTCGCGGATCAGCGGCAAGTCCTCATGATGAATACGCTGAAACAACGGGTTACCGGTAAAGTTGACGCCAATCACGTCGTCAGCTTTAAGCTCGAAAAGATCTTCGATACCTGGGCTGCAAAATGAAAAGTAGCCATCGCCCGGTGCGCGCAAATGGTACTGGTACAGCATGTTCGGAATATTCTGTGTCAGCAGCGCCAACAGGGCCTTGCTTTCCTTGAGGCGGTCGAGCAATTCGATACGCTCGCTGACATCGATGATCACGCTGATGTGTTCGACTTCACCGCTGTTGGCATCACTGAACCGGGCATGGCGCAACTCGCCGGTGAACTGGCTGCCGTCCTTGCGGCGATAGGTCCACTCGGTCGCTTTACTGATTCCGTTATCGTCGCTCGAGAGTCTGCACACCAGGTGCTGGTCGCTCAGGGCCTGCAGGGCAGGGTCCGTCAGCGCTTGTCGGCGTGCATCGATCTGCTCTTTGACATGCAGCTTCTGAACGTTATTGCAGCCGAGCATTTCTTCACGACTAAAACCGAACAACGCCTGGGCACCGTCGCTGAACAGCTGGATCCGCCCCTGGGTGTCAGTTGTGATAACGGCGACCTGGGTCGCGGCATTGATCAGATTGGTCAATCGAGCGTTCAAGAAACGGATCTGGTTTTTCCGTGCAATCAACTCGTTGAACTGCGCTTGCGACTGTTGTTGGCGGCGGCGTGTCGAGGTACAGAGTGCAAACAACAACAGCGTCTGGGCAATCAAGGCAACTTCCAGATAGCCATGGGCGGGCATCGGATTGGGAAGCCAGATCAAAGTGGCCGTGACACACACGCTCAGGACAAGACAGAGCGACAGCCCAAGCAAGAAACCGTCGCCTTTGAAACGCGGGATAGGAGAGTTCATACACACCTGCACAGTGAACGCGGGAAGCGCTCTTGCCCTGCTGAATTGTGTGGGATTATCTCCAAATGCAAGCGAATAGCCAGTGGGTCAAACGTTTCAGCTCGTCTATTTTATTGCCGGATATGGCAATTTATGGAGAAGCGCTCAAGCCGTACCGAGCCCATGTCTCCCCGATCTTCAAGGTGACGATTGTTAGAGTAGAAAAAATCCTGACCCAGACTTCACGTCTCACCGCCGTCTTTGAACAATCGATTTATAGACGTGCATCAAGCAAATGCAGACTGGGAAAAACCACGGTCAACGCCAATCCGGGCGCGTTCTGCACTGGCTCAAACATCTGAATCTGTTGATTGACCTTGACAGCCAAAACACAATATTTTGTGTCTATGGATGGTTTGTATGGGCCAGGGCCAAACCATGGCACCGGTCCTATTGTTGAGAGCTAAGCCATGATAGCGATTTTTTTCGGCTTTAAGCATGCTCGACTTGGGCTGGGTGATAGTGGCCTACCCTTACAAAAAAGAAGGGCAGGAACTTACTGTATGGTGCAGGCGCAGAGAGGCTGGGCCAGGCGAGCAAATTCCAAGTGGTATGTTTGCTCTACAAATTTTTACTGTTTATTCAGATTCGTGATGTGGCTTGGCAGAAGCTACCCGGCTTATAGCTGGGGTGGAGTAAATAAATTTGCTGGGTGGTAGGGTGTGTCGGCAGGTTTCTATTATAGGGTGGCAGGAGGCGTATCCATGAGTCAGGCAGTTGTGGCAATGAATGTTAGTTTGAGGCTGGGTTATGAGAGGGGCAGTCCTGGTCCTGAAAATAATGTGATGAACAGGCAATGAGTCTTAAGTGCAAGAAAATACTGTTAGGGCTTAAAGTGCTGTATGTGGTGCTATTTTTCTGTGGGATGGTGTATTGGTTCAAAGGGTTGAGCTTCCCCAGAGGCAGTTTTATTCCATTGTCTGTACTGCGTTCAGAGTCAAGTAAGATATTGCCGGAGCAAGGTGCTGCACTTGTTGTTGATTTCGAGGGGTATAAAGGTTTTTCAGGCATTATTTCGAAGCATTATGCATCATCGTTGGTTTCTGATGAGGTTTTGGCACACTATAAGGTGGAGCTTGAATCCAGTGGGTGGCGCTTTTTAAATACGACATATGCAGATGGCTATGTTTTTTGTAAAGAAAGACTCCATGCTACTCTTTTTTTTAAGCCGAGAAGTGAGATTTATTATTTTTCGGTTTTCTTCAATCCTAAAACAATAGCGGGTTGTGTGAATAATAAATGATAGGATTCTCTACACGTAAGCCGCTAATTTATCACGGATAAAGATATTGTGGGTTCGTTTTTAAAAAGTAGAATTCAAAAATCGCAGAGGGCTCTTGGGGGTTAGGTTTCACAGGGCTGAAAATTGTGTTATGACCACGCTGATCTTTCCACCGGAGACCGAAGAACTCTTCCGTATATCCATAGCGGCTTACATCTTCAAAAACCGGTAAGCTGCCGGAAGCTAATCAAAAAAATTATCGCCGTAAAAAACAAGGTAATGCGCCCATGTACCTGAGCGCGTAAAACAAATCCAGCACTTCTCAGTTTTTCAGGGGTGTACCCAAATACTGCTTTAAAATACCAGCGCCACATTCGGTTCGATGCTACATAATCCAAGACTTTCTTGGGAAAAAAGGCCATGGACGCTGATAGCCCAACGCCCCACACTATCATGGCCAGTAAAATAATATTCATGCCGTGTGCCTCTTTGCTTCAAGCGTGCTCTCAAAAATTGTCGGTGTCTGTATTGCGCCCACTGCTTTGGTCGGGAGTGATGCACTATCTGAGCAACGATCCATCCGGATTAACGGCCTCTCGATCCTTGCGTTGAGGGTAGTATTTCTTTTTTTCTTCCAGTTCATAGAAAAGAATCCCATGTATGCCATGTGCGTCGGTCTTTTTTATTGGCCTTTTCCAGATCGCCAGGAACGCGGCATCAAGCATTGATGGAGAGCCATTCTCATAAACCTCGTCAATGAATGCGATGTCTGTATCGTGTGGGAAAATCAGACAAAACTCCTCTTCGGTCGCTGCAAAAATGTCATACACACAGTTTTCAGCACTATCGATGACCTGGATATTTTTCATTTCGCCATAAGCCCTGTCTTTTTTTGAATAGCTTTACTATAGCCTGCGCCAGGAACTTTAACAGAAAACGCATGGTGGAAACCTGGCAGTCGGTGTACGCTTCTGGTAGCCATAGACTCAATTGTACGAGCGGCCTGGTATGAGTTTTCGATGGCGGTAGCAAGAGGCACTACCCAAGGTACGCATCGATAAGGGTTCAGGATCTGGCGGTTGGAGTACGTGATGGGTAACTTAAAGTGCGGGGCAGTCATAGTGGCGGTGGTTGGCATATTGCCTGGTTTATATATGGTTTTCTGGTTGTATTCAAGCTGGGCTCAAGGCTATACATGGGCTGAAATGGATTGGGATGGCGATGGGTCTACTGATGTTTCAGAAATTTTTTTGGCCAGTGATATAGCACGCAGAACGATAGTTGTTGAGGGGCACGTCTGTGTGGAATATTTCAGGTTTAAGGATGGGCTGCCTGAGAAAGTTGTGTATGAAGATCGTCTTCGCTCGCGTTAAGAAAAATGTGTGTGGCGGTCTGCAGTATCCCATTGGAGGTCAGTCGTGATTGTTCGTGGTCAGAATGAGGAGCAATAATGGATGCATTGGCTATAAAAACCGTGTCTCTGACCTTTAGAGGCTTTGATGAGGATGTTGAGAAGGTGATTGCTTTAATGGGGGTAGGCACTGATGACGTTGAAATAAAGGTGATTTTGTCAGGCCTGGGGGGCGTACACGTTTGACCAGGTCGTATGTCATGTATGAGATGTGCTTTTCCGTACAGATCGACTTGTGTGAAATGATCCCGGCCTTGCTTTTAAGACTGGGGGGCGTGGAGCACATTTTGCGGGTCAAGCAAACAATCAAGCCTGAGTTTTTGGAGTTTAATTTCAATCTGCCTGTTGCTAAAGTAGAGTTTATTCAGGACGGGTACTTGTCCGAACAAACGATAGCGGAAATTCATAAGCTTGGTGCGAGTGCAGGATTCAATTTTATTTGAGAGGCTGTATTTTTTGGCCTCTGTTTTTCTCAGCGATAGGCTTGGTTTGCTTGTATTTACTGGTCGCTGCATTTCCTCACTCTCAGCCAGGGTCAGCAGTACTGTTGCAGTAAAGCACCGTGACCCGTTTAATCTGTGCTTATTTAGTCAAACCCTCCTGAACACCTGCGTCCCCCCGTCTTCCAGGCTGCTCACCACCTCCCAGCGAGCGCCATCACCCAGTTCCGCCAGCAACGCCTGACGCTGCCCATCCCGCGCCAGTCCCAGGTTGGCGCACACCAATATCCCTTTATCGCGCAGTAACCGGCGCAGCTCTGCCAACAGTTGCGTGTCAGGCGCAAAGCCATCGAAAAACGCCAAATCATAAGGCTCGTTCAGGTGCGCGAGCGTCTCGAGAAAGTCGCCCTGATGCACCGTGACCCGTTCACCCAAGCCCACGTTTTGCACCTGTTCGCGGGCCAGTGCGACGTGCTCCGGGTCGCGTTCCAGGGTATCGACGCGGGTCTGTTCGGTGGCCGAGGCCAGGCAGCAGGCGGTAAAGCCCAGTGCGGTGCCCAGCTCCAGCACGCGCAGCGGGCGTTCCTGTTGTACCAGCGCGACAAGGCCCGGGCCGTCGTCGAAGGTGTAGGCGCCGCATTGGTGTTGATGCTGATGCTGGCGGGTGGCGGACTGAATGAGGTCGTAAGGAGTGGTCATGTGCAGTGCCTTTCGCTGAGGAGTGGTTATTGAAAGACGAATAAAAGCGCCGGAAAACAACCGGCTGCTTCAGTCGGCACTCAACCCCCACAACACCTCCAGCACATGCTGTGTAGAACGCTCGACCTCGCCACTGCGATGGGCGATGCCCAACTGGCGCCACATCAGCGGCTGCAAGGGCCGCATGACGATGCGCGTATCGGGCAACGGCGTAGAGGCTTCATGCGGCAGCAGCGTTGCGCCGTAACCGGCGGCCACCAGGCTTTTGATCGCGTCGTTGTAATTGAGCTGGATACGCGGCGCAGGGTGGTGCCCGTCGCTGGCGAACCACTCTGTGGTCAACCGCGAAAGCCTTGTGCTGTTGTCATTCAGAATCAGTGGCTGGGCCGCCAGCCAGGCGGGGGTGATCAGCTCCGGGCACTCCCAGCGCGCTGGCAAAAACGCCATGACCGGGTCACGCCGCCACGGCTCGATGCTCAAGCCCTTTATCGGCGCCTGTGGCAACGCTACCAGGCCGATGTCCAGCGCGCCGTCGACCAGCTTTTTCAGCGTCTCTTGCGAGGTTAGCACCGCGACCTGCACATCGATGGCCGGATGATCCTGGCCCAGCGTTTCCAGGGCCTGTGGCAGCAACTGCGCGATGGCCCCGGTCGAGGCGCCCAACCGTACCCGTCCTGCCAATCCCTGAACCTGACGCTGCACATCCTCCAGCGCCTGCTCGGCATCGGCCAGCAGGCGACGTGCGCGCTCGATCAGCGTTTCGCCAATCGCCGACGGCTGCACCCGGCCACGAGTACGCGACAACAGCAAGCCGCCGACCCGTGCTTCAAGGTCAGCGATATGCAGGCTGACCGTGGGCGGCGCCAGGTTCAGCGCGCGGGCCGCTTCGGCGAACGAACCCAGGTCAGCGATGGCGACCAGCGTGCGCAGGCGGTCCAGACTGATTTCGCGCATTGATAATTTCCTGATCAGAAAAACTGAACCCAAACGTTTCAGGGTTCAACTTTAGCTATTCCGCCGTAGCGATCGCCAGCACTTTGGCGTACCTCTGTGCGAGTGCAGAGCAGAATCAGGAAAATGACTGCCTGGACACCGGCAAAGGCACTGAACGCGGCAACGAACGAGCCACTGGCTTCAATGATTGCGCCCATCAATGCCGGCGCGATCAAGGTCGAGGAAATACCGACCATTTCCGCGTAGCCGATGGCATTACCACTTAACTGGTCGCCGTACTTTTCGCTGAGCAGTGCAAAGATGGCCCCGCCGCTGAAGACGGCAACACCGCTCATTGCCGCCACGCTGAGCAGGCCGCTGTAGGGCAGCCCCATCTTCACGGTCAGCAGGAACGACAGCGCCGACAGCAATGAGAGCAGGGCGCCGATTTTGAGAATCAGCACGCGACGGCGGAACAGATCGCTGCAATAGCCGCCCAACAGCAACATGATGATCTGCGACACACCCATCAACGTGCCGATCGTGGCGGCGGATGCCGGGGCCATGCCTTGCGTCTGGATGAAGGCCGGGACTACCCAGGTCGCGGTGGCAGAAATCGCGAACATGTCGCCGAATATGGCGAGCGAGGCGATATAGAACCAGCGCGACTTGAAAATCAGACTGACTTTTGCGCTCGCCTGATTGGCCGGCGGCTCATCGTCCCAGACGAAGACGGGCAAGCCTGTGCTATGACGTTCGCTCTTCACCAGCAGCCAGCCGAGCGCTGCGACCATCAGGGTGCCAACGCCCAATACCACAAAGAAGCCGCGCCAGCCGACGGCTTCGGCCAAGGGTATCCCCACCGCAAAGTCCACCGTAATTGCCAGGCTGAACGCGGCAAGCAGGGCGCTCAAGGCCCTGCCGCGCTGCGCCGGAGGAAACCAGGTGACGATCAGTTTTGCCGCCGCGATCCATACGGCGGCATCGAAGAAACCCACCACCAGGCGTGATGCCACCAAGGCTTCATAAGAGGTCACACGCGACTGCAACAGCATGAACACACCGACCCCCAACAAGCCGCTGCAATACAGCGCCCGTGTGGAAATCCGGTTACCCAGCGCGGCCCAGAAGATCATACCCAACGCATAAGTGATGGAGAACGAGCCCTGCACAATGCCGATCTGCAGCGCTGAGAGATGCAGGGTGTCGGAGACGAAAGGAATCACGGCGGCGAAACCGTACCAGTCGCCTGCGAGGAATAATTGCGCGACCACCCCCAACAGCAAACTGGTGGTCTTCCAGTGTTTGAGCGTGGCGAGCTGACGACTATCGAGCGAAGACATTTTCATGCAAGAAGCTCCCATGGCGGATGCAGGACTTGAATGTGAAGGGTTCATAGCTTGTGCACCCAGCGCATGACGAAGCGGTTGCCCTCGGGGCGGTTGCGCGCCCCGGATTCGACATACAGGTTGGCCAGTAGCACGTCCTGCCGCGAAAACGCATACAGGGCACCGGGACCTATGGCGAAGACCTTCTCGCGGCGCCCGGAAACCTCATCGCCGTCGACCTTGGTGTCGGTGAACTGGTTGAGCCAGTAGCCGTTGATGCCGGCCGAGAACTTTGGCGTAAAGGCATACAGCGCGTTGAAGTTGAGGTGCACAGCCTGGCCGGCTTGCACCGTGTTTACACCTGCCCCATAGGTTTCTGGCGATGGGCCGGTGTTTCGGGCATTCCATAAGTAATGCAGGCGCCAGGAAATCGTGGTCTTGGGCGTGGCCCAGAATGTTGCCGCCCAGTAAGGATTGAACGACCAGAAGTTCGTGCCGGGATTGATCGCAATGTGTTTGTCGTAGTCACCCACGGGAGCGATGACATCGGCTTCCAGGCGTTGCACGAAACGTGGGCCGTTGTCGCCCATGATCGGCTTGAACTGCAGATAGAAGCCGATATTGAGGTCGGCGAGGCCTTCATGGCCATCAAGTACAGCGTTATCGAGACCGTCGTCGACATGGGCCTGGGTGACCACCGGAAGCACGGCCGAGAAGCCCCAGTCGGTGTTCATCGGTCCGCCTTCGCCCTGGTAGATCAACTGCATCAATACGCTGTCGATGCGGGTATCGGACTTCGGCAAGCCGATTTCATGGCCCTTGTTGTCGGTAATCTTGTGGCCCCGGTAGTTCTGATAAAACAGTGAGGCACTCCAGCCTTTGCCGCCGGGTATCTCGGCACCGTCGTAGAAGGTCGTCGAGCCGAGGTTGACTACCGGAAGATCGGCGGCCTGTGCCCCGCTATTGAGGGAACATCCCATGATCAGGCCTGCAATCAGGCGATCACGGTTGCGCACGCTTATGTCTGCATAGGTTGGAAAGTATTTCACCCTGCTTGCTCCAGACTGAATGTAATTGTGCTCGGGTGTTGCCGGACGCAATCCCGATGTTTTTGAGGACAGTAAGAAGTGCTGATAACGGTCGGCTCGTTATTGGGTTCGGGTCTGTGGCCGACTGCCGGTGATGGTGCGATGCGAAGCAGCAAGTGCTCTATCCGCGTTATGCGAAATGGCTATCCCGTTCTTCTTCCAGGGCGCGCAATGGGGGTGGGTTCAGGCGCAAAGCGAGGGCGAAAAAGCGGCTGGTATTGCCCACCAAAGCGGATAGTTCGGTGAGTAGGGCGCACTTAGCATGATTGCCACGTGTTCACCTCCCATCGACAGGAAACTGCAATGAAATCGATCGCTGTAAATGACGCCTTCATGACCTATACCGAACACGGTGACCCTGCCGCGCCAGTGCTGTTGCTGCTCAGCGGCTGGGCGCAGGATCATCGACTGTTCAAGAACATCGTCCCGCTGCTGGCGTCCGATTTTCATGTCATCTGTGCCAATTGGCGCGGCCACGACGAAGCGCAAACGCTGACGCGCGATTTTTCATCGCAGGACCTGGCGCTCGACCTGATCGCTTTTGTCCGCGCACTGGGGTTGCAGCCGTTTCATATGGTGTCCACTTCCCATGGCTGCTGGGTCAATATCGATGTCTGTGAACGCCTCGGCCATATGCTCGATAAAACCATCGTCGTCGACTGGCTCATGCAGCCTCACCCCGGGTTCTGGGAGCAACTGGCAGAAGGGCAAGACCCGGAACGCTTCGCCGCCGGCCGGCAAAGCTTTTTTGATGAGTGGGCGGCCTCAACCGACAACGCTGATGTGCTGCAACATCTGCGCGTCGAGATGCCAGGTTTCAGCGGCGACATGTGGATGCGTGCCTGCCGTGAAATTGCGCGCAATTACCAGCAATGGGGCAGCCCGTTGCAGCGTATGGAAAGCCTGCCTGCCAAGCCTGAGGTGTGCCACATCTACTCTCAGCCGCTGTCTGCCGAGTACCGCCAGCTACAGCAGGATTTCGCAGCAGAACATCCCTGGTTTCATCCCTGCCACATTCCGGGCACCACACATTTTCCGACCCTGGAAAGCCCGGATGCCGTCAGTTCGGCGATTCGCAACTTTCTGCGTCCAACAGAACGTACGGGGGCTTGAACATGGCAAACATCCTGAAGGCGCTTGTCGCAGGCGCAGGGTTTGGCGGGTTAACGGTCGCCACGGCGCTGGCGCAGCGTGGCTGGCACGTGTCGGTGTATGAGCGTCAGGCTGAGCTGCGGGCCTCGGGCTCGGGTATCTACATCTGGGAAAATGGCCTGCGAATTCTGCAGTCGCTTGGCGCACACGTCGTTCAGGACGGCGCCTTTCATGGCCGCGCCATGGAGCAGCGCGATCATCTGAATCAAGTCATCGATGCCGGCGATTTTCCGCCCAATGTGCGCCTGGTCACCGTACCCCGGCGCGATCTGCTCAATGGGCTGCGTGACGCAGCACTGGCTGCTGGCGTGCAGATCCATACCGGCGCAGAGGTTGTCGGAGCGAGTGCCGACGCTGAACTGGGTTTTGTCAGTGGGCATACCGAGCGTGCCGATCTGGTGATCGGCGCTGATGGGGTCTGGTCTCCCGTACGGCGCAGCCTGGGACTTGAGCTGCTTCACGAACAGACCCGCGAAGGCGCCTTGCGCGCCATTATCGAAGGCAATCAGGCAGATCTCGGCGTCAACGGCCAGGGCAAATACATCGAGTGCTGGAGCGGCGAACGCCGTCTGTTGATCACACCCTTGAGCGCATCGCAGATCTACCTGGCGTTCACGTGCCAGCGCAGTGATCGTATCGGGTGCGCCGGCCCGCTGGATAAAGCAGCATGGACCGCATCATTCCCGGCCTGGGCGCATCTGATCGACCGGGTCGATACGCTGTTGCCCTGGTCGGCTTACAGCATTGTCAAGGTCAAGGCCTGGAGTGCGGGAAGGGCCGCGATCATTGGCGACGCGGCTCACGCTCAACCGCCGAATCTGGGGCAGGGCGGGGGAATGGCGATGCAGACCGGCCTGGCATTGGCTGTCTTCATGGAGGGCCTGGACGATCCACGGGACATACCGCAGCGGCTGCGTGCATGGGAAAACAGTCAGCGTGAGCTGGCAGAGCACTGTCAGCGCTGGTCTTGCCTGTACGGCGAAGTGTCCGTGCTTCCAGACCCGGTCAGAGCCCGGGTCGTGAGTCAGGGCATGAACGACCCATGGTTGCGTGGCCAGTTCTTGCGCGTGGCACAGAGTGAACCGCTGGGCACCGTAGCGCCTCAGCGGTTTTAACGAAACGGTTCAATGTGCGCGGTCAGTACGATTCTGAGCGCGCATAAGCGTATCGCGGGGCGTCTCGCCGAACAGTTTTCGGTAATCGGTAGAGAACCGCCCCAAGTGATTAAGCCCCCACTCCATCGCGATGGGTGACACGTTACGCGCCGAGCGGTCTTGCAGAATCTGTTGGCGTATTGCAAGCAGGCGGTACTTGCGCAGATACGCCATGGGCGAACTGCCGAAGTGCGAGCGAAATCCTTCGAACAGTTTCACCCGCGATACCCCGCACGCCATTTCTATATCTTCCAGGCACAGGTCTTCTTTGGCGTTGGCATGGATGAACGCCTTGGCCTTGAGCAAATAGTGCGGTGGTTTATCGGCATGCAGATGCCGCAACTCCTCGGAGTAGTTGTTGGGTTGCGCGAGGATCAGGCCTTTGATCAGCGCGCTTTCTATATCGCGGTTGAACAGCAAATGCCCGTACAGCGCAGGACCCTGCTCAAACTCGCTGATCAGGTGCCGGACCATCCGCCACCATGAACCAGACTCACCATTGACCGCATCCATGCCCGGCTCGAAGGTGATGGGCTGATCGATCGAACGTTGCAACAGCTCGGTCAATACGCTTTGCACGCTGAAGACGGGCAACGCGACGTGTAACTCGCGGCATTCGCCGCTGATGCTCAGCTCTTGGGTCGCGAAGGGCGAGAGAATCACCGCATGATCACGATCCGAATGCAGGCACCGTCCACCGACTGTAAGTGCCTGCTCACCGGCCACTGGCAGGGTCAGGCTATAACAACTGAGCCGGTGCTCTTCACCGACGGCTACGGTGACGTCCGTGCCGTAACCCAGGGTTCCGAGGGTTGTCGACAGCGTGCCGAACATATAACCGCAGTGTTGAAAACTGAGGCGTTCGGGGCGGCTGGCATGCAACTGGTGAGGCCCGCAGATATCGGCCATGCGCGCACGGGCGGTGCCCAGATCACAGCCTGCGATGGCGTGTGTCCTGTCGGTGGTTTCGAAGTCGGTTCTGGTCACGATACACCTGACGGTCCTGGATAACGGGCCTGGAGTGGCTTCGTTTCAACTCAGTCGAGCAAAGCTCATGCCATACACCGTTTTAGCGAGCAGGCCGGGATTAGCGGATAAGCCTCGTATAGTTTTCGGATAGGCAAATGCAACCACAGGGCCGTCAACCCGCACGTTGCGAGACAACACTGTACGGCTGCCGGCAATGCGCTCCTTGATTGTGCGCCGCAGCTTCACAGTGCAAGGGAGGTTGTTACGCGCCTACCCACGCCGGCAGGGAGCTAATCATCATTCATAAAAACTGAACAGGATGGTTTTAAAATTCAACTTTAACTATTTAGCTGTGGCATCGAAGATCGCGGCTGTTGATTTCTGCCAGCGAGCACTTCTCCATGACCACTCCTCTCGTCTTCATCGACGGCGACCAAGGCACCACCGGCCTGCAAATCCAGCAACGCCTGCAAGGCCGTACCGACTTCCAGATGCTCACCCTGGCGCCTGAACAGCGCAAAGACCCCAAGCGCCGCGCTCAGGCCATCAATGCCTGCGACATCGCGCTGTTGTGTCTGCCGGACGATGCCGCCCGCGAGGCGGTGGCGAGCATCGAAAACCCAAGCGTGCGGGTCATCGATGCCAGCTCCGCGCACCGTAACCACCAGGACTGGACCTACGGTTTTGCAGAAATGAACCCGCAGCAGGCGCAACGCATCGCCAGCGCGCGGCGGGTCAGCAATCCCGGTTGTTATCCCACCGGTGCCGTGGGCCTGTTGCGGCCTTTGCTGGAGGCCGGTTTGCTGCCGCGTGATTACCCCCTGAGCATTCATGCCGTGTCGGGCTATTCCGGTGGCGGGCGCGCGGCGGTGGAGGCGCACGAGGGCAGCAACGGCTCGACTGCGCCGGCTTTTCAGGTCTACGGGCTGGGGCTTGCGCACAAGCATGTACCGGAGATCCAGCAGCACAGCGGCCTGACCGAACGGCCCTTGTTCGTGCCGGCCTATGGCTCATTTCGCCAGGGCATCGTGCTGACGATTCCCTTGCAACTGCGCTTGTTGCCCAAGGGTGTCGATGCCCAGCGGTTACACGCGGCTCTTGAACAGCACTACGCCGACACCGCTCATGTGCAGGTTCTGTCGATGCAGCAGGCCAAGGCCATGACGGCGCTGGATCCGCAGCGCATGAACGGCACCGATGACCTGCAATTGATGGTCTTTGAAAACGGTGAACAGGTGCTGCTGGCGGCGGTGTTCGACAACCTCGGCAAGGGCGCGGCAGGTGCGGCGGTGCAGAACCTGGACTTGATGTTGGCAAGCGTCTAGCGCTTGACCAGCGCCTGCTCGGCCTTCACTGACTGAATGAACGCCTGCATGGCTGAAGACTGGACGCGATGCCGGCGGGTAATCAACCCATAAGGCGGCAGGCGCGCTTCGAAGTTGATCGGCAAGATGGCCAGCAAATCACGGCCAGGGTAATCCTCGACCACCGACACTGGCGTGACGCCGAGCATGTCGGTCTGCTGGATCAGTGACAGCAGCGTCATGATCGAGGTGGTTTCGACGATGCTCACCGGAATGTCGACGCGGGCATTGTGGAACACCTGATTGATGATCGAGCGCATCGGGCTTGGGTGTTGTTGCAGCACCCAGGTCATGTTTTGCAGCTCGGCCCAAGTTAAGCTTTTGGCGCTGGCCAGCGGGTGCTGGGCGCCTGCGATCACGCACAGTTCCTCTTCGCCCAGGCTGTCGAAAATCAGCTCTTCGGCCCGTGCACCGCTGGGGATGCGGCCCAGCACCACGTCCAGTTGGTCCTGCAACAAGGCCTGAACCAGCACATCGCTGGTGTCGACCTGAATGCTCATCGACAGGCGTGGGTGGCTGGACTTGAGGTTGGCGATGGTGCGGGTCAACAGGCCCGAGGCCAGTGCCGGAATGGCGCCGACCGTGACCCGGCCGAGGTTGCCGGACTCCAGCGCCACCAGTTCTTCACGCATGCCGGTCAGTTCGGCAAACACCATGCGCGCGTAATAAATCACCGTCTCGCCAAACTGCGTAGGGCGCATGCCGCGTGGCAGGCGCTCGAACAGCTCGACGCCCAGCAAGTCTTCGGCCTCGTGCAGCATCTTGGTGGCGGCCGGCTGGGTCATGCCGATGTGGTCGGCAGCCCGGCGCAAGGAACCCAGCTCCTGCAACGTGAGCATCAACCGCAGTTGTCGCAGGCGCAGGCGACTGTGGATTACATGGGCAGCAGGAATCTGGGTCATCGGCCTGGCTCGCAGCGAAAGGTGCGCAGAGCCTGACAAGAATTGCCAGGCTCTGCCACTACTGACGTTCAAGACGCCGATGTGCGCTTGACGGCGCGGCTTGTCCGCCAGCCGAAAGCACCGCGTATGGCCCTGGAAATCAGCGGCCAGAACAGCATCAGCAGCGCGGCGGTGGTCAGCCCGCCGACCAGTGGGTTGGACCAGAAAATGCCCAGTTGGCCGTCGGAGAACAGCATCGACTGGCGAAACGCATCTTCGGCCTTGTCGCCCAGCACGGCGGCGAGGACCAGCGGTGCGATGGGGTAGCCAAGCTTCTTGAACAGATAGCCCAAGGCGCCGAAGCCGAGCATCAGCACGATGTCGAACATCGAGTTGTGCACCGAGTAGGCGCCGATGGCGCAAATCATGATGATGATCGGCGCAATGATCGAGAACGGAATGCGCAGGATCGAGGCGAACAGCGGCACGGTGGCCAGCACCACGATCAGGCTGACCACGTTGCCCAGGTACATGCTGGCGATCAGGCCCCAGACAAAATCGTGTTGCTCCACGAACAGGGTAGGGCCAGGGTGCAGGCCCCAGATCATCAGGCCGCCGAGCATCACTGCGGCAGTGGCCGAACCTGGAATGCCGAGGGTCAGCATGGGCAGCAAAGCGCTGGTGCCGGCGGCATGGTCGGCGGTTTCCGGGGCAATCACACCCTCGACTTCGCCCTTGCCGAAGTTATCGCGGTTTTTCGAGAAGCGCCGCGCCAGGCTGTAGCTCATGAACGATGCCGCCGTCGGCCCGCCGGGCGTGATGCCCATCCAGCAGCCGACCAGTGTGCTGCGCACAATCGTCAGCCAGTAACGCGGCAGTTTGGCCCAGGTGCGCAGAATGGTCATCGGCGTAATACGCGCATGCTCGCCACGAAACACCAGGCCTTCCTCGACCGTGCACAGAATCTCGCCAATACCGAACAGGCCGATGACCGCCACTTCAAAACTGATGCCGGTCATCAGCATCGGCTGGTCAAAGGTCAGGCGCAGGTTGCCCGACACCGTGTCCATGCCCACCGCCGCCATGGCAAAGCCCAGCATCATCGCCACCACGGTCTTGAGCGGCGGGTTCTTGCTCATGCCGATAAAGGTGCAGAAGGCCAACAGGTAAACCGCAAAGAACTCCGGCGAGCTGAACGACATGGCGAATTCGGCAATGCGCGTCGATAAAAAGGTCAGCAGCAACACGCCGGCCAGGGCGCCGATCAGCGCCGAGGTGAAGGCGGCGGTCAGCGCTTCGGCGGCACGGCCTTCGCGGGCCATGGGGTAGCCGTCGAATGTGGTCGCCACCGATGACGGCTCGCCGGGGATATTGAACAGAATCGAAGTGATCGAACCGCCGAACAACGCCCCCCAATACATGCACGACAACAGAATGATCGCCGACACCGGCGACATGGTGAAGGTCAGCGGCAACAGCAGCGCCACCCCGTTGGGGGCACCCAGGCCGGGCAACACGCCGACCAGAATGCCCAGCAGCACGCCGATGACCATCAGCCCGATGTGTCCGGGCGTCATGATCACGCTCATGCCTTGCATCAACGAATCGAACTCAGTCATTGCAGTGCTCTCCTGGCCATGGCCAGCCAGTCGCCCAGCGGGCCGGCATCCAGCGGGACCTTGAACCACAGGGCAAAGATCAGGTAGCTGGCCAGCACCGCGCCGCCCGCCACCGCACAAATGGTCAACGCGCCGTAAGGTTTGGCGCGCAGCCGGTCACGCCACATGAACCAGCCGATGAACACCAGCGAGGCCAGGTAAATACCGGTGAACGGCATCGCCGCCACAAACACGGCAATCGGTACGAACACCGACAGCACCTGGCCGAAGGCGGCGCGGCTGACGAAGGCCACGCTCAAGGCTTGCCAGCGAATCAGCGCCAGTACGGCATTGCCCAGGCTGGCGCAGGCCAGTAACAGGCCAATGTAAAAAGGGAAGTAACCGGGTTCGGGCCCTGAATCGCCCCAACCGATGCCTTGTTCAAGGCTGCCGTACATGACCACGGCACCGATCAACAGGGTAAACAGCGCCAGGCCCAGTTCTACCCAGCGCGTGCCGACCAGCGCCGGCGATTGCGGTGTATGAGACATAAATCACCCCTCACTTTTGCAGCCAGCCGGCGTCCTTGAACACGGGCGTGACCCGAGCGGTGTCCTGCTCGATGTAGGCGGTCAGCTGTTCGCCTTCCAGAAAGGTCGGCACCAGTGCGTTCTGCGCCACATAGGCCTTGAACTCCGGCGCCTCGCTGACCTTGCGCATCAGTTCGGTGTAGAACGCACGTTGCTCGGCGGTGATTTCGCCGGGCATGAACACCGTGCGCGGGAAGCGGTACTGGTCGATGCCCAGCCCTTGTTCGTGGCAGGTAGGAATGTCCGACCAGGCTTTGTCGCCGGCGACTTTGGTGGTGTATTGCATGCGTTGCTGGCTGAACACGCACAGCGGCTGAACCTGGTCGCCGCGCCATTGGCTGATGCTTTCGGCGGGGTTGTTGACGTTGGCGGCGATGTGTTTGCCGGCCAGTTGCGTGGCCGCTTCACTGCCGCTTTTGAAGGGGATATACACCAGCTTGCTGGAGGTGGTCTTGTTCAGCAGCAGGGTCAGGGTCTGGTCGACGTCCTTGGACTGGCTGCCGCCCATGCGCATTTTCGACGGGTCGGCCTTGACCGCCTCGTAAAAGGCCGCGCCGTCTTTCCAGGCCGCGTCCTTGTAGGTCCAGAGAATGAAGTCGTCTTCGGCCAGGGCCGCGATGGGCGTCAATTCCTGCCATTGATAACCGAGCTTGGCGACCAGCGGCAGCAGGTAGACATTGTTGGTGCCGATCACCAGCTTGTCGGCATCGCCCCTGGACATCTTCATATCGAGAAAGGCTTCGGCACCGTTGCCGCCACCCTTGTTGAGCACCACGGTGTTGACGTCCAGCAGCTTGTGGGTGGTGATGATCGACTGAATCAGCCGCCCGAGCTGGTCAGTGCCGCCACCGGGGCCGCCGGCGACGACGATTTCGAGGTTCTTTTCCGGTTGCCAGGCCATGGCCACTGAGGGCAGTGTGCTGGCGCAGAGCACGGTGCAGCCGAGCAGAAGACGGCATACGCCTGGGGTCGATGCGATTCGCATGGTGAAACCTCTTTTTATTGTATTTGTTATGAAAAGATTGCGGCTTGCCCGTCGTGGTGCGGGCAAAACCTGAGAGGGAGTGTGGGAAGAACGGGCAGAGGCGTCTAGTCAAAACAAAACATACACCGATAACCAGCAGCTATAGGTACCCGTCTGATAGCGTGATGGCAGCGGTATAACCCAAGGCTATTGGTGTATTTCAATATTTGATTAGACGGTTATCGGTACGGCTTCGATAGTACGGCCCAGGCGCTATTTCATCAGTGCCAGGCAGCATTACAAAAACAACAACATAGAGGTAATCCTCATGGCCCGTCCCGGTGACGCGCACTTGCCAGTGGCAGGTGCCCAGCCTGATTCAGATAACCCGGCGCTCAGCCAGGTTGCTCGCGCCAGCACCGTGCGCTGGCGCATCTTCGCCATCATCTTTCTGCTGACCATGGTCAATCTGATCGACCGCGTATCGCTGTCGATCGCCATGCCGACCATTGCCCATGAATTCTCGCTGTCGCCGAGCATGCAGGGCCTGATCCTCAGCAGCTTCTTCTGGGCCTATGCCTTGTTGCAGGTGCCGGGCGGCTGGATGATCGACCGTTTTGGGCCGCGCCGGGTGATCACCTGGTCGACCGGCCTGTGGGGCACCTTTCAGGTACTGGCCGGTTTTGCCACGGGCGGCCTGTCATTGCTGTTTGCCCGTGTCGCGCTGGGGGCCGCCGAGGCACCGCTGTTTCCTTCGGGCGGCAAGCTGATTTCGTTGTGGCTGGCGCCGAGCGAGCGCAGCCGTGGCGCGGTGATGATGGACAGCGGCAGCCCGCTGGGCGTGGCCCTGGGCGGGCTGATCATTGCCTACCTGATTGCCGTGTTCGATTCCTGGCGCACGGCGTTCGTCATCGCCGGTATCGCCACGCTGGCCCTGTCCTGGCTGGCCTGGCGTTACCTGCGTGACGACCCGGCGCTGCACCCGCAAGTCAATGCGCAGGAACTGGACAAGATCAACGCCGGTCGTGAGATCCCGGTGGCCGAGGCCGCTCAGGTGCCGGTCAAGGGCTTGGGGATAGCACCGCGTTCGCTGAGCGCCTTGCTGATCGGTCGCGCCAGTTGGGCGATGGTGTATTTCGGCCTGTTGACCTGGGGCCCGAGCTATCTGGCCCAGGCGCGTGGCTTTGACATCAAGGGCATTGGCGCGGCGACGTTTGCGATCTTTATCTGCGGCGCGCTGGGTTCGCTGGCCGGTGGTTTCCTGTGTGACGGGCTGATTCGCAAAGGCGTGCGCCGCGGTCTGGCGGTCAAGGGGTTGCTGACCTTCTCGGGCGTCATCGCTCTTGGCGCACTGTTGTTGCTGCCGACCCTGAGCAACCCGTTCGCGGCGGTCGCGCTGCTGGCGGTGACGGCCTTCTTCCTGATGTGGGGCAGCCTGTACTGGAGCTTCCCGTCATTGCTGGCAGCACCGGCGCGGGTCGGCCTGATCGGTGGGGTGATGAACCTGGCGGGCAGCATCGGCGGCATCTTCGTACCGATTCTGGTCGGTCTGATCCTGCAATACTTCGGCGGCTTTGGCGCGGCCCTGACGTTCTTCGCCATTTGCGCGGCGCTGTTTGTGTTTGCCACCTTGTTCATCAGCCTGGACGGCCAGCGTGAGGTGCGCGATGTCTGAGCCCTTGATGAATGAGCTTTGGAGCGGTCCGATCGTCGATGCCCATCACCACTTCTGGGATCCGCAGAGCAACTACCATCCCTGGCTGGCGCCCGAGGCGAATATCGCCTTTCGCTACGGCGATTACTCGGCCATCAAGCGTCGCTACCTGCCGCCGGAATACTTCGCCGACGCCGCCGGCCACGACGTGGTGCAAACGGTGTATGTCGAAACCGAATGGGACCCCCGCGACCCGTTGGGCGAAACCCGTTTCGTCGAGCAACTTCGCAGCCGTTACGGCGTGCCCAATGCCATCGTCGCTCAGGCCTGGCTCGATCATCCCGAAGCCCTTGGCCTGTTGGCCGAGCAGGCGGCGTTCCCCAGTGTGCGCAGCGTGCGGCACAAACCGGGCGGCCCTGAATCGCCGGGGCAGGTGGGTTTGTACCGCAGCCTGATGAGCGACGAGCGCTGGCGCCACGGCTTTGCCGCGCTGCACGGGCTGGGCCTGAACTTCGACCTGCAAACGCCGTGGTGGAACCTGCCCGAAGCCGAGCGGCTGGCGCGCGATTTTCCACAGACCACGCTGATTCTCAACCATGCCGGGCTGCCGGCCGACCGCAGCGAACAAGGCCTGGCCGGCTGGCATGCGGCAATGGCCCGGCTGGCCGAACAGCCCAACGTGGTGGTGAAAATTTCCGGCCTCGGCCAGCGCGGCAAGCCCTGGCGCGCAGACGACAACGCCTGGATCGTGCGCGAAATCATCGCCATGTTCGGCAGCGAGCGGGCCATGTTCGCCAGCAACTTTCCGGTCGACAGCCTGTGCGGCTCGTTCGACGACATCTACACCGGCTTCAAACAGATCGTCCGGCATTTGCCGCACGCGGATCAGCAGCGGCTGTTCTACAGCACGGCACGGCGCATCTACCGTTGTGAACAACCCATGAGGAGTCAATTATGAGCAAGCCCCGCATCGCGATGGTCCTGGGAGACCCGGCCGGCATCGGCCCCGAACTGATCGCCCGCCTGCTGGCCGAACCCCAGGCGCGCAGCCAGGCGCAGGTCATCCTGATCGGCGACGAGGCCGAGATGCAACGCGGCATGCGCATCGCCGGCGTCGAGTTTCCCTATCGCCACGTCAGCTCGGTGGACAACCTCGACTTCAGCGACGACACGCCGTTGTTCTTCAACTATCGCGGCGACACCGAGGGCGAGTTCGTGCGCAGCGAAGCCAGCGCCAAGGGCGGCCGCTACTGCCTCGATACCTTCGAGATTGCCCTGAAACTGACCGCCGGGAAAAACACCGATGCGGTACTGTTCGGGCCGCTGAACAAAACCTCCTTGCACATGGCCGGCATGGACCACAGCGACGAACTGCACTGGTTCGCCGAGCAGTTGGGTTTCGATGGGCCGTTCTGTGAGTTCAACGTGCTGGACAACCTCTGGACCTCACGCGTGACCTCGCACGTCTCGCTGGCCTCGGTGCCGGGCCTGCTTAGCCATGACAAGGTGGTGCAAGCCATCGAACTGATCGACACCGCACTCAAGCGCAACGGCCTGAGCAAACCGCGCATCGGCGTGTGCGGCCTCAACCCGCACAACGGCGACAACGGCTCGTTCGGCCGCGAAGAAATCGACATCATCGCCCCCGCAGTGCGCACCGCCCAGGCCAAGGGCATCGACGCTGACGGACCGTATCCGGGCGACACCATCTTTCTCAAGGTGCAGGGCGATGCCAGCGCCTTTGACGCGGTGGTGACCATGTACCACGACCAGGGCCAGATCGCGATCAAACTGATGGGCTTCTCGCGCGGCGTCACCGTACAGGGCGGCCTGCCGATCCCGATCACCACACCGGCGCACGGCACCGCGTTCGATATCGCAGGGCAGGGCAAGGCCAACCCCGGCGCGATTCGCCAGGCCTTCGAGATCGCCTGCCGGATGGGCCGTAACAACGCCTGATCGCGCTATAAAGCATCCTGTTTGCCGCATGCCGTGCTCTGCACGTCATGCGGTTTTTTTATGCCGCTTGCTCAGGCGTTCAGCAAGCGCTCGCGCACAAATTCGATAAAGCGTTGCGTCTTGGCCGGCAGCAGGCGTGTCTCGGTGATGGCATAGACCGGGATCGCATTGCCTTGCCACTGCGGCAGCACACGGCGCAATCGCCCGCTGGCAACATCGTCGGTGGCCATTTCTACCGGCAACAGGATGATGCCCATGCCGAGTGTCGCCAAGCGTCGGATCATCCCCACGTTATTGAGCACGAAACGACTGCCGGCCGAAATCGTGGCCGAGCGTTCGTCGTCATGCAGCGTCCAGGTGTTGATTTTCGCCATGCCCAGGCACTCATGTTGCGTCAGGTCTTCGGGTACGCCGGGTTCGCCTGAGCGCTCAAGGTAATCCGGGGAGGCGAAAAGCCCGGTGGGTAATCGCGCCAGTGGACGGGCGATCAATTGCGAGTTTTCCGATTCGCCGATCCGGATCGCTACATCGAATGGCTCGCTGATCAGGTCGACGCGTCGAGGATTAAGGTCCAAGTCGAAGCGGATGCCCGGATAGTGGCGGGCGAAATCCGCAATCAGCGGCGCCAGGTAGGTGACGGCAAAATCTACCGGCAACGAGACGCGCAGCACGCCGCTGGGCTGGGCAAGCATGTCGCCCAGTTGCTCATGGGCCAGCCTGGCTTCGTCGACAATTCGCTTGCAGCGCTCGTAGTAAATCTGCCCCGCCTCAGTCAGTTCGACCTTGCGTGTGGTGCGATGCAACAGGCGCAAGCCCACGGCTTTTTCCAGTTGGCTGATGCGCCGCGACAGCGTGGAGTTGGGTACCCCGGTCGCGTCCGCCGCACCACGGAATCCCTTGGCTTTGACGACCTCGACGAACAAGGCCATGTCGTTCAAAAACTGTTCCATTGCACTGCTCCATTGGTGGAGCAATGTTATCCGTTCAGTCCGGTTTATCCCAAAATAAATAAGCCCGATGATGGCCCTATCAACCCTGAGGACATCGTCATGAACTCGCTTTTTCTTCCCCCTTATCAGGTCGAGGCACCGGATGCCGTTGTGGCTCTCAAGCGTGCCAACCGTGCAGGGCGTTTTCGCGGGTTGAGCCTGCGGGGCGAACCAGAGCTGCTCTCGCCGTTTCTTGGCGTCGACCATTACTGGATGAATGCGCCGACCTTTGCGGCACACCCGCATGCCGGTATTTCAGCTGTGTCGTACCTGCTGCCCGACTCCGAAACCGGCATGGCCAACCGCGACTCCATTGGCACTGACAACCTGATTCAGCCTGGCGGGCTGCACTGGACCACCGCCGGCCAGGGCGTAGTGCATGAAGAGGTGCCGGCCGAGTCGGGCAAAACGGTGCATGGTCTGCAAATTTTTGTCGAGCTCGCACCTGCCCGGAAAAATATTGCGCCGTTTGCGTTGAGCATCGAGCCTCAGGACGTGCCGGTGGTTCAGTTGCCGGGGGGGCGAATCCGCATTCCGCTAGGCCGCTATGGCGATACGTGCTCGCCACTGCTGCCGCCGACCGAGGTCACGCTGCTGGACATCTCTCTGGAGCAGGGCTTTGAGCTGAGCGTGCCTATCCCTGCCGGCCACATCCTGTTTGCCTTGCCGATCTTCGGCACGCTGGAGGTGGGCGGTACTCGTTTTGACAGCGAAGACCTCAAGGCTGCGCTGTTTCACACCCGGGACGCCGCGCGCGAGCTGTTGCTCACCGCGCCCCTGGGCAACATCAAGGTCGCGTTGTTCAGCGGCCCGCCACTACCTCTTGCCTGATTCCCCTACCAAAGGAGCTCTACCATGGCCCAACAACGCTTCACGGCTGAAAACGCTGCACTGTTGCTGATCGACCATCAGGTCGGAACCATGCAACTGATCAAGAACATTGACACCGAACTGGCTGCCAAACAGTCGATTGCGCTGGCCAAACTGGCAAAGATCCTCAATCTGCCCACCGTGATCACCTCCAGCCAGGAGGACAACGCCCAAGGTCCGATCCTGCCGGAAATTGCGCAGATCCTGCCTGAAGCCCATGCTGCCCGGATCAAGCGCCCTGGCGTGGTAAATGCCTGGGCCTACGCTGCGTTTCGCGATGCAGTGCTGGCGACCGGGCGCAAACACCTGATCATGGCCGGCGTGACCACTGACGTTTGCCTGATATTCCCGGCCATCGACGCGGCGCTTGAAGGGTTCAATGTGCAGGCTGTGATGGACGCTTCCGGTTCTCCGAGCGATCTGTCCGAGGCGTTCTCCCGCCAGCGCATGCACGATGCCGGTGTGGTACTCACGGCCACCAACACCCTGATCGCCGAGATCGCTCAGGACTGGTCCACACCGGACGGTCAGCAACTGATCGGCCTGCTGTTCAGCGACGTGTTCCCGGCCCTTGGGGCAAGTATTGCCTGATCCTGTCCGCAGTCGCCGGCCATTGAGCCGGCGACTTGCGCTTTTCTCGTCCTCCTATAACCCCATCCCCCGACATCCCCGCCCAGCCATTACCTGTAGCTATCACTGGATATGGATAAGTGATTAGCCGCTCATCCCCGCAACTGGCTAAATCAACCCATCGATTCGTCGACAACAACTACAAAAAGCCCGTCCCGCCACAGCAGGGACACATCGGCACAAGGAACACTTCTGATGGAACATTCCGCTACTGCGCCGGCGCTCGAACGCGCCATCGGCAAGAGCCGCCTGCGGCTGATGCCTTTCCTGATCCTCATGTACATCCTGGCCTTCATCGATCGTTCCAACGTGGGTTTTGCCAAGGCTGCGCTGTTGGCCGATACCGGGCTGGGCGATGCGGCGTTTGCGTTTGGCGCGAGCATCTTCTTTATCGGTTATGCCTTCTTCGAGGTGCCCAGCAACTACATGCTGCACAAGCTCGGCGCCAAGGTCTGGCTGTGCCGGATCATGGTCACCTGGGGGCTGGTGTCGGCGGCGATGATGTTCGCCCACGACGCCTACACCTTCTACGCGCTGCGCTTTTTGCTCGGTGTCGCCGAAGCAGGTTTCTTCCCCGGCATCATTCTGTACCTCACCTACTGGTTCCCGGCACAAAGCCGTGGTCAGGCGCTGGGCCTGTTCTATTTCGGCCTGCCGTTGGCGCTGGTTCTCGGCAGCCCGCTGTCGGGCTGGTTGCTGGAATTTCACGGTGTGTTCGGCCTGAAAAACTGGCAGTGGCTGTTTGTGGTCGAGGGCCTGATGGCCTCGGTGGTCGGGGTTGTCGCTTACTTCTATCTGGTCAATCGCCCATCCGAAGCACGCTGGTTGAGCAGCGAGGAAAAACAGGCACTGCAAGCCGCGCTGGCGCAAGAAGATGCGCGCAAGCAGCAGAGCAGCCCGCATTCTTTTCTCAGTGCGTTGCGTAACCGTCGAGTGCTGCAATTCTGCCTGGCGTATTTCACCGTGCAAATGAGCGTGTATGGCGTGGTGTTTTACCTGCCGACCCGCATCGCCGGGCTGCTCGACGGGCACATCGGCCTGAGCGTTGGCCTGATCACCGCGATTCCATGGATCTGTGCGCTCATCGTCACTCGCCTGATCACCCGTTACGCCGACCGCACCGGCCAGCATCAGCGCCTGGCGGTGTGCATGCTGGGCATGGCGGCGCTGGGCATTGCCGCCTCGGCATTGGGGTCGAGCATGGTGCCGGTGGTGTTGGCGTTCTGCTTTGCCGCCGCCGGATTTGTCGCGGTGCAGCCACTGTTCTGGACCATTCCCACCAGCTACCTGAGTGGCGCAGCGGCGGCCGGTGGCATTGCCCTGATCAACTCCATCGGCAACCTGGGCGGCTTTGTGGCGCCGAACCTCAAGACGGTCATGGAAACCCAGTTCGCCGACCCACGGGCCGGCATGTTCGCCCTGGCGGCGGTCGGCATCGTCGGCGCGATTTTGCTGGCGCGGCTCAATCGCCAGGACACCCAGAAACCCTCCTCACAGCACGAACCGGTTCAGGTCGGCTGACTTAAAACAAGCACTGGAAAAGGAAACCTGACGCATGAAAATCAAAGCGATTCGTACCCGTGTATTCGAGTGGAAAGGCAAGGTCGTTCCTCCGCAGGCGCACTTCTGCACCAATGCCAGCGACATTCTGTTCGAGCGTGGCGACGCCATGGGCTCGTTCCGTTTCCACGGCTGGCTGGTGGTGGAAGTCGAAACCGACACCGGCATCGTCGGCATCGGTAACTGCGCCCTGGCACCACGGGTCGCCAAAGAAATCATCGACACCTACCTGGCGCCGATCGCCATTGGTGAAGACCCGTTCGACAACGAATACATCTGGCAGAAAATGTACCGCCAGAGTCACGCCTGGGGCCGCAAAGGCATCGGCATGGCGGCCATCTCGGCCATCGACATCGCGGTCTGGGACATCATGGGCAAGGCGGTCAACAAGCCGGTGTTCAAGCTGCTGGGCGGGCGCACCAAGGAAAAGATCTGGACCTACGCCTCCAAGCTGTACGCCAACGACAACCTCGACCTGTTCCTCGAAGAAGCTCAGGGCTATCTGAGCCAGGGTTTCAACGCGCTGAAAATGCGCTTCGGCTACGGTCCCAAGGATGGCCCGGCCGGCATGCGCCGCAACATCGAGCAGGTCCGTGCGCTGCGTGAACTGGCCGGTCCCGACGTCGACATCATGCTCGAATGCTACATGGGCTGGACCCTGGAATACGCCCGGCGCATGTTGCCGAAACTGGCCGAGTTCGAGCCGCGCTGGTTGGAAGAGCCAGTGATTGCCGACGACATCGAAGGTTATATCGAGCTTAAAAAGATGGGCATCATGCCGATCTCCGGCGGCGAGCACGAGTTCACCTCGTATGGCTTCAAGGACCTGCTGGAGCGCCGCGCCGTCGACGTGATCCAGTACGACACCAACCGCGTCGGCGGCATTACCGCCGCGCGCAAGATCAACGCCCTGGCCGAGGCCTGGTCGGTGCCGGTCATTCCGCATGCCGGGCAGATGCACAACTATCACCTGACCATGTCGACCACCGCTTCGCCAATGGCCGAGTTCTTCCCGGTGTTCGACGTCGAGGTCGGTAACGAGTTGTTCTATTACGTGTTCAAGGGCGAGCCCCAGCCGGTCAACGGCTTTATCCAGCTCGACGACAACAAGCCCGGCCTGGGCCTGGAAATCTCCGATGAGTACCTGAGCGAATTCAACATCATCGAGTGATCAGCGCCTGTCGACGTCGCCCACAGTCGGCGGCGTCATGGCTAACGAGGTTTTCATGTCATCGAATAATGGACACAACTTCATCGGCGGCCAACGCAGCGCGCAAGGCACGGTCTTGCAGCACAGCGTGGTAGCCAGCAGCGGCGAGCCGCTGGCGCACCCCTTTGTGCAAGCCACCGAAGCCGAGGTCGACGCCGCCGCACGTGCGGCGCAAACGGCCTACCCGATTTTCCGTAACCTGCCGGCCGAGCAACGGGCGCGGTTTCTCGACAGCATCGCCGATGAGCTGGACGCACTCGACAGCGCGTTCATCGACCTGGTGTGTGCCGAAACTGCCTTGCCGAATGCCCGTATTCAAGGCGAGCGGGCGCGCACCAGCGGCCAGATGCGCCTGTTTGCCAAGGTGCTGCGGCGTGGCGATTTTTATGGCGCACGGATCGACCACGCTTTGCCCGACCGCCAGCCGCTGCCCCGGCCAGACCTGCGTCAGTACCGCATCGGCGTCGGTCCGGTCGCCGTGTTCGGTGCGAGCAATTTTCCGCTGGCCTTTTCCACCGCGGGCGGCGACACCGCCTCGGCGCTGGCGGCCGGCTGCCCGGTGGTGTTCAAGGCACACAGCGGGCACATGGCAACCGCCGAGCGGGTGGCCGAAGCCATCATCCGCGCCGCTGAACGCACCGGCATGCCGGCAGGCGTGTTCAACATGATTTATGGCGGCGGCGTCGGCCAATGGCTGGTCAGCCATCCGGCAATTCAGGCGGTCGGTTTTACCGGCTCGCTCAAGGGCGGCAATGCCTTGAGCCAACTGGCGGCGCAGCGACCACGGCCGATTCCGGTGTTCGCCGAGATGTCGAGCATCAACCCGGTGTTCCTGTTGCCCGAGGCGCTGAACCTGCATGGCGAGCGGATTGCCGGCGAACTGGCCGGTTCCGTGGCGCTCGGCTGTGGCCAGTTCTGCACCAGCCCCGGTCTGGTGATCGGCGTGCGCAGCGAGGCGTTCAGCGCCTTCATTGAGCAATTGGGCGCCAAACTGGCCGACCAGGCACCGCAAAGCATGCTCAACGCCGGCACGCTGGCCAGCTATGAGCACGGCCTGCAACGCCTGCACGAACATCCGGGCATCACCCATCTGGCCGGGCAGGCACAACAGGGCAATCAGGCCCGCGCGCAATTGTTCCAGGCCCAGGCGCGGCTGTTGCTGGAGGGCGACGAGGTCTTGCAGGAGGAGGTCTTCGGCCCGGCCACGGTGGTGGTCGAACTCGACGATCAGGCGATGCTGTGTCAGGCACTCGATGGTCTGGGCGGCCAGCTCACCGCCACGGTGATTGGCGAGCAACAGGAACTGGCCAGCCATGCCTGGCTGCTGGAAGCGTTGCAGGAAAAGGTCGGGCGCATCCTGCTCAATGGCTACCCGACCGGCGTCGAAGTCTGCGATGCGATGGTGCATGGCGGGCCGTATCCTGCGACCTCCGACTCACGCGGCACCTCGGTGGGTTCGCTGGCCATCGATCGTTTCCTGCGACCGGTGTGCTTCCAGAATTACCCCGATGCCTTGCTGCCCGAGGCGCTCAAGGACGCCAACCCGCTAGGGATCCGGCGCCTGGTGGATGGCCAGTTTTAAACGATCACGTTTACCCCGCTTGCCACTAACAACAATAAAAGGGACTCCAGTATGACGGGCACTATTGAAGCGGCCTCAGGCGCCGCTGCATCCTCCGCGACACGGGTCGCCAGCCAGCGTTGGCTGCGAGTGATTCCACCGATTCTGATCACCTGCATCATGTCTTACATGGACCGCATCAGTATCGCCTTCGCCATGCCGGGCGGCATGGCCAGCGATCTGGGCGTGCCGGCCAGCATGGTGGGGTTTGCCGGCGGTATCTTCTTTATCGGTTACCTGTTCTTGCAGGTGCCGGGCGGCAAACTGGCCGTGCACGGCAGCGGCAAAACCTTTATCGGTTGGTCGTTGCTGGCTTGGGCCGTGCTGTCGGTGCTCACGGGGTTTGTGCGCAACGAATATGAACTGCTGATTCTGAGGTTTGCCCTCGGGGTGGCCGAGGGCGGTATGTTGCCCGTGGTGCTGACCATGATTGCCAACTGGTTCCCGGACCACGAACGCGGTCGGGCCAATGCCATCGTGATCATGTTCGTGCCACTGGCCGGGATTGTCAGTGCGCCGCTGGCCGGCTGGATCATTGCGGTCTATGACTGGCGCATGCTGTTCATCGTCGCCGGGGTGTTGTCGGCGCTGGTCATGGTGCTGTGGTGTTTCACCATCAGCGACCGCCCGCAGGAGGCCAAATGGATCAGCGATGAAGAGCGCGATTACCTGGTCAATACCCTGCGCGCCGAACAGGAAGGGCTGCACAAGGAAGGCAAGGGCAACCAGTCGCTTCGGCAGATCTTGCCCGACAGCACGCTGTGGCACTTGATTGCGGTCAACTTCTTCTATCAGTTCGGTATTTACGGTTTCACCCTGTGGCTGCCGACCATCATCAAGAACCTGACCCACAGCGGCATGGGCATGGTCGGCATGCTGTCGATCCTGCCGTTCCTCGGCGCACTGGCGGGCATGTTCCTGTTTTCCAACCTGTCTGACCGCACCGGCAAACGGCGCATTTTCGTCTGTATTCCGCTGGCCGGGTTCGCGGCGTGCCTGTTCATGTCGGTGGTGCTGCGCGACAACATCTGGCTGGCCTACAGTGCGCTGGTCGGTTGTGGCTTCTTTCTGCAATCGGCGGCGGGCGTGTTCTGGACCATTCCGCCCAAGCTGTTCAGCGCAGAAGCGGCGGGCGGTGCGCGCGGGTTGATCAACGCACTGGGCAATCTGGGCGGGTTCTGTGGCCCGTACATCGTCGGCGTACTGATCACCCATTACGACCAGGGCGCGGGCATTTACGCCCTGGCTATGTCGCTGGCGCTGGCCGCGTTGCTGGCCCTGTTTTTACCTGCTCGTTGCGAACGTTAATTCCAATAACAACTCCGGAGTATCCAATCATGAGTCGCGAAATACTGCTGCTGGTCGAAAAATGTGCCCACACCTTCAGTTTCTATGATGTCGAAAGCGGCGATGCCCTTGAGCACATCCGCCTGCCGGATTTTCCCCATGAATTTGTCGTCGACGCGCAGAACCGCTTCGCCTATGTCGGCCATTACGGTATCGAAACCTCCAGCCATAAAGGCGAGGGCGGCACCTCGATTTTTGTCATCGACCTGCAGACCCGCAAGCACGTGCGCACCCTGGACATCTGGCCATATCGGCGCCCGCACGGCCTGGCGATGGACGACAAAGGGCGTCTTTACGTGCTCAGCGAAGGCGACTCGACCCTGTTGATTTTCGATGCACCGCAAGAACGCGATGTGCCGGACCGGGCCATTCCGTCGGGCGGCTACAAAAGCCATCTGGTCGCCCTGACACGCGACGGCGAGACGGCCTTTGCCCTTAACCTGCTCAGCAACACCGTCACCCGCCTGAAACCGCAGGACCCGACGCAGGCGCCCAAGCCTCTGCAGCCGGGCAGCCGCCCGGAAGGCAACTGCTTCAGTGCCGACGAAAAAGTGCTGTATGTTGCCACCCGCAGCGACAACTCGATCGTGGCGGTGGACACCGACAGCCTGGAGATCGTTGCCCGTGGCAAAACCGGCATCGACCCGACGCGCATCTATCGTGATCGGCAAAACCTGCTTTATGTCACCAACTACGGCGAAACCTCGCTGTCGGTATTCGACACCGCGCTCAATGAGCTGGCGCGTATCGATCTGGCCAGCACCGCCATTGCGATGAGTTTTCACCCCACCAAAGACCTGGCCTTCGTCACCCTGAAGGACCAGCGGGTCGGCATGCTTGACCTGCACACCCGCGAAGTGACCCGCTACTTCAACACCCTGCTGGAGCCCGATGTGTCGCAGGTGATCGTGGTATGAGCCAACTCGCCCTGATCGATGCCCATCACCACCTCTGGGACTTGTCCCGGCTGGACTATCCCTGGCTACAGGGGGAGGGCGAACCCGGCTTCTTTCTGGGCGACTACCGGGCGTTGCGTCGCGATTACCTGCCCGAAGACCTGCAACGCGATGCCCGTGATTTTCGCCTGCTGGCCTCGGTGCATTGCGAGGCCGAGCATTCGCGTGTCAACCCGGTGGCGGAGACCGAGTGGCTGACCGAGTTGAATGCATACTCGCAGTTGCCCACGGTGCTGGTCGCCTGGGCACCGCTGACCAATACCGCCACGGCGCAGGCGATGCTTGAGGCGCATGGGCAATCGCCGCTGCTGCGCGGTATCCGCTGCAAACCGGTGACAGCCAAAGGGGCAGGGCAGCGGGACTCGGTTCATGGCGCGCCGGGCAGTTTGCAGGACCCTGCCTGGCACGCTGGCTTGCGACTGCTGCAAGAACACGGTTTGTCGTGGGACTTGCGCGTACCCTGGTGGCACCTCGAAGAGGCGGCGCAGTTGCTGGAGCATTTTCCCGACTTGCCGGTGATTCTCAACCACACGGGGCTGCCTTGGGACCGTAGCCCCGAAGGGCTGGCCGGCTGGCGGCGCGGCATGCAGGCGCTGGCGCGCTTGCCTCGGGTGGCGGTCAAGGTCTCGGAGTTCGGGTTGCCGGAACCAGGATGGCGAGTCGATGAAAACCGCAGCATCGTGCGCGAAACGCTGGAAATGTTCGGTCATGATCGCTGCATGTTTGCCAGCAATTTTCCGGTGGCCGGGTTGCGCATTGGTTATGGCGAGCTGGTGCGGCATATGGCGGATTTTCTGGCCGGGGATACACCTGAGCAGCGCGACGCTTTTTTCTGGCGCACCGCACAGGCGTATTACCGGATTGAGTTGGGGACTTAGGACTGCCTCGAATCCAGCCGCTGTTCATTCAATAAATTGAACACCGTGGTTTTCACCGCGCTGTTCAACTCAACCCAGGCCAGCCCCGTCGTTGCCCGGTAATCACCGAGCAGCAAGGGCCTGGCCACCACATTACCCGGCAATGCTCGTGCGGCGTTGGCGGGTAGCAGGCCAATGCCCAGGCCAGCAGATACCAGCGCCAGCATGGTGGTGAACTCGCCAAGCTCGGAGGCGATGGTCAGCGGCGTGTCGTGGTTTTTCAGCGCCTGCATCAACTCATCATGAAACCCCGGCGCATAACGCCGCGCGAGCACCAGCAATGGCCATTGCGCCAGGTCTACGGGCTGCAAAGCGTTGCGCGCCGCCAGCGGATGATCGTGCGGCATGGCAATCACCACGCTTTCCTGCAGCATCGCCAGCGTCTGAATACCGGGGTAGCTGACCGGCAAGCGCATCAGACCAAAATCCAGCTGACCTTGTTTTAATGCCGCCGCCTGATCCGGGCCGGGCATGTCCTTGAGTTCCAGTTCGATACGTGGAAAGCGCTCGTGCAGGGTGCGGATCAGCGTTGGCAGCAGTTCTGCCAGCACCGAGGACACAAACCCCAGGCGCACACGGCCAATTTCACCACGCCCGCCGGCCCTGGCCACATCGGCGGCATGCGCGGCTTGATGCAAGGTTGCCTGGGCTTCAGGCAAAAACAGCGCACCCACGGCGGTCAAGGCCACGGAATGCCGGTTGCGCTCGAACAAACGCACGCCCAACTCCTCTTCCAGCAGCTTGATCTGCATGCTCAACGCCGGCTGCACAATCGCCAGGCGTTGCGCGGCACGGCCAAAATGCAGCTCTTGAGCAAGGATGACGAACGCGCGCAGGTGTTTGATTTCCATTCGGAGGCTCGGCAGTGAAGGACTGAAAAACACTGATCATGGATTTTGATCACCAGATCAGCAATGACGATTGGACGTGATTCTCGCGCTGGGGTGAAGTGACGGCAAAGGCATTGCCACTTCAATGGCGTGGAGAACAACAGCATGGCATTCACTGTCGAGAGTTTTCAATTGCATGGGCGTAACGCCTTGATCACCGGTTCCTGTCGCGGCATTGGCCTGGAGCTGGCGCGCGGGCTGGGCGCCGCCGGTGCCACCGTGGTGATCAATCATCGCAATGCAGAGACGGCGCAGCAGGTGGCCGAGCAACTGCGCGAGGAGGGCATCAACACTGAGATCGCCGTTTTCGACGTCACCGACCGTGCACAGTTATTCGAGGCGATCGATGCCTTCGAAGCGCGTATCGGCGCCATCGACATACTGATCAACAACGCCGGTATTCAGCGCCGTGCGCCGCTGGAGGAGTTTGCTGCCAGCGACTGGCACGACATCATGAAGGTCAATCTGGACGGCGTATTCCACGTCTCCCAAGCCGTGGCCCGGCACATGATCACGCGCGGGCGCGGCAAGATCATCAATATCTGTTCGGTGCAGAGCGAGCTGGCGCGGCCGTCCATTGCGCCATATGCCGCCTCCAAGGGCGCGGTGAAAATGCTCACGAAAGGCATGTGCGCCGAATGGGCGCGTCACGGCATCCAGGCCAACGGCCTGGCGCCAGGTTACTTCGCCACCGAAATGAACCAGGCGCTGGTCGACGATCAGGCGTTCTCCGAATGGCTGTGCAAGCGCACGCCGGCCGGGCGTTGGGGGCGGGTCGATGAGCTGTGTGGCGCGGCGGTGTTTCTGGCCAGCCCGGCTTCCGACTTCATCAACGGCCAGACGCTGTTCGTCGACGGCGGCATGACCTGCGTGGTGTGAACGGTTTTTCCAGTCCTGAAAACAACAACAACAGGGTTAATCCATGACGACGCTTACTGAGCACAACAGCGCGGCAACCACCTTGACCAAAGGTTTTGCGACCAAGCGCTGGCTGTACCTGATTCCGCTGATTTTCATCACCTACAGCCTGGCGTATCTGGACCGCGCCAACTATGGCTTCGCCAGCGCCGCCGGCATCGAGCAGGACCTGGGCATCACCAAGAGCACCTCGTCGCTGATCGGCGCGCTGTTTTTTCTCGGCTACTTTTTCTTTCAGGTACCGGGGGCGATTTACGCGCAGAAATACAGCGTGCGCAAACTGGTGTTCTGGAGCCTGATTCTCTGGGGCCTGTGCGCCATGGCCACCGGCATGGTGACCAATATCCCGATGCTGATGTTCATCCGGGTGTCGCTGGGCATTGTCGAGGCGGCGGTGATGCCGGCGATGCTGATCTTCATCAGCAACTGGTTCACCCGCAAAGAGCGCTCGCGCGCCAACACCTTTCTGGTGTTGGGCAATCCGGTCACGGTGCTGTGGATGTCGGTGCTCTCGGGCTATCTGATCCAGGCCTGGGGCTGGCGTGAAATGTTCATCATCGAAGGCGCGCCAGCGGTGTTGTGGGCCTTTGTCTGGTGGCGCCTGGCACGCGACAAACCCGAGCAGGTGACCTGGCTGACCGATGCCGAGAAAAGCCGCCTGGCCACTGTACTGGCCGAAGAGCAGAAGGGCATCAAGGCGGTGCGTAACTACCGTCAGGCCTTTACCAGCCCGGTGGTGATCCAGCTGTGCGGCGTGCATGCGCTGTGGAGCATCGGCGTGTACGGCTTCATTATGTGGCTGCCGACCATCATCAAGCAGGCCGCAGCCGCCGACATCGTCACGGTGGGTTGGTTGAGCGCAGTGCCTTACGTCGCGGCAGTGGCAACCATGCTGCTGGTGTCGTGGGCATCAGACAAAACCCAGCAGCGTAAACACTTTGTCTGGCCGCTGCTGGCGCTGGGCGCGCTGGCGTTCTTCTGCTCGTACCTGCTGGGGTCGAGCCATTTCTGGCTGTCGTTTGCCTTGCTGACCGTGGCGGGCGCTGCGCTGTATGCACCCTATGGGCCGTTCTTTGCGCTGATCCCGGAGATTCTGCCGGCCAATGTATTCGGCGGCGCAATCGGGCTGATCAACGCCTGTGGCGCTCTGGGCGCCTTTGTCGGTTCGTGGATCGTTGGCCACCTGATCGGCCTGACCGGCAATCCGGGCGCGGCCTATATCTTCATGACCGTTGGCGTGCTGTCTTCAGCCTTGCTGATGGCGTGGGTGAAGGTGGGACAGCGCGGCTGAGCCTGGGTCAGATACTCAGCAATTCGCTCACTGGCAATCTGTTGGTTGTTTTCAGCTCGCGCAACGAAAGGTTGGAGCGAATGCTGGAAACACCCGGCAGTTTGCGCAGCACTTTCTCGACAAAGCGGCTGTAGCCGTCCAGATCCTTGGCCACCACTTGCAGCAGATAATCCGCTTCGCCTGTGGTGTTGTGGCAACTGAGCACTTGCGGGGCCGACTCGATGATCCGTTCGAAAAGCGCCGTCGCTTCTTCGCTGTGCTCATGGCAGGAGATCTGCACAAAGGCCATGACCCCCAGCCCCAGTTGCTTGCGATTCAGCACCGCTTGATAACCCTCGATGATGCCGCTTTCTTCCAGGCGCTTTTGCCGGCGCCAGCAGGACGCTTCGCTGAGCGACAGTTGCTCGGCGAGCTTCACATTCGACAATCGGCCGTCACGCTGAAGGCGCTCTGCAAGTGCAACATCCAGCTTATCCAGAACGGGTGTCATGAAAGAATCCTTCGGTCTTTTAAGGTTTAATGAAGCCTAATTTCATTGTTCAGGAAGCGTCAATTGCAATCTGCAAAGTAATTTCAGAGCGCTCATTCATAATTTTCAGGGAGTTGTCAGCGCATTTTCAGACCGAGGTGATCCCATGAAAGCTGTTGTCTACGAAGCCTTTTCCCAGCCGCCCAGGCTTTTGACCGTGGATGACCCCACGCCCGAGCGTCACGGCGTGGTCGTTCAGGTATTGGGTACCGGCGTGTGCCGCAGCGACTGGCACGGCTGGAAAGGTCACGACCCGGACATCCAGTTGCCGCATGTGCCCGGCCATGAACTGGCCGGCGTGGTGGTCGCCACGGGCTCGGACGTCAGAAAGTGGAAGGTCGGCGACCGCATTACCGTGCCGTTCGTGGGCGGCTGCGGCGCGTGCCCGGAATGCAACAGCGGCAATCAGCAGGTCTGCCACACGCAATTTCAGCCGGGTTTTACCCACTGGGGCTCGTTTGCGCAATATGTCGGCATTCATCAGGCGGACCTGAACCTGGTGGCGCTGCCGGAGAACATGGATTACGCCACCGCCGCCAGCCTGGGCTGCCGCTTTGTCACCTCGTTCCGCGCGGTGGTGGACCAGGGCCGGGTCAGCGCCGGGCAATGGGTGGCGGTGCACGGTTGCGGCGGTGTGGGTCTGTCGGCGGTGATGATCGCGCAAGCGGTCGGCGCCAATGTCATCGCCATCGACATTGCCGAAGACAAGCTGGCACTGGCGCGCTCGCTGGGCGCGGTGGCAACCATCAATGCCAGCCAGGTCGCCAGCGTGGTCGAGGCCGTGCAGGAAATTACCCGAGGCGGCGCGCACGTGTCACTCGACGCGCTGGGGCACCCGACCACCTGCTTCAACTCGATCAGCAACCTGCGCCGGCGTGGCCGGCACGTGCAGGTGGGCTTGATGCTCGCCGACCACAGCACACCAGCCATTCCAATGAGCAAAGTCATCGGCCATGAGCTGGAGATCGTCGGCAGCCACGGCATGCAGGCGCACCGCTACGGCGCGATGATCGAGATGATCTCCTCGGGCAAGCTGGCGCCGGAAAAACTGGTGGGCAAAACCATCAGCCTGGAACAGTCCATCGATGCGCTGGTGAATATGGACCGCTTTGAAACGGCGGGAGTGACGGTGGTGACGGCGTTTTAAGCCTCGGCCCGACCGGGTGGCGAACCGTAGGACCGGCCGGGCGGCGAACCGCTTTAGCCGGGAAACAGGCACCGCTGATTTGCGTGGTGCTGCCCTTCGCGGCTAAAGCCACTCCTACGACGACGGTGTTCCAACACGCGATTGGCAAACAACCTTTAGCGATATTCCTTGACCAGTTCGATCAGCTTCTCGGCCACCGCCTCGGAGCTTGCCGGGTTCTGGCCTGTCACCAGTCGATCATCCTCGACCACGAAAACGCCCCAATCCGGGCCTTTCTCATACAGCGCACCGGCTTTCTTGAATTCATCCTCGATCAGAAACGGCACCACATCGGTCAGGCCGACGGCCTCTTCTTCGCTGTTGGTAAAGCCTGTCACCCGACGGCCCTCGATCAACAGCGCGCCATCGAAGGTTTTGACATGACGCAGCACGCCAGGCGCATGGCAGACAAAGCCAATCGGTTTGCCGGTGCGCAGAAAACTTTCGATCAGGTTGATAGAGGTTGGCGACTCGGCCAGATCCCACAGCGGGCCGTGGCCACCGGGATAAAACACAGTGTCGAAGTCCTCGACCTTGACCGTGTCGAGTTTCACCGTGCTGGCCAGCGCGTCCTGGGCGGCGCCGTCAGCCTTGAAGCGATGCGTCGCTTCGGTCTGCGCATCAGGTTCATCGCTTTTCGGGTCAAGCGGCGGCTGACCGCCGGCCGGTGAAGCCAGCACCACCTGCGCACCGGCATCCTTGAACACGTAGTAGGGCGCCGCGAACTCTTCGAGCCAGAAGCCGGTTTTCTTGCCGGTGTCACCGAGTTGATCGTGGGAGGTCAGAACCATCAGTACTTTCATTGCTAATTGCCTCTGCGGGTGGTTGGGCATTGCATCGGTATTTTTTCGAGCTTGGAGCTTCAAGCTTGTAGCTGCCCTAATGTCTGTTTGAGTCGCTTGAGCGCTCAAGTTTCCAAAAAACTCCGTCTGTTTGCTGAATCAGTACGCTGATCAGTCAAGGTTCAGTCGTGCTGGTGTATTGAACTAGCGTTATCAGGCTGTGATCTCAAACTGATGCCGTACTCGGTGTGCGGCAACCATCATTCGGAATTGTTCATCTCATGTCGAAAACACAGTACGCCAATAATCGCAGGTGGTGGCCGTTAGCGGTCATCGGCGTCATTGCCGGCTCCCTGGCGCTGGCCTTTGCCTGGAGCGCTGGCTGGGTCGGTCAACGGGTCACCGCCAAGGCGTTCGTCAATGCCTCGCCGACCTTTCCGCCGGGCTTTCGCCGGGCGCATGGCAAGGGCCTGTGCTTTGCGGCGACCTTTCGCCCGACCGACGAAGGCCGCGCGCTGTCGAAGGCGCGGGCTTTCTCGCAGCCGCAAACACCGATCGTGGGGCGCTTCTCGGTAGGCGCCGGCAGCCCGTTTGCCGGCGATGACTCGACCAAAACCATCAGCATGGCGCTGTTGATGACCACCGACGATAACCAGCAATGGCGCATGGCGATGAACAACCAGCCGTACTTCGCCACCCATGACGCCGAAGGTTTTCTGGCCCTGCAAAAAGCCATGACCCCTGATCCTGCCACCGGCAAGCCGGTCCCTGAACAGGTTGCGCAATTTCTGCAGCAGTACCCCGAGGCGCAGAAATTTCTCGACCGCGCCAAGGCAGCACCGGCGCCCGGCAGTTATTCCGGGGTGGATTTCCATGGCATCAACGCCTTTATCCTGACTTCGGCGCATGGCAAGCGCGTGCCGGTGCGCTGGCACATGCGTGCACACGACGCCTTTGTCGAGCGCAGCGCACAGGCCGGCCAGGATTTTCTGTTTCAGGACCTGAAGAACAAGCTGGCCGACAAGCCGCTTTACTGGGACTTTGTCATGCAAGTGGCGCAGCCCGGTGACCCGGTCGATGACCCGTCGCAGCCATGGCCCGCCGACCGCCAGCAAGTGGTGGCCGGGACGCTGGAAGTCACCCAGGTTGCCGATCAGGCCACCGGCGCCTGCCGTGACATCAATTTCGACCCGACCATCGTGCCGGTCGGCGTCGACCTGTCCAACGACCCGATCCTTGTTGCCCGTTCGGCGGCCTATTCGCGCTCGTTCAATGCACGCGAACGGGAAATCGGTTACGGCAAAGCCACGGATGCGGTTGGCAATCCAGCCGAACAAAGGAGCGCGCCATGAAGCCGTCCAACGATCAATCGCCACGCCACTTCAATACCCTGGCGCGCGTGCTGCACTGGCTGATGGCATTCATGATTCTGGCCATGCTGTTTATCGGCGTGGGCATGGTCAGTTCGGTGCACCACCGGATTTTCCTGATCGACCTGCACCGGCCGCTGGGCCTGGCGATCCTGGTGCTGGCGCTGGTGCGCCTGATCAATCGCCTGACCCACAAGACCCCACCGTTGCCGGCCAGCGTGCCGGGCTGGCAGGCGTTCCTGGCCAAGGCCTCGCACGTTATGCTCTATGCCCTGATGCTGACGTTGCCGGTACTGGGCTGGGCGCTGCTGTCGGCCGGTGGCTATCCGGTCACGGTGTTCAGCGGCTGGAACCTGCCCGCCATCGTGCCGGCCAGCCCACAGGCCTATGCCTGGCTGCGCGATGCCCACGGCCTGCTGGCCTGGACCCTGTTTGCCACGGTGCTGGCGCACTTGTCGGCGGCACTGCTGCATGCCTGGGTGTATCGCGACGGCGTGTTCTCGACGATGACCTGGCGGCGATAACGTCTTGAATGGATAGCGTCTTGAATTGATGGGGCTTGAATGAATACAACCAACGACACACCGGAGCCTGCCAGCGAAATCCCGCCCCTGGCATGGCCACAATTTGCCGATGACAGCACACGCCTGGACTGGTGGCGTGCCTGCGCCCAGGCGCATCTTGCGCAATGGGAAAATCCCGACCCCCTCAGCCCGGTCAGTATTCAGGCGCTGGATGTACTCGAACAGCGTCTGGGGTGCTCGCTGCCCCCATTGCTGCGTCGTTATCACCAGCACATAGGCACGCTGAACCTGGCTGAAACGCTGTGCAGCGTGACGCCCGCCAAATACGCCAACATCGAGCCGTTGCGTGATGCCTATCCCGGCATTACCGACATTCTGCAAGATGCCGCTGACGCCGATCAGCAGTGGGCGCTGGTCGATGCATTGATTGCCTTCGGCGACTATCTGGGCAACGGCAACCTGTGGTGTTTTCACCGCGAAGCCGGCGAGGTCTGGTACTTCGATCACGACGACTCGCCGATGCTTACGCAAATCTTCACCGACGTGGGTCAGTACCTCGATGTGCTCATGTTCAAGTGCCTGCTCGAAGCCCATGGTGAAGAGGACAATGAAGACCTGCTGCGCGAGCATCTGGGCGATGAGATCGTGCAGAAGTGGATGTATTGAGCGGCCAGTAACGAACGCAATATTTCTTTGCGCCGACACCGGCACTGCGCCGATTGGCCTTGGTCATATTTCGTAACCTTTGCTGGCGCGGCCGGGCAGGGGGAGTTACCACTCCATTGTCTGGAAGCCTTCCATGTCAGCCACTCCTTCTTCTATCGCAGCCAGGCGCGGTGAGCCTTCACCGCGTACCCGGCGCGGCCTCGATGCGCTCAACTTTACCCTGGCCGATGTGCGCGATGGCCTGGGACCGTATCTGGCCATTTACCTGATTGCAGTGCGTGGTCCCGGCGAAGGCTGGAACGAGGCCACCGTCGGCTTCGTCATGACCTTGGCGGGCCTGGCCGGGTTGCTGGCGCAAACACCGATGGGCGCGCTGATCGACCGTACGCGCAGCAAGCGCGGCATGGTCGCTATCGCAGCCCTTGTTGTCACGCTGTGCTGCCTGGTATTGCCGCTGATTTCTGGCTTCTATGCGGTGGCGTTGACCCAATCGTTGGCACAGGTGGCGGCAGCGATCTTTGCCCCGGCGCTGGCAGCCATCACCCTGGGCATCGTCGGTCCTGCCGCCTTCACCCGGCATATCGGCCGTAACGAAGGCTTCAACCATGCCGGTAATGCGGCTTCTGCGGCGCTGGCCGCCATGCTCGGTTATGCCTTCGGGCCGATGGTGGTGTTCTGGCTGATGGCAGTGATGGCGGTTGCCTCGATTGCCGCCTTGTGGCGCGTGCCGGCGCACGAGATCGACAACGATCTGGCGCGGGGTCTGGAAGAGGGTGCGGCGCACGATCCCCAACATCCCCCGGTGTCGGCCTGGAAGGTCTTGTTGTCGAACCGGCACTTGATGCTGCTGGCGCTGTTGGCAGCGATCTTTCATCTGGCCAACGCGGCGATGCTGACCTCGATTGGCCAGCAACTCACCCATATCGTCGGCAAGGACAGCGCCACCTCGCTGGTGGCGCTGTGCATCGTCGCGGCGCAGTGCGTGATGGTGCCGGTGGCGATTGTGGTAGGCAGAACGGCCGACCGCTTCGGGCGCAAACCGATCTTTCTGTTGGCCTTTGCGGTGCTGGCGATTCGCGGTGTGCTCTACACCTTTTCCGATAACCCGTATTACCTGGTCGCGGTGCAGTGCCTGGACGGCATCGGCGCCGGTATTTATGGCGCGTTGATTCCGGTGGTCGTGGCCGACCTCACACGCGGCACTGGCCGCTTCAATATCAGCCAGGGCGCCATTGCGACCGCGCAAGGCGTGGGCGCCTCGATCAGCGCCACGGTCGCCGGGGTGATCATTGTCCAGCTCAGTTATGCCCATGCGTTCATGACCCTGGCGGCGGTGGCCGCCGTGGGCTTTGTCCTGTACCTGCTGTTGATGCCGGAAACCTCGGAAAAAGCCTCTTATCGACCCCTTCAGGCTGAGCCGCAATAAGCCGGGTGTGCGTCAAAAAAGCGTGCACCGGTAACCCTTTGCTGCGGTTTTGTGCAGCACGGTAGCACTGTGTGGCACGGCTGACCGAGTCCACAGGTCGTGACCGATCCGCCTGCCTGACCGATTGCTTCGGGCCAGGCCAAAAGCAGTCAGTGCGCAAGGAGTCAGAACTTGCGGCGATGGCTACCTGAGGCTGCTTGACCCGCAAGACGGTTACTCCACAGATAGATGCCCGATTTATGCCCGATTGAGTGTGATCGGGCAGTCATCTGTTCATCCAATCGGTCAATGGCATGTGCACTGCAACTGTTCTGGGCAAGCCGACTTCTTTAGACAGGCAGTCCAGACAGGCAGGAACATGACCCATCCGATACCGATTCACCCACAAGCCTACGATGTCGTCGTGATCGGCGGCGGCGTGGTGGGCTGCGCCGTACTGCGGCGCTTTGCGTTGCAGGGCGCGCGCGTGCTGTTGCTGGAAAAGAGCGCCGATATTCTGTCGGGCGCCAGCAAGGGCAACAGTGCGATTTTGCATACCGGCTTCGATGCGCCGCGTGGCAGCCTTGAATTGCAGTGCATGCAGGACGGCTATCAGGAATACCTCGAGATTCACCACAATATGTCGCTGCCGCTGCTCAAGTCCGGCGCTATGGTGGTGGCCTGGAACGAGGAAGACCTGCACAAGCTCGACGGCATCGTTGCCCAGGCCCACGACAATGGCGTGAGCGACGCGCGCCTGATCGGGCGCGAGCACATCCGCCAGCGTGAACCGCATCTGGCACTGAATGCGCTGGGCGCCGTCGAGGTACCGGGCGAGTTTCTGATCGACCCGTGGTCGGCGCCGCTGGGCTATGTGCTGCAAGGTTTGCTGCATGGCGCCCGCGTGCAGTTCAATGCCGAGGTCAGCGGCGGCGAGTTCGATGGCCAGACCTGGCGGCTGAGCACCGGGCAGGGCACGGTACTGGCCAGAACGGTCATCAACTGTGCCGGCCTGTTCGGCGATCATCTGGAGCAGAAACTGCTGGGTGAAGCGAGTTTTTCCATTCACCCGCGCAAGGGCCAGTTCGTGGTGTTCGACAAGGCCGCCTCGCGCTATCTGGGCAACATCGTGTTGCCGGTGCCCAACGAGCGTACCAAGGGCATCGTGCTGACCCGCACCGTGTACGGCAATCTGCTGGTCGGCCCGACCGCCGAGGAGCAGCAGGACCGGCTGCATGCACGGCTCGACAGCGAGGTGCTGGAGCAACTGGTCGATGCGGCTGTGCAGCGTATTCCTGCGCTGCACGGCATGCCGGTCACGGCGACCTACGCCGCCCTGCGCCCGGCGACCGAGAAAAAGGAGTATCGAATCCACAAGGTCGAGGGCAAGAACTGGATCACCGTGGGCGGCATTCGCTCTACCGGTCTGACGGCGGCGCTGGGCATCGCCCGGCATGTGTTCACCCTGTACGAAGGGCATCATGCGCCGGTTATGAGCGAAGACCTGAAGTGGCCGAGCCTGCCCAACCTGGCCGAGCATCGGCCGCGCGATTATCAGCAGCCGGGCTACGGCGAAATTGTCTGCCATTGCGAAATGGTCACTCTGCGCGAGATTCGTGCGGCCCTCGGCAGTGCCTTGCCGCCCGGCGATCTGGGTGGTCTCAAGCGCCGCACGCGGGCCTGCATGGGCCGATGCCAGGGTTTTTATTGCGGGGCGCGGGTGGCCGAACTGAGCGCTGGCCGTCTTGCTGTTCCTCTTGCGACAGGTGCCTGCCATGAGCCTCAGTGACAATTTGAACATCGAATCGGTGGATGTAGCGATCATCGGTGCCGGTCCTGCGGGGCTGGCGGCCGCCATCGAACTGCGCCGCCAGGGCATCGACAAGGTCGTGGTTCTGGAGCGCGAAGCCCAGGCCGGTGGCATTCCCCGGCATTGCGCGCATCCGCCGTTTGGCCTGCGCGAATACGCCCGTCTCTATACCGGCCCGCAGTACGCACGGCGCACTGTCAGCGAGGCTCAAAAGGCTGGCGTCGATATCCGCCTTTTGCACACCATTACCCACTTGGGCAGTCAGGGCCGTCTGGAGCTGGTCAGCCCGGCAGGCCCGGCCACATTGCGCGCCAGGCGCGTGCTGATCGCCACCGGCGCCCGCGAAACACCGCGCTCGGCGCGTTTAGTGGGCGGCGACCGGCCGTTGGGCGTGATCAACACCGGCGCCTTGCAGTCGTACCTGTACGTCGAGCACTTGAAGCCGTTCGAGCGGCCGCTGATCGTCGGCACCGAACTGGTCAGCCTGTCGTCGGTATGGAGTTGCCGGCGCGCCGGCATCAAGCCGGTGGCGATGATCGAGGCCAACTCGCGAGGCACCGCGCGCTGGCCCTTGACCCTGTTTCCAAGGCTGTGTGGTGTGCCCATGCATTTCGGTGCGCAGTTGCTTGAGGTACACGGCACCGGCCGTGTCGAAGGCGCCAGCGTCAGGCTGGCCGATGGCAACGTCAAAGAGTTTGCCTGCGACGGCGTGTTGCTGACCGGACGCTTTGTGCCGGAGTCGAGCCTGGTGCGCCTGAGCGATCTGACGCTCGACCCGCACAGTGGCGGACCGGCCATCGATCAGTACGGGCGTTGTTCGGACCCTGCCTATTTTGCGGCGGGCAATTTGCTGCGCCCGATCGAGACGGCCGGCTGGTCGTACCGAGAAGGCCGCAAGATCGCCACCTTCATTGCCCGCGACTTGCGCGGTGAGCTGACGACGAGCGCCGCCGACATCGAGATTGTCTGCCAGACCGGTTTAAAGCTGTGTGTACCGCAGCGGCTGAACCCGTCCCTTGGGGCCGGTTTGCAGCATCTGCAATTGCGCGTCAGCCAGGCCACTCAAGGGCGTTTGCGGGTGTGCGCCGATGGCCGCGAATTGTGGTCGCGTGCGACCTCGGCGCTGCCGGAGCGGCGCATCCTGGTGCCGATTGCGGCGTTGAAGGTGCCGCATGGCGTACAGCGGATTGAAGTCGACTTTGTCGAGCAATGAACAGATTTTCGAGGAAACCCCAACCATGCGTATAGCCGCTCTCGACCAAGGGACAACCAGCACCCGGGTACTGGTCGTCACTCAAAACGGGTCTGCCGATATCCAGCTCTCGCTGCGCCATCAGCAGCATCATCCGCAGCCCGGCTGGGTCGAGCATGACCCGCTGGAACTGCTCAATAACCTTCAGCGCTGCCTGGAAGCGACCGGGCGGGTCGACGCCATCGGCATCGCCAATCAGGGCGAAAGCTGCCTGGCCTGGGACGCCAGAACCGGCGAGCCGCTGTCGCCGGTAATCGTCTGGCAAGACAACCGCACCTGGGCCGAAATCGCCAGGCTCAAGGCCGATGGCGCGCAAGCGCTGACCCTTGAGCGCGCAGGGCTGGCGCTGGACCCGTATTTTTCCGCCAGCAAGCTGGCCTGGATCGTGCGCAACCTGCCGGCTGCGCAAAAAGCCCTGAGCACCGGGCGCCTGCGCCTTGGGACTACGGATGCCTGGTTTCTGGACCGGTTGACCGGCGTGTTCGCCACCGATGTCACCACCGCGTCCCGAACCTCGCTGATGAATCTTTCCACCGGGCAATGGGACCCTGAGTTGTGCGAACTGTTTGGCGTGCCCATCGAGACCTTGCCGGAGATTCGCGACACGGTGGGCTACTTTGGCGAAATCGGCGTGACGCCGGTCACCACCTCACTGGTCGACCAGCAGGCATCGCTGTATGGGCATGGGTGCAGAAACCAGGGCGACGCCAAGATCACTTTCGGCACCGGTGCATTTGCCTTGACGGTGACCGGCGAGCAGATCATTCGTGCGCCGGACAAAGGCCTGCTGGCGACCATCGCCTGGCAGATCGACGGCAAGCCGACCTACGCCATGGACGGCGGCGTCTATGACGCCAGTGCTGCGGTGGAGTGGGCAGGGCGGCTGGGGCTGTTCAGCGACTTTTCCGAACTGGCAGCCTTTGCCGAGCCGCCGGCCATCTCGCGGCAACTGGCGTTTGTGCCGGCGCTTTCAGGCTTGGCCTGCCCGCACTGGGACCGCAGCGCAGCCGCTTTGTGGGTCGGCATGAGCGGCGGCACCACGCGTCAGGACATGTGCCAGGCGTTGCTCGAAGGCGTGGCGCTGCGCAGTGCCGAAGTGATTACCGCCATGGACGGGTTTCTCAATGTCAGCGACCGATTGTCCATCGACGGTGGCCTGGCGCGCAGCCCGTACTTCGCGCAGTTTCTGGCCGACACCTTGCAGCGCTGCATCGTCACCCAGCGCTTCGATGAACTGACCTCGTTTGGTTGCGCGGCGCTGGCGGCCAAGGGCCTGGGCATCGAACTGACCCCACCGCGCAACACCAGCACGCAGTTCCGCCCACGCATAGAAACCGCACAAGCCCTGGAATGGCGCGAGACCTTCGGCCAGGCCGTGCAGCGTTGCAGGGGGTGGCGGTAACCGTAACGCAGCGCTCAATAACCCGGCCCTTGCCGCGCCGGTGTCGCTTCATGCACTTCCACCTGTGCCTCGGCCAGCGCCCTGGCCAGTTCGCCGACCGGCTTGCGATCAATGATCAGCCGGTCGATGCGCTGCAGCGGAAACACCTGAAACAACGCGCGCTTGCCCATCTTCGACGAATCCGCGATCACCGTCAGGTAGCGGGTTCGGGCAATCATCGCGCGGGTGATTTCAGCCTCTTCAATCGAGAAGTCGAACGCGCCGTCTGCACTCAATGCGCCGATGGTAACCACTGCGTGTTCGGCGTTGAAGCGCGCAATCTGCTCCATGGCCAGTGCGCCGATATTCTGTTCCGACTCCGGGCGGTATTCGCCGCCGATCATGAACACCCGGTTACCGCTGGCGCCGATGCTCTGGGCAATCAATAGCGAGTTGGTAATCACCGTGATGCGGCTGAGCCTGGCCAGTTCTCTGGCGAAAAACAGGGTCGTGGTGCCGGTGTCGATCAGGATGCTGTCGCCTGGCGCATACAGGCCGGCGGCATAGCGCGCCACGGTGCGTTTTTCCTGGGAAAACTCGTTCATCCGGGTCTGGAAGGCATTCTCATGCTCACCGCGCGGCGGTAACGAAGCGCCGCCGTGAAACTTGGTCACTTGCCCGTCATCGGCCAGCACCGTGAGGTCGCGGCGAATGGTTTCCTGTGAGGTGCTCAGCGCGCGGGCCAGTTCGTCGACCGAGATGCGTTCGCGCTGGCGCAGTAATTCGAGGATGTGTTGGCGTCTTTCACCCGGTCGCATCTTTACCTCTGTGTAACGGTTGGAGAGCTCTGTGTTAGCGCACCCGTGTTACTGCGGCACCCATAGGGCGCACACGGCCGGTTTTACGAGCGTTGCGCAAGCCATCGAGAAGTGCAAACGGTGGTTTTGCCGCCAGGTGTTGGCGTGGATGCAGGCCAGATGCCACGGGGCTTGCGATCAGCATACGCAGCCGTTTTGACCGAATCCAGTGGCTTTCCCACACAAAACCACAGAAAAACAACGAATGGCATGCGATGTGGTTGATAACCGGTCAGAAGTATCGGTGCGCCGGCTCTGAAAAGGGCGGGCGTTCAATAAAAACAGATAAAGGGGAAAGTGATGGCTGAGTTTGGCAACTATGTGATCTGGCTGATCATGCTGGGCGCCGTGATCGGGGCGTGTGCGTCGGTGCTTAAACCCGACAGCGGCCTGGGCCGTGAATTCGTCAATGGTATCCACTCCATCGGGCCGGTGTTTCTGGCGCAGGCCGGGATCATGATTTCCATTCCGTTTCTGTCGCGCTTCATCGAAATGGCGCTGGGGCCTTGGTTCAGCCTGCTGGGCTCGGATGTCTCGATTGCCGCGCTGTCGATCATTGCGGTGGACATGGGCGGCTACCAGTTGGCCGATGCCCTGACCAGCAATCGCGATGTGTGGATCACCGCGATGATCGTGGGCTACACCTCCGGGGCGACGATCGTCTACCTGATTCCGGTCGGCCTGATGATGCTGGAGCGCAAGGACCACAAGTACCTGGCGCTGGGGGCGATGGCGGGGCTGATCAGCATTCCGTTTGCGGTGCTGGCCTCGATGCTGATGATCACCGCCTTCAACATTCCGGTGCGCGACATCGTTTCGACCAACTCGCCGGCGCTGCACTACCTGACCCTGGATTTCGTCGCGTCGATCAAGTTGCTGGCGCCCTTGTTCGTGTTCTGTTTCGCCATTGCGGCCGGCCTGCGTTACCGGGCCAACCTGATGGTCAGCGGCTTTCTGGTGTTCGGCAAAATCATGGACGCCTTCATCAAGATCATCCTGGCACTGGCCATCGTCGAGCACTTTACCGGCTTCTTCATGAAGACCTTCGGCGTATGGGGTTTCGACCCGATGTTCGCTGACCAGAAGGAGCTGTTCCGGGCCATCGAGATCGCCGGTTACATTGGCATCATGCTCGCCGGCACCTTTCCGATCTGCTACCTGTTCCAGCGCTACTGCCGCAAACCCATGACCGTGCTGGGCAAGCAGTTCGGCCTGTCGAGCGCCGGCGCCGCAGCGTTCGTCATGGTGCTGGCCAACATCATCGCGGTGTACCACATGTTCAAGACCATGAACGCCCGTGACAAGGTGCTGTGCGTGGCGATGGGCGTTTGTGCCCAGGCGACCATCGGCGACCACTTGGCCTTTACCGCGAATTTCCAGCCGGGCCTGATCATGCCGGTGCTGTTGGCCAAGCTGTTCGGTGGCCTGCTGGCGGTTGCGATTGCCATCAGGATTTCCGTGCCGGCGGCGCTGCGCTATGAAGCGGCCGATCGTGCCGCCGAACAGCGTGACCCGGCTACGCAGGGCGAAGCCTTGCGCCCGGCCTGATCTTCATCACCCAACCAAAAACGAGAATGCAATGAGAAAGATTTTTCTGGCCTGCCCTTACAGCCACGCTGACAAGTCGGTGATTCACGAGCGCTTTGTGGCGTGCAATAAAGTTGCGGCAGCGATCATCGAATCGGGCCACGCCGTGTTCAGTCAGGTGTCGATGTCACACCCGATCAACCTGGCTTTCGAAGGCAAGGACAATGCCGCCATCGGCAAACTGTGGGCGCCGGTCGATGCGGTGTTCATGGACGCGATGCAAGAGCTGATCATCGTCGATTTGCCGGGCTGGGAGATCAGCGCCGGAATCAAGCGCGAGATCGAACTGTTCAAGGGCCGCGGCCAACCCGTCAGCCTGTGGTCCGAGGTGTCTGGCGAGTTCCAGTAACCGAAACAGGAGGCCGGTGCGGCCTCCTGTCGTTTTGCCGCTATGCTCTTTCGGGGGCTGCTGCTGCACGGCCCCTTTATCAGACCTTGGACAAGGATGACTCTGCCCATGATGTACAGCAAGCTGGCTGCACTCTTCGTTGTTTCCTTTGCGCTTGTCGAAAGCCCCTTCGTTCTCGCCGCCTCCACCGCCCCGGTCGCTGCCGAAAACGGCATGGTCGTCACCGCTCAGCACCTGGCCAGCCATGTCGGTGTCGACGTGCTCAAAGCCGGCGGCAATGCGGTGGATGCTGCCGTGGCGGTGGGTTATGCGCTGGCGGTGGTTTACCCGGCCGCCGGTAATCTGGGCGGTGGCGGCTTCATGACCGTGCAGATGGCGGACGGCAAGAAGACCTTTCTCGATTTCCGCGAAAAAGCTCCGTTGGCCGCCACCGCCAACATGTACCTGGACAAGGACGGCAACGTGATCCCCGGGCTCAGCTCGCGCGGGCACCTGGCGGTCGGTGTACCGGGCACGGTGTCGGGCATGGAATACGCGCGTGAAAAATACGGCAGCAAACCGCGCGCGGAGTTGATTGCCCCGGCGATCAAGCTGGCGGACGAAGGTTTTGTGCTGGAGCAGGGCGACGTCGACCTGTTGTGGACCGCCACCGAAGATTTCAAGAAAGACATGAAGGACTCAGGGTCGATCTTTCTCATCGACGGCAAGCCGATGCAGGTCGGCCAGAAGCTGGTGCAGAAAGACCTGGCCAAAACCCTGCGCGAGATTTCCAGCAAGGGCCAGGACGGTTTCTACAAGGGGTGGGTGGCCGATGCGATTGTCAGCTCCAGCAAGGCCGGCAAGGGCATCATCGTCCAGGCTGACCTTGATCGCTACAAGACCCGTGAGCTGGCGCCGGTGGAGTGCGATTACCGTGGTTATCACGTTGTTTCCGCGCCACCGCCGAGCTCGGGCGGTGTGGTGATCTGTCAGATTCTGAACATTCTCGAAGGCTACCCGATGCAGGACCTGGGCTTCCGTTCGGCCCAGGGCATGCATTATCAGATCGAGGCGATGCGTCACGCCTATGTCGACCGCAACAGTTACCTGGGCGACCCGGATTTCGTGAAAAACCCGGTCGAGCATCTGCTGGACAAAAAGTACGCAGCGAAACTGCGCGAGGCCATCGACCCGCAAAAGGCGGCAATTTCCAAAGACCTGGCGCCGGGCGTTGCGCCGCATGAAGGCAACAACACCACGCATTACTCGATCGTCGACAAGTGGGGCAACGCGGTGTCGGTGACCTATACCCTCAACGACTGGTTCGGTGCCGGGGTCATGGCCAGCAACACCGGCGTTATCCTCAACGACGAAATGGACGACTTCACCGTCAAGGTCGGCGTGCCCAACATGTACGGCCTGGTACAGGGCGAGGCCAATGCCATCGCGCCCGGCAAGGCGCCGTTGTCGTCGATGAGCCCGACCATCGTCACCAGGGATGGCAAGACCGTGATGGTGGTCGGTACGCCGGGCGGCAGCCGGATCATCACCGCGACCTTGCTGACCATGCTCAATGTCATTGACTACGGCATGAACATTCAGGAAGCGGTGGATGCGCCGAAATTCCACCAGCAGTGGCTGCCTGAAGAAACCAACCTGGAGAACTTCGCCATCAGCCCCGACACGCGCAAGATTCTCGAAGGCTGGGGGCATAAATTTGCAGGCCCGCAAGACCCTAACCACCTGGCCGCGATACTGGTCGGGGCACCGGCGCTGAACGGCACGCCGGTGGGCAACAACAAGTATTACGGCGCCAACGATCCACGGCGTAATACCGGGTTGTCGCTGGGGTACTGAGCCCTGTAGGAGATCACCCGCTGCCATGGCGCCGCGCTGTCGCGCAGCAACATGTAGGAGGGAGCTCTGCCGAAATGCCGGACCATCGCGATCGGCTGCGCAGCAGTCGTAGGTTTGCAGCGTTTCGACGATTTCTGTGAGCGCTTCGCGCTCAATCGCCAGCAGAGACGGATCGCCGCCCGCTCCCTCCTACAAGCGGTGTTTTTTAATTCAATAAAATCAATAGGTTATTTTATGTTTGATGAGAGATCGCCCGTCGCCATGGCGCCGCGCTGTCGCGCAGCAAACATTGGATGTAGGAGGGAGCTCTGCCGGAATGCCGGACCATCGCGATCGGCTGCGTAGCAGTCGTAAAATGCTAGCGTTTCAGAAATCTCTGTGAGCGCTTCGCGCTCAATCGCCAGCAGAGCTGCCTCCTACAAATTTGTGTTTTTAATTCAATAAAATCGATGATTTATTTTATGTTTGATGAGAGATCGCCCGTCGCCATGGCGCCGCGCTGTCGCGCAGCAAACATGGGACCTGTAGGAGGGGGCTCTGCCCGCGATCGGCTGCGCAGCAGTCGTAGATTTGCAGCGTTTCGCAGATTCCTGTGAGCGCTTCGCGCTCAATCGCCAGCAGAGCTGCCTCCTGCGCATTCCACGCCACTTGGACACTCAGACCGCTACCATTTGGACACTCGTTCCATGCTCACTTGGACACCTGATCCACGTCCATTTGGACAGGCAGTCGGAGCGCAGCGACGCAGGTCTGCA
>NZ_BAAILM010000049.1:0-914 GCF_054589175.1 Pseudomonas sp. 3A(2025) | reverse complement strand
TAGGTTTTGTACGAAAAGTATTGCCGCATACAACGCAGACTGCAGGCCAGCGTGACCATGGCTGCAAAGCTCCTGGCCAGCTTGTCGTAGCGAGTGCCTATTCTGCGGTTCTCCTTTAGCCAGCCAAACATCCGCTCAATGATGTTCCGCTGCCGGTACTTTGGACGATCAAAGAGCCTGGGCAAGCCTGGCCGGGGTTTGCGTGGCATGGCGCGCAGCGGAATCACCGGCTGCATTCGGTAACGGTCGCAGTACTGACGCAGGTGTTCTGCGTCATAGCCTTTGTCAGCCAGTAACCAGCGACTACGCTTGCGTGGTCGCCCCGGCTTACCGGGAATTCGCACCTGATCCAGCAGCGGCTGGGCGTGGGTGATATCGCTGGCTTGCCCCGCCGAAAGGATGAAACGTAAGGGAACGCCATTAGCGTCGCAGACCATGTGGATCTTGGTAGTAAGGCCGCCTCGACTGCGTCCCAAGGCATGGTCTAGCGGTTCTTCAGGCCCCCCTTTTTCCCGGCGCCTGAAGAGGCTCGGGTTGCACGTACTGCCGTAGAGTCGATCATCCAGGTGTCCAGATCGATCAGCCCTTCCCGATTCAGTCGAATATGCAAGCGCTCCAGTATTCGGTCGAACGTGCCGTCGTCGCGCCAGTCACGAAAACGCTGATACACCGTTGACCAGGGCCCAAAGCGCTCAGGCAGATCGCGCCAGGCAGCGCCCGAGCACAGGATCCACAGGATGCCATGCAGTACCAGGCGATCATCACTGCGTGGGCGACCCATTTTCTGCTCTGGAGAAACCAGATCCTTGATCAATTCCCACGATGCGTCGGAGAGTTCGTAACGCTTTGCCATGCGGGCCTCCAGCCAATCATGGCCGCAATTCTACCCGCACCGACTTTTCGTACAAAACCTA
>NZ_BAAILM010000048.1:336778-361262 GCF_054589175.1 Pseudomonas sp. 3A(2025) | reverse complement strand
GATAGACTTTTTCGACTTTGGCGTCGGGACGCATCATGAGCGGCTGGCTCCTGAGAGGTTTCGGGAGCTCAGCATCGGGGATCAGGTTGGGGCTTGGAATGTGGGGTTGGTGAGGCGGTTACAATTATCTTGAAGGACGTCTCATCAGCAGTATCGAACATCAGCACAGGCACCAGGAATGGCTGTCGTTTCTCAAGCGGATCAATCGAGAAACGCCCAAGCATCTTCAATTGCACCTGATCGCGGATAACTACGCCACGCATAAGCATCCTGAGGTCAAAGCGTGGTTGGCGAAGCACAAGCGGTTCCACATGCACTTCACCCCGACTTCCAGTTCCTGGATGAACATGGTGGAACGCTTTTTTCGGGATATCACGACCTATCTGCGTGAAGGCAGTTTCAGTTCGGTTCGTGAGCTCGAAGCATCGATCACCGCCTTTTTAGCACTCAGAAATGCGATGCCAACACGTTATGTATGGAATGCAGACGGTGAACAGATCCTGGCGAAGATCAAACGGGCACGTGATGCCATGGCATCACTTGCATGAGAAACGTTATTTATGAGGCGCCACACTAGCTCGCGGGAGAACTCCTCAAACATCTGTGAATAGGGCATCCACTGTGCGTCAATGCTAGAGGGAAGGCCACCCCATTTGTACTCCATAAATTTACCGTGGAATGGCGTCGTCTTGAGGATGCGCCGGTATTTTCTGTACGTCTCTATAGACATAGTGCCCTCTGTAATTGTCATTTAATCCTCATGCCTTGGCCGCTCTGCCTGAGTGATTTCCTGACATACGAGCCTGCACAACACATGTAGAAAAAACCTTCACTAATGATAGTTAATCACCGCGCCACTGCAATCCAATCGCAGCCATAACAAATCTCATGCCAATGTACGCGGCGACAATCTATCATTATTCAATCAATCTTTTATTGTGTACTTGCTAACAAAGTTTTTTGTGAAGCTCTTGATGCCTTCAAAGTCTGTCTCCGGCGTTATTTTACCTTTAAAATCCATCACTAACACATCCCTCTGCAGGTACACGTCAGTAAAGTGGTCGCCTTCTTGGTAACATTCACACTCCTTTAATTCTTTGTTAGCTAGATCGACCAATGCTTCTCGACTAAGAGCCTGTTTATAAGATGTCATATTGCAAACTCCTTTTTACCAATTTTGTGATCGAATATGAAATTGTTTCGATTAAGCACAAGTATGATCGCACCTGGCTGACTGCTGCGCCAAGGTTATTTTGGCTGGTTCAGTTTACCAAGACTGTGCTTAAGCTTGCCAAATAGCCCCCTAGGGCCGAATGCGCGAACCGACTGGCGAAGAATTTTCCACGTAATACCTGCATCTGAGGCTCTCTTTTTGAATTGTACTAGGGACAAGATCATCTCCCAAGGGAAACCATTCACACGAGTCCTGTGAAAGTCCCACGTTGTGAGAATCATTTGGCGCCCCGTGCTAGGAGATAATCGGTCCAAATGATTACCCAAAAACCTATGCAGTTTCCGGGCGCGGATGACAAAAATAGCTCCAATAATAGATTTGTGATCTGAAAAATCGACGTTTATTGCAACACACATGGCGTTCCAGTACTGAATAAAGAAGAGATTCTCTTTGAATAGGCACTCATCGTTCGAAAAACGCAGATCTAACACGAGAACGCTATAGGTTACTTGTTCGTTTCTAGACCGCCAACAGGTATGATTTGAATTGATCTGAGAGTCATCAATAAGAACGCCGAGCGCACCGGCCAACGCGTCTTGAACAGGCTTGGTAATGTTATCTAAATCACCAATCTTATCAGTTTCTTGACGATGAACTCGGTGCAGGTACCATGCAAACTCTATCTGGACGATCCCTGCTATAACCCACGTGAAACGCGATAGCTCCCGTTGGATTTCTTGAATTAGTTCCCGTTTGCGCTCTGCTTGGGATTGAGCGCTTACGATTTCATCAAATTCAATCTTCAGACAGATCGAAGCATCAGATAACTCTTCAATGATGAATGGATTTTCCTGATCACAATTTTCAGTTTCTACAGTGATGCGAGCCATTGCGCCAATGTCCAATGAGCGTTTTGAAAGAATGAGGTGCCACCATAAATAGTATGCACCTCATTCGAGCACAAGCCAGGGCGTTAGGACAGTTGTCCTCAAGAAGATCTCATCTACTCCCCCCATGGCCACTGAGTCGCTATGACATTCTATTGAGAGCCAGGCGGTAATGCGGCAGGAAACCACACCTCGATCACTTTTTTGTTGAGCGCGCTGGCCAATGTTCGGATCTGCCAACGCTCTTCAGACCGCCATACCTCGGGCACGAATTGAGATTTTTCGTTTGGTTCTTGGGGCAGCAAGGCCCTCGCGCACGCCGCGGCCTGAATGTCCTCATCGGTGTACTTGATGATGGTTGGCTGTGCGTAGCCGCCAGGGGCTTTGCGACCTTTGCGTAGAGCGGTCTCAAGCACATCCTCGGTAGGGGGAACTTCGGCACCCACTTCTTCACGCCACTGTTTGCCAAAAGCGGTGGCGACGCTTTCGAGTGCTGGTCCGAACACCTGGATGTATACCCTGTAGCCTTTGCAACTGAGCTCTTTTTTTACCTGTGCCTGCTCTTCCGGTTTTTCAGAGGCATTCACAACAACCTGCGAGGCATCGATTTCGGTGGGAACAGCCAAGCAGTTGTCTTGAACAGTGGTCACCCCATCGTAGCGACGCACCCAGTAGCGTGCTTCGCAAGCTTGCGCCCGGGGAGGAGTGAGACAGCTCGGGCGTATAGCATCGTCTTTCATCTTGGCGCAAAAAAGTCCGTGCGTGTCATTGGTATCGGATCTGTTCGTTTCGCACTGCTGGATGGTGGTCGCAACCATGGTTTTGAGGTATTCGTTGCGGGTGAAATCATCAAAACTGGGCGTGGTACAGTGCTGAGCGGCGCTTCGTAGCAACATGGCGGCCACTGCATCCCAGCCTGCTAAGTCGTTGGCCTGGCTCGACGCCATTATGTAGCGGGCGTTTAGTTCGTTGGATTCGCTCTGGTCGATCGCAATACTGGCGTTGGCGCGCTGCATCTGGGCTTCGAACAGTTGCCAAGCTGCTACGCCTGCCGAGGCTAGGGCGCCTAGGCTGAGAGTGGCGCCCACTGCGCCGCTGGCAACCATGCGCGAAACGCGCCGTCCACCGTTAAAAGTCAGTCGTTTTTCCCCATCGCGCCCGGTCATCATCACTGCGCCATCGTCATCAACAAACTGGCTGAAGTGCCGTGTCAATCCACCTGAGCTGGGCAGGTCTACTCCCTGCCCCAATCGGCAACCGAGCTGAAAGTAGCTCTCCCACTGAGCTTCGCTAAAGAACTGATCGGTGGTGGATTCCTGAGGGAAGAGCGGGTTTGTGAGCTTGAAGTTCTGAAGGTCTACAGGGATAGTGTTGGACAGATTAGGCTTCACTATGATCAGGTAGCCCTCCATACCGGTGGCTCGGTAATGTACCTTGGCCAATGCTAGGCAGGCATCACTGTCGTTGGCCGCCACATCGGCTAGCGAACCATACGCGTTTGCGCAGTCAGCAACGGTAGGGCGCTGGAAGACGATTTCTGTATCCAAGTCGATACGAGCTTTACGCACCAAGCTTTCCAAGTCTTCGAAGCGGTAGGTGGGGTCAGCACCGCAATCGGCCAGTACGATCAGCTCGCACTGCTCGCGTAGTAGGGCATAGGCGCCGGTGTTGTCGAAGTGGCCACCGTCACTTAAGTACCAATGTCGCAAGCGTCGGCCAGAAAATCGCCCTCTTAGTTCGGCCCACAGCAGCGAATACTTGCGCCAAAACGCTATCGATCCCTGCCCACTGTCCCACCAGTAGCCCAAGCGTACACCAGCCAAGGTCAGCAGCGTCGCGAGTCCCGGACGGGTGCTTGCGCCCAGCCCTGGCGCGAACGCCGCACCAGAAATAGCCATCCAAGTACCCAAGGTCATGGTTTGCTCCGGCGCCATACGTTTCCAGCCCTCATAGGCCACACGCATCAAGCCTCCGGGTGCCACGACCATCGGCTCCCCTTTGCGATCACTATTGAATAAACCGCCACGTGGGTCTTCCGTTTGGTTGATGCATACGTTCAGCAGATGCACTGGGCCGCCGCTATTGTGCGGCTGGTAGTTACCCAGTGGTACATCGTCGGCCTGCACCGGCAGGGTCACGGCCAAGTCATCCGGGCTGGGCTGGTGCGGTTGCAAAGGATCGCTTTGCCCGCCTTGGAAACGCGCCCGCGTGCTGGCCCCTAGGTAGGCGCGAACCAACCTCCCGCGATAAAACGTCTGCAAAGAGGAACGGTTTAGAAAATCGACGTTGGCCAGTGTCAGTAAAGCCCAGGCTACAGCTACTCCACCAAGCAAGTAGAGCACCTTGAAGCCACCCTCGTAATACGCAACCAGCCCACCTCGGAATACGACAGGGCTAACCAATCCGTGCACTACGCTTACCCAGAACACTACCAGTGCCGCCAACACGCCCAACCCGACAAGGCTCAACAACCCGAGCAGAGCATCGCGGCCAAACGGCCCCATATTCTTAGGTAGGTGGGCCAGTAGCGGCAACACGGCGCGCAGGGCGACACCGAGTACTATCAACCCTGGTCCTAAGCTGCTTGTGCTGCTATTTATCGATAGGTACCAAGCGAGTTGGTCAGCCCAACCGATTAGCACACAGCCCACCCCTCCGGCCAGCACGTAGCCCAGAGCGCGGGTAACCTGGTTACGTGCCTTGTCGACCTTGCTCCCATCCGGGCCGCAGAGCGCGAAGGCTAATACTGCACCGGCCATCCACATGCCCATAAACGCCGCGCCCAGTATGGTGGCGTACACCGGAAGCAGCTCCAGAATGGCCTTCAGCGGGTCATACTGGTACGCCCCAAACAACCCCATGGCTGCACACGGCGCCAGCAACGCATAGCGACTTATGGGCATCAGCCAGTAAGCGCAACTGAGCGCCCCGGCCAGCACGCCCAATAGCGGTAGCAATAGAAAAAGGGTAGGCAGAGTGGCAGCCAGCGACAATATTCCCCACAACCCAAGCCACGGAGCTTCAGCCAAGCTATCGCCAGCGTAATTACTGAGGGTGCTCCAGACGAACAGATCAATTCCGGCCAACAGACAGCCGAGCAGCAGGCCAAGCATCGCCAATTCCAAATGCACGCCCAGAAGGTTGCGGCTGAAGTTAGCAATAGCGAACAGTGTGTCTTTGCCGCCATTGGGAGCCAAATAGCGGCCATTGGAACGCAGCCAGGACAGCCACCAGCTTGCCTCCATGCGCGCCAGCATAGGCTCCAGATTTTGGCCCGCAAAAGCCTGGTTGAATAGCTTGCCCAAGCTAGAGCCTGCATAGCCGCCCCCAGACACTGTGGACATCAAGTCGAACTGGCGAAACTGGCCCTTTTGCGCCAAAGCCTTGGCGAGCCCCAAACAGAAGGTGGCGCTGCGTATGCCGCCCCCGGATAGCGCTAAGCCCCAAGGGCGCCTGTGGGCAGGTAGGGGCGGTACAAGCGCAGCCCTGCGCGCGTCTACCATTGCAGTCAACTCAGAGGGTGTCGGATCCATCGCGTAGTCTCGTCAGTTGCCGGCCAAAGCCAAGCAGGGGGAAGGTCACGGGTATGCGCCAGATGGCGTAGCACAAGCAACGTTTAGAAGGCTTGGGTACCTGCTAGGGCCTGTTACCGTTTCATCAACCGCGCCGAGGCCCTGCGGATTAGCTAACCCTCCATGAGAATTGCATGCAGTTGGAGCATAGATGAGCAAATTGCCACTATTTGCTCCGCTAGCGATTATTTTTCTATGCAGTTTTCAGGTAGGCAATGAAGCCAGCCCAGTCATGGCCTTTGTACTGATCGAGCATTGATTTTGGCAGTTTGATTTGGGGGAATCTCCAATCGATCGACAACTCCCAAGCAGGCTCGTTAAGGATCTGCGCGCCAGTAAAATATCGAACCTCATTCGCTGTGGCGTTGTAGATCAGAAAAATTCGCTCAGGGTTGTGGCTCACCACTTCACGGCTTAGCCCACGCTGATTGTTCCAGTTTTCACCGCTTTTGATCTGCACTTCGAAATATCTGCCGTTGTACCCAACGACCCCATCGATTCCCTTGTCGTCAACCAAAGCGGGGAAAACGTCGATCCCTTCACTTAGCAAGTATCCCCAGATGAGGAACTCGTTCCGCTTGCCTATGGCAAGCTTGTTCTTGATCTCTGAGTTTTGCGTCATAGCCAGCATCCAAATGAAGGGAAAACCATAATTAAAGAGCAGGCTCCAAAAAAAAGGCGGGGGATACATCAATGGGCCGAATCAGCCCAGATGCCTCATACCCTTGCGCCCTTTGTTCTTGGGGCAGCGCTCTGGGGGCAGGTATTGCTTTTTGGCCAAGCTATGCCTTGGAGCGGTGATGATGTTCAGCAGATAAGGGAGTAGCGCAGCACATAAACTGGCGCCGAAGATAATTCCGAGAACTATCCGTATCTCAGACCATCGTTCTGGCAATGCAGCAAGTAGCACCACACTGGCCAACGAGCCAACCAAAGCGGTCTTCCAAACACAAGGGGCGATGATGGCGTTTTTGAGGTCATGATCTGCCGGAGTTAATTAGCGATTATATGGATGTTTATATTTTCATGCGTGCTCTAGTGTGATGTGTTAGTATCTTTTTGAAGTGTGAAAGGTGCGGCTCTTGCTTTTTATAAAACTGCCGATGTTAAATAATGTTAGCGGCTAATGATAAAGTGGCAGGTAAAGGTTTTGGGTTTTGGGTTTTGGGTTTTGGGTTTAAATAAAATCGGCGCGTTCAAATAGTACAAGGCTCACCAAAATAAAAATCAGCCAAGATATTCTGGTTAGGGCTTGTAACTTGATTTTTGCTGCGGAAGATGAAGTTAAAAGCTTGACTCTTGAGCGTTTTATCTCGGCTTCGATTTCATCAATGCCCACGACTACATCATCATATTTGGATACTGATTGTTCAAACTCCTCGCTCAGTAAATCAATGTGGCCAATAACGTTGCTGTTGAGGGAGGCAATCATCCATGTCGAAATCAGTAGGCCAATAAATATTATGAAGAAATCCCAGCCATTAGCTGCTGATTTTAAAAATGCGCCAACTGCAATAACGCCCCCTGGTATTGCAAATGCCTTGGTCTGTTGAGTCATGATCGCATCTTGGACTTTGCATAAAAACCCAATGCGCTCACTTTCAATCCCCGCTAAAATCTTGTTCACTGAAAACTTGCTTATATAAACTTTGTAGCGCTCGGTGTAACTTTGGTAAAAGCTCCCCAGTGAGGACATCAAGAATTGGATGTTCCGATTTTCTTCTTCTTTGAGAGACTCTATCAGAGTCTCTCGCATAACATGCCGCCTCTCGTCGCAGTGCACATCATCTTCTTCTCCAACAGCTAGCTCTAGGGTCTTAGCGCGCTTAGCCCAAGACTCGTCAGCGGGAACCGATATTAGTTCGCTGTAGCTCATGGCGTACCGAACTTCAAGTTTCGTGAGAAAGGACTCTTTGGAACGGAAGAACACGTATTTCATCGGCTGGCTTTCATCACCTTCGTGGTGACAAAGGGATTTGAGCATTGAGCGCAATGAGAAATATGTACCCAGTCGAAGATTGAGTGCTGCTATTCCCTCTGTATCCATCCCAATCACATAGTGATGGTCGGGCTTTATCTCCCTAGTTCGTATCGTATGCCACAGTGCTTCAGCATCAGCAAAGAATGGAATGTAGCGATCAGTCCATGCCCTACTTGTGTAAAGGTAAATCTGATTACCTATCCGCTCTAGGCTTTGCGGGTTTTGGCAACCGTGCTGAATTAGAAAGTCATTAATTTCTGCATCGTCCAAACCCTCAGTATTGAGTACCAGTTGATCGTCATCCATTGAGATTCGGTCTAGCATCCTTGCATCCTCAAATATTCTCAGAGCCTATGCCCTTTAGTTTCTCCGAGACGTCGTTTGGAAGCTTGATAGTCAAATACACAAAATCTTTATCAACACTCAAGTCAGCACTTTTGTCGCCAATAGCTACTGCGTCAAGTTTGATGCGGCCGCTGAAGTCGCCAGACGGTAGTTTGACATCGACGAATCCCATGTTTCTTGCAGCTATATTCGAGGGTTGGAATTCTTCACTAACTTTGAATCGCTCTGAGTTTTCTGAGATGAACTTGGTAAGGCCACCATGGTGTGGAGAGCTTGATGGGAGGCATTTGTCAATTTCGCGCTGAATTTCTGATAGGTGTACTCTTTCTCCCGCTTTGCTCTCTATGTAACTAACCACGCGAGTGTGGATTTTTCGTCTGTCTGTTGCCGATAAATCACTAGCTTTTTCTGCGAAATACGCTGTTAGTGCATTTTTCAAGTTGTCGATACATACCTTGCCTGGTATAGAGTCGGAGCATCCTAGTGCTGCGTTGAAAAATTCACTCTTTGAGTTTCCCTTGATAAAGTACATATATGCCTCACCTTTATTTTCGGGGAAGCTAGACGAGAATGCGGTCAGATCCATACATGCAGCTTGTCTGAAATCTTGAAGATTTAAACTTTCTGTATCTTTAGGTGTGAGACTGCTATTGTCGTCGAAATCATATCCACCCTTTTTGCCGAGCATTATGACCAAAATATGGTCGCGGCAATGGAGATCTTGATAATGGGCAAATACAACATAGCCCTCACTAATTGATCTTCGAGCAGGATCATTCGCTTCATGGCAAAGTCGGTCCATTACTCCGGTGACGAAAGAATCAAAATCAGTATTGGCGCAGTAATTGGAAAAATTTTCTGCAGCCGAAATAATGCCCGGATCGACATAGCCGTAAATTCGACCGCTTCGTGAAAATTTTTTACCAATCAAATTAACAAAATCTACACAAACGCTGGAATTTAGATCCCAGTCCTTGCCTTTTTTACTGTCGTAAAAAGTGTGGCCCCCAATAGAGGTTTTGAAAAACCTCGCAGCACAGGCGCTCACGACTACAAGTGATTTTATTTCTACCTCTTCAGTGGCTGTTTCGGCACCAGTTACGTTTGTATTCAAATCCATGCCAAATTCATCCTTGGAATCTACCGGAAATTTCGGCGTATGAAAGCCGTAGGTTTGCATGTGGCCGATGATAGCACCTCGGCATCGCACGCATGCCATTTTGAATACCGGGTTGACATGGCTATTCATTGTCAAGGTACTGGACATCACGGCTGTCTCTGGTGTGCCAGTTTCAGCATGATTTCCTTATGTCCCCCCTTCCCATGTCACCCCCCACCCCCCAAATCTTCTAATTTCCCACCCCACCAGCGAGCCAGGACGGCACGCGTTGGCTTTACCCCCGGAACAGGCCCTCACACCCCTCGTTCCCGTCAACGATTCTCAAGGCAGGTCACCCCATGCATTTGCGCGATTTGATGGCTGTTCTCTCCACCCACGCAATCGGTCTTCAACGCGAAGGTGACGATCTGGTCATTCTCGGCAACGACGATTCACTGGACGACGCCGTCTGGGATCACCTGATCGCCCAAAAAGCCAATCTGCTGGACATGCTCGCGATCCGGGGCGGCAACTGGCTGAGCCCGGCTTACCGCATCACCCCGGACATGCTGCCGCTGGTCAATCTGGACCAGGCGGCCATCGACCGTATCGTCGACACGGTGCCGGGCGGGGTGGCGAATGTGCAGGACATTTACCCGCTGGCGCCGTTGCAGGAGGGGATGCTGTATCACCATTTGAGTGCGGCGCAGGGTGATCCGTATGTGTTGCAGGCGCAGTTTGCGTTTGCCGATGCCGGGCGTCTTGAGGCGTTTGGCGAGGCGTTGCAGTGGGTGATCGACCGTCACGATATTTTGCGCACGGCGGTGGTGTGGGAGCGTCTCGATGAGCCGTTGCAGGTGGTCTGGCGCCAGGCGACGCTGGTGCGTGAGGCGTTGAGTCTGGGCACGGCCGGGGATGTGTTGGCGCAGTTGCGGGCGCTTTATGATTCGCGCGATTTCCGTCTGGATGTGCGGCAGGCGCCGTTGTTGCGGCTGGTGTATGCGGCGGATCCGGCGAACAGCCGCGTGGTGGCGTTGTTGCTGTTTCACCATATGGCGCTGGATCACACGGCGCTGGATGTGGTGCGCCGCGAGATTCAGGCGTTTCTGGCCGGGCAGACGGCGCAGGTGGCGGCGGCGGTGCCGTTTCGCGATGCGCTGGCGCGGGTGCGCTTGAGCAATGATGAAGCGGCGCAGCAGGCATTTTTCAGTGCGATGCTGGGCGATATCGATGCGCCGACCTTGCCGTTCGGTGTGCAGGCGCAAGACGGGCAGGTGATCGAAGAGACCCGGTTGATGCTAGACAGCCCGTTGAGCCTGCGTTTGCGTGCCCAGGCGCGGCAGCTGGGTGTGAGTGTGGCGAGCCTGTTGCACCTGGCGTTTGCGCGGGTGTTGGGGCAGTTGTCAGGTCGTGATGCCGTGGTGTTCGGCACGGTGCTGTTGGGGCGCATGGATGCCGGCGACGGCAGCGACCGGGCGCTGGGCATGTTTATCAATACCTTGCCGCTGCGGGTGGATGTTGGCGGGCAGGGCGTGCGCGACGGGGTGTTGAGCACGCACCAACGGCTGACGGCGTTACTCGATCACGAACAGGCGTCGTTGGCGCTGGCCCAGCGTTGCAGCGCGGTGGCGGTGCCGACGCCGTTATTTGGCGCGATTCTGAATTATCGCCACAGCGATGCCGGCGACAGCGCCGAGGTCATCGAGGTGGCGCCGGGCATTCAGGTGCTGGGCAGCGAAGAGCGCACCAATTACCCGCTGACGGTGAATATCGACGACCTGGGCGAGGCGCTGCGCATCACGGCGTTGGCCGACGTGCGCATTGGCGCGGAACGCATTGCCAATTACCTGCACAGCGCGCTGTACAGCCTGGTCGATGCGCTTGACGCCGAACCGCAGGCGCCGCTGCAGCGTTTGAATATCCTCCCGGCCGAGGAGCGTCAGCACCTGCTGCATGGTTTTAACGCGCCAGCGCAAACGTTTGCCGATACGCCGCTGATCCACCAGCAGTTCGAGGCCCAGGCGCTGGCGCGGCCGCAGGCCACGGCGTTGATCTTTGAGGGCCAGACCCTGAGCTATGGCGAGCTGAACCGTCGCGCCAATCAGGTCGCGCATCAGTTGCTGGCGCTGGGCGCGAGGGCTGATGACCGCGTGGCGATCTGTGTCGAGCGTGGCTTCGAGATGATCGTCGGGCTGTTGGGCGTGCTCAAGGCCGGTGCCGGTTATGTGCCTATCGATCCGGGTTATCCGCAGGAGCGGATCAATTTCACCTTGCAAGACAGCGCGCCAGTGGCGGTGCTGGTGCAGGCGGATACTCGTCATTTGATAGCGGCTGCCGGTGTGCCTGGCATTGAGTTGGGCAGCCCTGCGTTGACGTACTTTGCGGACAGCAACCCGGTGATCGTCGGCCTGAGCAAGCATCACCTGGCGTATGTGATTTACACCTCCGGCTCCACCGGTACGCCCAAGGGGGTGATGGTCGAGCACCATAACGTTACGCGTCTGTTCAGTGCCACGCAGGCCGATTTTGCTTTCAATGCGCAGGATGTGTGGGCGCTGTTTCATTCGTTCGCCTTCGATTTTTCCGTGTGGGAAATCTGGGGCGCGCTGAGTCATGGCGGACAGTTGCTGATCGTGCCGCAGCGCATCAGCCGCTCGCCGGATGAGTGCTATGCGTTGCTGTGCCAGAGCGGTGTGAGCATTCTGAATCAGACGCCCAGTGCCTTTCGCCAGTTGATTGCGGCGCAGCAGGCCAGCCCGCTGAAGCATTCGTTGCGTGAGGTGATTTTCGGCGGCGAGGCGCTGGAGCCGGGCATGCTCAAACCTTGGTATGCGCAGCTCGGCAACGCCGGCACGCGGCTGGTGAACATGTATGGCATCACTGAAACCACGGTGCATGTCACGTATCGACCGTTGCAGGCGCAGGACGCGCAGTTGGTGGGGGTCAGTCCGATTGGCCGGGCGATTGCCGATTTGCAGTTGTATGTGCTGGACGAACAGCGCGAGCCGCTGCCGGTGGGCGTGGTCGGCGAGCTGTACGTCGGCGGTGCCGGCGTGGCGCGCGGTTACCTGAACCGCGAGCAGTTGAGTGCCGAGCGGTTTATTGCCGATCCGTTCAATGGCCGGGCTGCTGCACGTCTATACAAGACCGGCGACCTGGCGCGCTGGAACGCCGATGGCAGTCTCGATTACCTGGGGCGCAATGACGATCAGGTGAAAATTCGTGGTTTTCGGATCGAGCTGGGTGAAATCCAGGCGCAACTGGCAGCCCATGCCGGGGTGCGCGATGCCGTGGTGATTGCCCGTGAAGATCAACCGGGCGACCCGCGTCTGGTCGCTTACTGGATCGCGGCGCCGGGCGCGGAACCGGCGCCGGCCGAGTTGCGTGAGCACCTGCTGCACTCGCTGGCCGACTATATGGTGCCGAGCGCCTTTGTACGTCTTGACGCGTGGCCGCTGACAGTGAATGGCAAGCTGGACCGCAAGGCTTTGCCACGCCCGGACAGCGATGCCGTTGTCCGGCGTGAATTCGAAGCGCCGCTGGGTGAGGTTGAATGCCGTATCGCGGCGCTGTGGCAGGACGTGTTGCAGGTCGAGCGTGTCGGTCGGCAGGATAATTTCTTTGAACTGGGCGGGCATTCATTACTGGCGGTCAAGCTGGTCGAGCGCATGCGCCAGCAGGAGCTGCACGCCGATGTGCGCGTGCTGTTTGGCCAGCCGACGCTGGCGGCGCTGGCCGCTGCGGTGGGCGGCGGGCGTGAAATCGTGGTGCCGGCCAACCGTATTGCGGCAGATGCCGTGCAGATCACGCCCGAGATGTTGCCGCTGGTGAGCCTGGATCAGGCGCAGATCGAGCGGGTGCTGGCCACGGTGCCCGGTGGCGTCGCCAATGTGCAGGACATTTACGGACTGGCGCCGTTGCAGGCGGGCATTTTGTATCACCACCTGGCCAGCGAGGCCGGTGACCCGTATGTGTTGCAGGTGCAGTTCGCCTTTGACGGGCTGTCGCCGATCAAGGCCTTTGTCGCGGCGCTGAATGCGGTGATCGGCCGGCATGACATTTTGCGCACCAGTGTGGTGTGGGAAGGGTTGCCGGAGCCGGTGCAGGTGGTCTGGCGTCAGGCCCCGCTGGCGCTGGAGCGCATCGACGAAAGCGAGCTGCATGGCGATGTGCTGGAACAGTTACAGGCGCGCTTCGACCCACGCGATTACCGGCTGAACCTGCAACAGGCGCCGTTGATGCGCTTAGCCTATACCCAAGACGCAGCCAATCAGCGTTGGGTCGGCATTTTGCTGCTGCACCATATTCTGCTCGACCACACCGCGCTTGAAGTGTTGGTGGCAGAAATCAGCGAGCATCTGCAAGGCGTTGCCGGGCTGCAACCGGCGCCGGCGCAGTACCGTAATTATGTGGCCCAGGCGCGGCTGGGCGCGAACGATGAGGCGCATGAGGCGTTTTTCCGCGACATGCTCGGCGATGTCGACGAGCCGACGACGGTGTTCGGCCTGCACGACATTCAGGGTGACGGCAGCGCGATTGTCGACAGTCAGTTGCAACTGGATGCAGCCCTCGATCAGCGTGCCCGGCAACAGGCGCGTCAGCTGGGTATCAGCGTTGCCAGCCTGGTGCATCAGGCCTGGGCGCAGGTTCTGGCGCAGTTATCCGGGCGTCAGGACGTGGTGTTCGGCACCGTGCTGCTGGGCCGGTTGCAGGGCGGTGCGGGGGCTGATCGGGCGCTGGGGATGTTTATCAATACCTTGCCGCTGCGCGTTGAGGCGGCAGGCGCAACGGTGGTCGATGGCGTGCGCGCTACGCATCGGCGTCTGGCGCAGTTGCTGGGGCATGAGCAGGCCTCACTGGCGCTGGCGCAACGCTGCAGTGCGATGGCGGGCGGGCAGCCGCTGTTCAGCAGTTTGCTCAATTATCGTCATAGCGCGCCTGCCCAGGCAGAGGTGACGCAGTGGGCCGGTATCGAGGTGCTCAATTCGCGCGAGCGCAGCAACTACCCGCTGACGGTCAATGTCGACGATCAGGGCGATGGCCTGCGCGTGACCGTGCAAGCCGTGGCGTCTGTGGACGGCGCGCGGGTCTGCGATTATTTCAGCACCGCGCTGGGCAACCTGATCGCCGCGCTGGAACAGGCGCCGCAAACGCCGTTGCAGACGCTGTCGATGCTGTCGGACCAGGAGCGGGCGCGGGTGCTGGTCGGCTTCAACCTGACCGGCCGTCCGTTCCCCCGCGAGCAGACGCTGCAGCGTATGTTCGAAAGCCGTGTCGCCAGCCACCCGGATGCCGTGGCGGCGGTACAGGGCACGCAGTCATTGAGTTACCGCGAACTGAACGCGCAGGCCAACCGTCTGGCCCATCATCTGATCAGCCTCGGCGTGCAGCCGGGGCACAGTGTGGCGCTGTTGCTGGAGCGCTCGCTGGCGTTGCTGGTTGCGCAACTGGCGGTGCTCAAGTGTGCGGCGGTGTATGTACCGCTGGACGTCAATGCACCGGCCGAACGCCAGGCGTTCATGGTCCAGGACAGCCAGGCGCTGCTGACGCTGGATGCCGCCAGTCTTGAGGCGTTGGTGCTGGACGCTTATCCGGCGCACAACCCGGACCTGATGCAGTCCGCCGAGTCGGTGGCCTACATCATGTACACCTCAGGCTCCACCGGCATGCCCAAGGGGGTGCTGGTGCCGCACCGGGCGATCAGCCGGCTGGTGCTCAATAACGGCTATGCCGACTTCGATGAGCATGACCGGGTGGCGTTTGCCTCCAACCCGGCGTTCGACGCCAGTACCCTGGAAGTCTGGGCGCCGCTGCTCAATGGCGGCCGCGTGGTGGTGGTCGACCAGCACACGCTGCTGTCGCGCCAGGCCTTTGCGGCGCTGCTGGCCGAGCAGGCGATCACCCTGCTGTGGATGACCGCCGGGCTGTTTCACCAGTACGCCGCCGACCTGCTGCCGGCCTTCAGCCGTTTGCGCTACCTGATGGTCGGCGGCGATGTGCTGGACCCTGCGGTGATCAAACAGGTGCTGCGCGACGGCGCGCCGCAGCACCTGCTCAATGGCTATGGCCCGACCGAGGCCACGACCTTTACCACTACCTTCGAAATCCGGGCGGTGGGCGCGGGCAGCATTCCGATTGGTCGGCCGGTTGGCAATACCCGCGTGTATGTGCTCGATGCCTGGCAGCAACCGTTGCCGGTGGGTGCGGTGGGTGAGCTGTATGTCGGCGGCGACGGTGTGGCCAAGGGGTATTTGAACCAGCCGCAACTGACGGCTGAAAAGTTTCTCGTCGATCCGTTTGTTGCAGACAGCCACGCGCGGATGTACCGCACCGGCGATCGGGTCAGTTGGCAGGCGGACGGCACCTTGTTGTACCTGGGGCGCTTTGATCAGCAAGTGAAGATTCGCGGGTTCCGCATCGAGCCGGGCGAGATCGAGACGCGGCTGGCCAGCCTGCCGGCGATCCGTGAAGCGGCGGTGCTGGTGCGCGAAGAAACGCCGGGCGACAAGCGTCTGGTGGCGTATTTCACCGTTCACGAAGGCGAGCCGGCACCGGCGATCAGCGACCTGCACGCGCAGTTGCACAGCCAGTTGCCGGACTACATGGTGCCGTCGGCCTATGTGCAGCTGGCGCAATTGCCGCTGACCAACAACGGCAAACTCGACCGCCGCGCGTTGCCGGCACCGGACCAGGACGCGCTGCTCAGCCGCGGTTATGAGGCCCCGCAAGGCGCGACCGAAATCGCCTTGGCGCAGATCTGGGCCGAATTGCTCAAGGTTGAGCAGGTGGGCCGCCATGATCACTTTTTCGAACTGGGCGGGCATTCGTTGCTGGCGGTGACGCTGATCGAGCGCATGCGCCAGATTGGCTTGAGTTGCGATGTGCGTGCGCTGTTCAGCCAGCCGACCCTGGCAGCGTTGGCAACCGCTGTGGGCAGCGGCCGCGAGATCACGGTGCCGGCCAGCCGCGTGCCGCAGGGGGCGCGGCATATCACCCCGGACATGCTGGCGCTGACCACGCTGGAACCGGCCGCCATCGAGCGCATCGTCGCCACGGTGCCGGGCGGCGCGGCCAATGTGCAGGAAATCTACGGCCTGGCGCCGTTGCAGGAAGGCATTCTTTATCACCACATCAGTGCCGCCCAGGGCGACCCGTACCTGTTGCAGTCGCGGCTGGCGTTCGACAGCCTGGCGCGGCTGCAGAGCTTTGCCGCGACCTTGCAGCAGGTCATCGACCGCCACGACATCTTGCGCACTTCGGTGGTCTGGGAAGGTTTGCCAGCGCCGCAGCAAGTGGTGTGGCGCAAGGCTGAGCTGCCGCTGCTGGAAGTGCCGCTGGACCCGGCCAATGGCGACATGCTTGAGCAGTTGCATGCACGCTTTGACGCCCGCCACTACCGCCTGGACCTGAGTCAGGCGCCGTTGCTGCGCATCGTTTACGCGCAGGATCCGGCGCAGCAGCGGGTGGTCGCGATTCTGCTGTTTCACCATCTGGTGCTGGACCACACCGCCATGGAAGTGGTCGGTCAGGAAATGCAGGCGCTGATGTTCGGGCACGGCGCTGCCCTGGCCACGCCGGTGCCGTACCGCAACTACGTGGCCCAGGCACGACTGGGCGCGGGCGAGCAGGAGCACGAAGCGTTTTTCCGCGACATGCTGGGCGATATCGACGAGCCGACGCTGCCGTTTGGCCTGCACGACGTGCAGGGTGACGGCCACGGCATCGAGGAGGCACGCCGGGCGCTGGACGCGGCGCTGAGCCTGCGTTTGCGCAGCCAGGCCCGGCAATTGGGCGTCAGTGCCGCCAGCCTCATGCACCTGGCCTGGGCGCGGGTGCTCGGCGTATTGGCCAACCGCCGTGACGTGGTGTTCGGCACGGTGCTGCTGGGCCGTATGCAAGGCGGCGAGGGCGCCGACCGGGCGCTGGGCGTGTTTATCAATACCTTGCCGCTGCGCGTCGATGCCGGCAGCAGCGTGCGCGACGGCGTGCGCATCACCCATCAGCGGCTGACCGCATTGCTCGGCCATGAACATGCGTCCCTTGCATTGGCCCAGCGTTGCAGCGCGGTGCCGGCCTCGTCGCCGCTGTTCAGCGCCTTGCTCAACTACCGGCACAGCAGCGCCGAGCACGCACCACGCGACGGCCAGGGTATCTGGGAAGGCGTGCGTTTGCTGGGCGGTGAAGAACGCAGCAACTACCCGCTGACCTTGAGCGTCGACGATCTGGGTGACGACTTCGCCCTGACCGTGCTGGCCACCGCCCACAGCGGCGCCGAGCGGATTGGCGGCTATATGCACACCGCCGTGGAGCAACTGGTGGCGGCGCTGGAACAGCACCCGCAGCAGCGGCTCGATCGGTTGCCGATTCTGTCGGTGAACGAGCGGGCGCAGGTGCTGGAAGGGTTTAACCAAACGCAAGCGGAGTATCCGCAGGGCTTGAGCATTCATCAGCGGGTCGAGCAACAGGCTTATACGCGGCCAGAGGCTGTGGCGGCGGTGTATCAGGGCCAGTCGCTGACTTATGCCGAGCTGAACCGGCAGGCCGACGGGCTGGCGCAGTGTCTTGTTGAGATGGCCGTGCAGGCGGACGACCGCGTAGCGGTGTTTGCCCGGCGCGGGCTGGAAACGCTGGTCGGGTTGCTGGGTGTTTTGAAGGCGGGGGCAGGGTATGTGCCGATTGATCCGGCGCATCCGGCAGAGCGGATCGAGTATTTATTAAGCGACAGCGGGCCGCAGGTGGTGCTGACGGTTAGCGCATTGCGCGGGCGCTTGCCCGAATTGGCGGTGCCGGTTATTGACCTGGACGCCGCTTTTACTGATGGCGCGGTTCTTGTAGGAGGGAGCTCTGCTGGCGATGAGGCCAGCAAGACCAACACATCTGCTGCGTCTGTTATACCGGCAATCGCCAGCAGAGCTGCCTCCTACAGGTTATGCAGCAAGGCGAATGCACTGGCCTACGTGATCTACACCTCCGGCTCCACCGGCCAGCCCAAAGGCGTCATGGTCGAACACCAGACCCTTGCAAATCTGGTCGACTGGCACTGCCAGACCTTCGACCTGAAACCTGGCCAACATACCTCAAGCCTCGCCGGCTTCGGCTTCGATGCCACCGCCTGGGAAATCTGGCCCGCCCTGTGCAGCGGCGCCACCCTGCACCTGGCGCCGACTCAAGACGGCGCTGAAGACATCGACGCTTTATTGACCTGGTGGCGCGCCCAGCCGCTGGATGTCAGCTTCTTGCCGACGCCCATCGCCGAATACGCCTTCAACTACGCCACACCACATCCAACCCTGCGCACTCTGTTGATCGGCGGCGACCGCCTGCGTCAATTCCCCAACAACCAGCGCTTCGATGTGGTCAATAACTACGGCCCCACCGAAACCACGGTGGTCGCCACTTCGGGCCTTGTAAAAGCAGGCCAGGCGCTGCATATCGGCAAACCCATGGCCAATGCCAAGGCTTATGTGCTGGACGAACAGCACCAGCCAGTCCCGATTGGCGTCGCGGGCGAGCTGTACATCGGCGGTGCCGGTGTCGCGCGCGGTTACCTCAATCGCCCGGATCTGACCGCCGAACGCTTCCTTGAAGACCCGTTCAGCGCAGCGCCCAACGCGCGCCTGTACAAAACCGGCGATCTGGTGCGCTGGCTGGCCGACGGCACGCTCGACTACCTGGGCCGCAACGACGACCAGGTCAAGATCCGTGGCGTGCGTGTCGAGTTGGGCGAGATCGAAGCCGCGTTGCTGACTCATCCCGAGGTCGATGAGGCGGTGGCGCTGGTGCGCGGTGGGCAGCTGCTGGTCTGGTTTACCGCCACGCACAGTGAGGTCGATATCCAGGCCTTGCGCAGTCATTTGCAGGGCCGTTTACCGGAGGCACTGATCCCGACGGCCTATGTGCGCATCGACAGCTGGCCGCTGACCGTCAATGGCAAGCTGGACCGCAATGCGCTGCCGGACCCGGACTCGGGCGCGCTGCTGAGCCGCGAATACGCAGCCCCGCAAGGCGAGACCGAAACCACCCTGGCGCAGATCTGGGCCGAGGTGCTCAAGGTGGAGCGGGTTGGGCGGCATGACCATTTCTTCGAACTGGGTGGGCATTCGTTGCTGGCCGTAAGCCTGATCGAGCGCATGCGCCAGGCCGGGCTAAGCAGCGATGTGCGGGTGTTGTTCAACCAGCCGACCCTGGCTGCGTTGGCCGCTGCCGTGGGCAACGGGCGGGAAGTCACGGTGCCGGAGAACCTGATCCCTGACAACTGCCAGCTGATCACCCTGGCCATGCTGCCGCTGGTGACACTGACGCAGGCTGATATCGAGCGCATTGTCGCCAGCGTGCCCGGTGGCGCGGCCAATGTGCAGGATATTTACCCCTTGGCGCCGTTGCAGGAGGGCATTCTTTATCACCACATCAGCGCCAGCCAGGGCGACCCGTACCTGCTGCAATCGTGCCTGGCCTTCGACAGCCTTGAACGCCTGAATGCCTTTGCCCAGGCCTTGCGCACGGTCATTGCCCGCCACGACATTCTGCGTACCGCCGTGCTGTGGCAGGGCCTGCCGGTGCCGGTGCAAGTGGTCTGGCGCCATGCCGGGCTGCCGTTGACCGAGGTGTCGGTCGATTCGACCCAGGACGTGCTCGAGCAATTACAGGCGAACTTCGATGCCCGTCATCACCGCCTGGACATTACCCAGGCGCCGCTGGTGCACCTGGTCTATGCCCAGGACCCGGCCAACGACCGGCTGGTGGCCATTTTGCTGTTCCATCACCTGGCGCTGGACCATACGGCGCTCGAGGTGGTGCGCCAGGAAATGCAGGTCAGCCTGCTGGGCCTCGATGAATCGCTGGGCCAGGCCATTCCTTACCGCAACTACGTGGTGCAGGCGCGCCACGGCGTCAGTGAGCAGGAGCACGAAGCGTTTTTCCGCGAGATGCTCGGTGATATCGACGAGCCTACGTTGCCGTTCGGGCTGCAAGATGTGCAGGGCGATGGCGTGGACATCGAGCAATTCCAGCTGACCCTGCCCGCGTCGCTGACGCTGAACATCCGGCGTCAGGCCAAAGTGGCCGGGGTGAGTGCCGCCAGCCTGTTCCACCTGGCCTGGGCGCGGGTGCTGGCTGCCAGCAGTGGCCGTGACAGCGTGGTGTTCGGCACCGTGCTGCTGGGCCGTTTGCACGGCGGTGCCGGTGCCGACCGGGGCCTGGGGATGTTCATCAACACCTTGCCGCTGCGCATCGACCTGCAAGGCCAGGGTGTGCGCGCGGCGCTGCAAGGCACCCATGCCCGGCTCAGCGCGCTGCTGACCCATGAACACGCCTCATTGGCGCTGGCGCAACGCTGCAGTGGCGTGGCCGCGCCGCTGCCGCTGTTCAGTTCGATGCTCAACTTCCGCCACAGCGAAAACCACGCCAGCCAGCAACAGGCGCTGCAAGGCATCGTCACCCTGAGCCACGAAGGCCGCACCAACTACCCACTGACCCTGAACGCCGACGACATGGGTGATGATTTTAGACTGACTGTCTTGACCCCATCTTCTATTGGTGCGCAGCGGCTGTGCGGCTATATGCAGCAGGCCCTGGCCGGCCTGGTCGACGCCTTGGCGAGTGAGCCGCAACGACCGGTCGAGCGCCTGCCGGTGCTGCTGGACGAAGAGCGTCATCTGTTACTCGAACGCTTCAATGCCACTGCCGTGCCGTATGACCTTGAGCAGACCTTGCATGGTTTGTTCGAAGCGCAGGTGCTGCGTACGCCTGAAGCCATTGCGGTGCAGGCGGGTGACTTGCGCCTGAGCTATGCCGAGCTGGACGCGCGGGCCAACGGGTTGGCGCATGAACTGATCGCTCGCGGCGTGCAGGCGGATGATCGCGTGGCGATCTGCGTCGAGCGCGGCCTGGAGATGGTGATCGGGCTGTTGGGGATCTTGAAGGCCGGCGGCGCGTACGTGCCGCTGGACCCGGCTTACCCGCAGGAACGGCTGGCGCACATGCTCGAAGACAGCGCGCCGGTGGTGGTGCTGGTGCATGAAGCGACGCGGGGGGTGTTGCCGGTTGTGGATATGCCCGTGATGGAGTTCGGTGCGCGTACAAATGCCGCGAATGTCCATGTAGATACCCATGCAAACCACTTGGCCTACGTCATCTACACCTCCGGCTCCACCGGCAAGCCCAAAGGTGTGATGAACGAACACGCCGCCGTGGTCAATCGCTTGCTGTGGATGCAGGACGCCTACGGCCTGACCGCAGCCGATACGGTCCTGCAAAAGACCCCGTTCAGCTTCGATGTCTCGGTCTGGGAATTCTTCTGGCCACTGATCACCGGCGCCCGGCTGGTCATGGCCAAACCCGAAGGACACAAGGACCCGGCTTACCTGAAACAGGTGATCGCCCAGGAAAACATCACCACCCTGCATTTCGTGCCTTCCATGCTCGATGTGTTCCTGGCCCATGACGACAACAGCGCCAGCCCTTCACTCAAACGGGTGATCTGCAGTGGCGAGGCGTTGCCGGGCAGTCTGGTACGGCGCTTCAAGGCGCAACTGCCGGACAGCGAACTGCACAATCTTTATGGCCCGACCGAAGCGGCGGTGGACGTCACCGCCTGGCACTGTGTTGATCCTGCCCCGGACAACACCCCGATTGGCAAACCCATCGCCAATACGCGCATGTACATCCTCGACGCCCAGCAACAGCCGGTGCCGCTGGGCGTGGTCGGCGAGCTGTATATCGGTGGCGTGCAGGTCGCCCGTGGCTACCTCAATCGCCCGGAATTGAATGCCGAACGCTTTCTCGATAACCCGTTCAGCCAGGGCAGGCTGTACCGCACCGGCGACGTAGCGCGCTACCTGCCGGATGGCAATATCGAATACCTGGGCCGCAACGACGATCAGGTCAAGATCCGTGGCCTGCGTATCGAGCTGGGCGAGATTCAGGCACGCCTGACCGAGCGGTCTGAAATTCGCGAAGCCGTGGTGGTTGCTCATGATCAGCGTCTGATCGCCTATTACACCGCCGCCGAGCGTCTGGACATCGATCTGCTGCGTGCGCACCTGCTCGACCGCCTGCCGGAGTTCATGGTGCCGGCGACCTTTGTCCATCTGCACGCCTTGCCCCTGAGCCCCAACGGCAAGCTGGACCGCAAGACACTGCCGGCCCCGGATGCGCAGTCGATCAAGACCCGCGAATACGAAGCGCCCCAGGGTGAGCTGGAAATCACCCTGGCGCGGCTCTGGGCCGAGCTGCTGGGGGTGGAACGGGTCGGGCGTCAGGATCACTTTTTCGAGCTGGGTGGCCATTCGTTGCTGGCCGTGACCCTGATCGGACGTTTGCAACAACAAGGAATCGAGGCTGATGTCAGGGCATTGTTCGAGCAACCGACCCTGGCCGGCTATGCCGCTATCACGGAAAGAATGGAGATCGTCCTGTGAGCCTGAATGACGTATTGACGGCCTTGAAGGCCAGGGACATTCAGTTGGCCCTCAAGGATGACCAACTGCTGGTGCAAGGCAACAAACAAGCGCTCAGCGAGCCGGGCATGCTGGCGCTGCTGCGTGAACACAAGCCGGCGCTGCTGGCGTTGATCCGCAGCGGGCAGTACACACCCGGCGCCAGCGGTCCGGTGCAGGTGCCGGCCAATGGCGTCCCGGCTGATGCGACGCGCATTACCCCGGCGATGCTCAACCTGCTGAGTCTGGAGCAGACCGAGATCGACACGATTGTCGCCACGGTGCCGGGCGGCGCGGCCAATGTGCAGGACATTTACCCGCTGGCGCCGTTGCAGGAAGGCATTCTGTACCACCATGTCAGCGCCGCCCACGGCGATCCGTATGTGATGCAGACGCCTTTTGTCTTCGCCAGTGTCGAGCGGCTGGAAGCCTTTGCCCAGGCGCTGCAAGCGGTGATCGATCGCCACGATATCTTGCGCACGGCAGTGCTTTGGCAAGGCTTGTCGGCACCTGTGCAGGTGGTCTGGCGGCAGGCGCAACTGTCGCGCGAAAGCCTTGAGCCTGCGCCCGGTGAAGAGGCGCTGGACAGCCTGAAAGCGCGTTTCGACAGCCGTCATTACCGGCTGGAGGTCAGCCGTGCGCCGCTGCTGCATCTGGCGCATGCCTGGGATGAAGGCGCACAGCGCATTGTCGCCATTCTGCTGTTTCACCATATGGCCCTGGACCACAGCGCGCTGGACGTGGTGCGCCATGAAATCCAGGCTTTTCTCAGCGGTCAGGGCGCGCAACTGGGCACGCCGGTGCCGTTTCGCAACTATGTGGCGCAGGCGCGGCTGGGCATCAGCGAGCAGGAACACGAAGCGTTCTTTCGCGACATGCTCGGCGCAATCGATGAACCGACCTTGCCGTTTGGCCTGCATGATGTGCAGGGCGACGGCAGCAGCATCGAAGAATGCCATGTGCCGCTGCCGAGCCCGCTCAGCGTGCGCCTGCGCGCTCAGGCGCGGCAGCAGGGGGTCAGTGCCGCCAGCCTGTTTCATCTGGCCTGGGCGCGAGTCTTGAGTGGCGTCACCGGGCAGTCGAACGTGGTCTTTGGCACTGTATTGATGGGCCGCTTGCAAGGCGCCGAGGCCACCGACCGGGCGCTGGGCATCTTCATCAATACCTTGCCGTTGTGTGTGCAGATCGGCTCCGAAGCGGTGGCCACGGCCTTGCAAGCTACCCATGCGCGGCTGATTACCCTGATGCGTCATGAACACGCACCGCTGGCGCTGGCCCAGCGTTGCAGCGGCGTGCCGGCCCCGGCGCCGTTATTCAGTGCGTTGCTCAACTATCGGCACAGCGCCAGCGGCAGCAAGCACACCGCCAGCGCCCAGACCCTGGCCGCCTGGGAGGGTATCGAAACCCTGCGCGGCAAGGAGCGCACCAATTTTCCGCTGACGCTCAGCATCGACGACCTGGGCCGTGATTTCAGCCTGAGCCTGCTGGCCAGCCCGCAGGCCGACGGGCAGCGGGTCTGTGATTATGTCGTGCGTGCAGTGGAACAGCTGGTCGATGCACTGGAGCAGGGTGCAGGGCAGGCGATCAACAGCCTGTCGATGTTGCCTGCGGCAGAGCGCGAGCAAGTGCTGGAAGGGTTTAACAAAACGCAGGCGGATTATCCGCAGGGCTTGAGCATTCATCAGCGGGTCGAGCTGCAGGCACGCGCGCGGCCAGAAGCTGTGGCGGCGGTGTATCAGGGCCAGTCGCTGATCTATGCCGAGCTGAACCGGCAGGCCGACGGGGTGGCGCAGCATCTGATCGGGCTGGGCGTGCAGGCCGATGACCGCGTAGCGGTGTTTGCCCGGCGCGGGCTGGAAACGCTGGTCGGGTTGCTGGGCGTGTTGAAGGCCGGGGCAGGGTATGTGCCGATTGATCCGGCGCATCCGGCAGAGCGGGTGGCGTATTTATTGAGTGATAGCGGGCCGAAGGTGGTGTTGACGGTCGGTGC
>NZ_BAAILM010000048.1:289647-336618 GCF_054589175.1 Pseudomonas sp. 3A(2025) | reverse complement strand
TTCGCGGCTAAAGCCGCTCCTACGACGTTCACCTATTCCGTAGGAGCGGCTTCAGCCGCGAAGGCCATAAACACACTGGCCTATGTGATCTACACCTCCGGCTCCACCGGCCAACCCAAAGGCGTCATGGTCGAACACCAGACGCTTTCGAATCTGGTCGACTGGCACTGCCAAACCTTCAATCTCGGTGCAGGCCAACACACCTCAAGCCTCGCCGGCTTCGGCTTCGATGCCATGGCTTGGGAAATCTGGCCTGCCCTGTGTAGCGGCGCCACCCTGCACTTGGCGCCGATTCAGGACGGTATCGAAGATATCGATGCGCTGTTGACCTGGTGGCGCGCCCAGCCGCTGGACGTCAGCTTCTTGCCGACCCCGATTGCCGAATACGCCTTCAACCACGACACGCCACACCCAACCCTGCGCACCCTGTTGATCGGCGGCGACCGCCTGCGTCAATTCCCGCACAACCAGCGCTTCGATGTGGTCAACAACTACGGCCCCACCGAAACCACGGTGGTCGCCACCTCAGGCCTTGTAAAAGCAGGCCAGGCGCTGCACATCGGCCAGCCCATGGCCAATGCCAGGGCTTATGTGCTCGACGAACAGCAGCAGCCAGTCCCGATTGGCGTCGCGGGCGAGCTGTATATCGGCGGTGCCGGCGTCGCGCGCGGCTACCTGAATCGCCCGGACCTGACTGCCGAGCGGTTCCTCAAAGACCCGTTCAGCCCACAGCCCAACGCCCGGATGTACAAAACCGGCGATCTGGTGCGCTGGCTACCCGACGGCACTATCGACTATCTGGGGCGCAACGACGATCAGGTCAAGATCCGTGGCGTGCGTATCGAGCCGGGCGAGATCGAAAGCCGTGTGGTGCAGTTCAGCGGCATCAATGAAGCGGTGCTGCTGGCCCGTGAAGACGAGCCGGGGCAGGTGCGGCTGGTCGCGTATTTCACCGAACGCCAACCGGTGAACGTGGCTGCGCTGCGCACCTGGCTGTCGACGCAGTTGCCAGACTACATGCTGCCCAGCGCGTTCGTGGCGCTCGACTGCTGGCCGCTGACGGCCAACGGTAAGCTCGACCGCCGCGCCTTGCCCAGGCCGGAACGTACCGCCTTGGTCAGAGGTGACTGGCAGGCCCCCGAAGGCGAGCTGGAAATTGCCCTGGCGCAGATCTGGGGCGAGTTGCTGGACGTCGAGCAGGTGGGCCGTCATGACCACTTTTTCGAGCTGGGCGGGCATTCGTTGCTGGCCATGCGCCTGGCGTCGCAGGTGCGTCAGCGGCTGGGCGTGGAGCTGAGCCTGAGCGAGCTGTTCGCTCAGGCGCAGTTGTCGGCGGTGGCCGTATCCCTGAGCCGCGCCGGGCACAGCAGCCTGCCGGCTATTGTGCCGGCCGCTCGCGACAGCGCCTTGCCGCTGTCGTTTGCCCAGCAGCGGCTGTGGTTTCTGGCGCAGATGCACGGTGCCAATGCGGCTTACAACATTCCGGTACGCCTGAGCCTGCGTGGCCGCCTGGATGAAAGCGCGCTGCAACGTGCCTTACAGCGCATCGTCGCGCGGCATGACAGCCTGCGCAGCCGCTTTGTCGAGGTCGATGACCAGCCGCAGGTGCTGATTGCGCCGGCCGACTCAAGCGCCTTGTTGAGCGTGCTCGACCTGCGTGGCCAGGCCAGCCAGCAGCTTGACCAGCGCATCGCCGCCGAAGCGGCCCGACCGTTCGATTTGCAGCACGACCCGCTGTTGCGCGGCCAACTGTTGCGGCTGGAGGATGAGCGGCATGTGTTGCTGCTGACCTTGCACCACATCATCAGCGACGGCTGGTCGATGGGCGTGCTGACCCGCGAGTTGCGGGCGCTGTATCAGGCGTTCACTGAGGGCGGCGCCGACCCGCTGCCGCCACTGGCTTTGCAGTATGGCGACTACGCGGTGTGGCAGCGGCGCTGGTTGAGTAATGAGGTCTTGCAGCAACAGAGCGATTACTGGCGTCAGGCGTTGAACGGCGCCCCGGCGCAATTGCTGCTGCCCACCGACCGCCCGCGCCCGGCGCAGCAGGATTATCGCGGTGCCAGTGTCGAGGTGCATCTATCGCCGGCGGTGAGCGCCGGCCTCAAGGCCCTGGCCCAGCGTCAGGGCGTGACCCTGTACATGATCGTGGTCGGCGCCTGGGCGCAGTTGCTGGCGCGCTTGTCCGGGCAGGGCGATGTGGTGATCGGCTCGCCGGTGGCCAACCGTGGCCGCGCCGAGATCGAAGGCCTGATCGGCTTGTTCGTCAACACCGTGGCGTTGCGCATCGACGCCAGCGATGCCCCGGACACCCGCACGTTGCTGGCGCGGGTCAAGCAGCGAGTGCTGGACGCCCAGGCCCATCAGGACTTGCCGTTCGAGCAAGTGGTGGACATTCTGCGGCCCGAGCGTAGCCTTTCCCACAGCCCGGTCTTTCAAACCCTGCTGAGCTGGGACAGCGGGCTGGAGGCCGCGGCCAGCTTGGGTGGCCTGAGCCTGGAAGGCATTGCCCAAGGCAGTCAGGTGGCCAAATTCGACCTGTCGCTGAACCTGGGCGAAACCGCTGGCGGCATTCGCGGCAATCTGGAATACGCCAGCGCCCTGTTCGATGCCGCGACGGTGCAGCGTTATGCCAGGTATTTCGAGCGGGTCTTGCAGGCGATGCTTGGCGATGAGCATACGGCGCTGGAACAGGCTGTGATCGTGTCGGATCAGGAGCGGCAGCAGTTGCTCGAAGACTTCAACGACACCGCTGTGCCATATGACCTTGAGCAGACCTTGCACGGATTGTTCGAGGCGCAGGTGCTGCGCACGCCCGAGGCCATTGCGGTGCAGGCGGGGGAGTTGCGCCTGAGCTATGCCGAGCTGGACGCGCGGGCCAACGGGTTGGCGCATGAACTGATCGAACGCGGCGTGCAGGCGGATGACCGTGTGGCGATCTGCGTCGAGCGCGGCCTGGAGATGGTGATCGGGCTGTTGGGGATCCTTAAAGCCGGCGGCGCGTATGTGCCGCTGGACCCGGCGTACCCGCAGGAGCGGCTGGCGCACATGCTCGAAGACAGCGCGCCGGTGGTGGTGCTGGTGCATGAAGCGACGCGGGAGGTGTTGCCGGTCGTGGATGTGCCCTTTATTCAACTGGGCGCGGCTTTTGTGGGAGGGAGCTCTGCTCGCGATGAGGCCAGCAAAAGCAACACACTGGCCTACGTCATCTACACCTCCGGCTCCACCGGCAAGCCCAAAGGCGTGATGAACGAACACGCCGCCGTGGTCAATCGCTTGCTGTGGATGCAGGACGCCTACGGCCTGACCGCCGACGATTCTGTGTTGCAAAAGACCCCGTTCAGCTTCGATGTCTCGGTCTGGGAGTTCTTCTGGCCGCTGATCACCGGCGCCCGGCTGGTCATGGCCAAACCCGAAGGACACAAGGACCCGGCTTACCTGAAACAGGTGATCGCCCAGGAAAACATCACCACCCTGCATTTCGTGCCGTCGATGCTCGATGTATTTCTGGCCCATGACGACAACATTGCAAGCCCGTCGTTGAAGCGTGTCATTTGCAGCGGTGAGGCCTTGCCCGGCAGTCTGGTAAGGCGCTTCAAGGCGCAATTGCCGGACAGCGAACTGCACAATCTTTATGGCCCGACCGAAGCGGCGGTGGACGTCACCGCCTGGCACTGTGTTGATCCTGCCCCGGACAACACCCCGATTGGCAAACCCATCGCCAATACGCGCATGTACATCCTCGACGCCCAGCAACAACCGGTACCGCTGGGCGTGGTCGGCGAGCTGTATATCGGTGGCGTGCAGGTCGCCCGTGGTTACCTCAATCGCCCGGAACTGAACGCCGAGCGCTTCCTCGATAACCCGTTCAGCCAGGGCAGGCTGTACCGCACCGGCGACGTAGCGCGCTACCTGCCGGATGGCAATATCGAATACCTGGGCCGCAACGACGATCAGGTCAAGATCCGTGGCCTGCGTATCGAGCTGGGCGAGATTCAGGCACGCCTGACCGAGCGGTCTGAAATTCGCGAAGCCGTGGTGGTTGCTCATGATCAGCGTCTGATCGCCTATTACACCGCCGCCGAGCGTCTGGACATCGACGTGCTGCGTGCCCATCTGCTGCAAAGCCTGCCGGAGTTCATGGTCCCGGCGACCTTTGTCCATCTGCACGCCTTGCCCCTGAGCCCCAACGGCAAGCTGGACCGCAAGGCCTTGCCGGCACCGGATGCGCAGTCGATCAAGACCCGCGAATACGAAGCGCCCCAAGGCGAGCTGGAAATCACCCTGGCGCGGCTGTGGGCCGAGTTGCTGGGGGTGGAGCGGGTCGGGCGCCAGGATCACTTTTTCGAACTGGGCGGCCACTCGTTAATGGCCGTGACCCTGATCGCCCGTTTGCGCCGCCTCGGTCTGGCCGCCGATGTGCGCGTGCTGTTCGGCCAGCCGAGTCTGGCGGCGCTGGCGGCGGCGTTGACCCGCAGCGACGCGGTCGAGGTGCCTGCCAATCGCATTACCGCCGACTGCTCGCGTATCACCCCGGCGCTGTTGCCGCTGGTGGATCTGGCGCAGGAAAGCATCGACCGTATCGTCGACAGCGTGTCCGGCGGGGTGGCCAATGTGCAGGATATTTATCCATTGGCGCCGTTGCAGGCCGGGATTCTGTATCACCACCTGGCGGCCGCGCAGGGCGATCCTTATGTGTTGCAGGCGCAATTCGTGTTTGCCGATGCCCAGCGCCTGAATGTTTTTGCTCAAGCGCTGCAAGCGGTAATCGATCGCCACGATATCCTGCGCAGTTCGCTGTTCTGGGACGGGCTGGCGGAGCCGGTGCAGGTGGTCTGGCGTCAGGCTTCGCTGGTCAGCGAGGCGCTGGCGCTGGACCCGGCAGGTGGCGATGCGCTGGGTCAGTTGCGCCAGCGCTACGACAGCGGCCAGTACCGCATGCCGCTCAACCAGCCGCCATTGCTGCGCCTGGTGCACGCGGTCGAACCCGGCAGCCAGCGCGTGGTGGCCTTGCTGCTGTTTCACCATCTGGTCATGGACCATATCGCCCTGGAGGTGCTGCGCGACGAGTTGCAAGTTCTGCTGCAAGGCCGGGCTGACCGTTTGCCGACGCCGGTTGCGTACCGTCATTACGTGGCGTTGAGCCGCTCGACACTGGGCGTCGAGGAGCACGAAGCGTTTTTCCGCGAGTTGCTGGGCGATGTCGAAGAGCCGACCTTGCCGTTTGGCCTGCAATCGGTAGTAGACGGGCCGACGGCGCAAGCACGGTTGCGTCTGGACGATGCCGTGAGCCTGAGCGTCCGGGCCACGGCGCGGGATTTGGGCGTCAGTGCCGCCAGCCTGATGCACCTGGCCTGGGCCAGGGCGCTGGGGCAGTTGTCGGGGCGTGACGATGTGCTGTTCGGCACCGTGCTGCTGGGCCGTTTGCAAGGCGGCGAAGGCGCCGAACGCGCGCTGGGTGTCTTTATCAATACCTTGCCGTTGCGCATTGCGCTCGGCGAGCAGACCGTCGAGGCTGCCGCGCTGGCCACCCATGAACGCCTGACCCGGCTGCTGCGTCATGAGCACGCGCCACTGGCGCTGGCCCAGCGTTGTAGCGGCCTGGCAGCCGGTACGCCGCTGTTCAGTGCCTTGCTCAATTACCGGCACAGTGCCGCGCCAGCCGATGTCGAGCCTCACGTCTGGCAGGGCATCGAGGTGCTGGCTGCCGAAGAACGCACCAACTACCCGCTGACCCTGAGCATCGACGATCTGGGTGAAGGCTTCAGCCTGACCGCCCTGACCGCACCGGGCATCGATGCTGCGCAGGTCTGCGCGCACATGCGCCAGGCACTGGAGCAGTTGCTCAGTGCCCTGACGCAGGCACCGCACACCGCGATGGCCGAACTGTCGAGCCTGCCGGACGCCGAGCGTCAGCGTTTGCTGGTGGATTTCAATGCCAGCCAGCGCGATTACCCGCGTGAGCTGACCGCGATTCAGGTGTTCGAACAGCAAGCCGCGCAACATCCTGAAGCCCTGGCCGTGCTACACGGCGAACAACGCCTGAGCTACCGCGACCTCAATGCCCAGGCCAATCGGCTGGCCCATTACCTGACTGAACAAGGTGTCATACCCGGCGATCATGTGGCGATCCTGCTGCCGCGTTCGGCGCAACTGATTGTCAGCCAGTTGGCCATCGGCAAATGTGCGGCGGTCTATGTGCCGCTGGACATTCAGGCGCCGCCCGAGCGGCAGGCGTTCATCGTTCAGGACAGCCAGGCGGTGGCGCTGCTGACCCACAGCAGCGAGCGCGTCGAGTACCCGGTGCGGCGCATCGACCTGGACCGCCTGGATATTTCAAACCAGTCAGTCCATAACCCGGGCCTGGCGCAAGACGCTCAATCGCTGGCCTACATCATGTACACCTCCGGCTCCACCGGTACGCCCAAGGGCGTGCTGGTGCCGCACCGTGGCATCAACCGGCTGGTGCTCAACAGCAACTACGCCGACTTCAACGCCCAGGACCGCGTGGCATTTGCCTCCAACCCGGCGTTCGATGCCAGCACCATGGATGTCTGGGGCGCCTTGCTCAATGGCGCAACCATCGTGGTCATCGACCCGGCCACGCTGCTCGACCCGCCGGCCTTCGCCCGTCTGCTTGACGAGGCGCGGGTCAGCATCCTGTTTGTCACCACCGCGCTGTTCAACCAGTACGTGCAGTTGATTCCCGAGGCGCTGGCCGGCCTGCGCATTTTGCTGTGTGGCGGCGAGCGCGCGGAACCGGCGGCGTTTCGCCGGTTGCTGGCGCAAGCGCCTGACTTACGTCTGGTGCATTGCTACGGCCCGACCGAAACCACCACCTATGCCACCACCTTCGAGGTGCGGGCGCTGGATGAGCAGGCGCACAGCGTGCCGATCGGGGCACCGATCGCCAATACCCGGGTGTATGTGCTCGACGCCCGCCAGCAGCCGGTACCGCTGGGCGTGCCCGGTGAGCTGTATATCGGCGGCGACGGCGTGGCGCGCGGTTACCTGAACCGGCCGGAATTGACGGCGGCGGCCTTCCTGCACGACCCGTTCAGCGCAGACGAAGGCGCCTTGATGTACCGCACCGGCGATCAGGTGCGCTGGCTGGCGGACGGCAACCTGGAGTACCTGGGGCGCAATGACGATCAGATCAAGATTCGCGGGTTCCGTATCGAGTTGGGCGAGATCGAAGCACGTCTTGCCGGTTGTCCCGGTGTGCAGGACGTCATCGTGCTGGCGCGGGAAATCGAGCCGGGTGCCGTGCGTTTGATCGCCTGGTATACCGTCGCAGTCGATCAACCGGCGCCGGACACCACCACGCTGCGCGCCTGGCTGCAAGCCCGCTTGCCGGAGTACATGGTGCCGTCGGCCTGGGTGCAACTGCAGCGCTTGCCGCTGACCAACAATGGCAAGGTCGACCGCAAGGCCTTGCCGCAGCCGCAACCGCAAGCCTTCGTCAGTCGCGTCTATGAAGCGCCGCAAGGCGAACTGGAGCAGCGTCTGGCGGAACTGTGGCGCGAGGTGTTGCAGGTCGAACAGGTCGGGCGGCATGACAGCTTTTTCGAACTGGGCGGGCATTCATTGCTGGCGGTCAGGCTGGTCAACCAACTGCAGCAAGCGGGACGGAGTATCAGCCTGGCCGAGCTGTTTCAGCATGCCAGCGTCGAGTCGCTGGCGGCGTTGATCGGCCAGCGCAGCGCGGTGCCCGAAAGCGATCAGGCGCTGATCACCGTGCGCGCCGAAGGGCGTGGTACGCCGCTGTTCCTGGTCCATGAGTTCAGTGGTCTGGAGCTGTACTTCCCGGCGCTGGGCCGGCATATCGATGGTGATTTTCCGATCTACGGCCTGCCGGGCGTGGCGCTGGGGCAGCCGCAGTTGCAGACCATGGAATGCCTGGCTGCGCGGCTGGTGGCGGTGATTCGCGGGGTGCAAGCGCATGGGCCTTACCGGCTGGCCGGCTGGTCGTTTGGCGGGGTGCTGGCGTATGAAGTCGCCCTGCAATTGCTGGGTCTGGACGAGCCGGTGGCCTTTCTCGGTTTGCTCGACACTTATGTGCCGCGCCTGACCGACCAGGGCAAGGCGCGCTGGTCCGGCAGCGATGCGCTGCACCGGCAATTGCTGCTGCATTGCACGATGTACTGGGGCAGTCAGGGTGAGGCAGGGCAAAAGCCCCTGGCACGCTTGCAGGCGCTGGAGCAGCAACTGGGGCAGTTGTCGTTCGATGACCTGCTGGAGCAATGCCGTACCCAACAGTTGCTGTACCCGGATCTGGCGGCGGCCAGCGCCGAAGGCCTGCGGCATTTCATGCAACGCGAAGTCGCGCACGGCCATGCGCTGGCGCATTACCGTATCGAACCGATCAGCGTGCCGGTGCATCTGTTCTGTGCGCAATTGCGACCCACCGAGCTGTCGCGGCGCAGCCAGACGCTGGGTTGGGAGACCGCGCTGGCGGCGGATCAACTGCGCAGCATCGAGGTACCTGGCGATCACCAGAGCATGATGCAGGCGCCGCAGGTGCAGGCACTGGGGCTGGCCATCGCGCAGGCAATGAGCGAAGCAGATAAACAACCCATTGATCAGCCGGTGTATCAGCCGCTGGTGACCATTCAGAGCGGGCAGGCCGATCATCAGCCGGTGTTCTGTGTGCCGGGGGCGGGCGACAGTATCACCAGCTTCATCGGTTTGACAGATGCGCTGGGGCCGCAATGGCCGGTCTATGGCCTGCAACCGCGTGGTCTGGACGGCGCATCGGTGCCGCACAGCCGGGTCGAGGCTGCCGCACAGTTTTATGTGCAGGTCATCGAACAGGTGTATCCGCACGGGCCGGTGAACCTGATCGGCCATTCGTTCGGCGGCTGGGTGGCGTATGCCATGGCTGCCGAGTTGCAGGCGCGTGGGCGCACGGTGGCGTCACTGACCCTGATCGACAGCGAAGCGCCCGGCGGGCAAGGCATCGCGGGGCGACCGTACACCACCACGGCGGCCTTGCAGCGGTTGATCGAGGCACTGCAACTGGCCTCGAACAAAACCCTGGGCATTGACCCGCAGGCGTTCAGCGAGGCTGACGACGACACGCAACTGCGCCTGCTGCATGAAGGGCTGGTGCGCGCGGGTGTGTTGTCGCGGCACTCGGCGGCGAGCGCCATGCACGGCCCTGCGCGGACCTACGCCACGGCGCTGCGCACGCTGTATCGACCGCAGCAACGCTATACCGGCCCTGTACGCCTGGTGCTGGTCGACGACCCGGTGCTGGACACCGCCGGCAATCAGCGTGAACAGGCGGCGATGCTGGCCGGCTGGCAACGTGAGGCCGCGCAATTGTCGGTGTGGTACGGGCCGGGCAACCATTTCACGATTCTCAAGACGCCCAACGTCTACAGCCTCGCCGCCTGGTGGCACGACGGTGTAGAGCACGCGGATCGTCACCCGGCCGGTCATACGGATTTTCAACGGTAAGGGATTTATGCAAAAGTCGACATTTCGCAAGACCGCTCTGGGCGCAGCGCTGGTGGCGCTGGCCGGGTTGGGGTTTTACACCGTGCAGGCGCCGGCCGATGCGCCGCGCTACCTGTTTGCTACCGTAGAACGCGGGGACATCGAAAACGCCGTGCTGGCCTCCGGCACGCTGGAGGGCATCAAGCAGGTCGATGTCGGCGCCCAGGTCTCGGGCCAGCTCAAGTCGCTGAAGATCAAGCTTGGCGACAAGGTCAGCAAGGGCCAGTGGCTGGCGGAAATCGACCCGCTGGTGTTGCAGAACACCTTGCGCCAGGCCGAGGTCGAGGAAGAAAACCTCCAGGCCCAGTTGCGCGCCACTCAGGCGCAACTCAAGCAGGCACAGCGCATTTATGAGCGCTACAAACGCCTGGGCGAGGGCGAGTCGATTTCGCGTCAGGACCTGGAAAGCGCCGAGTCCGACTTCGAGGTGCAGCAGGCCAACCTGCTGTCGCTCAAGGCGCAGATCAAGAACGCCCGCATCCAGATCGACACGGCCAAGGTCAACCTGGGCTATACGCGGATCATCGCGCCCATCGACGGCGATGTGGTCGGCATCGTCACCCAGGAAGGCCAGACCGTGATCGCCCAGCAACTGGCGCCGGTACTGCTCAAACTTGCCGATCTAGACACCATGACCGTCAAGGCGCAGGTCTCCGAAGCCGATGTGATTCACATCAATCCCGGCCAGCAGGTGTACTTCACCATTTTGGGCGAAGACAAACGCTATTACGCGACCCTGCGCGGCATTGAGCCGGCACCGCAGGACTTTCAAAAGGCCAGCAGCGATAACCCGAAACAGAACGTCGCGGTGTTTTACAACGCGCTGTTCGATGTGCCCAATCCTGGCCATCGCCTGCGCATTGCCATGACCGCACAGGTGCATATCGTGCTCGACACCGCCAAGGCCGCGCTCAATGTGCCGGTCGCCGCGCTGGGCGCGCGCAACAGCGACGGCACTTACGCCATCCGCGTGCTGGACGGCAAGGGCGCCGCCCAGGTGCGCAGCGTGCAGACCGGCATCAACAATAACGTCAGGGTCGAGATCACCTCGGGGCTGGCCGAAGGCGATCGTGTGGTGATCGGCGATCCGCTCAACGGAGCCAAGGACGCATGAACAGCGCAGACGACAGGCAGCCATTGCTGCGGCAGCCGTTGCTGCAACTGACCGGCATCACCCGCAGTTTCATGGCCGGCGACCGGGAATTCATGGCCCTCAAGGGCATTGACCTGAGCATCGAGGCCGGCGAAATGGTCGCGATCATCGGCGCGTCCGGCTCGGGTAAGTCGACGCTGATGAACGTGCTGGGCTGCCTGGACCAGCCCAGCGCCGGCAGTTACCGCATCAATGGCCAGGAAACCCGCGACCTCGATAATCAGGCGCTGGCCGAGCGGCGCCGCGATTACTTCGGTTTTATCTTCCAGCGCTATCACCTGTTGCCGCACCTGAGTGCCATGCACAACGTCGAGATGCCGGCGATCTATGCCGGCACCCCGGAAACCGAGCGCCATGGCCGCGCCCGGCGCTTGCTCGACCGCCTGGGGCTGTCCGGGCATCTGCATCACCGGCCCAGCCAGTTGTCCGGCGGCCAGCAACAGCGGGTGAGTATTGCCCGCGCGCTGGTCAACGGCGGCGAGGTGATTCTGGCGGACGAGCCCACCGGCGCACTGGACACGGTCAGCGGCAAGGAAGTGATGACCATTTTGCAAGAGCTGCATGCCGCCGGGCACACGGTGATTCTGGTCACCCACGACCCCAAGGTGGCCGCCAATGCCGAACGCATCATCGAGGTCAGTGACGGCCTGATCATCAGCGACCGGCGCAACCAGCCGCCCGATCCGCTGCTGGCCGAACAGGCCGCGCCCCCGGTGCAAAGCGGCGCTTCACGGCGCATGGTCGCCAGCTTCGGCCTGTTCAAGGAAGCCTTCAGGATGGCCTGGGTGGCGCTGATTTCGCACCGCATGCGCACCTTGCTGACCATGCTCGGCATTGTCATCGGCATCACCTCGGTGGTGTCGATCTCGGCCATCGGCGAGGGCGCCAAGCGCTATGTGCTCAAGGACATTCAGGCCATCGGCAGCAACACCATCGATGTCTACCCCGGCGCCAGTTTCGGTGACAGCCGCGCCTCGGCCATCGAGACCCTGTTGCCCTCCGATGTGCTGGCGCTCAACCAGCTATATTACGTCGACAGCGCCACCCCGGTGGTCAACCGCAACCTGTTGCTGCGCTACCGCAATATCGACCTGGACGCTCAGGTCAACGGCGTCAGCGAGCGCTATTTTCAGGTGCGCGGTATCAAGATGGAGGCGGGCATTCACTTCAGCGAAAGCGATGCGCGGCGCCAGGCGCAAGTCGTGGTCATCGACCACAACGCGCGCAAGCGCCTGTTTGGTGACCACGTCGACCCGCTGGGCCAGGTGATCCTGATCGAAAACCTGCCCTGCACGGTGATCGGCGTCACCGCCGACAACAAGAACATGTTCGCCGCCAGCAAGGCGCTGAATGTCTGGGTGCCATATGAAACCGCCGCCGGGCGCCTGCTGGGCCAGCGTCATCTGGACAGCATCAGCGTGCGCATTCGCGACGGCCAGCCGAGCGACCTGGTCGAAGCGAAGGTCACCCAGTTGCTGCAACAGCGCCACGGCACCAAGGACTTTTTCACCAATAACCTCGACAGCATCATGCAGACCGTCGACCGCACCAGCCGCTCGCTGGCGCTGCTGCTGTCGCTGATCGCGGTGATCGCGTTGCTGGTCGGCGGCATCGGGGTGATGAATATCATGCTGGTGTCGGTCACCGAGCGCACCCGTGAAATCGGTATCCGCATGGCCGTCGGCGCCCGCCAGTCAGACATTCGCCAGCAGTTTCTGGTCGAAGCGGTGATGGTCTGCCTGCTGGGCGGCGCCATTGGTATCTCGCTGTCGTACGCCATCGGGCATTTGTTTACCGTGTTCGTCAAAGAGTGGGAGATGGTCTTTTCGGCGGGGGCGATCATTACGGCGGTGGCGTGTTCGACCTTGATCGGGATTGTGTTTGGTTTTGTGCCGGCGCGTAATGCGGCGCGGCTGGACCCGATCGATGCGCTGGCGCGGGATTAGCAGCTGTTCTGCCGATCATTACTGCCACCACAGCAAAGTGATCTAAGCTCCAGCCAGGGTCACTGGAGGATCGTCATTTGGCCATCAGATCGAACACGGCAGGTATTGCCGGCGAGCCACCAGAGCCCGCCGCGCAAGATATCCTGTTGCAGGCGTGTGCGACGGGCAATCGTCTGGCATTCGAAGCGCTTTACCGGGCCACCTCATCCAGGCTGTTCGGCATCTGTCTGCATTACCTGGGCAACCGCGCCGAAGCCGAAGAAGTGCTGCAAGAGGTCTACACCACGGCCTGGCTCAAGGCGTCCGGTTTCGATCCGCAACGGGCCAGCGCCATGACCTGGCTGGCGACCATCGCCCGTCACAAAGCCATCGACCAGCGCCGGTCGCGGCGTAATCATGAACCCCTGGAGTGGCTGGCCGAATGGCCGGCCCAAGACACCGTGGTGGACAGCTTCGAGCGTGAACGCCAGGGCAGCCAGATCGATCGCTGCCTGGCGACGCTCGCCGAGGACCAGCAGCGCTATATCCGCGTGGCCTTTTTTGAAGGTTATTCGTATGCCGAACTGGCCGAGAGCGCCAGCATTCCGCTGGGCACCATGAAAAGCTGGATACGCCGCGCCCTGCTGCGGCTGCGGGGGTGCCTGGGCCTATGAACGACACTGAACTGCCACCGGGCAACGATCCCGACCTGTTGATCGCCGAATATGTGCTGGGCGTGCTGTCTAGCGAAGAAAGAGCGCAGGTCGAGGCCCTGGCCGCCCGTGACCCGCGCTATCAGGCTCAGATTGCCGCCTGGCAGCAGCACTTCAGCCACTGGCTTGAACAGATTCCGCCCGTCAGCCCACCCGCGCAGGCCTGGCAGGGCATCGAACGACGCCTGTTTCCGGCACCGACCGCAGCGGCAACGCCAGCCAGCCATTGGTGGAATGACCTGCGGCTGTGGCGCTGGACCACGGCAACCCTGGCCGCCGGACTGTTGGTGGCAGTGTTCACCCTCCAGCAGCCGATAGCACCGCCCGTTCCGACCCTGCTCGCCCGTCTGGAACAAGGCGACGGCAATGCCCTGTTCGCCGCGACCGTGTACAGCGATGGCCGCAGCGTATTGTTCGTGCCCAACCGCGCCGCCGACTGGCAGGGCAAGAGCGCTCAGGCCTGGCTGATCGGTGCCGACGGCATGCCGCATTCACTGGGCCTGCTGCCTGACAACACGGCCGTGACGCTGACATTACCGCCCGGGCTTGCCGGCACACTGGCCCGTGACGCCGTGCTGGCCGTGTCCCTTGAGCCGGTCAACGGCTCGCCGACCGGGCTGCCGACCGGACCGGTCATCGCCCAGGGAAAAATAATTTCGTTGTAGTGCATCCGTTTTCGCCTCCGCTTCGTATATGTCTCACCTTCATCCGAAGGGCCGAAGAATCAAGGAGACGCATCATGATTACGTTTGCCCAACGCATCGCCGCAACCTGCTTCGCCGCCCTGTGCCTGACTGCATCGCCCAGCTTTGCGGCCGACACCGTGATGGTCGGCGGTGCCGCCATGTACCCGACCAAGACCATTGTCGAAAACGCCGCCAACTCCAAGGACCACACCACTCTGGTGGCAGCGGTCAAGGCGGCGGGGCTGGTCGACACCCTCAACGGTAAAGGCCCGTTCACCGTCTTCGCCCCGACCAACGACGCCTTCGCCAAACTGCCGGCCGGCACCGTCGACACCCTGGTGAAACCCGAAAACAAAGCCATCCTGACCAAAATCCTCACCTACCACGTCGTGGCCGGCACCCATACCGCCAAGCAACTGATGGCCGACGCCAAGATGCACGGCGGCAAAGCCATGCTGACCACCGTCGAGGGTGAACAACTGACCGTGATGGCCAACGACGGCAAACTCTGGCTGATGGACGCCAAAGGCGGCAAGGCCGGGGTCAGCATTGCCGATGTCATGCAGTCCAATGGCGTTATCCATGTGATCGATACCGTGTTGATGCCCAAGTAAGCGCTCGGCACAGGCGGGCATGTGAAGCATGCCCGCTGTGGGGCGGCTCTCAGCAATTCATCGCCGTTCTGCAATCACTTCTAAACCAACCTGACCCAACGCGAGCCTGGTTGTCCACTCGAATAGCGTGTGAGAAATTCCGTTGATAGTCATTTATCAAGGAAGACCATGGAAGTACGATCAACGAAGACAGAAGACTGGCCGGTGCAAACGATGGTCTGGGTCGCAAACTGAGGCATGACGTGCATACTTTCGCCCGCCAATCAGGATCAGGAGATACACCATGCCGTGGGGGCCGATACTTGATGAACCCCGTATTCGCGCTTCATTTGCAGCACTCGAGCATCACCAAAAAACCGTGGTGATTGCGGCTTGTCTTTACCGCCAGCTAAGGCTGATCGAAGCGTTTGATCGCTGTTACGCCCAGCAGGCTTCGCAAATGTTCATCCGCGCACTCGACGCTGCGTTGGCTAACGACCGCGATGCGCGGCAGCGTGTCAGTGAAGAGGTCAGCCATTGCATACCGGATACCGAGGTGTATTCAGAGCAGGAAGGCTCGTATGCACAAAATCTGCTGATTGCACTGAGCTATTTTTTAGACTTCGTGCACAGCAAGGATGCGGGCGCGCTGGATAACAGCACCCGCATGCTGCTTGAGAACATTGATTTGATTAATTACGAGGCGGATGAGCAGTACGATGAGGACAGCGTGTTTGCTCATGAAGTGAGTGTTTTTCTGCGTTTGATCGATGCTGTTCAGCGCTTGTCCATTGAGCGTTGTCGTGATGTTCAGGGCGTTGCACAGCTTGCGCAGCCGCACAGGGTTTAAACCGTTGAGAGGCAGCTCTGCTGGCGATTGAGCGCGAAGCGCTCACAGAAATTTCTGAAACGCTGACATTTTACGACTGCTAGTGCAGCCGATCGCGAGCAGAGCTCCCTCCTACATCTAATGTTTGCTGCGCGACAGCGCGGCGCCGTGGCGGCGGGTGATCTCCTACGAGCGCGGGGATTCAGATAAAAACTTTGTGTTTGACGAGGAGGAGCACGCCGCTTGCCCGGCCAGCACCGCCATCACCGCAGCCATGACCAATATCGCCGCACTGGACTCAAACGTCGCCCGATAACCATCCAGGTCATAAAGCACTCCGCCCAACGTCGCGCCCGAGGCTATTGCCAACTGAATAATCGCGACCATCAGCCCGCCGCCAGCTTCGGCGTCGTCGGGCAGGGTTCTGGCCAGCCAGGTCCACCAGCCGACCGGCGCGGCCGTGGCCACCAGACCCCATACACCCAGCAGCACGGTGGTGATCGTCACCGAGCCGCCGAAGGCGATCAGCGCCAGGGCCATCGCGGCCATCAGCAACGGGATGATCGCCAGGGTGCGAAACAGTCCGTTTTTCAGAAAGGCTTCGATGACGAAGGTGCCGATCAGACCCGACACGCCCAGTACCAGCAGGATCAGCGACAGTGTCGAGACCTCGACCTGGGGCACGCTTTCCAGAAACGGACGCAGGTAGGTAAACAGCATGAACTGGCCCATGAAGAACAGGCTGGCCGCGAACAGGCCGAGGGCGACCGGGACTTTGCTCAGCAACCTGAACGGGTTGCCTCGGGGTTTGTCGTTCTGCGGCGCGAGCGAAGGCATGCGCAGCCATAGCCAGATAAGGGCCAGCGCTGCGACCGGCACGATGCACAGGAACGCGCCGCGCCAGCCGATGATAGAGCCGAGAAAACTGCCCAGCGGTGCGGCGATGACTGTGGCCAGGGCGTTGCCGCCATTGACGACCGCCAAAGCGCGTGGCACCTGTGCCTCGGGCACCAGCTGCATGGCGGTGGCAGCCGACAGCGACCAGAAACCGCCAATGGCCACACCGATCAAGGCGCGGCCCAGCATGAACGTCGGGTAGTCGGAGGCGAACGCCACCACGCTGCCGGAGACGATCATCAGCAAGGTCAGGGACAGCAGCAAGCGCTTGCGTTCGACACGTGCGGCGACGGCGGGGATCAGCAGGCTGGTGATCAGCGCGAACACGCCGGAGACGGAAATGCCCTGGCCGGCCTGGCCTTCGCTGATGTACAGGTCTTGCGCAATCGGCGTCAGCAGGCTGACCGGCATGAACTCCGAGGCCACCAGGGCAAAGGCCGCCAACGACATGGCAAGTACCGCACCCCAGGCGGGCTGGGGTGTAGAGGGGTGATGGGTCATTAAAAGTCCTGGAAGGTGTCGACGCTTTTACAGATGATTCAGGAAGAACTTGCCCAGCTTGTCGAACGGGATCAGGTTCACCCGGTCGTACAGGTCCACATGACCGGCACCTGGAATAACCAGCAGTTCTTTGGGCTCGGCGGCACGTTTGTAGGCGTCTTCGCTGAATTCACGCGAATGTGCATCGCTGCCGGTGATCAACAGCAACGGACGCGGCGAGATCGTCTCGATGTCGTCGAACGGGTAGAAGTTCATGAACTTCACATTGCTGGTCAGCGTCGGCATGGTCGTGGTCAGTTTCGATGCACCGGCCGGCGTCACTTCGCCACGCGGGGTGCGATAGAAGTCGAAGAATTCGTCGCCTATCGGGTTGCCGGTCAGTTTCAGCGGCGAACCGCTGGTGTATGTGGCCGCGCCGCCCTGAAACTCGACATAGCGCTGCTCGGCGGCTTCACGCAGGATCTGCTGGCGCTGCTCCAGCGTCACACCGTGTTTGAGGCCATTACGGTTGGCCGCGCCCATGTCGTACATGCTGACCGTGGCGATGGCTTTGAGGCGCGGGTCGATTTTGGCGGCACTGATCGCAAAGCTGCCGCTGCCGCAAATGCCGATCACGCCAATGCGCTCGCGGTCGACGAAGGGCCGGGTGCCGAGAAAGTCCACTGCTGCGCTGAAGTCCTCGCTGTACAGGTCCGGCAGCACTGCATTACGCGGCAGGCCTTCGCTTTCGCCCCAGAACGACAGGTCCAGCGACAAGGTGACGAAGCCTTGCTCGGCCATTTTGGTGGCGTAGAGGTTCGCGCTTTGCTCCTTCACGGCGCCCATCGGGTGGCCGACGATGATTGCGGCGTTTTTTGCGGAAGGATTCAGGCCTTTGGGCTTGAACAGGTTGCCGGCGACCTTCATGCCGTACTGGTTATTGAAGCTGACCTTTTCCACGGTCACTTTATCGCTGGTGTAGAAATTGTCGGCGCCGTTGGGCAACGCAGCGGCGCTGGCGGCGCACGAAGCCAGCATGAGCCCGAAGGCCATCATCAGTCGTTTCATGGGGCATTACCTGCCAGCGTGGCGTTGTCGATCACGAAGCGGTACTTGACGTCGCCCTTGAGCATCCGCTCGTAGGATTCGTTGATCTGGTCGGCGCGCACCAGTTCGATGTCGGCGACGATGTTGTGCTCGGCGCAGAAATCCAGCATTTCCTGGGTCTCGCTGATACCGCCGATCATCGAGCCGGCGAGGCTGCGGCGTTTCATGATCAGGTTGAAGACGTTGGGCGAGGCGTGCGGCGATGCCGGCGCGCCGACCAGGGTCATGCAGCCGTCGCGTTTGAGCAGCACCAGCAACGCGTCGAGGTCATGTGGCGCCGCCACGGTATTGAGAATGAGGTCGAAGCTTTTGCCGTGTGCGGCCAGCTCTTCAGGGTTGCGGGTGACCACCACTTCATCGGCGCCCAAGGCCCTGGCGGCCTCGCGTTTGGATTCGGAGGTGGTGAAGGCCACCACATGGGCGCCCAGCGCATGGGCCAGTTTGATGCCCATATGGCCCAGCCCGCCAATGCCGACGATGCCGACCTTCATGCCCGGTCCGACATTGCGATGGCGCAGCGGCGACCAGGTGGTGATGCCGGCGCACAACAGCGGTGCCACGGCGGCGAGCTGTTCCTGTGGGTGGCGGATGCGCAGCACATAGCGCTCGTGCACCACGATTTGCTGCGCGTAGCCGCCCAGTGTGTGCCCCGGCGCGTCCGGAGTCGGGAAGTTGTAGGTGCCGATCATGCCGTCGCAGTAGTTCTCCAGCCCTGCGTCGCATTCTTCGCAGTGCTGGCAGCTGTCGACGATGCAACCGACGCCGACCAGATCGCCGACCTTGAAGCCTGCGACATGCGCACCCAGCGCTGTTACACGGCCAACGATTTCATGGCCCGGTACACAGGGGAATTGCGTGCCGGCCCACTCGGCGCGCACCTGATGCAGGTCCGAGTGGCAGATGCCGCAAAAGGCGATATCAATTTGCACATCGTGTGCGCCGGGGGCACGGCGTTCGATCTGCAGCGGTTCGAGGGGTTTGTCACCGGCATGAGCGCCGTAGGCTTGGATCGGCATAGGGAATACTCCTGACTGATTGCATTACTGGCCATTTTCCGGGTATCGCCGAATCGCCGATAACGCATTTCGCTGGATTTCTTGCCCAATCCGCTGAGTCTTCACACCTTCCCGTAGGAGCAACTTCAGTTTCGAATTACAGTAGCTCCACGATTCCCCGTCAGGCCCACCCATGAAAGCCACCACCCCTCAAGCCATCCTGGCGCGCCTCATCAACCGGCATATCAGCCAACCCGGCGATTACCCCACTGCAATTGCCGAGCTGGGCTTGTACCGCCGTGACCAGCCATCGCCACCGGTGATCTGCATGGTGCCGCCGAGCATTGTGCTGGTCGCTCAGGGCGCCAAACGGATGTGGGCCGGCGGCGAAGGTTTTCCCTACGACACCTCGAGTTTTCTGATGACCTCGCTGGACCTGCCGGCCAACTCCGAAGTGATCCAGGCCAGTCCCGAACAGCCCTGCCTGGGCCTGACGCTCAAGCTCGATGTGCGCATGCTCGCTGAGCTGATCGCCCAGGGCTGCCTGCCGCCAACCCGCGACAAACCCGGCGGTAAAAGCGTGGGTATTGGTGAGGCGACACCGGCGATGCTTGCGCCGGTGATTCGTCTGCTGCAGTTGCTGGACGAGCCCGATGCCATCGCGGTGCTGGCGCCGATGATCCAGCGCGAAATTCATTTCCGTCTGTTGCAAGGCGATCAGTCGGGGTTGTTACGCCAGATTGCCTCGGTCGATGGGCAGGGCCACCGCATCGCCAAGGCTATCGATTGGCTCAAGCTCAATTACGCCGCCGCGTTGCGCGTCGAAGAGCTTGCTGCCCGCGTGCAGATGAGTTCACCGACCTTTCACCACCATTTTCGCCAGCTCACCGCCATGAGCCCGCTGCAATACCAGAAATGGCTGCGCCTGACCGAAGCCAGGCGGCTGATGCTCAATGAGCATCTGGACGTGTCGAGTGCGGCGTTCAAGGTCGGCTATGAAAGCCCGTCACAGTTCAGTCGCGAATATGGGCGCTTGTTTGGCGTGCCGCCCAAACGCGACATCATGATGTTGCGCGGGCAGGGCGCTTATTAACCGGATTTAAGATCAGATGCGAAGAAACATCAGCCCTGTTAGACCGTTTATGCATTAATCGTAGGTAACTATTCTAAAAAGAAATATCCATTACGCCGCTATGGTCGCCATTGTCATTTAATCATCTGCTATCACATCCATATCGATGTTTCAGCCATCAATAGCGGCGTCGGCGCGGCCGTTTAGAGGGTGACTGTAGCCTTGGGCGCTGCAACGCTGGCGTCTTGTGCCATTTTTGCAAGGTCATAGAATCGGCGCCATCAAGCAGTTATTCAGTCTTTCGATAATGGAGTTTCGATCATGATGAACGCAATGCAGATGCCGATGAACAACAGCATGCCAATGATGCCGATGATGGGCATGCCGATGATGATGGCGACCATGGAATGCGAAATGATGGCTGACGCCATGATGTGCACCATGAAGCCGGCGGCTGGCATGGACATGGCCATGTTCAAGAACAACGCCGACATGATGGCGATGATGATGAACTGCGGCATGCCGATGATGATGCATTGCGCCAACATGTCGATGATGTGCATGTCCGAGAACGGCATGGCCATGATGAACATGATGAATGGCATGAACATGTCGATGATGATGCCGATGGGCATGCCGATGCCAATGATGAAGTGCATGATGACCTGCACCGTCGAAGCCGACTGCATGAAGTGCATGATGATGCCGATGCCGGGCATGACCATGGACATGATGAATAACTGCTGCATGTTGATGATGAAAATGATGAACGACTGCAGCATGCCGATGATGATGAGCTGCAATGGCATGCCGATGATGTGCTGCACCTGCTGATTCCGCGCTGAACGCTAAAAAGCCCGCCAGTGAAGACTGGCGGGCTTTTTAGCGGCCGCCATTCTGGTGAATGGTTTGATCGCGTTATGATCCGCCAGTCTTGTACTGTTGCTATGACTGAGGATTTTCCTATCAAACTCGTCCCGAACACTCAGAGCCCGTCCCGGCAATGGCAACGATTGCTGTCAGCACAGCGCCAGGCTCTGGAAATGGCGGTCTCGCGCAAAAGCCTCGACGAGTTGCTGGGGTTTATCGCCCGGGCGGGCAGTGAGCACCTGGGTGGCCGTTCGGCGGTGTTTCTGGTCGATGAAGACTCGAAAACGCTCACCTACGCGGCGTCTGCGGGGCTCGATGCGGGGTACATCAAGGCCATCGAAGGCTTTGAGATCGGCCCTCATTCTCCCTCATGCGGCACCGCTGCTTACACCGGCGACCTGGTGATTGTCGGCGAGGTGGCCAACGACCAGCTCTGGACGCCGTTTCTGGAGCTGGCTGCGCAATATGGTATTGGTGCTTGTTGGTCCAAACCTTTGAAGGATGCGAACGGCATTGTGCTGGGCACCTACGCGATTTATCACGGGGCGCCGCGTGTGCCGAACGACGACGAGCTTGAGGCCATCGAACTGCTGGCCAACACGGCAGCGCTGCTGATCGAACGCTCGATTGCCGACATGACCTTGCAAACGACCCTTGAGGCTTTGCAGCGCAGCGAAAACGCCACGCGTGAGTTGAGCCATCGGGTGATGAACACCTTTCATATTTTTGAAGGGGTGTTGGGGGCCAGGATTCGCTCCATACAGGACCCCGAGGCGAGAGCGGTCACCGCCGAGGCGCTGGCCCGTATCCGCGCCATGTCGCTGGTGCACAAGAAACTCTTTTCGCTGACCCAGAACAGCGAAGTCGATCTGGACGCTTCCAGCTTCATGGACAGCCTGATCAACGATCTTGCCCAGGCATTCGCCTCGGAAAACAACCTGCGGATCATTCTGTCCAGGGAAGTCGGCATCACCTTGCCAGCCGAACGTTGCGCCACTCTGGGCCTGCTCGCGGTGGAACTGGTACTCAATGCCATCAAGCATGCGTTCGATCACGGGCAGCCGGACGGGATCATTACCGTGACCCTGCACCGTGATGTCGAGTCGGTGGTGTTTTCGGTGCGCGACAACGGCAAAGGCTTGCCTGACGGGACCTTGACCGCCAAGAGCCAGCGGCTCGGGACCCGCTTGATCCATTCGTTCGTCACCGACCTGCAGGCTGATTTTCAGGCGTATAACCTGGCGGAGGGCGCCGAGTTCTCGGTCAGGTTTGCCAGTACGTCGTAAACGGCCGTAATACGCTTGATTACCAGCCGCTCAGGCGGCTCCATGATTGCGCAGCGCGCGGGTACGGGTATTGGTGGCGTTTCTGGAGGATGCATTGAAGAAGGCATAGGGAATTTTCGCCCGTTCGGCTGTCAGATACCCGCCAGCCTCAGTCCTGGCAGGGTTGCCCGGTACTTCATGACCAAGGATTTTTTATGTGTTCTTTATCAGCGCACGATGCGCGCCCAAAGCCAGCGCCATGAAGCCCCACGCCGAATTGCGCTTGTGCGCTGTGCCGGTGTGCGGCGGCCTGGTGTTGAGCATCGCCAAAGCGCTGGTCAATGGCTGGGACTCGACCGAGCTGTTCTCAGGCTTTCTGTTTGGCTTTGTGATTGCCACGGTGGTGGGCATCCCGCTGTTGCTCTGGGGCGACCGGCGCTGTGGGCAGTTCAAGGGGCGCCATGTACTCAGTGCGCTGGTGCAAAGTCTGGTCATGGTGCTGATGGTGCGTGATTCGTTCATCAATCTGTTGTTGATGTGTGCGATTGGCGGCTTGACGCTGGGGCTGCTGTACACCGTGGTGGTCACTGCCATCGAGCGTTTGCCGGTACGCCGCGCCGCCGGTGGCCGTCAGCGCTGGGGAATGATTGTGGCGGTGCCTGTGTCGGGCGCCGTGGCTGTGGGGGCGACCGCCATGCTGTTCCCCTTGGGCCTGGAGCCACTGCGGATGGCGGTCTTTTTTGCCTTGATCGGTGCCTTGCTGAGCATGCTGGTCAGTTGGCCGGTGTTGTGGCTGATAGAGCGCTTTATCTCGACCCGTTGGCGCTATGTCCTGGGTGGCGGGATCAGCGGCGTGTTGATCTGGCTGCTGTTTGGCGCGCAGTTCACGCCTGCGGATCAGGCAGCCTTGGCCAAAGAGGTGGGCGCCTGGGCCTTTTTGCTGCACTACCTCATCGTCCCCTTTGTGCTGATTGGCTTGCTGGCCGGCAGCCTGTGTACGCTGTTGAATGCCCTGTATGAATGGAGACAATACGCCAAGGAGCGATCCACACCATGAGCCTCAATCCCGTCACCCCCGACCTGATCTGGGAGAATCTGTGCAAGGAAGCCATGGGCCGCCTGCATGCGCTGGACTGGCAACTCGACAAACTGACGCCGAACGATCAATTGATCGTCGCGCTGTGGCGTCTGGAAGCGGATGGCTACAACGGCGGTTTTCTGCAGTTTTTCTGCAACTGGGGCGACCAGACCTGCACGCTGGCCTTGCAGGCGCTGGCGGCCATCGGCGCCCACAACAGCCATGCCGTGGTCAGCCAGCAACGCCAGTTGATCGAACACCTCGAAGACCATCCGCAACTGGAACAACTGTGGGACATCGTGCAGTTACTCAGCGATGAACAGCACGAAGTCATCAGTGGTGAACTGGACGAGCAGCTATGGGCGGCGATGGAGGAGGTGCCAGCGTTGGCTGCGGTCTATTTCTACCGTCACGAATGACCCTTCGCTGACTCAACGATCAGGTTCGCCAGGGCCTCGACCGAGGCATTCAGGCTGGCCCTGGCCCGGTGCACCAGGCCGACATCACGATGAAACGTGTGCTCACCCAGCTCCAGTACCCGTACCGAAGCCGGCCAGGCGTTGCGCAGGGTCTCCGGCACCAGCGCCACGCCCACGCCATTGGCCACCAGCTTGACGATGGCTTCTTGCTCATCGAGTTCGCAGACTTCGCGTGGCACCAGATGCATCTGCTTGAGAAAGCGGTCGACCTGTCGGCCGCCAAAGGAAGAGCGGTCGTAGCGAATGAACGGCTGCGTGGTGAGCAACGTGATCCAGTCATCGCCGGGCATCTTTTTCGGCACGATCAGTCGATACGGCTCGCTGGCCAGCGGGGCCCAGGTCAGATCGCTGTGCAGTGCAAAGGGCGGGCGGATAATCGCCGCCATGTCAATCTCGCCGGTGTCGACCAGGTTGATCAGCTCCAGCGAGACGCCCGGCAGGATTCGTGTGCGGCACTGGGGGAACTGTTGGTGAAAACGGGTCAGCGCATCGGGCAGCAGGTTGCGTTGAATCGACACAATCGCGCCAAGCGTCAGCAAGGTCGAGGCCGGCACACCTGGCGTGCGGTTGCCCAGCTCGTTGTACATCTGGATCAGGTCCTGTGCCTTAACCAGCATTTCATGGCCACGCCGGTTCAGATGCGCCGCACGGCCTGTGCGGTCAAACAGCTCGAACCCCAACTCGGCTTCCAGGCGCTGCATCTGCGCGCTGACGGCGGCCTGAGTCAGGCCGATACGATGGGCGGCGGCAGCGAACGTGCCTTCACGCGAGACGGCAATCAAGGTCTTGAGTTCGCGAATCATGTACAAATTTCCTTTGTGCTAACTACAAAATCATATTGTTTTTTTTATTGCTTGGCCAAGCATAAGATTTCCTCGGTTGCTGAACGACAGCATTGATAAAAATGACCAACCGTGGAGTTCCCTATGAGCCTTTCTCCTTTTCACCTTGCAATCCCTGTGTACGACCTGGCCGCGACCCGCACCTTTTACGGCGAAGTTTTCGGTCTGGAAGAGGGCCGCTCCAGCACGCAATGGGTCGATTTCAACTTCTACGGCCACCAGTTGGTGATCCACGAACACCCCAAGACTGCCTCGCAGGAAAGCGTGCACAGCAACCCGGTCGATGGCCACGATGTGCCGGTGCCGCACTTCGGCATTATCTTGCAGTGGGAACAGTGGGAAGCGCTGGCTGAACGCCTGAAGTCGTTCGGTACCGAATTTGTGATCGAGCCCTACATTCGCTTCAAAGGCCAGGTCGGCGAGCAGGCGACCATGTTTCTGTTCGACCCGTGCGGCAATGCACTTGAGTTCAAGGCCTTCAAAGACATGAGCCAACTGTTTGCCAAATAGGCTACTGATAGCAACCAGTTATCAATTTATGGACATTTGTCATTAGTCGCGATCAAGGAACCTTACTAGACTGCAACCGTTTGCAATCACAATTATAAGCAGCCTAAGGTTCCACACCATGCCGCAGTCGTTAACGCTACAACGCTTGGGCGAGCAGGTCGGCAATGACCATCTGATCACCGATTCCTACCAGAAAAACTACTACTGCAAAGGCTTTCGCTACGGCCGTGGCGAAGCCTTGGCCGTGGTGCTGCCGCAGACCCTGACGCAGTTGTGGCAGGTGCTGAAAATCTGTCAGGAGGAGGGTGTGATCATCCTCATGCAGGCAGCCAATACCGGGGTAACGGGCGGTTCGACGCCGCACGGTAGCGATTACGACCGACCGGTCGTGATCATCAGCACGCGCAAGATCAAAGGCATGAAGGTGATCGACGATGCCCGGCAGATCATCGCCTTTCCGGGCAGTTCGCTGACCGAGCTGGAAGATGGCCTGAAGCCCTACGGTCGTGAGCCGCATTCGGTCATCGGTTCGTCATGCATCGGCGCCTCGGTGGTGGGGGGTATCTGCAATAACTCCGGCGGTTCGCTGCTGCAACGAGGCCCTGCGTTTACTGAAAAGTCACTGTTTGCGCGGATCAACGAAGACGGCACGCTGGAGTTGATCAACCATCTGGGCATCGAGCTGGGCGATACCCCCGAGCAGATGATCAGTAATCTTGAGGCGGGCACTTACAGCACCGGCACCGCCAGCGATTGGGCCGGCAAGATCTGGGCCGACGATTATTACGCGGTGATCAAGGATGTCGACGCGCCGACCCCGGCCCGCTTTAACGGTAACCCGCAGTACCTGCACGAGAGCTCCGGCTGTGCAGGCAAGGTGATCGTCTTCGCTGTGCGTCTGGCCACCTTTGAGGCGGTAAAGGCGCAAGACACCTTCTATATCGGCACCAACGATGAGCGCGAACTGCTGCAACTGCGGCGCTTTCTGATCGAAAACCTCGACCACCTGCCGATTCAGGCCGAGTACATCGACCGCAGCGCCTTTCGTTTGACCCTGCGTTATGCGCGGCACATGTACCTGTCGATCAAGCGCCTGGGGCCGGCGGCGCTGCCGGGGCTGATGCAGAAAAAAGCGCTGTGGGATGCACGGGTCAGACGCCTGAAGGTGCTGCCGGCGAATATGGTTGATCGCCTGATCCAGTGGGGCAACCGGCTGGTACCGGCCAATGTGGCACCGCGCCTGATGGCGTTTCATCAGCGCTTCGAGCACCACTTGATGATCAAGGTCGACCGGGCCGATACGCCGCAATTGAATACGTTGTTGTCAGCGTTTTTCGCCGAGCGCAGCGGTGACTGGTTTCATTGCAGTGAGGTCGAACAAGCCGATGCCTTTTTGGTCCGCTTCGCGGTGGGCGGCACGCCGGTGTTCTATTGCGATTATTACGGCATCGACGGCGATAGCCGGCTGATCTCACTCGATGTCGCGCTGCGCCGCAACGATGACCAGTGGACGATCCACTTGCCGCCGGCACTGGCCGCCCAGGTCCAGGAACAAAGCTGCTGCGGGCACTTCTTTTGCCTGGTCAATCACCAGGATTACATCCTCAAGCCTGGCGTTGATGGCGCGAAGTTCAAGGCGGCGGTGCTGGAACACCTGGACCAGCGCGGCGCCCGCTATCCGGCCGAACACAATATTGGCCACCTGTATCACGCCTCCGAAGCGCATCAACAGCACTTCCATGCGCTGGATCCGACCAATAGCTGCAACCCCGGGATTGGTAAAACCAGCAAGCTGAAAGACTGGGCGTGATGTGCGGACCATAGGACCGTAGGACAGACCGGGCGGCGCTCCGCTTTAGTCGGGAACGGTGGCGCTGCGGTTCCCGACTAAAGTCGGTCCTACGATCAGTGCGAGTGCCGGGGTATCCCGCCGCTGCGGGCGATGATGCGCATGTGCAGGGTTGCAGGTTCCAGGCAGCCGCCGGTGGACAATTGCCCGACCAATTGCCGGTACAGCTCCTGCCACGGCGTTTGCGAGGCCGGGATATTCGGTGTCCAGGCGGCGCGGCGGCGCTCCATTTCAGACTCATCGATCAACAGGTTGACCGAGCGGGCGTTGAGGTCGACGCGCAGGATATCGTTGGTTTGCAACAGCGCCAGACCACCGCCCACGGCCGCTTCCGGCGACATATTGAGAATCGACGGGCTGGCCGAGGTGCCGCTCTGGCGGCCGTCGCCCAGGCACGGCAACGAGGTGATGCCTTGTTTGATCAACGCCTTGGGCGGGTCCATGTTGACCACCTCGGCACTGCCCGGATAGCCCACGGTGCCCGCACCACGGATCACCAGAATGCAGCGCTCGTCGATGTCCAGTGCCGGGTCGTCGATGCGCGCGTGGTAGTCCTCCGGCCCTTCGAACACAATCGCCCGCGCCTCGAAGCTGTTCTCGGCACCCGGTTCCGACAGGTAGGTCTTGCGAAAGGCCTCGCCGACGACCGACATCTTCATGATCGCGCTGTCGAAGAAGTTGCCACTCAGCACGATAAAGCCTGCGCTGTGCTTGAGCGGCTGGTCGTACGGCAATATAACGTCGGTGTTGCTGGTGACCGAGGCGCTGACAATCTCGCCGATGCTGCGGCCGCTGACCGTGGCGCACTGGTCGTGCAGGCGACCGGCTTTTTGCAGTTCGTGCATCACCGCCGGCACGCCGCCTGCGCGATGGAAACCTTCGCCGAGGTATTTACCGGCCGGCATGCAGTTGACCAGCAGCGGAATGTCGACGCCGATGCGCTGCCAGTCGTCCAGATTCAGCTCGACGCCCATGTGCCGGGCGATGGCAATCAGGTGCGGCGGGCAGTTGCTTGAAGCACCGAGGGCCGAGGCGACGGCAATAGCGTTTTCGAACGCTTCGCGGGTCATGATCTGCGACGGGCGCACGTCCTGCATCACCAGCTCGCAGATGCGTTTGCCGGTGGCATAGGCCATCTGCCCGCGCTCGCGGTACGGCGCCGGAATGCTCGCGCAGCCGGGCAGCGACATGCCCAGCGCTTCGGCAATGGCGTTCATCGACAGCGCCGTGCCCATGGTGTTGCAGTGGCCTACCGACGGCGAAGCGGCGGTGGTCATGTCCATGAAGCCTTCATAGTCGATCTCGCCGGCGGCCATCAACTTACGCGCATGCCAGAGCACGGTGCCCGAGCCGATCAACTCGCCCTTGTGGTGCCCGTCGAGCATCGGCCCGCCCGACAGCACAATGGCCGGCAGGTCGGTGGTCGCGGCGGCCATCAGGCAAGCGGGCGTGGTCTTGTCGCAGCCGGTGGTCAGCACCACGCCGTCGAGCGGGTAGCCGTGCATGATTTCGACCAGACCCAGATAAGCCAGGTTGCGGTCCAGCGCGGCGGTCGGCCGGCGGCTCTGCTCGGCGATCGGGTGTACCGGGAACTCCATGGGAATGCCGCCCGCATCGCGGATACCGGCCTTGGTCCGTTGCGCGAGTTCGATGTGGTGGCGGTTGCACGGGGTCAGGTCGCTGCCGGTCTGGGCGATGCCGATGATCGGCCGGCCCGATTGCAGTTCGGCACGGGTCAGGCCGTAGTTCATGTAGCGCTCGACATACAGGGCGGTCATGTCGGCGTGGTCGGGGTCATTGAACCAGAGCTGGCTGCGCAGCGGGCGCTTGGAAAGGGTCATGGTGTTGTTCTCTTTTATTGTTGTAGCGTTATCAACGATTGAGCAGTTGCCGGGCACTCAGGTTGCGCAACAGTGCGCCGACGCCAAAGGTCCAGGGCGCGGCAGCATCGCTGGTGGTCACGGTGTTGTGCAAGCTGCCCAGTAACGGGCTGCTGATGCACACCTGGTCGCCGGTTTTATGGGTAAAGCCGGCGCCCGGATGGTCGCGGTCCTCGGTGGGGGCGAACAAGGTGCCGAGAAACAGCACGAAGCCGTCGGGGTACTGGTGGCACGGGTTCAGCGTCTGGCCCGCCAGGTCTTGCGGGTCGCGGCTGATCTGGTCCATCGAGCTGGAGCCGTGCAATTGGTAACCCTCGGGGCCGCTGACGTGCAGGTCGATCACGCAGGCGCGCACAGTATTCAGGTCGAAGCGTTCATCGAACAAACGAATGAAGGGGCCAATGGCGCACGAGGCATTGTTGTCCTTGGCCTTGCCCAGCAACAACGCGCTGCGGCCTTCGACATCGCGCAGGTTGACGTCGTTACCCAGCGTCGCGCCGTGAATCTGGCCGCGGCTGTTGACCGCCAGCACCACTTCAGGCTCCGGGTTATTCCACTGCGAGCCCGGATGAATACCGATGTCACTGGCGCTGCCGACCGCCGACAGAATCGGCGCCTTGGTGAAGATTTCGGCATCCGGGCCAATGCCCACTTCCAGGTACTGCGACCACATGCCTTGTTCGATCAGCAGGGCCTTGAGGCGCAAGGCTTGTTCGGAGCCGGGTTTCACCGCCCGCAGGTTATCGCCAATCGCCGCCCGCACGATTGCGCGCACGCTCTCGGCGCGGGCGGCATCGCCACCGGCTTTTTCTTCGATGACTCGCTCGATCATGCTTGAGGCGAAGGTCACACCGGCGGCCTTGATCACTTGCAAATCGATCGGGGCCAGCAGAAAGGGTTGATTCGGATCGGCATGCGCACCGGTATTGGCCAGCAATGCTTCGATGCTGGTGACAAACCGGCCCGGCGTCTGGCGCACGGCTGCAAGCGGCGACTCAAGCTCCAGCAGCTCACTGAGCGTGGCAAAGCGCTCGGACAGGTCGAACACACCGTCGGCGCGCAGGACGATGGGCGAGGGGCCGGCGATCTGGCCGGGAATCCAGGCACGGCCGATCAGCGTAGCGTCCGCCGCATCCTTGGGTAAGGTGTTTTGAGGCGTCAGGCGAAGAGGGTTCAGACGAATCGACATGGTTCAGCCATCCAGGTGCATGAAGGCTTCACGCTAGGCGGCGGCGTGGATAAACTCCAATGGCATATTTTCAATATCCGATAACCTTACGTTATTGATCTGCCGGAGCCGCTGATGTCGAGCTTGTCCTTCTCTAACTTCTGCAACTGGTTCAAGTTTCGCCATCTGAACCTGATCGACACCCTGGATCGCACGCGCAACATGCACCAGGCTGCCGAGCAGATGAACCTTAGCCAGCCGGCGCTGAGCAAGATGCTCAAAGAGATTGAAAGCCAGCTGGGCTTTGCCGTGTTCGAGCGCTTGCCGCGCAGCATGGTGCCGACGCCGTTGGGCGCGCAGGTGGTGCGCTATGCGCAACTGGCCCTCAACGATGCGCAGACCTTTGTCGAGCAGATCAATAACCTCAGTGCCGGCGGCCACGGCCATCTCAAGGTCGGCGGCATCTTTGCCGCGACTGCCGTGGTGTTGCCCGAGGCCATCGTGCAAATCAAGGCGCGCTGGCCGTTGCTGGCCATCGAGGTGGTCGAGCAGACCAGCGACCACCTGATGGAAATGCTCGAAGAGCGCACTCTGGACCTGGCGATCGGGCGTTTTACCGAGCAGAGCCAGCAGCAGCGTTATGACTTTCAGGCGCTGGCGCCCGAGCCGTTCTGCATCGTGGTCAACAGCCGCCACCCGTTGTGCGATGCCGGCCCCATGACCCTGCAGGAGCTGGTCGACTGGCCGTGGATGTTCTACCCCAAGGGCACGCCGATTCGCGGACGTATGGAAGACGTGTTCGCTCAGGCCAATGTCGCCGTGCCGCGCAATACCATCGAAACCATCTCGATGCAGACCTTCCTTAAAGTGCTGCAAAGCGGCCCGATGATCGGCATGTTGCCTGACGCGATGGTTCAGGCGCAGCTCGACAGCGGGCTGTTGCAGCGCCTCGACACGCCGCTGTACCTGACGCCGCAGTACTACGGCATCCTGACCCGCAAGGGCGAAAGCCTGGCCGGGCCGGTGCGCGAGTTCGCCGATATCCTGCTCGAAAACGCCGCAAGGGCGCAGCACGAGCAAGACTGATTCAATAACCAGGCGTTATCAGTTAATCCACAAATGCCATTGGGATCGAATCGGGGCGTGGCATAGATTACGGACCTGCATTGCACAGTAACGGCTGAAGCGCCGGGGCAGGTTCCGGCGATACAACCCAACTCTATAAAAACAATCAGGCATGTACGCATGCCCAAGGGTTATCTCCATGCACCCACACTCCGAGCACTCGCACACCCCCGATCAGGCATTTGAGGATCGCACTTACCGCAAGGTCATTTTCAGAATCCTCCCGGTGTTGCTGCTGTGTTACATCGCCGCTTACCTGGACCGGGTCAACATCGGCTTCGCCAAGCTGGACATGCTTAACGACCTGCAATTCAGCAACACCGTCTATGCACTGGGCGCCAGTATGTTTTTCTGGGGCTATTTCCTGTTTGAAGTGCCCAGCAACCTGTTACTGCATCGCTTTGGCGCACGCTTCTGGATCGCCCGCATCATGCTGACCTGGGCGGTCATCTCCATGGCGGTGGCGTTCACCGTGCCGCTGGCGAACTTTTTCGGTGTGCAGGCCAGCACCATGTTCTACACCCTGCGTTTTCTGCTGGGCGTGTGCGAGGCGGGCTTCTTTCCGGGCGTGATCCTGTACCTCAACTACTGGTTCCCGACCCATCGGCAAAGCCGCGTGATGTCCGGCTTTCTGATCGCGCTGCCGATCAGCCTGACCCTGGGCGGCGCGTTGTCGGGCTGGCTGATGACCGCCATGCAAGGCGTTCATGGCATGGCCGGCTGGCAGTGGATGTTGCTGATCGAAGGCTTGCCCTCGATCGTCATGGCCTTCGTGGTGATCGTCTGCCTGTGTGACGGCATCGACAAGGCCAAGTGGCTCAACGACAAGGAAAAGGCACTGCTCAAGGCCAATCTCAACAGTGAAAACGCCGGCAAGGTTTCGCGCCTGAGCGACGTATTCTTCAACCCCAAGGTGTGGTTGCTGACCCTGATTTTGCTGACCTTCAACACCGGCTTCTACGGCCTGGCGTTCTGGATGCCGTCGATCATCAAGAGTGCCGGCATCTCCAGCAGCCTGCACATTGGTTTGCTGACTGCGATTCCGTATGGCGTGGCGATGGTGGTCATGCTGCTCAATGCCCGTCACTCCAACCGCACCGGCGAGCGCCGTCTGCACGCCGCCGTGCCGGCCTTTATCGGCGGTATCGGCCTGATGCTCAGTGCGTACTTTGCCCATGACCTGGTGCTGTCGGTGCTGTTCCTGACCGTGGCCGCCTCGGGGATTCTCAGCCTGATGCCGATCTACTGGACCCTGCCTGGCACCTTGTTGTCTGGCGTTGCGGCGGCGGCGGGCATCGGCATGATCAACGCCTTCGGCAACCTGTCGGGCTTTGCCGGCTCGATGATTACCGCCACCGCTGAAACCCTGACTGGTGACATCAACAACGGCACCTATGTGCTGGCGCTGAGCCTGTTCATCTGTGGCGGCCTGATCCTGACCATTCCGCGCAGCATGCTCAGCAAGCATGAGAACCAAGCGCCGGTCGTGCCCACTCAACTGACCCCATCGAAGGCCTGAACATGAACACTAAACGTGTACTGATTACCGCCGCCGGCCAGGGCATCGGCCTGGCCAGCGCCAAAGCCTTCGTCGCCGCCGGTGCCGAGGTGATTGCGACCGACGTGGACATTCGCGGGTTGGCCGATATTCAGGGCTTACAGGCACTGACCCTGGATGTCACCTCGGCACAAGCGATCGAGGCGCTCAGCGAACAGATTGGCCCGATCGACGTGCTGTTCAACTGCGCAGGCTACGTACACGCCGGCAGCATACTGACCTGTGATGAGGCTGCGTGGGCGCGTTCGCTGGACCTCAACGTCACCGCCATGTACCGCACCATTCGGGCTTTTTTACCCGGCATGCTGGCGCGTGGCGGCGGTTCGATCATCAACATGGCTTCGGTGGTCTCCAGCGTCAAGGCGGTGCCCAACCGTTTTGCCTATGCGGCCAGCAAGGCGGCGGTGGTCGGCTTGACCAAGGCGGTGGCGGCCGATTTCGTCGCTCAAGGCATTCGTTGCAACGCTATTTGCCCAGGCACGGTGGAATCGCCGTCGCTGCGTGCACGCATCGCCGAGCAGGCGTTGCAACAGGGCGTCAGTGAAGAGCAGGTGTACCAGCAGTTTCTGGCGCGTCAGCCGATGGGCCGCATCGGCACGCCGGAGGAAATCGCCCAACTGGTGGTCTACCTGGGTTCCGACGCCAGCGCCTACACCACAGGAAGCCTGCACGTCATCGATGGCGGCATGAGCATCTGAATCCCGTTTGTCGTAGGAGCGGCCGGGCGGCGATCCGCTTTAGCCGCGAACGGCCACACCGCAGATTTGTGGCGCCTGCTTCCCGGCTAAAGCCAGTCCTACGGTGTTCCAACCACATTAAGGAGCAACCATGAAATTACTTCGTTATGGCGACAAAGGCGCAGAGAAACCCGGACTGCTGGATGCCGATAACCAGATGCGCGACCTGTCTGCCCATGTGGCCGACATCGCAGGTGAAACCCTGACGCCGGCAGGTCTTGCCGCCCTGGCAAAGATTGACCCCAACAGTTTGCCGCTGGTGCCTGGCAATCCTCGCTTGGGTGCCTGTGTCGGCCAGGTCGGCAAGTTTGTCTGTATCGGCCTGAACTACGCCGACCATGCCGCCGAGTCGGGCATGGACGTGCCGAAAGAGCCGATCATTTTCAACAAATGGACCAGTGCCATTTGCGGCCCCAACGACGACATCGAAATTCCGCGTGGCTCGGTCAAGACCGACTGGGAAGTGGAGTTGGGCGTGGTGATCGGCAAAGGCGGGCGCAACATCGATGAAGCCAATGCGATGGAGCATGTGGCCGGCTATTGCGTGATCAATGATGTGTCCGAGCGCGAATGGCAACTGGAACGCGGCGGCAGTTGGGACAAGGGTAAAGGCTTCGACACCTTCGGGCCTTTGGGGCCGTGGCTGGTGACTCGCGACGAAATCGCCGACCCGCACGCGCTGGACCTGTGGCTGGAAGTCGACGGCCACCGTTACCAGCAAGGCAACACCCGCACCCTGATCTTCAGCGTGCCGCAGTTGATTGCCTACCTGAGCCGCTGCATGAGCCTGCAACCGGGCGACGTGATCTCCACCGGCACGCCACCTGGCGTCGGCCTGGGCATCAAGCCGACACCGGTATTCCTGCGCGCCGGGCAGACCATACGTCTGGGGATTGAAGGGTTGGGCGAACAGCGACAAGTGACCGTGCAGGCCGATTGATCGGCCGTAGGACCGGCTGTAGGACCGGCTTTAGCCGGGAAGCAGACGCCACTGTTTCGCGTCGTAGCCTCCGCAGCTAAAGCAGCTCCTACGGATTAATGCCAATCAGTCAAGGCACAACACGGCCCCGTAGGACCGGCTTTAGCCGGGAAAGCAGACGACACTTATTCGTTACCACGAATACTTGACGCTGGTCAGCAGCGTGCGGCGCATGCCTGGGTAGCACTCGTAAGAGTCATCACAGGTCGCCACATACTCGGTGTCCAGCAGGTTCTGCGCGTTCACCGACAGCGTCACGTTCTTGTTGAGCGCGTAGCTGGCACCGGCATCGAACAGGGTGTAATTGTCGATGTGGTAGGTGTTGCCATTGTCGCCATACAACACGCCGGTGTAACGCGCGCCGGCGCCCAGGCTCAGGCCGTTGAGCAGGTTGTCGTGGAAGGTGTAGTTCAGCCAGGTCGAGGCCATGTGCTTGGGCACGTTGGCGGGGCGATTGCCCTCGTCGCCGCGGTTGCTTTTGGTGATCTCGGCGCGGGTCAGGGTGTAGGACGCAATCAAATCCCAGTTCTGGTCCAGGCGCGCCTTCAACTCCGCCTCGATACCGCGCGACTGCTGCTCGCCAGACGCCACGGTAAAACCGGTGTTGACGCCGTTGATGATCTCGGTGGTCAGCACGTTGGTCTTGGTCAGGTCGTAGGCCGCCAGGGTCATCAGCAGCGCATCGTTCGGCTGGTACTTCACACCGACTTCCCACTGCCGCGCTTCGCTGGGGTCAAACGCATTGGCGTTGCGGTCGGTGCCGGAGTTGGGGGTGAACGACTCGGCGTAGCTGATGTACGGCGCAAGACCTGCATCGGTGAGGTAAGTCAGGCCCAGGCGGCCGGTGAAGGCGTTGTCTTTCTGGTTGGTCGAGGCGCCGACATGGTTGTCGAAGTCGTTGCGCACATAGTCGTAACGTCCGCCGGCGGTCAGAATCCAGTGATCGTCGAACTTGATCTGGTCCTGCACATACGCGCCGACCTGCTCGATGGTCTGGTCGTAGTTGATCGAACTCAGGCTATTGGCCGACGAAGGGCGGGGAATGGCCTGGCCGTACTGCGGCGCGTAGATATTCAGGTTCGGTGCCCGAATCCGCCAGCGGGTGATATCGGCTTCTTGCCAGGTGTAGTCGACGCCCATCAGCAACTTGTGGGTCAGTGGGCCGGTGTTGAAGTCGGCCTGCAACTGGTTGTCGAGGTTGAAGGTGTTCATGTGCTGGTCAAAGCGGTCGGCGATGCGTGTCACGTTGCCGGTGCTGACATCGACGTCGGCGGGCAGCAGGTTCTGAAAGATCAGATCGACCTGACCGTAACGGGCGTTCTGGCGAAATTCCCAGGTGTCGTCCAGGCGATGGCGGAACTCGTAGCCGAAGCTGTATTGCTCCTGGTCCAGGTGGTTGAAGCTGTGGTCACCCATCAGGATATTGGTGGTGTGGCCGGTCGGGGTGCTGTAGGCGAACAGCGAACCACCGTTTTTATCGCGGGTGAAATCGCTGAGCAACGTCAGGCTGGTGTCTTCGTCCGGCGCCCAGGTGAGGGAGGGCGCGATGTACAGGCGGTCATCGTTCAGCTCGTGGCCGTCGGCGTAATCGACCTGGGTATTGGCTTCGCGCGCCAGGCCGACCACGCGGTACAGCAGGCTTTGGTCGTCGTTCAGCGCCCCGCCGATATCGAACTGGCCTTGCAGGCGGTCATGGTTGCCGCCGGTGAGCTGCACTTCATTGACGTGATTGGCTTCAGGCTTTTTACTCACCCGGTTGACGATGCCGCCAGCATCGCCCTGGCCAAACAGGCTGGAGGCCGGGCCGCGCACGACGTCGATGCGGTCGAAGGCATAAGGCTCGCTGCGGTAAAACGCATAGCTGTTGTTCTGTTGGCGCAAACCGTTGAGGTAGTCGCTGCTGGCCTGGCCGTTGAAGCCGCGAATGTACAGCCAGTCAAAACCCTTGGGGTCCAGGCCGTAGGCCTCGACCTTGACGCCCGGCACATAGCGCAGCGCATCGGTGACCGTTTGCGCGCCCTGGGCCTGCATCTGCTGGCGGGTGATCACCGAAATCGACTGCGGCACCTCAATCAGCGGCGTGTCGGTCTTGGTGCCGGCACTGCTGCGGGTGGCGACATAGCCTTCCACCGGGCCGGCAACCGGTTCAACCGAGCGGCCTGAAATAGGGGTGGGGTCCAGTTGCACCGTGCCTTCGACCAGCGGGATCAGCGAGTAGCTGCCATTGGCCAGTTGCACCGGCTGCAACTTGCTGCCGGCCAGCAGTTGGCGCAAGCCCGAGTCCACGGTGTAGCTGCCGCGCAAACCTGCAGACCGCTGCCCACGGGCGATCGCCGGGTCGAACGAAACGGTGACGCCGGTCACTGCGGAAAACTGCGCCAGCGCGCTGTTTACGGTGCCGGCAGGAATATCGAAACGGGTTTCAGCGGCGGTCTGCGCCCAGACCGGCTGCGCCACCATGACAGTGGCAAGGGGCATGCCCAAGGCCAGGCCGAGCACCGCCCGGCGCACGGCGCTGGCCAGTGTGTGAGGTTTTCCAATCGTTGCTGCGGACATACCGTTTCCTTAATCGCCCAAGTGGCAGTAATGGTGGCGTCTATTGCGCCTCTCTCTACCAAGTCGAACGAGAATCAGAATCGACAACACCTGAGCGTAAATTATTTTCAGGCGGGGGTTACACGGGTCCAGTAACGGCTGAAATGCTGGATGCGCACGGGCAGGGTGGACGACAGGTTTTCCAGAATGGTGTCGATATTGGCCAGGTTGAACGCCCCGGAAATACGCAGCCCCGCGACAACCGGATCACAGCCAAGGTAACCCGGCCGATAACGCTGCAGCTCGGTGACTACCTCAACCAGACGCCAGTCATCGACCACCAGCAAACCCCGGCTCCAGGCGTCGGCTTGCAGGCTGGCCGGTTGCACGCTGCCCAACTGGTCCTGACGAAACAGCAGTTGCTGGCCGGCATTGACGCGCAGTGCCGGGCTCATCGAAGCGGTGCGCACCTCGACGGCATGTTCCAGCACGCACACGCGGGTGCTGTCATCTTCACGGTGCACGGTAAAGCGCGTGCCCAGCGCGCGAATGCTGCCCTCGCGGGTGTGGACGACAAAGGGCCGACCCTGCGTGTCGCGCGCGGTTTCAACCAGGATTTCGCCGCGCAGCACGTGCACCTCGCGCAAGGTGGCGCTGTAACGGATATTCACCGCCGTGGCGGTATTGAGGTGCAACTGGCTGCCGTCTTCAAGGCGCAGGCTGCGGCGCTCGCCGGTGGCGGTGCGCTGGTCGGCCATCAGCGTCGGCAGTGGCGTGGTACGCCAGGCCAGGGTGCCGCCAGCGCCGGCGACGATCAGCAACGACAGCACCTTGAGCACTTCGCGGCGTTTGGCGCGGGCGTTGCTCAGGGTCGGGCGGGCGATGCCAGAACCGACCCGCTCGAAGCGCTCTTGCATGTGCGTCAGCCGGTCCCACGCCAGGCGATTGCCCGGCGCGCCTTCAAGCCAGCGCCTATGCGCTTCGCGGGTGGCCTCATCCAGATCGTCGCAACGCAGGTCGACATACCAGCGCGCGGCAGCCTCGAGGGTGGCGTGATCGACCTTCACGGTTTATTCCTCGCTGGCCAGCAGGCACTGCATCAAGGCGCGCACGGCGTGCTTCTTGACCGTGTTGACCGAGACATCCAGCTGCCGGGCGATCTCGACATAGCTCAAGCCATCGAGCTGCGACATCAGGAAAATCTCCCGCGTGCGACTGCCAAGGCCATCGAGCAAACGGTCGATTTCCAGCAGGGTTTCAATGATCAGCAAGCGCGTTTCAGGCGAGATATCCAGCGCCTCGGGCCGTGCTGCCAGGGTTTCCAGATACGCCTGCTCCAGCGCGCGGCGGCGGAACATGTCGATCATCAGGCTGCGCGCAATGGTGCTCAGGTAAGCCCTCGGTTCGCGCAATTGCGGCGCCGTGCGCTGGGTCAGCACCCGGATGAAGGTGTCCTGGGCCAGGTCCGCCGCATGATCGACGCAGCCCAGCCGCTTGCGCAACCAGCCACACAGCCAGGAATGGTGGTCGGTGTAAAGGCTGTGCACGGCCTGTTGCTGTGTGAGGTCGACAGAGGACATGGCTGAAACCTGAGAAGAAGGACTTATCTGATAATGAATCTCATTTTCTGGTCTGTCGGGGGATTTGGCAAGGGGGTGGGTGCGGGCATCACCACACGGTCCAGGCCACTCAGCAAAAAACCGGAACCTACTGCTGCTTTCTCCCTCATAGACGTAACAAGCAAAGGAGCCGCCGCTATGGAACAGTTAGTCTTGGTCGTGGAGGATGAGCCGGTTCTGCTGGAACTGGCTCAGGAAATTCTGGAACTGGGTGAGATCAACGCCGTGGGTGCCCCCAACGCCGATGAGGCATTGCGTGTTCTGGAACGTGTAGCCGGTATTGGTCTGGTCATCACAGACATTAAAATGCCGGGCAAGATCAACGGCTTCGAGCTGGCCTGGTTGATCGCAGAGCGCTGGCCGCACATCCCCGTGCTGGTGACCTCTGGCCATCAGATGATCAGACCGGATGAGCTGCCACCGCATGCCTGCTTTATGCCAAAGCCCTGGCTGATCAGCGATTTTCTCGACAAATCCAAGGAAATGCTGCTGGAGGCCCAGGGTTATCAGCGTTCACCCTCGACGCTCACACCTGGCCTGCATTCGTAAGCAGGGCAGGTGCTGTTGCCGCATCAATGCGGCCACTGCTCCAGCAGAATCGACACAAACTTTTCTGCCGCTGGCGACAGCGATGCCCCGCGTCGATACACCAGCCCCAGGGTACGGTTGACCACCGGGTCTTTCAGCGGAATGCTCACCAGTGTCGGGTGATCGGCGGCCGGCATGGCCAGGCTGGGCATCGCCGAAACACCCAGCCCGGCCTCGACCATGCCTAATGACGTCGACAAGTGCTGCACCTCGTAAAACCACTGCGGGCGCCAGCTCAGCCCGGACAGGGCGTGGTCGAGCAGCATGCGGTTACCGCTCAGGCGGCCGACGCCGATCAGCCGGTAATCACTGAGTTCCGACCAGGTGATCGAGGCGCGGCTGGCCAGCTCGTGGTCGCGCCGACAAGCCAGCACGAAAGGTTCGTTGACCAGTGGCACGAACTCGATGTCGGGGTGCTGGCCGCTCATCATGTTGATGCCGAAATCCGCCTCGCCACGCAGCACCGCTTCCAGGCCTTCGTTGGCGCTGAGGTCGAGCAGGCGGATGCGGATTTTCGGGTAGCGCTCGTTGTACAGGCGAATCACCGAAGGCAAAAAGTAGAACGCCGCCGTCGGAATGCAGGCCAGCGTCACCTGGCCCACCTGGCGTTCGGCAAGCTCGCGAATGTTCAGAATCGAGTCGTCGAAGTCATCCAGCAAGCGCCGCGCCTTGGGCAGGAAATCCCGTCCCACGCTTGTAAGGCTGACCTTACGCGTCGTGCGGTCAAGCAAGGTGGTGCCCAAGCCCTCTTCAAGTTTCTTGATGCGCCGGCTGAGGGCTGGTTGCGATAGATGAAGGGCGTCGGCTGCCTCGTGAAAACTCCCCAGTTCGGCGATTTTCACGAAAGATCGGATGTCTTGCAGCTCATATTCCATGGTTTGTCCTCTAATAAGCTTCGCGCTGGCGGGGCGTAGCTCACGATAATTCAATCATGCACATATCGCAATAATCACTCTGATCTTTGCATTTGAATGACTGCAACTTCCCTGACACTCTTGCTCAAAGAACATCAAAAACCCCGATTGATTAGCAAGAGTTAAGGTCATGCAACGAATTCCGTGTGTACTCATGCGTGGCGGCACCTCCAAAGGGCCTGTGTTCCTGGCCTGGGACTTGCCGACTGCCATCGAAGAACGTGACGAACTGCTGCTCAACCTGATGGGCTCGGGCCACGAACTGGAAATCGACGGCATCGGCGGCGGCAGCCCGCAAACCAGCAAGGTCGCGATTGTCAGCCCGTCGCTGCATGCCGATGCGGATGTCGATTACCTGTTCGTGCAGGTGATGGTTGCCGAGCGCCGCGTGGATACCGCCCCCAACTGCGGCAACATGCTCTGCGCTGTCGGGCCTTTCGCCATCGAGCAAGGCCTGGTCAAGGCCAAGGGCGATCAGACCCTGGTGCGCATTCGCAACCTCAACACCGGCACGTTTGTGAACTCCGAGGTGCAGACCCCCAATGGCCTCGTCAGCTACGAGGGCGACACCGCTATCGATGGTGTGCCGGGTACGGCGGCGCCGGTGCAACTGACCTTTCTGGATGCCGCAGGCAGCAAGACCGGCAAGCTGTTTCCTACCGGAAATACTCAGGATGTGATCGACGGTATCCCGGTGACCTGCATCGACATGGCCATGCCGATGGTGCTGATCGAAGCCAGCCAACTGGGCAAGCGCGGTGATGAAACCCCGGCGCAACTGGACAGCGACAAAGTCTTTCTCAAACGTCTGGAAAGCCTGCGGCTGCAAGCCGGCCTGGCCATGGGCCTGGGCGATGTCAGCAATAAGGTGATTCCCAAGCCGGTGCTGGTCTCCAGACCCTTCGCCGACGGCACGATCTCGGTGCGTTATTTCATGCCGCATAACTGCCATCGGGCGCTGGCCATTACCGGTTCGATCGGCCTGGCTACCGCCTGCGTCAGCCCTGGCAGCGTGGTCGCGCAGTTGCTGGGCAACAGCCCTGAACCGCGCCTGCAACGTGTACGTATCGAACACCCCAGCGGCGGCATCGACGTGGTCTTGTCGTACATCGGTGAAAACGGCGAAACGATTCGTGCCTCTGTGGTGCGCACCGCACGCCGGTTGTTTTCGGGTTTTGTTTACGCCCCTGTTTCGCAACGCCTGGCCGGTTAACCGCGGTCAGTACGGTTTTGCATCAGCACAATTCTAAAAAATGGGTGATGCCATGAAAGTTGTTAAATCGCTCTACTTCCAAATTGTCTGCGCCGTGGTTCTGGGCGTACTGGTCGGGCACTTCTGGGCCCAACAGGCCGTTGCCCTGAAGCCATTGGGTGATGCGTTCATCAAGCTGATCAAGATGATGATTGCGCCGGTGGTGTTCTGCACCATCGTCACCGGCATCGCCGGCATGAGCGACAAACGTTCGCTGGGTCGCCTGCTGAGCAAGACCATGTTGCTGTTTCTCGGCCTGACGGTGATCAGCCTGATCATCGGCCTGGTGGCGGTGTACCTGTTCAAGCCGGGTGCCAGCATGAACATCGACCCCAGCCAGTTGAGCACCCAGGGCTTGTCGCAATACACCGACTCGGCGGCCAAGCTGAGTGTGGTTGAGTTCTTCATGCACATCATCCCCGAGACCTTCGTGGGGGCGTTCAACAAGGGCGAAGTGTTGCCGGTGTTGTTCATTGCCGTGCTCAGCGGCTTTGCCCTGTCGTCGCTGGGCGAGCGCGGCAAACCGGTGCTGACGGTGCTGGAATCGGCCTCGCACATGGTCTTCAAGATCTTCGCTTACCTGATGCGCTTCGCTCCGGTCGGTGCGTTCGGTGCCCTGGCCTTTACCGTGGGCCAGTACGGCATCACCTCGCTGGGTTCGCTGGCCAAGCTGATCATGACCTTGTACATCGCCTGCGGCTTCTTTGTCTTCGTGGTACTGGGCAGTATTTGCCGCGCTCACGGCTTCAGCCTGTGGAAACTGCTGCGCTACTTCCGTGAAGAGTTTCTGGTGGTGCTGGGCACCTCGTCGACCGAGCCTGTGATGCCGCGCATGCTGGAAAAACTCCAGGCCCTGGGCTGCAAAAAGAGCATCGTCGGGCTGGTGTTGCCCACCGGTTACTCGTTCAACCTCGACGGCACGGCGATCTACCTGTCGCTGGCGGCGATCTTCATTGCCCAGGCCTGCAACATCGACCTGAGTGCCGGGCAGGTCATCACCATGCTGGCGATCATGCTGCTGTCGTCCAAAGGTGCGGCGGGCGTTACCGGCAGCGGCTTCGTGGCACTGGCCTCGACCCTGACGGTGATCCACGACATCCCGCTGGCGGGTCTGGCGCTGCTGATCGGCATCGACCGCTTCATGTCCGAAGCTCGCGCCTTGACCAGCCTGGCCAGTAACGCGGTGGCCACTGTGGTCATCGCGATCTCGGAAAAAGGCTGCGACCGCCAGGTGCTGCAAGACGCACTGGACGGCAAGGTCACTCAGACGGTCAGTACAGCCGATGAGGCCTGGGACACCACCCCGGTGACCAAACACAGCTAAACCGCAGCATCCCAAACCCTTTAGCAAACGTCTGCGCCGGGCTTCCTTGATCGGGAAGCCCAGCGCCCAGGGGACCGTGCGCCTGTGCGCCGGCCAATCTGCCAATAACAACAAGAGAATTCACTATGCTCGCACTCCTTGGCCTGGCCATGGTCGTGGTGTTCACCTACCTGATCATGAGCAAACGCCTCTCGCCCATCGTCGCCCTGACTGTGGTGCCAATCGTGTTCGCGGTGATCGGCGGCTTTGCCCCGACCACCGGCAAGATGATGCTCGACGGCCTGAAAATGGTCGCGCCTTCCGCTGCACTGTTGCTGTTCGCCATCCTGTTTTTCGGCCTGATGATCGATGCCGGCCTGTTCGACCCGCTGATCCGCAAGATCCTCAAGCGTGTGAATGGCGACCCGATGAAAATCGCCATCGGCACCGCGCTGCTGTCGCTGGTGGTCGCGCTGGACGGTGACGGCACCACCACCTACATGATCACCTGCGCGGCGATGCTGCCGTTGTACAAGCGCATCGGCATGAACCCGATGATCCTGGCGACCATTGCCATGCTGTCGCTGAGCATCATGAGCGGTATGACTCCGTGGGGCGGGCCTGCAACCCGCGCCATTGCAGCGTTGGGCCTGGATGCCGGCGAGTACTTCGTGCCGCTGTTGCCGACCATGATCGGCGGCGCGATGTGGGTGGTGTTTACCGCGTTTCTGCTGGGCCGTGCCGAGCGCAAGCGCATTGGCAATATCCAGCTGCAAAGCGGCGGTGGTGATTGCTACATCAATGAGATTCTGGCCAATACACCGCACAAACGTCTCAAGCTGGCTTACGTCAACCTGGCGCTGGTCATCGCAGTCATGGTTGCGCTGGTGATGGGCGTCATGCATTCGGCGGTGCTGTTCCTGATCGGTTTCGTCATCGCGCTGATGATCAACTACCCGCAACTGGATGTTCAGAAAGAACGCATTCTGGCCCACTCGGGCAATGCCATGACCGTGGTGCTGTTGGTGTTTGCCGCCGGTATCTTCGCCGGGATCTTCTCCGGTACCAAGATGGTCGACGCCATGGCGCAAACCCTGGTCGAGTGGATTCCACCGTCGTGGGGCCATCTGTTCCCGCTGGTGGTGGCGATCACCAGCATGCCGCTGACCTTCGTGCTGTCCAACGATGCCTACTACTTTGGCGTGGTGCCGATCCTGGCCAACGCTGCCGCCGCCTACGGCATCTCGCCGCTGGAAATCGCCCGCGCCTCGATTTTGGGCCAGCCGGTGCACCTGATGAGCCCGCTGGTGGCCTCGACGTTGTTGCTGGTCGGCATGGTCGACCGTGACATCGGCGACTTCCAGAAGGCCACGGTCAAGTGGGCGGTGCTCACCTCGCTGGTGATTACCGCGCTGGCCCTGCTGACCGGCGCCATCAGCCTGTTCGTCTGATTCACCTGTTTCTGCCTTTCTAATAACAACAATGAGTCGTTTGCCATGAATAATCAGCTTACCCGCGGTGCTGTGTTGCCTCTGTTCGCCTTGCTGCCGCTGTCTTACGCCTGCGCTGAAGGTTTTGTCGATGACAGCAAGCTGAAGCTGCAAGCGCGTAATGTCTATTTCAATGAGAACTTTCGCGATGAACACGGCCTGAGCGCCAGCGCCGCACGCACGGCCAAGAGCGAGCGCACCGAATGGGCACAGGGCTTTTTGCTCGACTATCAGTCGGGCTTTACCCAGGGTACGGTGGGGGTGGGCGTCGATGCCATGGGCTTGCTGGGCGTCAGACTGGATTCGGGCCGTGGCCGCAGCGGTACCGGCCTGTTGCCTGTGCATGATGATGGGCGCGCCGCCGATGAGTTTTCCAGCGCTGGCGTGACCGCCAAGGCGAGGGTGGCCAAGACCACGATCAAGTACGGCACCTTGCTGCCCAAGACCCCGGTGCTGATCTACAACGATGCGCGCTTGCTGCCGCAAACCTACCAGGGCGCGAACTTCAGCAGCACCGACATCGACAACCTGACCCTCTCGGGCGGGCACCTCGATCGCTTCAAACTGCGCGACTCCAGCGACAGCATGCCCCTGATTCCCGATGGCTACCGAGGCGACAAAAGCGGCGATTTCAACTATGCCGGCGCCGAGTACAAGCTGGGCAAGACCGTACGCCTGAGCTACTTCTATGGCGAGCTGGAGAACTTCTATCAGCAGAACTTTGCGGGCATTCAGCATGATCTGCCGCTGGGCGCGGGCGTACTGACCAGCGATCTGCGCTACTTCCACAGCACTGACGCCGGTGCCGCCTATGACGGCAAGATCGATAACCAGATGCTCAGCGGCCAGTTGTCGTATGCACTGCTCGGGCACACGTTCAATGCCGGTTACCAGACCCTCAGCGGCGATGCGGGCCTGCCGTATATCAGCGGCGCGACTGTGTACTCGTTCAGCAACGTCGGCATTGGCAAGTTCATCGAGGAGGACGAGAAAACCTGGATGCTCGGCTATGCCTACGACTTCAAGCAACTGGGCGTACCGGGCCTGACCTTTTCGACCCGCTACCTGAGCGGCAACGACGACAAGTCCAACAGCACGATCAAGGAATGGGAGCGCGATGCAGAACTGGCCTATGTCGTGCAGTCCGGCAGCTTCAAGGGGCTGGGGGTCAAGTATCGCAACTACGTTTACCGCTCCGATTTCTCCCGTGGCCGCGACAGTAACCGCCTCTACCTGACCTACGACATCGCCCTCTGGTAGGGCGCTTGTTTCAAACGCATTCACAGCTTGGGTAGAGAGCGCGCACATGTCGTTCAAATCAAAAATATTGCTGCTGACGGTGTTGCCGGTGCTGTTTTTTGCGGTGCTGATCGGTGTCGCCACCACCGTCACGCTGATGGCGCGTGCCGAGCAGGACGTGCTCGATACCCGTGAACAACTGCTCGAACAGAGCCGTGCGCGGCTCAAGGATTACGCCAGCATCGCCCGCACGGCGGTGGCCGATCTGTATGAGCAGGCACCGCCTGGTGATCTGGCGGTGCGAGCGCAGGCGATTGCCCGGTTATCGAAAATCAAATACGGCGATGACGGTTATTTCATCGGTTACGACAGCCAGGTGATTCGCCTGTTTCGTGGCGACAGCCCTGAGGGCGTCGGCACCAACATGAGCGAGCGCAAGGACAAGAACGGCGTTTATCTCAACCGGGAAATGGTCGCCGCCGCCAAAAACGAGCGGCACTACGTCAACTATGCCGGCGCCTTGGTCAACACCGATCAGGTGGTGCCCAAGCTGGCCTACAGTTTTTACCTGGCCAAGTGGGACATGGTGGTGGTCACCGCCGTGAACCTTGACCGTATCGAAATCCAGGTCGCCCACGTTCGCGAGCAAGTGTCCGAGCGCGTGCGCAGCCTGGTCGTCGGTATTGCGCTTGCCGCGCTGGTCTTGCTGGTCGTGATCGGTCTGTTGGCGCGTGTGCTGGTCAACAGCAGCATGCGGCCACTGAATACCCTTCGCGTACACCTGGACGAAATCGCCGCTGGCGAAGGTGATCTCACCCGACGTCTGCCGGTCGACCGCCGCGATGAACTCGGGCAACTGGCGGTGTCGTTCAATGCCTTTGTCGACAAGATTCACGGGCTGGTGAGTCAGATCGTCGCGATGGGCGAGCAACTGAACAGCGCAGTGGGCGATGTCGCCGAGCAGAGCACGCGCATGGACCGCGCAATGGCGCTGCAGCGCCAGGAAACCGAACAGGTCGCCGCAGCGGTCAATCAAATGTCGGCGGCGGCTCAGGAAGTGGCGGTCAGCGCGCAGAATGCCTCGGACGCGGCATTGGAAACCGATCAACAATCACGCTTCGCTCGCCAGGTGGTGGACGACAGCAATCGCCGCATTCATTTGCTGACCTCCAACCTGTCCGAGGCCGGTGGCGCGTTGCACAGCCTGCAAAACGATGTGGTGGCGATTGTCACGGTGCTGGACGTCATCCGCTCCATCGCCGACCAGACCAACCTGCTGGCACTCAATGCCGCCATCGAGGCGGCACGTGCCGGCGAGGCGGGTCGCGGGTTTGCCGTGGTCGCCGATGAAGTTCGCGCGCTGGCCAGCCACACCCAGCGCAGCACCCAGGAAATCCAGGCCACCATCGAACGCCTCAAGCGCGCCACCGGCAGCGTGGTCGGCTCGATGCAACTGTCCACCGAAGCCGGGCAGGGCGCCAGCACCCAGGCGGCACAAGCGGAGCAGTCGCTGAGCAACATCGTCGGGTTGATCGGCACCATCAACGAAATGAACGCCCACATCGCCAGCGCCGCCGAGGAGCAAACCTCGGTGGCTCAGGAAATAAACCGCAGCGTGCACCAGATTGCGGGGTCTATCGACAGTGTCGCCGAACAGACGCAAACCAGCGTCAAGACGGTTGAGGACTTGAATGCCATTGGCATCCGGCTGCAACAGTTGTTGGGGCAGTTCAGGATTTG
>NZ_BAAILM010000048.1:246189-289551 GCF_054589175.1 Pseudomonas sp. 3A(2025) | reverse complement strand
CCTCATCGCCAGCAGAGCAGCCTCCTACAGGTCTGTGCCTGACGCTGAACAGGTGGTTAACACCATCATGTAGGAGGCAGCTCTGCTGGCGATGAGGCCGGCATGGACAAAGAAAAGTTGCTGCCTCCTACCAGTTGTAGCTAACCGCGCCTACGAGGCTGCGCTCATCGCCATAACGGCACGAGTTGGCGCAGTACATGTAGCGTTCGTTGGTCAGGTTTTGCGCCCGTGCGCTGAGTTGCCAGTGGTCATTCAGCGCATAGCTTATCCGCGCATCGAACAGGGTGTAGGCAGCAATCTTGCGGTCGCTGATGCTCGGCAGGGTGTGGGTGGTGCCGTTGTAGCGGGCGCCGGCGCCGACTGTGACGTCGCTCAAGCCTAGCGGCGCCAGGCGGTAGTCCAGCCATAGCGAGGCACTGTGATACGGCGTGCCTTCGATGCGCGAGCCTTGCAGTTGCGCGTCGTTGTCGGCGATCACATGCGCGTCGGTGTAGGCATAGCCGGCGCTGAAGCCGAGGTTTTCGCTCAGTTGCCCCTTGGCCTCGATTTCAAGGCCGGTGCTGCGTTCCTTGCCGGTCTGTTCGTCGAAGTCGGAACCTGGAATCGAGCTGGTCACGTTGCTTTGCGTCAGTTGATACACCGCCGCGCTGATCAGCAGTTCGCGGTCGGCCGGCTGGTAGCGCAGGCCGATTTCGTATTGTTCACCCTCGGTGGGCTTGAAGGGTTTGCCATCGCTGCCGCTGCCGGTGGCGGGCAAGAACGACTGGCTGTAGCTGACATAGGCGGCCATGCCGTTCTCGGCCAGGTACACAAGACCCACGCGGCCCGTGAGTTTGCTGTCATCGGTGGTCGTTTGCGCGCGGTCGCGATAGGTGCGCGTGGTACTGTCGGCCCAGTCCTGGCGCAGGCCCAACAGACCGACCCAGTGCTGGTCGAACTTGGCTTGCTCTTGCAGGTACAGGCCCAGTTGGCGCGCATGCAGGTCGGAGCCGCGATCAACCGAGCGATCGACTTGCGGCAGGTTGCCATATACCGGGTTGGCCAGATTCAGCGCCGGTGCATTGCCGCTGAAACGATGGCTGTCGTACGTCTTGCGGTAGTAATCCAGGCCCGCCAGTACGGTGTGCTGCCAGCGCCCGGCGTCCAGGTCCAGTTGCAGGCTGTTGTCGCTGGTCCAGCCGGTGGCGATGTCTTCGCGGCTGTTATAGCTGCGCGACAGTTGTGAGAGGTTCGGCCCGGTAATGCGGCTGGTGTTGAGGGTGATGTAGTCGTAGTCGATGCGCGATTCGAAATAACGCACGGCCTGACGCAGTTGCAGGTGCTCGTTGAAACGGTGCTCGAACAGGTAGCCGGCGGTGTGCAGCGTGCCGTCGTAGTCGTCGTAATCCGGCTCGCCGGGGAACAGGTTGTACGGCACCTTGTAGCCTGGGCCAGGACTATAGACCGTCAGGTCATAGCGGATTGGCGGCGTCAGCGTGGTCCGGGTCTGTTGCCGGGTCGCCAGCAGGGTCAGGCGCGTGTCGTCGTCGATCTGCCAGGCCAGCGCCGGGGCGATGTAGGTCTTGTCGTCGTCGATGGCGTCGTATTCGGTGCCGCTGTCACGCTTGAGGGCCGTCAGGCGATAGCTGAAGCGCCCTTCATCGTCGAGCGCGCCGCTGTGGTCGGTGGACACCTGACGGCGCTGGTGATTGCCGTATTCCAGGTTGATTTCATGCAACGGGTCCAGCGTCGGGCGCTTGCTCACGGTGTTGACCAGCCCGCCCGGCGCCAGTTGGCCGTACAGCACCGACGAGGCGCCTTTGAGCACCTCGACGCGTTCCAGCCCGTACGGCTCCTGGCCGCCTTCGAACTGGGTGCTCTGCATTTTCATGCCATCGCGCAGCACGCCGCCGGTGCGTGGCCCGATATCGAAACCGCGCATGCGGTAATCATCGGCCACGCGGCTATAGCCGTTGGGTTGGGCGATCACGCCCGGGGTGTAGTTGAGCACATCGGCGAGGCTGGCGTGCGGGCGCTCGACCAGCTCTTCGCGGGTGATCACCGAGATCGACTGCGGTGTTTCAAGCAGCGGCGTGTCGGTCTTGGTGGCACTGGCGCTACGGGTGGCCACACGGCTGTAGGCCGGCCCCCAGGCATCCTGGGTAAAGCCTGCACCGTCGATCTCGGTCTGCGCCAGGTGCACGGTAGCGTCGCTGCGCGGCTCGATGCTCAAAGTGCCGCTGGGGGTGATATTCAGCTGCAAGGGCAAACCCAGCAGCGCCTGACTCACCGCCTGCTCGGCGCTGTAGCGCCCACGCAACGCCTGGGCATTCAGGCCACGGGTCAAGGCTGCACTGAAGGCGATGCCGCGCCCGCTTTGTCGGGCAATGGCGGTAAGGGTGGCGTCCAGCGGGCCGGGCGCCAGGTCGAAGTCGATCAGTTGCTGGCGGCTGACGGAAGTGGCGGCAGGTTCTGCCACGCTGTCGAGCGCGGTCATGCTCAAGGCCAGGGCAAGCGGTGAAAGGGTCAAGCGCAAGGGACGGTACATGGCGGCGGTCTTCATGAGGTCAGTCGATACCAGCCATGTGATACGAGCGGGGTATTTATTAACGGGGGCGAAAATTATTTTTCAAGCAGGCTCAATTGCGTCCACCAGCCGAAGGGTTGCTGCACACGAATTGGCAGCACTTCCTGCAACGAGCGCAGCGCCTGCTCGCTGTCATCCAGCGGGAAAACACCCGACACCCGCAGCGCGGCGGCGTCGTCCGTAATGCGCAGCCAGCCATGGCGATAGGGTCGCAATGCCTGGATCACCTCGCCCAGGGCGCGGTCATGTACCTCCAGCACGCCGTCTTCCCAGGCGGCCGCGCGTGCCTGAGCCGGGTCCAGCCGTTGCACGTGACGGCCATCGAGCCAGGCACCTTGACCCGCGCGCAGTTCCAGCGCAATGCCGCCGGGCACCGAAGCCTGGACCCGCGACGATTGCACCCAGACCTGCGCGGCTTGCTCACCCAGCGCGACGCTAAAGCGCGTACCGAGTGCGCGGGCTTCGCCGAAGGGCGTGCGCACCACCAGCGGCCGGTTCGGGTCGGCAGCCACTTCAACGTTCAAGGCGCCTTCATGCAGGATCAGCGTGCGTTGCTGCGCATCGAACGCCAGGTCGACGCGGCTGCGTGCATTGAGCAGCACCCGGCTGCCGTCGGCAAGAATGAACGGCTTGCGCTGCGCGACAGCGGTTTGCAGGTCGGAGCCTGTCATGGGCAACAATCCCTGGCGTTGCAGCCACCAGGCACTCACGCCCAGGCCGGTGATGCCCAGCGCGCCGCGTAACAGATGACGGCGGCTGGCGCCGGCGCGGTTGAGCATGTCGTGCGAACGCTCGGGCACTTCGCTGAACGCCTGGCCGATCCGCTGCTCAAGACGTTGCCAGGCCAAATGGTTATCGGGGTTAGTGTGTAACCACTGCTCAAAGTGCTGCCGCTCGGCAGCGGTCATCGCGCCCGAGCGCTGCAACGCCAGCCACTCGATGGCCTCGGCGACCGCCGCCGGCAAACGTGCCGCGCTCATGCCGGTTCCAGCGCCAGATAGCAAAGGCCCAGGGCCTTGACCACATACTTGTGTACCCGAGGGGCGGAAATGCCCAGGCGCTGGCCGATCTCGGCATAGGTCAGACCGTCCAGCTGGCTGTACAAAAATGCACTGCGGCCCATCGGTGAAAGGCCTTCCAGCAAACGGTCTAGCGCGCTCAATGCCTGCAAGGCCTGGGCTTGTTCTTCTGCCGAGGGTTCATAGGCGAAAGGCTGTTGCGCCAGGGTTTCAAGGTAGGCGCGCTCCAGATCGCGGCGTCGCCACGAGGCAAACACCAGCCGCTTGGCAATGGTTGTCAGCAGGGCGCGCGGCTCACGAATGGCCTGCGGATCAGGCGCGGCGACCACTTGGGCAAAGGTCTCGGCGGCCATGTCCGCTGCTTCTTCGCCGCAGCCTAGCCGCGCCCGCAAACGCCCCAGCAACCAGCCGTGGTGATCGCCTAATAGCTGGTGCAGTACATGATTACGGGCACTGAGGCGCATGGAAGCGGAAGTGAGTGACGACATGGCTTAAAAGGTAATGACAATTGTTATCAAATGATGCCGGGAAGCCGCCATAGATGCAACACGGTGTGTTTGTGTATTGAGGTCGCGTATCAGCCGTTGTACTGCAGCGTTTCGATCAATAGGTGCAGCGTTCGCGACATCTCGCCTTGATGCAGCCGGTACAGGTGATAACCGGCCACTGTGCGCCACCAGGTGGGCATCACCGCCAACAAACGGCCTGAATCCAGATGCGGCTGCGCCAGATCCAGGGGCACATACGCCAGGCCGTGCCCCGAGAGGGCGGCTTTCACGACCTGATTGAGGTTGTTGAGTGTCAGCCGCGCATTGATCGCGACCCGGATCGGCTGCCGCTCGTGACCCAGCCACCAGACCGGCTGGGCGCCGCGGGTGGCTGGGCGCACACCGATACAAAAGTGGCTGGCCAGGTCTTGCGGGCTGTCGGGCATTGTATGGGCGGCAAGATAGGCGGGCGCACAGACCAGCACCATCGGTACATTGGGGCCGATCCGAATGGCGCCTGTGTCTTTGCTCAACTCATCGCCCAGACGGACTTCAACGTCATAGCGCCCCTGAGCATTGTCGGCAGGACCGTAATCGGTGCACAACTCGATATTGAGCTGTGGGTGTGCGGCCAGCAGCGGTGAAAGCCTGGGCCACAACAGCGTATCGATGGCGTGCTCGGTCGCATTCAGGCGCAAGGTGCCAGCTGCCACGTCCGCCGATTGAGCAATCGCGCGCAGTTCTGCTTCGATATCCCGCAACTGTGGAGTGACGACGTCGAGCAGCCGCTGCCCGGCTTCGGTGACCGACACGCTGCGCGTTGTGCGGTTCAGCAAGCGCACGCCCAGCCGCGCTTCAAGCTTGCTGATCGTGTGACTGAGCATCGATTGCGACATCTGCAACTGCGCCGCAGCCTTGGTGAAGCTGCGTTCGCGGGCCACTGCAATCAAGGCCAGCAGTTCGCTATAAGGGTCTTTTTGCATTTATCAATCCAATGCATAGATGTTGCAATTTGTAACTGCGGCTTTTCATTTGCATGCTGCCAACTTCGGTTTTGAGGCTGCTATCCAAGGGTTTCAAGCCTGCCTTCAGACGACTTGAGCGTCTACTTTTTTATCAATTCATCAATATGGCTCATGTACCCATTCGCTCCAGCGCGGCGACCAATGGCGACAGGCTCGCTAAATTCCCGGTTTGCACAAGTGCCGGACGCTTTTCATACCTCGGCACGCATTTAACCGCTCCTGATAGAGGAACAGGCCATGCCCCAGGATTTCACCCCCGATCCTCAGGTCGAACTGAGCGACGATGAAGCGGCACTGCTTGAGCAGATGCCGCAGTTGTTAAGTGGTGTCGGCCAGTCGCGCCGCACCTTCATGATCACCTCGGCCGCAGGCGGCATCGGCCTGTTCGCGGCTAACCTGCTGGCCCAGGAATCGGCGCTGGCGAGCATGCCTTTGGCCCCCGGCGCCGTCACGGCACCGATCAAGGCACAGAACGTGGTCAACGTGGCACTGAAGGTCAATGGCACCGCGCAAACGCTGGAGCTCGATTCACGCGCCGTGTTGCTCGATGCACTGCGCGAGCATCTGGGGCTGACCGGTTCGAAGAAAGGCTGTGACCAGGGGCAGTGTGGGGCCTGCACGGTACTGGTGGATGGCAAGCGGGTGCTGTCGTGCCTGACCCTGGCCGCGACCCTTGAAGGGCGAGAGGTCACCACTATTGAAGGGCTGGCCCAGGGCGACCGGTTGCATCCGGTTCAGGCCGCTTTCATCAAGAATGATGCTTTTCAGTGCGGCTACTGCACCCCGGGGCAGATCTGTTCGGCGGTGGGCATGCTTGCCGAGGCCCGGCGTGGCGATATCAGCCATGTCAGCGCCGATGTCAGCAAACCGGTGAGTGACCTCTCCAGCGACGAGATCCGTGAGCGCATGAGCGGCAATATCTGCCGGTGCGGTGCATATCCCGGCATCGTTGCCGCTGTCCAGCAGGTGCACTCCGGACGCCAGACGGCGCAGACCTGGGGTTTTGCCACCGAAACGCAATTGGCGATGGTCAGAAAGGAGGACGGCCATGAGACCGTTTGAGTACGTAAAAGCCCAGGACAACGCCTCGGCGACAGCGGCTGTGGCGAGCATTGCTCAGGCCCGGTTTCTGGCCGGCGGAACCAATCTTGTCGACCTGATGAAAGAGGATGTCGAGCGCCCCACGCGTCTGGTCGACATTAATCATCTGCCGTTGCGGCAGATCCAGCGTAGTCGGGCCAGCCTGTCGGTCGGCGCATTGGCAACCAATACTGAAACCGCCAATCACCCGTTGATTCGCGAGCATTACCCGTTATTGTCGCAGGCCATCGTTGCCGGTGCCTCCGGGCAATTGCGCAACATGGCCACCAATGGCGGCAACCTGTTGCAACGCACCCGCTGCAACTATTTCTACGACACCTCGATGCCCTGCAACAAGCGTCAGCCCGGTAGTGGTTGTGCGGCGCGTGAGGGGCTGAACAAAATCCACGCCATTCTGGGCTGGAGCGAGTCCTGCGTGGCCACATATCCTGGAGATATGGCCAATGCGTTGCTGGCGCTCGATGCCAGCGTGCGGGTGCGTGGCGTCGATGGGCGCGAGCGGCTGATTGCAATGGCTGACTTTCATCGCCTGCCCGGCGACACGCCCCAGCGCGACAATAACCTGGCTCATGGCGAACTGATTCTAGCCATCGAACTGCCGGTTTCGTCCGGTGATTTCGCCGCCAATTCCTACTACCTCAAGGTGCGTGACCGGGCTTCTTATGCCTTTGCGATGGTGTCCGTTGCCGCCGCGCTGGAGCTTGAAGGCGGCACCATTGCCAAGGCGCGTGTGGTGCTTGGCTGCGTCGCGCACAAGCCCTGGCGCAGCGCCGAGGCCGAAGCATTGCTGAGTGGAAAGCCGGCCAGCGAGCAGACGTTCCAACTGGCCGCCCGGGCGGCACTGCGCGATGCCCGCCCACTGGAACATAACGCCTACAAGGTGGAGCTGGCTCAGCGCTCGGTGGTGCGAGCCCTGATGCGCGCCGCACGACTGGCCTGACTACGAGGAAAACGCTGATGGCACGCTATCTGGGTAAAGAAACCACCCGCGTCGACGGGATCGCAAAAGTCACGGGCAAGGCCAAGTACACCGCCGAGTTTCAGGTGCCTCATCTGGCTTACGGCTTTCTGGTGCTAAGCACCGTGGCCAAGGGGCGCATCACCGCTATCGACACCCGCGAGGCCGAGCAGGCCGCCGGTGTGGTGCGGGTGTTCACTCACCTTAATGCCGGTCGCCTGGGCAAGGCTGCGGTTGCCGGTGCGGCACCGCAATGGGCCTGGCCGTTGCAGTCGGACCGGGTGTTTTTCAATGGCCAGCCGATTGCGCTGGTGGTGGCCGAGACTTACGAGCAGGCACGTCATGCCTCGCGGTTGCTCAACGTGTCGTACCAGGCCGAGGCGCATGTGACGGATCTGGAGGCGGTTCTGGACCAGGCGGTCGCCGACCCGAAAAACCCGCCGCCTCGCGGTAACCCGGCGGCGGCCATGCAGACCGCTGCCGTCAAGGTGCAGGCCGAGTACCGTATTCCGATCGAGCACCACAACCCCATCGAGCCGCACGCCGCGATTGCCTTATGGGAAGGCGAGCAACTGACGGTGTTCGACAAGACCCAGAATGTCTACGGGGTACAAAAACACCTGGCCGAGGGGCTGGGCGTACCGCCCGGCAATATCCGCGTGATTTCGCCCTTTGTAGGCGGTGCATTCGGTGCATCGCTCAAGCCCAATTACTACCCGTCAGTGACCGCCATGGCCGCGCGCGAACTCCAGCGTCCGGTCAAAGTGGTGTTTACCCGGGCGCAGATGTTTACCGGGCATGGCTACCGGCCGCAAACCTTGCAGAAGGTCGCCTTGGGCGCCGATCGTAATGGCAAGCTGCAGGCCATGATTCACGAGGCGTTTCATAACACCTCATCGTTCGAGTCGTTCTCAGACAACACCACCGGCTTCATTCGGCAGGTCTACGCTTGCCCGCACCTCGACGCGCCGCTCAAGACCGCTGCAACCGATCTTGCCACGCCCACCTGGATGCGTGCGCCGGGCGCGGTCAGCGGCATGTTTGCGCTGGAAAGTGCCATGGATGAACTGGCTTACGAACTGAACATCGACCCGCTGCAATTGCGACTGGTCAATTACGCCGACGTGGACCCGGAAAGCGGCAAGCCGTTTTCCAGCAAGGCCCTGCGCGAGTGCTACCTGCTGGGTGCCGAGAAATTCGGCTGGAGCAAACGCACCGCACAGCCGCGCTCGATGCGCGACGGCAAGCTGCTGGTGGGCTGGGGCATGGCGACCAGCGTGTGGGGCGCGTTTCAGCAACCGGCCAGCGCCAAGGTGGCCTATCGGGCCGATGGCACGGCCATTGTGTCCAGCGCCACCAGCGATATCGGGCCGGGCACCTACACGGTGATGAGCATGATCGCCGCAGAGTTTCTGGGGCTGGACCTTGAGCAGGTCAAGTTCGAACTGGGGGATACGCGCCAGCCACAGGCTCCGGCGCAGGGCGGTTCGTGGACGACCTCCAGTGTCGGCTCGGCGGTGCGTGGCGCTGCGTTGAGCGTTACGGCGCGTTTGCTGGAGCTGGCCAACCGAGAACCGGATTCGCCTCTGCAAGGGGCGACGGCCACTGAGGTGGAAATGCTCGAAGGCCGTCTGCGGCTCAAACGTGAGCCGTCGCGCGCCGTGGAGATCGCTCAGGTCATGCGCCGCACCGACACGCAGGAAATCACCGAGACCTACCACTCCACGCCGTCGGCAGAGCGCGCAAAATTTGCATCGCTGGCCCACGGTGCGCAGTTCGTCGAAGTGAAGGTCGACCCCGACCTGGGTACGGTCAAGGTCACCCGAGTGATCGAAATCACCGCGTGCGGCAAGATCCTCAACCCTCTGGCCTCGCACAGCCAGGAGATCGGCGGGGTGGTGTGGGGCATCGGCATGGCGCTGGAGGAGGCCACCGAGGTCGACCATCGCTATGGCCGCATCATTAACGCCAGCCTGCAGCACTATCACGTACCGGTGAACGCCGATATCCAGAGCATCGAGACCATTTTCGTCGAAGAAGACGACACGGTGGTCAACCCGCTGGGCGTCAAGGGCATGGGCGAACTGGGCATGGTGGGCATTCCTGCCGCCATCGCCAACGCGGTGTACCACGCCACGGGCCGGCGCATTCGCGACTTGCCGATTACCCCGGACAAACTGCTGTGAACGTTGCCGGAGGTGCCTATGGATAACATTGACATCATGGTTCTGCGCGCAGCCTGCGACTGGCGCGCGGCCGGGCATCGGGTGCTGCTGGCCACTGTGGTTCGCACCTGGGGATCTTCACCGCGCCCTGTCGGCGCCATGATGGCCCTGCGTGAAGATGGCCGGGCGGTTGGCAGCGTCTCGGGTGGCTGCATCGAGGACGACCTCATCCATCGCTACACCACGGTATCCGGTGGCCCCGGACTGCCCGACAGTCTCACGCGGGTGGTGTGTTACGGGGTCAGCGCCGATGAAGCGCATCGTTTTGGCTTGCCGTGCGGCGGCACCCTGGAACTGGCGCTGGAGTTCATGCCGGCCCATGAGCCGCTGAACGAATTGGTAACCCGGCTGGATGCCGGTGAGCTGGTGCGGCGCATCCTGTGCCTGGCCGATGGCAGGGTAGAGCTGCAAGCGGCAGGCACTCCCGCTGCACTTCACTTCGATGGCCGGCACCTGACCAATACGCTGGGGCCGGGCTACCGCTTGCTATTGATCGGCGCTGGCGCCCTGGCCGAATACGTCTCGACGATGGCGCAGTTCAATGGCTTTTCAGTCACCGTATGTGACCCACGGATCGAGTACATGGCCAGTTGGGCGGTGGCCGGAGTGCAGCAAAACACACAGATGCCCGACGATGCGGTCGTGAGCTTTCGACCTGATCAGCGCAGCGCAATCGTGGCGCTGACCCACGACCCCAGACTTGACGATCTGGCGCTGCTCGCCGCGTTGCACAGCCCGGCATTCTATGTCGGAGCGATTGGCTCGCGGCGCAACAACCAGAGTCGCCGCGAACGGCTGATCACGCATTTTGGCGAAAGCGAACAGTCGCTGAGCCACCTGCGCGGGCCGATCGGCATTTACATCGGCAGCAAAACCCCGGCCGAAATTGCCGTCAGTGTCATGGCGGAAATTCTCGCGGTGAAAAACGGTGTGCTACTGCCGGTGGAAATGTCGGTGGCAATCGCCAAGCAGCAGCATGAGTCTGCCCCTCAAGCGTTGACACATTAGGAGAACACTCACATGCGATGGATAACCACAGCCACAGCCGCACTTGTAGTGAGCCTTTCAGCCAGTGTCATGGCGCAGGAGCGTATTTCGATTTCTTCCGAATGGGGCAATGTGACCGCCACGCTGGTCGATAACGCTGCCACCCAGGCCCTGATCAAAACCTTGCCGGTCACGCTGCAAATGAGTGATCACCTGCGGCAGGAAAAGACCGGTGATTTGCCGGTCTCGTTGCCGCAAGCGGCGCGCCAGCAGGACTTTTTAACCGGTACGCTGGGCCTCTGGGGGCCGGATCATTTCGTGATCTATTACCGCAGTGGCCGTGTTCCAAATCCCGGCATCGTCATTTTGGGCCAGGTAACTGGCGATGTTTCGATCTTTGATCGACCGGGGGCTGTGCAGGTGCGCGTCGAACGGCTGGATTAGCCTTCGTAGCGCAGCGCGGCAATCAGCAGCGCCATGGCCCCGGATGGTTGCCGCCGGCTCGGGTAATACAAATGATGCCCCGTCCAGTAGGGGCACCAGTCTTGCAGCACGTGTACCAGGTGCCCGGTCTCGATGAAGGGGCGGGCCAGGTCTTCAGGAACGTAGGCAATGCCCTGGCCGGCCACCGCCGCATCACGGCAGTTATAGATGGTGTTGAACACCAGTTGACCGTCCACCCGGACATTCACTTCGCGACCTTCCCTGGCGAACTCCCAGGCCCATAACCCCCCATAAGTGGGTAAACGCAGGTTGATGCAGTTGTGCTGCAGCAAGTCTTCAGGCGTTTGCGGTATCGGCCGGTTGGCAAAGTAACGTTTGGTGGCCACGACTGCAAAGCGCAGGTCGGGGCTGATACGCACGGCAATCATGTCCAGCGGCACCGACTCACCTAACCTGACCCCGGCATCGAACTGGTCGGCGGCGATATCGGTCAGGCCGTTGTCACCAAACAGCTCGACCTTGATGCCAGGATAGGTCGGCAGAAACTTTTTTAGTTTTGGGGTCAGTACCGAGCGGATCGTATGGTCCGAGGCTGTGATTCTGATCGTGCCGGTCGGGCTGCCCTGCAAGTCAGACAAGGCCGCCAGTTCGGTGTCGATCTCGGCAAAACGCGGCGCAACATTGAGCAGCAAGCGTTCACCGGCCTGGGTGGGCATTACCTGCCGTGAGTTACGAATCAGCAAGCGCACGCCCAAGGTCTTTTCCAGCCCGCGCACCGCATGACTGACCGCCGTCTGCGAGACCCCAAGGCGAGCCGCTGCCTTGGTAAAGCTGCGTTCACGGGCCACGGTGAAAAACACTTTGAGACCGGCAAAAGAGTCGCGCAGGAGATTGTCGTGCATGCAGGGAATAGCCCGGTTGTCGTGGAACAGGTTGCCTATAGTGCGGTGTTTGCTCTCGATCAGCCAATCCTGAATGCCTTAAAACGTCCCCAGTATCCGCCCTAACACCCCCATCGACGCTTCACTCTGAGCCGTCCACGGATAGCCGCTGTTCAGCCGCGCGCAATGGGTAAAGCCCCGTGTCGCTGAAAACATCGGGCCAGGGGCGATGCTGATGCCTTGGGCCAGGGCGATCTGGTACAGCTTCAGGGAGTCGACCCGCTCAGGAAATTCGAACCACAAAAAGTAACCGCCGCCGGGGCGGGTTACACGGGTTTCGTCGGGAAAGTGGCGGGCGGCGGAGGCGAGCATGGCGCCTTGTTGCATTTCCAGGGTGTGGCGCAGCTTGCGCAGGTGGCGGTCGAAGCCGCCGTGTTGCAGGTAGTCGGCAATCGCTGCCTGGGCTGGCACAGAGGGCGAGATGCTGGTCATCAGCTTGAGCCGGCTGATCGCTTGCGCGTAGCGTCCGCCGGCCACCCAGCCGACCCGGTAACCGGGCGCCAGGCACTTGGAAAATGAACCGCAGTGCATCACCAGGCCTTCAGTGTCCAGGCTCTTGACCGGACGCGGGGCGCGGGCGCCGTAGTACAGTTCGGCGTAGACGTCGTCTTCGATCAGTGGCAGGTCATGGGCCTTTAGCAGGTCATAAAGCGCCTGTTTGTTGGCATCGGGCATGCTCGCGCCCAGCGGGTTTTGCAGGCTGCTCATGAACCAGCAGGCCTTGATCGGCAGGCGCTTGAGGCTGTCGGCCAGGCTGTTGAGGTCGACGCCTTCGCGCGGGTGTACCGGAATTTCTACCGCCTTGAGCTTGAGCCGTTCGAGCATTTGCAGGCAGGCATAGAAGCCCGGCGCTTCGATGGCCACCAGGTCGCCGGGCTGGGTGACGGTTTGCAGGCACAGGCTCAGGGCTTCCATCGCGCCATTGGTGATCACCAGCTCTTCGCGGGCCGGGTGCACGCCGCTGTTGAGGTAGCGCAGGGCGATCTGCCGGCGCAGTTCCTGGTTGCCGGTGGTCATGTCGGCGATCACCGCATGCGGCGACAGGCCGCGCACGCTGTGCGCCATCGAGCGGGCCAGGCGTTGCAGCGGAAACAGATCAGGGCTGGGGAAGGCCGAACCGAACGGCACGGTGTGCGCGTCTTGCAGGCTGGCCAGCACCGAGAATACCAGTTCGCTGACATCCACATCGGTGCCGGTGCCAGGGTTGGCATGGATCACCGGCTCGCTGAGGGTCTTGCTGGCGTGCTCGCGCACGTAATAACCGGAGCGTTCCCGTGCCTGGATCAGACCGCGATCTTCCAGCCGGTAATAGGCCTGGAACACGGTGGAGGGGCTGACCGCGAAGCGCTGGCTGGCGACCCGCACCGAGGGTAGCTTTTCGCCGCCCTTGAGGGTCCGGGTGCGGATCATCTGGGCGATGTCTTCGGCAAGCTGTTCGTAACGTTTCATAGGGGCGGGCGCGTCAGCAGATCGAGACGGCCAGCATGCACGGGGTGAAAAAACAACACCAGAAGCATTTCCGGGTTTTATTTGCATATCAGATTGAGCGCAAACGCCTGCCCTGATCTGCATAAATTCAGCTGATCTGACCCTGTCTGCCACGTTAATCACCCTCCAGACTATTGGCATACCGTAATACGGCATTCAAAAATCGGAGGAAACATGGCCTTTCAGATTCGTAAAATCGTCACGTATAAGGAGCAGATCCTGATCGAGGGTGGCAAGCCGGCCGAAACGCCGCTGAACATGGTGGCGGTGGCCGCGATCATCACCAACCCGTGGCATGGTCGTGACTTTGTCGAGGATCTCAAGCCGGAAATCCGCGAGCACTGTTCTGCGCTGGGCCAGTTGATTGTCGAGCAGCTCAGCGAAGCCATCGGCGGTGCCGCGCGCATCCAGGCCTACGGCAAGGCCGCGGTGGTGGGCGAAGAGGGCGACATCGAGCATGCTTCGGCGGTGATTCATACGCTGCGCTTCGGCAATCATTTTCGCGAGGCGGTGGATGCCAAGAGTTATCTGGTGTTCACCAACAAGCGCGGCGGTGCAGGCACTTCGATTCAGGTGCCGATGATGCACAAGGATGATGAAGGCATGCGCTCGCACTACCTGACGATGGAACTGCGCATCGACGATGCCCCGCGTCGCAATGAGATCGTCATCGTGCTGGGCGCCGCCGACGGCGGGCGCCCGCATGCGCGGATCGGCAATCGCTACCTCGATCACCAGGAGCTGGAGGCAGAAGCGGCACAGCGCTGATCTGATATGGTTTTTATTTCTGTTTCTGCCTCTGTAACCGGATCAGCCCAAGGCTCATCATTTGTCCCATGATCACTGATGTGCAACGGGGGCAACCTGATGGGCAAGATGGCGCTTTTCATGCTTGGTTTTTTGGCGGTGACTATATTGATCGGGGCGCTGGCGACCATACCGCCGCCGCTGTAAGCCCCTGACGTACCCAAGGCCCTTGAGCAATCAAGGGCCTTTTGGTTTTACACTGCGCGCCATTCGTACTTTGCGCGCAGGATATCTTTCGTGACACTCCCGCTTATCATGCTGCCCGGTCTGCTCAACGACGAGCGCCTATGGGCACACCAGCAGGCCATTCTGGGTGGCGACCGACCGGTCCACATTCCCGACCTGACCCAGGACACCCGCATCGCCGACATGGCTGCACGGGTGTTGAATACAGCACCTGAGCGCTTTGCGCTGGCCGCGTTGTCCATGGGCGGTTATGTGGCACTGGAAATGCTTCGCCAGGCCCCTGAACGGGTCGACCGCCTGGCCTTGGTCGACACCATGGCCCGCCCTGATAGCCCGTCCCGCGCCCGTGTGCGCCGGGGGCTGCTGGAGCTGGCGCACATGGGCACCTTCAAAGGGGTTACCCCGCAATTGCTGCCCAAGCTGCTGCACCGAAACAGCCTCGGTACGCCGGCGGCTGATCTGGTACGTGCCATGGCGCACAAAATCGGCCGGGAAGGCTTTATCAGCCAGCAACAGGCAATCATCGGGCGCGCCGATTATTCATCCTTGCTGGAGCAGATTCGTGTGCCGACGCTGATAGTGGTTGGCGAAGACGATCAGATCACGCCGCTGGAAGAAGCGCAGTTCATGCACCGGCACATTGCCGGGTCGCGACTGGTGGTGATTCCCGAGTGTGGGCACCTGCCGCCGCTGGAGCACCCGCAGCGGACCTGTGAGTTGTTGCAGGAGTGGCTGCTTTAAAGCACCTGTAGCCCGAGACCTGCCAACAGCATGCTGGCCTGGCTTTTGGAAATCGTCGCGCCTTTGAACAGTTTGGCATCGGTCAGGCGCAAGCCATGCAGGCTGGCTTCGCGCAAGTCGGCCTGGTCGAAGCGGGCATTGTTGACCCGCGCCATAGACAGGCTGCCGCCGTCGATAAACACCGCATGACGAAAATCGCAGTAGCTAAGATCGGCGTCGGCAAAATCCAGATTGCGCAGTTCGGTTTTGTAGAACGACATGCCCGACAGGCAGGCACTGCGCAATACGCAATCGGTAAAGCTCAACCCCAGTGTGGCGGTATCGGCAAAATTGGCGCCGGTCAGTTTGCAGCCTTCAAACGTGGCGTGGGCCAGCTTGCTGCGTTGCCAGAGCGTATTGTTGAGGTCTGAATTGGCAAACCGCGCTTCCTCCAGGGTGGCTGCGCGAAACACCGCTTCTGCAGCCCGGCAGCTTTGCCACTCGGTGTGGGAAAGGTCGGCTGCGGTGAAGTCGGTTCCGGCAAACAGGCATCGCTCGAAGCGGATACCTTGCAGGTCAAGCCGCGAAAAGTCCTGGCCGCTGAAGTCGACACCCGAGATCCACAGCGGCTGCTTGTGCGCGGCAATCAAGGTTGGCAGCGCGAGTGTTTGCAGCTCGGCAGGGCCAACGTTCAGGTAGTCTTGTTCTGCGCGCATCAACTCTCCGGGGCGTGGGTAAAAAGCCGGGCCATGGTGCTGTGCCGCCTCGCTTGAGTCAATATTGACTCGCGAGGTGCTTCTGTGAGCACTGTCCGGTCAAACAACCCAGGGGAATTGATTGCATGGAACACAAAGCCGCACGTTTTCGCCAACTGCACGAACGACCTGGTGCATTTGTCATTCCCAATCCCTGGGACGCCGGCACCGCCCGAATTCTTGGTGCAATGGGCTTTGAGGCCCTGGCCACCACCAGCGCCGGCATGGCGTTTTCGCTAGGGCTTGCCGAAGGCCAGGCCTCCTGGCAGCAGACCCTTGATCACTGCCGCAGCATCGTGGCGGCGACCGATTTGCCGGTGTCGGCCGATCTGGAAAAAGGCCTGGGCGACAGTGCGCAAAGTGCCGCCGAGACCATCACGATCGCCGCCAGCCTGGGGCTGGCTGGCGGCTCGCTGGAGGATTACAGCGGCAATCCCGAGCGGCCCATTTATGACTTTTCGTTGGCCGTAGAGCGCATTGCTGCGGCGGCGCAGGCACGGGACGCCTTGCCGAATGACTTTGTCCTCACCGCGCGCTGTGAGAACTTTTTGTGGGGCTGTCCGGACCTGGATGCCACTATTGTGCGCTTGCAGGCCTTCGAAAAGGCGGGCGCCGATGTGCTTTACGCGCCCGGCCTGCATGACCTGGGCATGATCCGCACGCTCTGCCAGGCCCTGGGCAAACCGGTCAATGTGGTGATGGGATTGTCTGGCGCGACCTTCAGTGTTGATGAGCTGGCCGATGCCGGTGTCAAGCGGATCAGCGTCGGCGCGTCGCTGGCCCGCTATGCGTTTGGTGCTTTTGTGCAGGCGGCACGGGAAATTCGCAGCCAGGGCACCTTCGGTTTTTCCGTCGATGCCATCGGCTTCAATGAGCTGGATGGCTTTTTTACGGGCCGCAGCCGCTAACGCCAGCCTGGCAGCGGTTCGCCATTGCGATCCACCAGCGGGGTATTACGAATGTCTTCGATGGTCGCGGAGCCTGCCAATTGCATCACAGTACGCAGTTCGGCGTTCAGGTGCTCCAGCACCGAGGCCACGCCTTGCCAGCCGCCCAGGGCCAGGCCGTACAGAATCGGCCGGCCCAGCGCCACGGCGTTGGCGCCGCTGGCCAGGGCTTTGAACACATCGACGCCGCGACGAATACCGCCATCGAACACGATCGGCACCCGCCCGGCCACCGCACGGGCAATGCCGGGCAGCACAGCGAAGGCGCCTGGCGTCGCATCGAGCTGGCGGCCGCCGTGGTTGGAGACTTGCAAGGCATCGGCGCCGAGCTCTATGGCCAGCCGGGCATCGTCGGCGGTGGCGATGCCTTTGACGATCAACGGCAGGTCGCAGTGCTGGCGCACGAATGCCAGGCTGTGTGCGCCCAGCCGCGGCTCGAAGACCGGCGGCGTGGCAAGGCCTGCGAAGTTGGCCGGGCGCGCATGTGCCGGGTAGCTGAAATCCTGGCGCTGGCTGCGTTCGCGCAGGCCACCGACCGGTACATCGACGGTCAGCACAATGCCTTGGTAGCCAGCGGCCACGGCGCGCTCGATCAGTTCGCGGTTAAGGTCTTCGTCGCGGGTCAGGTACAGCTGAAACCACTTTGGGCCGCTGCTGGCCTGGGCGATGGCTTCCAGGCTCAGACTGGCCACGGTGCTGGCGGCCATCAATGTACCGACGGCGGCTGCGCCACGTGCGGTGTCGGCTTCGGCCTGTTGATGCACGATGGCCTGGCCGCCCATCGGTGCAACCAGGATGGGGCTGGCCAAGGGGATACCGAGCAGTTCGATGTCGATGCGCTCCACGACCTTGCCGCTCAGGACCCGCTGGGCAATGAAACGCCGCTCGAAACTGGCGCGGTTTTCTGCCAGGGTCTGCTCGGCACCGGCGCCGCCGGCAATGTACGCCAGGCTCGGCGTGTCCAGCAGCTCGGCGGCCAGGGCTTCGAGTTCTTCAAGGTTGATCAGGCGCAGTGGCCCTTGGCGCTGATTACCGATCATTGCACCAGCTCCCGTGGCGGCAACACGTTGTTGTCGAAGAACGGCTCGACACTGGCCGGCTGTTTGAACAGGCCGCGCCGGGCGTATTCGGCCGACAGCGTGCCGGTGTAGTCCCGGGTCGCCTGATCGATACCCTTGAACACCAGCAGGCCACGCCGCTCCAGGGTCACGCGGGCGATGTCTTCGGGCAGCCCGGTCTGTTTGGCGTAGAAGGGCGCGTAAGTGTCCAGATGCCCCTGATTCCATTGTGCGGCGCGTTGCAGGCGCTGCACGAAGTCGGCCAGGGCCGCGCGTTTGGCCGGGTCCGCCAGTGCCTTGTCGGATGCGGCGTAGAACGACAGGCCCTTGTTCAGGCCTTCACCGGTGCGCAGCACGCGGGCGCCGAGTTGCTGGGCGCGGGCGGTGTACGGGTCGTCGGTGACCCAGACATCGGCGTGGCCGTTGCTGAACGCGGCGAAGGCATCGCTGCGCAGCAAATAGCCGACCTTGACGCTGTCCTGGGCCACACCGTTTTCCTTGAGGGCGGCGGTCAGCAGGTTGTCGGCGGTACCGCCGCGAATGGTCGAGACCATCACTTCACGTCCCTTTAGGTCCTTGACGCTGTGAATGTCGCTGGCGGCGCGGGCCAGAATCGCCGTGCCGCGCTCGGAGTGGTCAGTGCCGGTGGCGATCACTTTAAGCGGCGTGCCGTTGACTGCAGCGGCGAGAATCAGGTTGTCCAGTGCCGGCAAAAAGTCGACATCGCCGGATTTGACTGCCTCGAACAGCGGCGCCGGGGTCAGGAAGTTGGCCCATTCAATGGTATAGGGCGTGTCTTTCATCGCGCCTGAGGGTTGTGACAGCAGCCACAGCCCGCGCACCTGATCGCCAATCACCAGCTTGACCTTGGACAGGTCCGGGTCGGCGTGGGCGGTGTTGAAACTCAGCAGTAAAAACAGGGCAAAAAACCGGCGCATGCGGGCTCCTTAGAAATTGACCGTCAGACGGGTGTAGTAGAAACCGCCGTCGCTGCCGAACGGCGAGGTGCCGTAGGGCGCGAAACCGGCCGCATTGGCCAGAGCATTGGCGTCGGGGTATTCGTCGAACAGGTTCTGCGCGCCGATGCCCAGGCTCACTTCAGGCGTCAGTGCGTAGTCGATGTCGAGGTCGGTAATCCACTTGGCGCCGAAGGTGCGGTCGTTGGCCTTGAGCACTTGCGGTGTGGTGACCTTGCCGTAGCGGGTCACGCTGAGGTTGACGGTAAATTTGTCGATCAGCCAGTTACCGCCCAGGATCAGCTTGTTGTGCGGGGCCACGTCGGTCAGCAGTTTCTGTTGTTGCCGGTCGAAGTACACCAGTGAGCTGTCCAGCGCGTTAAGTGAGGCGGGTGCGCTCTTGATATCGGTGATTTCGGTGTGGTTGAGGTTCAGCGCGGCGCTCCACTGCACCACGCCAAAGCGGCCGTATTCCTGAACATAATCGGCGACGAAATCCAGCCCGCGCGTGCGCGTGTCGACGCCATTGGTGAAGTACTGCGCCGATTGTTCGCCCGACAGGCCGTTGGCGATCAGCAGGTTGCTGACCGCGCTGCCGGTGAGCTGACTGGTCTTGACCACACGGTCCTGAATGTCGATCTGATAAGCATCGACGGTCAGGCTCAGGTCGTCGATGGGCTTGTAGACCAGGCCCAGGCTGAGGTTGACCGATTTCTCCGGTTTCAGGTCTTCCGAGCCCAGCGCGCGGGCCAGTGCCGAGTCGACGCGGGCGACCTTGATCTGGCTGGAGGTCGCCACGCCGCCGGTGACGTTGACGTAGTTCTGGGTCTGGCCGTAGCCCTGTTGCGATAGCGACGGTGCACGGAAACCGCTGCTCAGCGTGCCGCGCAAGGCCAGCCGGGGAGTGAATTCAAAGCGGGTGGTGAGCTTGCCGCTGATCGAGTTTTCATCGATGTCGCTGAAGGTCTCGCCCCGGGCAGCGGCGCCGATGTACCAGCGATCGGTCGGGTTGTAGCCCAGGTCGAGGTAGCCGGCCGACGTGGTGCGCTCGACGCTGCCTTCGTCGGCAGCACTGGTGCTGGGTACGCCACGCGCGCCGATGTCGGCGTAGCGGCCGGCCTTGCTGCCGCTGGTGAATTGGTAGCCGCCGTTGCGCCAGGCATCCGGCTCGCCAGCGATCAGGTTGTAGCGCTCCTGGCGCTGCTCAACGCCCCAGGACACCTGCAGCGGGCGGTCGAGCAGGCTGAAACCACGGGTCAGGTCGAGGTTTTGCGTCCATTGCGAGAAGGTGACTTCAAACAGGTCGAACTTGGTTGGCGCATTGACCGGCCCCAACGACGGGTTGAGGTCATCGGCGGCGTACCCCCTGACCTGGTTGCGTCCGTAGGTACTGCTCACATCCCAGTCCCAACCGCTCACCAGCCCCTTGGCGCCGACCGCCAGCGACAGGTCGCGCACCCGCTCGCTGTAGACCGGGTAATAGCCGTCCGGGTAGATCGAGTCGAGCACTTCGGTCGACGAGGGGCGGCGGAAGGTGAAGCCCATGCTCATGTGCCGCTGGCCGTAAGTGCCGAACGAATACAGCTGGGTGTTATCGCCGACCGGCAGTTGCGAGTTGAAGGCCAGGGTGTAGGCCTCGTGGTTCGGTGTGCCGTTGAGGGTGCCGTATTTATGCCCGGCAGAGCTTGCTTCACGCGGGTCGGCGCTGCCATTGGCCTGCAACGGGTAAACGTTGCCGATCACGCCTTCGTTGCGGTTGGTCGCGTTCTGGTTGAGGCCTTCGAGGGTGGCGTTGAAGAAGCCGCCGTCGCCCAGCTCGAAGCCCTTGTTAAGGCTCTGGCGGACCTTTTCGCCATCGCCGGCGTACTGGCCGCCGTACTCGGTGACCGAAGAGCCGGCCTTGTCGCTGTTCTTGAGGATGATATTGATCACCCCGGCAATCGCATCAGAGCCATATTGCGCCGCCGCGCCGTCGCGCAGCACTTCGATATGGTCGATGGCCGCCACCGGAATCTGCTCCAGGTCGACCGGGTTGTTGCCGGAGCTGTCAGCGTTGCCCCAGTTGAGCAGGGCGTTGTTGTGCCGGCGCTTGCCGTTGACCAGAAACAACACATAAGCGCTGCCCAGGCCGCGCATGGTCACAGTACTGATCGGCGCGCCGCCGCGCTGGGTGGTCGCAATCGATGGCACTGCTTCGGCCAGCGCTTCACGCAGGTTGCTTTTGCCGGTCTTTTGCAGGGTTTCGGCGCTGATCACATCCACCGGTACCGGGCTGTCGGTGACTGTGCGTTCCTGACCGCGGGTGCCGGTGACGACCACGGTGGACAGGTTGGCGTCATCGGCCAGTAGCTGGCCTGAAAACGGGATGGCAAAGGTGAGTGACAAGGCAACAGCGAGCGGCGAACGGGCAAAGCATGCAACTGAACGCATGGCGAACCTTCAAGACGGGAGGTGAGTGAACGGCCTCCTGTTGTCCTGGTCGGCGCGGGTCGCACTTTACGGGGGGAAGGGTGAGAAAGGGAAAGTTCTGTTTTGCATATATTTATGTCTTAAATATAAAAAATATTTAATTTATGGGTGTCTGGACGTGCAGATATTGCTCCAGGTCCGTGCGTGCCTGATCTTCCAGCAACCCGACCACCACCTCGATACCGGCCTCTTGAAGGATTCGAATACCGGCGCCTGCGTTTCTGGGGTCGGGGTCAAGCATGGCGACGAATACCTGCTTCACGCCGCTTTTGACCAAGGCCTGTGCGCAGGACGGGGTTCTGCCGTGAAACGAGCACGGTTCCAGTGTGACATAGGCGGTAATGCCGTGGCTGCCCGCTGGCAAGCGGCTCAGCGCCATGGCTTCGGCATGATGCTGGCCCGGCGGCAGGGTGAACCCCTCGCTGACGATCTGCCCGTCCTTTACCAGTACGCAGCCCACAGGAGGATTGGGTCGGCAATCGGGCAAGGCGTTACGGCCTTGAGCCAGGGCCAGTTGCATGAAATCGGCATTCGAACGTGTGGACATCATCCCGCCTTGCGAAACGTGAGGTTGATCCGTTGCGCACCCAGCAGAGGGTGATGGCCTTCGGCAATCGGCAGAATACCGTGAAAGCGCAGGCGGTCTTCACGTCCCCATACCAGCACGTCGCCATGAAACAGCGAAACACGCTGCGCCTTGTCGCTGCGTTGCAGGCCGCCAAACTGGAAGATCGCCGGCAAGCCCAGCGAGATCGAGACCACCGGCCAGCGGTGATCGCGTTCGTCCTTGTCCTGATGCAGGGCCATTTTGGCACCGGGCACATAGCGATTGATCAGGCAGGCATCGGGCGTAAAGTCGGCAAAACCGGCTTCCTGGGCCGCATCGCGCGCCAGTTGCAGCCAGGCTTGCGGCATGTCTGGCCAGGGCTGGTCGCTGAGTGGATCGTGCTCGGTGTAACGGTAGCCGCGCTGATCGGTGATCCAGCCCAGATTTCCGCAACAGGTCATGGCCACTGACATCCGATAGCCGCCCGGTGTGTGCATGTGCCGAAACGGCGAGGCCGCTTCGATCTGCGCCAGCAGGGGCAGCCAGTGTTCGGCATGGAGCAGGGCCAAGCCACGCAGCAGCGTGGCTGCGGGAGCAACGGCCTCGCGGCCCTTGGGGGTGTCGTCGGCGAACAGGTCGAAGGTCAGGGGGGATGCCCTCGACGCATCAGAGCGCTTTGCTGACCTTGACATCGCTGATCACGTCATCGCTTTGGCCGTGCATCTTTTCCAGCGCGGCACGGGCTTCGTCGACCGAGGCCGATTGCAGTTGGGCGAATTCAAAGCGGCGCTCGCCGTTGAGCTTGTAGCTGACGGCAAATTTGGTGGTAGGGGTAGGGCTACTCACGGTCACTCCTGGGTGGGCAATGATCAGCTCAGATGCGAGTGCGAGCGGCGCACGATCTTGATCGAGTGGGTAAAGGTGGGCTTGTGGCCTGGGTTCTTGTCGGGTTTACGCCCGGTGGTGTCGATGGTGATGTTCCAGAAGCCGCTGCTAGGCACCGCGATCTTGGCCGGAAAACGATCGAATGCGCCGCCATGGTAGGTGTGCCGGCCACCGTTTTTGAAGCTGCGAAAGTTCGCATCGCTCATCAGGCGAATATTGCAGGGACGCGAGCATTCGATGACGACCAGATCGTCTTCGTTAAGGTGCTCACGCTGGTGTACGAACTTCATGAATGTCTCCGCAACAGGCTTTTTACAAAAGCGGAACGATAGCACGAGGCGACTTGCGTTTTGCCAAATGGCTCACAGTTATTTGTTCGATGATGGCAAAAAGTCCACAGGGTCGGGATTTTCTTGCGTTAATGCGTGTCCTAACGGCTTTGGATTTGGAGGGATTGTATGAAACTGGCCGTGGTAATTTTGGCCCTGGCGATGACCGGGTGCGCTTCCGTAGAGGATATCGAACATTCTCCGGCAACGCTGAGCGTCATTTCCGGCAAGAAGCCGAATGAGTATGCCACCTGCTTTATCGGCAAGATCGGCGACAGCCGTGAGCCCCCATTGAAAGAAGTCCGTAATGATGGTGTGCGGCTGATCGTTGCACAAAAGCTCAGTGATTCACCAGCGGCCATCGTCGATATCGAAGACCGCTCCGGCGGCAGTTCGATCAAGGTTCATGAGCGCTTGAACAACCTGCCGGTGCGCGGCGGCGATGTGCAGCGCGCCGCCGAGGCGTGTATTTCCGGATAATCGCTTACTTGCACACCACCAGCACGCTGCGGTGCTTGTAATTACCCACATCCAGCCCCAGGGTCTGCTCTTCTTCCGGAGAGCGGGCGGTGCCATCGGTGCCCACGATGTTGTAGCCGGTGCCGGCACAGGAATCATCGGCTTTTTCATAGCACTTGGCCCAGGACATGGCTTCGCCGGAACAGTCGATGCTCAACCCTTGCTGGCCATTCTTCAGGTGCGTGGGGGAGGCGGTGGCGCAACCGGTGAGGACCAGTACGGCAAAAAGGGGCAAAAGTCTGATCATGGAGTTCGCTTCAAGAGTCGGGCTGGTAAAGGATTTTCAGGCATATCGGTTTGGACCGGGGGCGTGTGCCATCGTTCCGCCATGTATTGCAAGTCATGTATGTTCACGCGGATGTCTTCTGCCAGTCATGACCCTGCAACCGGTTGGCGATGCAATTGTCGCAAATCCTGTCAGGAGTGACGAGCATGCGACTTTGCATCATCGGGGCCGGTTACGTCGGGCTGGTGGCCGCCACCTGTTTTGCCGAAATGGGCAACCAGGTCGTCTGTGTCGAGCAGCATCCGTCGCGCCTGCAGGCTTTGCAGCGCGGAGAATGCCCGATTTATGAGCCGGGCCTGGAGCCTATGCTCAAGGAGCATCTGGCCAGCGGGCAATTGAGCTTTAGCGCCAGTCTGGCCGAGGGCGTACGCTTGGCAGAAATCGTTTTTATCGCGGTTGGCACGCCTTGTCACGAGGACGGTTCGGCCGATCTGTCGCACGTGCTTGAAGTGGCCGACCAGCTTGGGCGCTGTCTGAACCGTGCATGCCTGGTGGTCAACAAATCCACTGTACCGGTAGGCACCTGTGACGCTGTAGCGTTGCGCATCAACCAGCATCTGGCCCGTCGTGGCATGGACCTGCGTATCAAGGTGGCGAGCAATCCTGAGTTTTTGAAGGAGGGCGCCGCCCTCGAGGACTTCATGCGTCCCGACCGGGTCATCATTGGTTGCAGCGAACCGCAATCGGCCGAGCTGCTACAGCGCTTGTACAGTCCCTTTTTACGCAATCGCGAGCGGGTACTGATCATGGACCTGCGCGCTGCCGAGTTCAGCAAGTACGCCGCCAACGCCTTTCTGGCGACAAAAATCTCGTTCATTAATGAAATGGCAGGGTTGTGCGCACACCTGGGTGTGGATATCGAGCAGGTGCGACGCGGCATCGGCAGTGACCGGCGTATTGGCACGCACTTTATTTATGCCGGCTGCGGGTATGGCGGCTCGTGCTTTCCCAAGGATGTGCGGGCGCTGATTCATACCGCCGAACAGCAAGGTTTCGATGCGCGGATACTTCAAGCGGTGCAGGCACGTAATACCACCCAGAAACATTTACTGTTTGAATCTGTAAACCTTTATTTCGGCAGTCTTGTTCGGGGCCGGGTAATCGCGGTGTGGGGGCTGGCTTTCAAACCAGGCACTGACGATATCCGTGAGGCGCCCAGCCTGGTGCTGATCAATGCCCTGCTGGCCGCCGGTGCGCAGGTTCAGGCCACGGATCCCGCGGCCATGGCGGCGGTGGCTGAACATTATCGCGACGCCATTCAGCGTGGCCAGCTACGCTTGCATGAGTCACTGTATGGCTGCGCCGAGGGTGCTGACGCCGTCGTGCTGGTGACCGAGTGGAAACAGTTCCGTCAGCCCGATTTCATTCGTGTACGGGGTGCAATGCGCAGGCCGGTAATATTCGATGGTCGTAATATCTATGATGCTGAGGAACTATCTGCTCGAGGATTTCTCTATCATGGGATAGGAAGGCCAGTGGCGGGGCATTGTAAGGTGAGCGCCGCCTGATTAGACTGCGCCGACAATGCCACGCCTTACATAAGGACTTATATGATCAAGAAATGCTTGTTCCCTGCAGCCGGCTACGGCACTCGCTTTTTGCCAGCGACCAAAGCCATGCCTAAAGAGATGCTGCCCGTGGTCAACAAGCCACTGATTCAATACGGCGTGGAAGAGGCGCTGGCAGCAGGCCTGAATGAAATCTCCATCGTTACTGGTCGTGGCAAGCGTGCGCTCGAAGACCACTTCGACATCAGCTACGAGCTGGAGCACCAGATCAAAGGCACCGACAAGGAAAAATACCTGGTCGGCATCCGTCGCCTGATCGACGAGTGCAGCTTCTCGTACACCCGTCAGACCGAAATGAAAGGTCTGGGCCATGCGATTCTCAGCGGTCGTCCGCTGATCGGCAACGAACCTTTCGCCGTGGTGCTGGCTGACGACCTGTGCGTCAACCTGGATGGCGACACCGTGCTGGCGCAGATGGTCAAGCTGTACAAGCATTACCGTTGCTCGATCGTCGCCATTCAGGAAGTCGATCCGCAAGAAACCAACAAGTACGGCGTTATCGCCGGTGAAGAAATCAAGCCAGGCCTGTTCCGTGTCAACGACATGGTCGAGAAGCCAAAGCCTGAAGATGCGCCGTCGAACCTGGCAATCATCGGCCGTTATATCCTGACGCCGGACATTTTCGAGCTGATCGAACAGACCGAGCCAGGCAAAGGCGGTGAAATCCAGATCACCGACGCGCTGATGAAGCAGGCTTCCCAGGGCAACGTGCTGGCTTACAAGTTCAAGGGCCAGCGTTTTGACTGCGGTGGCGCCGAAGGCTACATCGAAGCCACCAACTTCTGCTTCGAAAACTTCTACAAGACTGGCAAGGCGTTCTGATTTTTCACGCCTGTTAATCTGAAGCCACTACGGCTGATCACCGAACTCACAAGGTTCGGTGTGAAGGTCGTGGTGGCTTTTTCATTTCTGTGTGATTGCGCAGCGGTTATGCTGTGGGCCTGCTCAAGGAGACAGTAATGGCTTACGACTTCGATCTATTTGTCATCGGTGCCGGTTCCGGTGGTGTGCGTGCGGCGCGCTTTGCTGCAGGTTTCGGGGCAAAAGTGGCAGTGGCTGAAAGCCGCTACCTGGGTGGCACGTGCGTCAACGTAGGCTGCGTGCCCAAGAAGTTGTTGGTCTACGGCGCGCATTTTGCCGAGGATTTCGAGCATGCCAAGGGCTTTGGCTGGACGCTTGGCGAGGCTGAATTCGACTGGTCGACCCTGATCGCCAATAAAGACCGGGAAATCCAGCGCCTCAATAACATCTACCGCAAGCTGTTGCTCGACAGCGGTGTGACCCTGGTTGAAGGCCATGCAAAACTGACCGGACCCAACGGCGTCGAAATCGACGGCAAACACTACAGTGCCGAGCGCATTCTTATCGCCACTGGCGGCTGGCCGCAGGTTCCGGATGTGCCAGGGCGCGAACATGCCATCACCTCCAACGAAGCGTTTCACCTCGAAACACTGCCCAAGCGCATCGTTGTCGTGGGCGGCGGTTACATCGCTGTGGAGTTTGCCTCGATCTTCAATGGCCTGGGTGCGCAAACGACCCTGGCCTACCGTGGCGAGCTGTTCCTGCGCGGCTTCGATAACGGTGTGCGCACGCATCTGCACGAAGAACTGGTCAAGCACGGTGTGGACGTGCGTTTCAACTGTGATATCGCCCGCATCGACAAACAGGCGGATGGCAGCCTGACGGTCGCTCTCAAGGATGGCGGCACGCTGGAGACCGATTGTGTGTTCTATGCCACCGGTCGCCGGCCGATGCTCGATAACCTCGGCCTGGAAAACGTCGACGTCAAGCTCGACAAGCATGGCTATATTCAGGTCGATGAGCATTATCAAAGCAGCGAAGCCTCGATTCTGGCCTTGGGCGATGTGATCGGCGGTGTGCAGTTGACCCCCGTGGCACTGGCTGAAGGCATGGCTATTGCCCGTCGTCTGTTCAAACCGGAGCAATATCGCCCGGTGGACTACAATCACATTCCAACGGCGGTCTTCAGCCTGCCCAACATCGGCACGGTGGGGCTGACCGAAGAGCAGGCCATTGAAGACGGGTATTCGATCCAGGTGTTTGAAAGCCGTTTCCGGCCGATGAAGCTGACCCTGACCGATGATCAGGAGCGCACGTTCATGAAGCTGATCGTCGACAGCGCCAGTGACCGGGTGCTGGGTTGTCATATGGTGGGGCCGGATGCCGGTGAAATCGTGCAAAGCCTGGCCATTGCCTTGAAGGCCGGCGCGACCAAGCGTGTTTTCGACGACACCATGGGTGTGCACCCGACGGCGGCCGAAGAATTCGTCACCATGCGCAGTCCTGTTTCTCGCTAAGCGGTTGTTCGCTGTACGGTGACCCATGCCCCGCTTTCAGGATGAGAGCGGGGCTGAACATGTTTTGAGGATGGATCCTGCAGTGAGTCAACATAAGCCGACGGCGGCAATGCCCTTGAATCCAGCAACGCCCGACAAAGACTGCTTGCGCGAGCTCGATGCCCTGCGCGAGAGCGAGCGCCAGTTCAGAACCCTGGCCGACAACATGAGTCAGTTGGCCTGGACGGCGAACCCTGCCGGTGCTATCCAGTGGTACAACGAGCGCTGGTATGCCTACACCGGCGCTTCGCTGGAGTCCATGCGCGCGCTTGGCTGGCGCTCGGTGCATCATCCTGAACACCGCGAGCGGGTCGTCGAGCATTTGCAATATTGCTTTGCGACCGGTTCGGTCTGGGAAGATACTTTTCCGTTGCGCAGCAAGGACGGTAGCTTCAACTGGTTTCTGTCGCGCGCGTTGCCGATTCGTAACGAGCGTGGGCACATCACCCATTGGCTGGGCACTCACACCGACATCACCGCCCAGGTCAATGCCGAAGAGGCGCTGCGCGAACTCAACGACAGCCTGGAGCAGCGTGTCGGCGAGCGAACGCGTGAGCTGGCCGAGGCCAATCAGCGCTTGCAGGTCGAAATCGCCGAGCGGGCGCAAGCCGAAGAGGCGTTGCGCCATGCGCAAAAAATGGACGCCATCGGTCAGCTCACCGGCGGCATCGCCCATGACTTCAACAATATGCTCACCGGGGTGCTGGGGGCGCTGGACCTGATCCGGCGCCGCCTGGCCGCCGGGCGGGTCAACGAAGTCGAGCGCTATATCGATGCTGCCGTCACCTCCGGTAATCGTGCCGCCGCATTGACCCAGCGCCTTCTGGCGTTTGCCCGTCGCCAATCGCTGAAGACCAGTGCGGTGCGCGTCAATTGCATGGTCGCCTCGATGGAAGAGCTGCTGCGCCGGACCATCGGCGAAAGTATCCAGTTGCACATCGAACTTGAAGATCACGGGCAAGTGATTCGCACTGACGAACATCAACTGGAAAATGCGTTACTCAACCTAGTGATCAATGCGCGCGATGCCATGCCTGATGGCGGGCAGTTGTGGGTGCGCAGTGAGCTTGCGGTGCTGAGCGTGCGGGACGGTGAGCTGATGCCGGGCACGTACCTGCAACTCAGTGTTCAGGACACCGGCAGTGGTATTCCCGATGATGTGATTGCGCGAGTCTTCGATCCGTTTTTCACCACCAAGCCGATTGGTCAGGGCACCGGGCTTGGCCTGTCGATGGTGTATGGCTTCATGAAGCAAACCGGCGGCCATGTGCGTATCGACAGTGTCGACGGGCAAGGCGCGTGTATTCGTCTGTTTATGCCTTGCGAAGCGCAGGTGGCGACTGGTGCCGTCGACATGGATGATGCGCCGCAATCGCCTCGTGCCAATCAGGGCGAGTGTGTGCTGGTGGTCGAAGACGAAGAGGCGGTGCGTATGCTGGTGGTCGATGCCTTGCGCGAACTGGGTTATTCAACCCGGCAGGCAAGCGACGGTGCCGGTGCTATTACTCGCTTGCAAGATTCGGGACGTATCGATTTGCTGGTGACCGACGTGGGGTTACCGGGCCTGAATGGTCGGCAACTGGCCGAAATCGCCCGCCAGTTCCGGCCTGAGCTCAAGGTTCTGTTCATGACCGGTTATGCCGGTAATCCCCAGGACCACGAGGAGCTGCAAGCGAATGGCATGGACATGCTGATCAAGCCATTCAACGTCGATGATCTCGCGGCCCGGGTGCGCGGGATGCTGGGGGCGGGCGACCCGGTGTGATGCCGGCTTAATCCTCTGACTGCGGCTCTTGCTTGATCTGCAGCTGCAAATTCTCCAATGCCGCTTCTTTGCGGCTCAGCAGTAACTCCAGCACGCGATTCTGTTGCAGTGCATCGTTCATGCCTTGCTTGAACCCTGCGCCGTCCTGCAAGGCGGCTTGCAGGCGCACTTCCAGTTGCGCACTGCGGGTAATGGCTTTCTGTTGTTCGCTGACGGCTTTTTCCGTTTGTTTGTTGGCCTTGTCCAGTTGCGCCTGGCAGGTATGCAGCTCGCGGCCGGTGCTGCGTTGCTCGGCCAGCAGGCGCTCGTTGTCGCGATTGAGCAGGGTGATCGATTCCTGGTGCAGTGCCTGAGTCTGGCGCGCCTGGCGCAATTCCATCTGCACCTGTTGCAGTTGGCCTTCATGACGCTGCTGATCCTGCTCGCGCTGTTCCTTGACCGCATTGCGGTAGTGCTCCAGCGCATCACGCGCATGCCGATGCTTTTCTTCCAGCGATTCGATCTGCCTATCGCGGTCGGCCAGGCGTGATTGCAAGTCCACATTGGCCTGATTCAACCGGGTGTTCTCGGTTCTCTCTTGTTGCAGCGCTTCACGAGTGTCCAGCAAGGCCTGACTTTCCTGCGCCAGATGCTCGCCTTGTTGGGTAAAGCTGCGCTGGAGTTCATCCAGTTGCACCTGTACAGCGGCCAATTCCAGTTGCATGAGGGCGCGCTGGCGCTGCATCTCTTCCTGAGCCTGATCGATGCGCTCCTGAGCCTGGCCTTGCAGGCGCTCGGCCAGGCGCGCCACCAGTTCGCCCAGCTCGTCGTTGATCGATGGCGCAGGGCTATCTTGCGTCTCAAGCTCGCGCAAATAGCGGTGAATGGTGGTTTTCGAGCCGGTATTGCCCATTTCTATGCGTACGGCATCGATGCTCGGGTTTTCACCGCGCGCCAGTAGCGCCAGCCTTGCCTTTTGTACCACTGCCTTGTTTATGCCGCCGCGCGCCATGCTTGCCCCTACGATTTCATACTGTGGTATGTATCCTGTAATTACATACTATTTATTGTCGATCAGGTAGCAGTTTTTAGGACTTATTTCAGGCGGGATATTGGCGTATTATCCCGTGTCAGTCGCTCGTAGACGGCTTTTAACGACTCCATGCGGTACGAAACAGGCAGTTCTGAGTCATGAGTGATATCGATCGCTACATCGAGGCCGCCACGCGGGACAACACCCGGCGCAGTTACCGGGCGGCCATCGAGCATTTCGAAGTGAGCTTCGGCGGGTTCTTGCCCGCGACCAGCGAAAGTGTGGCGCGGTACCTGGCAACCTATGCCGGCGAGCTGTCGGTCAACACGCTGAAACTGCGGCTGTCGGCACTGGCGCAATGGCACTCGAGCCAGGGCTTCGTCGACCCGACCAAGGCGCCGATGGTGCGCAAGGTACTCAAGGGCATCCGCGCCCTGCACCCGGCGCAAGAGAAACAGGCCGAGCCTTTGCAGCTCGCCGACCTGCAACGCCTGGTCATCAGTCTCGATGCTCAGGCAAACGAGGCGGCAAGCGTGCACGACCATGCGCAGGTGTTGCGCTGTCGTCGCGATACGGCGCTGATCCTGTTGGGTTTCTGGCGCGGCTTTCGCAGCGACGAGCTGTGCCGTTTGCAGGTCGAGCACGTCAAGGCGGTGGCTGGCTCCGGCATTACCCTGTATTTGCCACGCAGCAAGAGCGACCGCGATAACAGCGGTCGCACGTTTCAGACTCCGGCCTTGCAGCGGTTATGCCCGGTGCAGGCTTATCTTGACTGGATCGACTGCGCCGCCCTGGCCAGCGGCCCGGTGTTTCGTGGCATCGATCGCTGGGGCAACCTGGGCGAGGAGGGGCTGCACGCCAACAGCGTCATCACCTTGCTGCGCCAGGCCTTCGAGCGCGCAGGCCTGGCAGCCGATGCCTACAGCAGTCATTCATTGCGTCGCGGTTTTGCAACATGGGCGCATCAAAGTGGGTGGGATTTGAAGTCGCTGATGGCCTACGTGGGCTGGAAGGACATGAAATCCGCCATGCGCTACATTGAAACCTCACCGTTTGGCCCCCATGTAGGTGCGGAGCAGGCGATAAAGGTTTCTGCTATTAATAGAGATCCTTTATAGAGAAAACCAATCGACAGCATCGACTTTACCAATGAGCCATGTCAGTCGATTGTGCGTAAGCTCCAATCCATCGAATTTACACCTTCCTCTTCACAAACCATGGAGATTCACCGATGCCTATCATCAACAGCCAAGTAAAACCGTTCAAAGCCACCGCTTACAAGAACGGCAATTTCGTTGACGTTTCGGATGCCGACCTGAAAGGCAAGTGGTCTGTGGTGTTCTTCTACCCAGCCGACTTCACCTTCGTCTGCCCGACCGAACTGGAAGACCTGGCTGACAACTACGCTGAATTCCAAAAGCTGGGCGTTGAAATCTACAGCGTTTCGACCGACACCCACTTTGCCCACGCTGCCTGGCACAACACCTCGCCAGCCATCGGCAAAATCCAGTACACCATGATCGGCGACCCGACCCTGACCATCTCGCGCAACTTCGATGTGCTGATCGAAGAAGCAGGTCTTGCTGACCGCGGTACTTTCGTGATCAACCCTGAAGGCCAGATCAAGATCGTTGAACTGAACGACGGCGGTGTAGGCCGTGACGCTTCCGAGCTGCTGCGCAAAATCAAGGCTGCTCAGTACGTTGCTGCTCACCCGGGCGAAGTCTGCCCAGCCAAGTGGAAAGAAGGCGAAGCCACTCTGGCCCCTTCGCTGGATCTGGTCGGCAAGATCTGATCTGCATGAAACCGATCGGGGCGCCGCACGCTTGAATCTGTAAACCGCATCGCCCCATCAAACGCCCGGGCGGTCTTCGCCTGGGCGTTGTTATTTCTACCGCCTGAAAACAGGAAGCCGAAACATGTTGGACGCCAATCTTAAAGCCCAGTTGAAATCCTACCTGGAGCGGGTTACTCGCCCCATCGAGATCACAGCGTCCCTCGATGACGGCGCCAAGTCCCAGGAAATGCTTGCACTGCTGCAAGACGTCGTCAGCGTCGGCAAGGACATCACCCTGTCCACCGACGGCAATGATTCACGCACGCCTTCGTTTGCCCTTAACAGCCCAGGCCACAACATCAGCCTGCGCTTTGCCGGCATTCCGATGGGGCACGAGTTCACCTCGCTGGTCCTGGCACTGCTGCAAACCGGCGGCTACCCGCCAAAAGTCAGCGCTGAAACCATAGAACAAGTGCGCGCCCTGCAAGGCGACTTCAAGTTTGAAACCTATTTCTCGCAGTCCTGCCAGAACTGCCCGGACGTCGTCCAGGCCCTGAACCTGATGGCAGTACTCAACCCGAACATCCAGCACGTCGCCATCGACGGCGCGCTGTTCCAGGATGAAGTCACCGACCGTAAAGTCATGTCGGTGCCGAGCATCTACCTGAATGGCGAAGTGTTCGGCCAGGGCCGCATGGGACTGGAAGAAATCCTCGCCAAGATCGACACTGGCGCCAGTGCGCGTCAGGCCGACAAGCTCAATGCCAAAGACGCTTTTGATGTGCTGGTGATTGGCGGTGGCCCGGCCGGTTCCGCTGCGGCGGTGTACGCGGCGCGTAAAGGCATTCGCACCGGCGTGGCGGCCGAACGTTTTGGCGGCCAGGTACTCGACACCATGGCCATCGAGAACTTTATCTCGGTACAGCACACCGAAGGCCCGAAACTGGCCGTTGCGCTTGAAGAACACGTCAAGCAGTACGAAGTCGACATCATGAACCTGCAGCGCGCCGAGCGCCTGATTCCAGGCAAGGCCGGTGAGCTGCACGAAGTGAAATTCGCCAGCGGCGCAAGCCTCAAGGCCAAGACCCTGATCCTGGCCACCGGTGCGCGCTGGCGCGAAATGAACGTGCCCGGCGAGAAGGAATACCGCAACAAGGGCGTGGCTTACTGCCCGCACTGCGACGGCCCGCTGTTCAAAGGCAAGCGCGTGTCGGTGATTGGCGGCGGCAACTCCGGTGTCGAAGCGGCCATCGACCTGGCCGGTATCGTTTCGCACGTTACATTGCTGGAGTTCGACAGCCAGTTGCGCGCTGACGCGGTACTGCAGCGCAAGCTCAACAGCCTGCCGAACGTGACGGTGCTGACCAACGCGCAGACCACCGAAGTGACCGGTGACGGCGAGAAGGTCAACGGCCTGCGTTACAAGGATCGGATCAGCGGTGAAGAGCGCGCTGTCGAGCTGGAAGGCATCTTCGTGCAGATCGGCCTGCTGCCTAACAGCGAATGGCTCAAGGGCGTCATCGAGCTGTCGCCACGCGGCGAAATCGTTGCCGATGCACGGGGTGAAACGTCGATTGCGGGCATCTTCGCTGCCGGCGACGTGACCACCACGCCGTACAAGCAGATCATCATCGCCTTGGGCGAAGGTGCCAAGGCCTCGCTGAGTGCCTTCGATCACCTGATTCGCAGCAGCGCCCCGGCCTGACCGGCAACGGCTGAATGAAAAAGCCCCGTGATGGATCATCACGGGGCTTTTTTCGTTACAGCGGAGTCGGCTGGATGATTTCGACCCAGTAACCGTCCGGGTCCTTGATGAACGCCAGGTGATTCATGCGCCCATCGGCCAGGCGTTTCTGGAAGTTCACGCCCAGTTGCTCGAAGCGCTCGCAGGCTGCCACCACGTCAGGCACCGACACGCAAATGTGGCCAAAACCGCGCGGGTCGCTGTTGCCGTTGTGGTAGGCAAAGCCGGCGTCGTTTTCGCTGCCGTGGTTATGGGTCAGCTCCAGTACACCCGGTATCGACTTCATCCACTGGTGACGGGCGGCGTCATCGGCCGGGATCTGAGCCTTGTCGACCAGCGCCAGAAAGTACAGGCTGAACTCGGCTTCCGGGAAATCACGTTTGTCGACCAGGCTGAAGCCCAGTACGCGGGTGTAGAAGTCCAGCGAGGCGGTGATGTCCTTGACACGCAGCATGGTGTGGTTGAACACGAAACCCTGGGTGGCCGCTTCGGGGGCTGCGGTAACGCCAGGGAAAGTGTCTAGATCGTGCAGGCTCATGGAAGTCTCCGGCTTGAGGGGTATAAAAGAAGCAAATGATACGGGGCAGGGGGGACGATGCCAAACGCCGAACCCCGCCTGAGCGCAATATTGATGGTATACCCCTTGTTCAGGTTCCCCGACAGCCTCAGACTTTTCCGATCTTCTCGCCTCAAGGGCTCGTCATGCTTTTCAATCTTTGCCGATCGTCTCTGGCCAGTCTTGGTCTGGTGCTGGTAGCCGTACCGGCGTATGCCGCTGACGCCATGATCCTCTGGCCGGCCGGCTGGGAGGTGGAGTCGCTGCCCGCCACCAGCGAAAGCGCCAGCCAGCCGTCGATTCAGCTCAGGCAGCGGGCGCTGAAGAAAGATCAGGCCGGCGACCCGAACATGATCATGGAATTGACCCAGACTCGCCTTACCGAAGGCCATCAGGTCAATGTTCAGGGCGTGCTGCTGGAGATGCGCAAGGCCATACAGGTCAACTTTGCCCGCGATGGCCTGCAAAGCGCCTGCACTCATGCGCGCGAGGTAAAGCTTGGCGGTGTGCCCGGCATGGAGAGTACCTGCACCATCACCCAGAATGGCGTGCACGTGATGACCCAGACTCTGGTGGCTGCCGCCACGGCGCAGCAGGCCTGGTCGTTGTCTTATGCGGGAGCGGCTGAGGCGTATGACGCCAACAAGCAGGAAGTCCTGCGCATTCGCGACAGCCTGCGCCTTGGCGAGACGCCTTGAGCTTTTTGACAGGCAAAATAAAGCCCGCGTGAGCGGGCATGGGGCGCTAGTCCTTTAGCAGCCTTGATCTTGATACAGGCCATGTGAAAAAAGTGTGAAGCTTTTCACATCCCCTGCTGAACGGCGTGGGGCGCCGCCTTTTGGGAAAGAGCCTACACACAAGACAACATTGTCTGATTGCCTAAACTGCCGAGATGCGCTCGGCATTTTAAAACTGTAACAAGACAGGTATCTTTTTGAGGGGGAAAATTATTGGCGCCATTATTTTAGCGCAGGCTATTACTATGTCGAGGCTCATATTTTTATATATCCGCTCGACGCCCTTCAGTCGAGCACGCTGCACTTGATGTGTGCACACGCTTATAAATGCTGTAATAAAAAAGCCCTGCAAGGCAGGGCTTTTCAAGGCGCGGGTGAAATCAGGTACGGATCCAGGAATCTACCGCGTCAACGCCGTATTGCTCTTTCCAGGCTTTCAAGCCGCGGTGGTTACCGCCTTTGGTTTCGATCAGTTCACCGGTGTGCGGGTTCTGATAAACCTTGATCACGCGGGCACGGCGGCGCTTCGGGCCGGCCGGTGCGGTAATCAGGCTGGTGGCGCTGCCTGGATCGAGGATCGAGATAACGTCGCGCAGGCTCTTGCCATAGCTACCCATCAGTTCCTTGAGTTGTTGTTCAAATTCAATCTCTTTCTGCAGCCCGGTGTCCTTCTTCAAGGTTTCCAGCTGTGCCAGCTGTTCTTGAAGGGCTTTTTCTGCGGCGCGAAACTCGGCAAGTCTGGACAAAACAAATACTCCGACAGTCTATTGGCCGTGACCGGCCAAACAAAGCGATAAGACAAAAATCTTTGATCCGATTCGCTGATTCCATTCCCGACCGGCTGGCCGGTTCAATGATCAAACTAATCATTTCAACGATCACCGCCCGCTCACCGGGCAGTAATAAATCAGTGACGGCTGAATAATGCCCGTTTTTTTTGACTTAGAAAATAGTCTTGTGAAATTGTTGAACTCATCAGGCACTTTGATGGTCGCGCGGGCGGTGTTATCCGCCGCACAGATTGTAAGTTATTTCTGAAAGTTAGGAGGGTGTTGTCACGCCCCTGTCTTGTAACTTTCGGGGGGCGGGCGGCTAGAGGCCCTGTTGCAGGGCGGGGTCATCGGGGTTCTGTTGCTCCAGCTCGGCGAGCAGTACCTGAACATGCTGTAACTGACCGCTTTCGCGAGCGTACTGGACCAGCAAGACCCGCGCGCGACGGTTGGCCGGCTGGCTTTGCAGGATATGCACCAGTTGCTTTTGCGCCGCCTCCATCTGGTCCAGGTCATGCAGCGCCACGGCCAGGTCATAACGGTAATCGTTGTTGTCGGGCGCCAGCTCCGAGGCCTTGGCCAGGCTGAGCAGGGCGTATTCGGGTTGTTCATGCTCCAGCAACCATTGTCCCAGTGCATGCTGCAACAAGGACGAATCGGGATTGCGCTCCAGCAGGCGGGCAAACAGTTGCCTGGCTTGCTCTTGCTGTCCGGTTTCATCCATCAGCGCCAACCGCGCCAGAGTGGCATCAAGATTGTCCGGCTCCAGCTTCACCGCCTCTTCCAGCGCCGCCAGGGCCTGGGTCTTGTGGCCGGTCTGTTGGTAAAGAATGGCCAGTTGCATGCGGTTTTGCGCAGTGGGCGCCTGCTGTTGCAGGCTTTGCTGGAAGGTTTCGGTACTGTGTTGCAAGGCTGCAAAATACAGCCCCAGCTCATCGGGCGACAGCTGGGTCAGCGCCAGCGTGGCGTCGAAGCGTACGGCTTGATCGGCATCACTGAGCAACGGGCCAAGCAATACGCTGCGATGGGCGCGCGGTAGTACATGCAGGGTCGCGCGGATGGCCGCCTGGCGCACAGCGGCTGAATCGTTGCCCAGATTGGCATCGAGCAGCTTGAGCGCCTGAGGGCTGGGATAATTCGGCAATTCGGCGAGCAGGTTGATGCGTCGCTCATCACGCAGGTCGGTGCGTGCCAGTTGCTGATAGAGCATGCGCGCCGCACCGGGCTTGCCGTCATGGGCCTGGTCCAGCGCCTGCTGGTAGGTGTGGCTGAGTTTGGCTGGTGCGGTATCGACCGGCGTATGACGCCATGCCAGAAACGCTACCAGCAGGGCGCACACCAGCGATGCGCCCAGTAACACGCGCCGCCAGCGACGGACATGAGGCTGAAGAGTTGAGTCCTTGGTCATACCGATATCCACTCTTTGAGACATGCAGCTTCAAAGAGACGAAGGCGGCTGTCAAATCTGTAGCCTCGATGCTGGCCTGTTCTCAGCCCGTTACGCCTGCGGCTGCCAGCCGCCACCCAGCGCCTTGTAGATCGCCACAATGCCCTGATACAGCTCGATCTGCGCCTGGGCCTGAGCATCTTCGGCGGCCAGGCGTTCGCGCTCGGCGTCGAGCAGCACCAGAAAATCGGCGGTGCCCTCGCGGTATTGCACCGAGGCCAAACGGGCTGCCGCGCGGCTGGCGTCACTCTGGCGCAGCAGGGCGAGCAGGCGTTGCTGGCGTTTGTCGTAATCGCTGAAGGCGTTTTCCGACTCTTCCAGCGCCAGCAGCACGTGTTGCTCGTAATTGGCCAGGGCGCCTTCGGCGTCGGCGTCGGCGCTGCGAATCTGCGCCCTTACGCTGCCCAGGTCAAAGGCTGCCCAGGTAATGCTCGGCCCCAGGCTCCAGGCCTTGGCGGCCGAAGAGCCGATCTGCGAGCCACGGCCTGCGGTAAAGCCCAGAAAGCCGCTGAGGCTGACCCGTGGAAACAGATCGGCGGTGGCCACGCCAATGCGCGCCGTGGCAGCCGCCAGTTGCCGCTCGGCGGCGCGCACATCCGGGCGCTGACGCAGCACTTGACCGGGATCACCCACCGCCAGGGTCTTGGCGATGGCTGGCAGCCCGGCAGGCCCCAGATCGACGCTTAGCGCATTCGGCCGTTCGCCCAGCAAGGTCGCGATGCGGTTGCGCTGACGCACCTGTTCGGCCTGCAACTGCGGCACGCTGGCCTCAACGGCGGCCAGGCGGGCATCGGCGCGCACTACATCCAGCTCGTTGCCGACGCCGGCATCACGCAGCTGGCTGGTGACATTGCGCGAGTCCTGCTGGTTTTTCAGGTTGTCGCGGGCAATGGCTTCACGCAATTGGGCGCCGCGCAGCTTGCCGTAGGCGTCCACCACATCGGCGATCAGCGTGACCTGCAACTGATACAGGTTGGCTTCGGCCACCTGCTGGTCGGCGTCGCTGGCTTCCAGTTGCCGCTGGATACGGCCGAACAGGTCGACTTCCCAGGCCATATCCAGACCCAGGTCGTAGCGTTCGCTGTTGACCCGCTGTTCGGTCTGGCCGGGTATCTGACCCTTGCCGATCTCGCTGCTGGCGCGGCTGGTGATCACCGGCATGCGGTCATTGGCGACATCATCGCGAATCGCCCTTGCTGCTTTCAGGCGGGCAAAGGCGACCCGCAGGTCACGGTTGCCGGCCAGCGACTGGTTGACCAGCTTGTCCAGCGTCGGGTCTTCGAACTGCTGCCACCAGTTGGCGGCGCTACGGCTGCGGTCATAGGCGGCTTTTTCGGTGCTGGCCTGTTCGCTGGCGACAATCTGTGCCGCTGCGGTTTCAGGCGCCTTGTAGTCCGGGCCGACGGCGCAGGCCGCCAGCGCCAGCACCAGCAGGCTTGGGGCAAAGAGTTTTACCGCGCTCATCAGTGCGCCTCCACAGGCAGGGTCGGTTGTTGGGCGATGCGGGCCGCCTTGCGGGCCTCGCGGCGTTCAACGAAGTTACGGATCAGGACATAGAACACCGGGGTCAGCAGCAGGCCGAAGAAGGTCACCCCGAGCATGCCGGAGAACACCGCAACACCCATTGCATGGCGCATCTCGGCACCGGCACCGCTGGACAACACCAGTGGCACCACACCCATGATGAAGGCGAACGAAGTCATCAGAATCGGCCGCAGACGCAGGCGGCAGGCTTCCAGCACCGCATCCAGCGGGCTCAGGCCTTCGGCTTGTTTATCCTTGGCAAACTCGACGATCAGAATCGCGTTCTTGCACGCCAGGCCCACCAGTACGATCAGGCCGATCTGGGTAAAGATGTTGTTGTCGCTGCCGGCAATGATCACCCCGGCGATCGCCGACAGCAGGGTCATCGGTACGATCAGGATCACCGCCAGTGGCAGGCTCCAGCTTTCGTACTGCGCGGCCAGCACCAGGAACGCCAGCAGCACACACAGCGGGAAGACGAACAGCGCGGTATTGCCCGACAGAATCTGCTGGTAGGTCAGGTCGGTCCACTCGAAGGTCATGCCGTTGGGCAATTCGCTGTTGAGCAGTTTCTCGATCGCAGCCTCAGCCTGGCCGGAGCTGTAGCCCGGTGCCGCCGCGCCGTTGATCTCGGCGGTGATGAAGCCGTTGTAGTGCATCACACGGTCGGGACCTGCGGTGTCGGTGACCTTGACGAAGGTCGCCAGCGGGATCATCTCGCCCAGGTTGTTGCGCACCTTGAGCTGGCCAATCTGGTCGGCGTCCTGGCGGAACTGCTGCTCGGCCTGAACGTTGACCTGATAGGTACGGCCAAAGCGGTTGAAGTCGTTGGCATACAGCGAACCCAGGTAAACCTGCAGGGTGTCGAAGATGTCGCTGATCGCCACGCCATGGGTCTTTGCTTTTTCGCGGTCGATGGCGGCATCGACCTGCGGCACGTTTACCGTGTAGCTGGTAAACAGGCCAGCCAGCTCAGGCACGCTGCGGCTCTTGGCAATGATGTTCTGGGTTTCTTTGTACAGCTCGTCATAGCCCAGGTTGCCACGGTCCTGAATCTGCAGGCGGAAACCACCAATGGTGCCCAGACCCTGTACCGGCGGCGGCGGGAAGATCGCCATGTAGGCTTCCTGAATCGACGCAAACTGGCCGTTCAGGGCGCCGGCGATGGCATTCGCCGACTGGCTCGGGTCCTTGCGCTGGTCGAAGGGCTTGAGCGCGACAAACACCACGCCGTTGTTCGGGCTGTTGGTAAAGCCGTTGATCGACAGGCCCGGGAAGGCAATCGCGTTCTCGACACCCGGCTGCTTGAGGGCCATATCGGACATGCGTTTGATCACCTCTTCGGTGCGGTCCAGGCTCGCCGCATCCGGCAATTGCGCAAACGCCACCAGGTACTGCTTGTCCTGGCCGGGTACGAAGCCGGTCGGGGTGCTGGCAAAGCCCATCCAGGTCAGGACCATGAGGCCTGCGTACACCACCAGCGCAATGCCGCTGCTGCGAATGACCCGCGCCACGGTACCGACATAACCCCGGCTGGCCTTGTCGAAGAAGCGGTTGAACGGACGGAACAGCCAGCCCCCCAGCATCCGGTCAAGGAAGCGCGAGAAGCGGTCTTTCGGTGCGTCGTGGGCCTTGAGCAGTACGGCGGCCAGTGCAGGCGACAGGGTCAGCGAGTTGAACGCCGAGATCACCGTCGAAATGGCAATGGTCAGTGCAAACTGCTTATAGAACTGCCCGGTGAGTCCGGAAATGAACGCCGCCGGAATAAACACGGCGCACAGCACCAGCGCGGTGGCGATGATCGGGCCGGTCACTTCGCCCATGGCCTTGTGGGTCGCGGCATAGGGTTCCAGGCCCAGCTCGATATTACGCTCGACGTTCTCGACCACCACGATGGCGTCGTCGACCACGATACCGATGGCCAGTACCAGGCCGAACAGCGACAGGGCGTTAAGCGAGAAGCCGAACATGTGCATCACGGCAAACGTACCGATCAGCGACACCGGTACGGCAACCAGCGGAATGATCGAGGCGCGCCAGGTTTGCAGGAACAGGATGACTACCAGCACAACCAGGATCAGTGCTTCGAACAGCGTATGGATCACCGCCTCGATCGAGCCGCGAACAAAGATGGTCGGGTCATAGACGATCTCGTAGTCCATGCCCTGCGGGAAGCCTTTCTTCAGCTCGGCCATGCGCGCACGCACATCGTTGGAGATGTCGATGGCGTTGGAGCCCGGACGCTGGAAGATCGGAATCGCTACGGCCGGCTTGTTGTTGAGCAGCGAGCGCAATGCGTACTGATTAGAGCCCAGCTCGATGCGTGCGACATCTTTCAGGCGAGTGATTTCACCGTTGGCACCGGCGCGAATCACGATGTTCTCGAACTCTTCCTCGCTGACCAGTCGGCCCTGGGTGTTGATCGACATCTGGAAACTGGTGGCGTTAGGCGAGGGCGGGGCGCCCAGTTGCCCGGCGGCGACCTGACGGTTCTGCTCGCGGATGGCGTTGACCACGTCAGTGGCAGTCAGGTTGCGCGAAGCGGTCTTGTTCGGGTCCAGCCAGACGCGCAGCGAGTAGTCGCCCATGCCGAACAACTGCACATCACCGACACCGCCGAGGCGCGCCAGCTCATCCTTGATGTTCAGCACCGCGTAGTTGGACAGGTAAAGCATGTCGTAGCGGTTATCGGGCGAGGTCAAGTGCACGACCATGGTCAGGTCGGGCGAGGCCTTGTCGACCGTGATACCGATGCGCGTCACCTCTTCAGGCAATTTCGGCTCGGTACGGGTCACACGGTTCTGCACCTGCACCTGTGCGTTGTCCAGGTCGGTGCCCAGCGCGAAGGTGATGGTCAGCGCCAGCTTGCCGTCGGCGGTGGCCTGTGACGACATGTACAGCATGCCTTCCACGCCGGTAATCGCCTGTTCCAGTGGCGAGGCCACGGTTTCGCCGATCACCTTGGGGTTGGCGCCGGGGAAGTTGGCGCGCACCACGACGGTAGGCGGCACGACTTCAGGGTATTCGCTGATCGGCAACTGGAACAGCGAGATGGAGCCGGCAATCAATACCAGCAAGGACAACACCGCGGCGAAGATCGGCCGGGATATGAAAAAGGTCGAAAAATTCATCGGATGTGTCCCTTAACCGCGTGGCGCCACAACGGCGCTGGCGAGTTTGGCGGTGGCCTTGTTGTTGATTTGCGGGGCATTGCTGGCCTCAAGCGCCTGACGTTGCGAACGCAAGGCGGCCAGGGTTTGCTCGGTGGCCATCGGCGCGACCTCAGGGTCGACTGCCTGGCCTGGGCGCACGCGCTGCAAGCCCTTGACCACAATGGTGTCGTCCTTGGCCAGGCCACTGCGCACGATGCGCAAGCCTTCAAGCTTCGGCCCCAGCTCTACCGGGCGGTAAGTCGGAGTGTTGTCCTTGTCCATCACCAGCACGTACTTCTTGCCCAGGTCGGTGCCGACCGCGTCGTCCTGAATCAACACGGCCGAATAGGTGGCACTGCCCACCAGTTTCAGGCGGGCATACAGGCCCGGCGTGAAGCGGCCATCGCCGTTGTCGAACACCGCGCGGCCACGAATGGTGCCGGTGCGCGGGTTGACCTGGTTGTCGACGAAGTCCATCTGCCCCAGGTGCGGGTTATCGGCTTCGTTGGACAGGCCCAGGTACACCGGGGTGCTCTGGCCACGCTGGCCCTGGCGTGCCAGTTCGTTGTACTTGAGGAACACACGCTCGTCGGCGTCGAAGTAGGCGTAGACCTTGTCGGTGGAGACCACGCTGGTCAGCGGCGTGACATCGGCAGTGACGATGTTGCCGGTGGTGATCTCGGCGCGGCTGACCCGGCCACTGATTGGCGCGGTCACGCGGGTAAAGCTCAGGTTCAGGCGCGCCAGGTCCAGTTGCGCCTGAATCGCGGCAACCCCGGCCTTGGCTTCCTGTGCGGAGGTGCTGCGCGAATCGGCCAGCTCGGCAGAAATCGCATTGTTGGCACGCAGACGATCACCGCGCTGGGCTTCATTTTCACTGCGGTTGGCCACGGCGCGGGCTTGTTGCAACTGGGCTTCGAGGCGGCGGACTTCAGCCTGGAACGGACGCGGGTCGATCTGGAACAGCACATCGCCTTTCTTGACCAGCGCACCGTCGGTGAACGCCACCTGATCGATCTGCCCCGACACACGCGGGCGCACTTCAACGGTTTCCGGGGCTTCGAGGCGGCCGGTGAACTCGTCCCACTCGTTGATCGGCTGTTCCAGGACCTTGGCCACCGTGACCTTGGGCGCCCCCGGCCCCGATGTTGCCTGCGGCGCCTGGCCACAGGCACTGATTACCACCAGGGCCAGAGCAGTGAGGGGAAAGCGCAAATGATGAAGTGAGCGAGCCATGGAGAATCCGC
>NZ_BAAILM010000048.1:139770-246070 GCF_054589175.1 Pseudomonas sp. 3A(2025) | reverse complement strand
TCTGTTGTGGGGGGGAACTATTAACGAATCGAATGGACCGAAGGTTATTATCGATCTTAATGATGTGAGCGGCTTTCGCGGCTGAAGCGGCGACCCGCTTCAGCCGCGAGAAAATCACCGCCCATCTGCCACCTTGCGCTCGACCTCGTCGACTTTGCGCTCCAGTTCTTCGTTTTCCTGCTCCTTGGTCCTGATATCGCTGGGGGTAATCACTTCATCGATGACGCGGGTCTTGCCGCTCGTATCCTCCAGGTCGCGGCGCACCACATCCACGGGTTTACCTTGCGCATCGGTCGCTTGGCCGGCGCCGTCGTGTTCAAGTTTGCTGTCATTGCTCATGGGGACTTCTCCTGTGCATGTACCAGTTTTGAGGCGCCCATGCGCGATGAGTTCGGGGTTTTTTACGTGTTTTTTTCAGGTCATGGCGCCTAGAATCCAGCCAAATCGTCTTAACAGGCATGTGCATGCGCTACCGTCGTCTCGATCTCAATCTGTTGGTGGCGCTCGATGCGTTGCTCGAAGAGTGCAGCGTCAGTCGTGCGGCGCAGCGGCTCAATCTGGGCCAGTCGGCGACCAGTGCGGCGCTGGCGCGGTTGCGCGAGCATTTTCAGGATCCGTTGCTGGTGGCGGTCGGGCGTAATCTGGAACCCAGTGCGCTGGCCCGTGAGTTGGCGCCCAAGGTGCGTGAAGTGCTGGCGCTGGCCGGGGAGGTGATCGATGCCTCGGTGCTGTTCGAGCCTGCGCGTTGCGAGCGGCGCTTTACGATCGTGGCCTCTGACTATGTGGCGGCGACCCTGCTGCCGGCCGTCAGCCGCACACTGTCGCAGCGTGCGCCGGGCATCACCCTGGTGGTGCGTGACTTTCCTTTACCGCGTGACGGCGATGTGGTGGCCGAAGCCCTGGAATACCGGCGCAGCGATCTGGTGATCGTGCCGCAGCAGCGGGTCAACCCGCGCTATGCACAGGGGCCGCTGCTGCGCGATGAGTTGTGTTGCCTGGTGTGCGCCGAACAGCCCGTCTGGGCCCAGGGCCTGAGTCTGGACGCTTACTGCGCGGCCGAGCATGTGCTGCGTGAGTTTGCCGACGGCCAGAACCTGTCGCTGGAGGCCCAGCACTTGCGTGACACCGGCATCGAACGGCGGGTGGCGGTCAGCGTGCCGAGCTTTTCGCTGATGGCCGACTATGTGGTCGGCACGGCCCGCGTCGCCACGCTGTTCCGCCGCCAGGCCGAGGCGCTGGCGCAGCGTTACCCGGTGCACGTGCTGCCGGCGCCGGTGGCGTTTCCGGCGGCCGTGCAAGTATTGCAGTGGCATCCCCAGCAGGATCAAGACCCGGCGCTGGCCTGGTTGCGTCAGCAGCTATTGGAACAGGCGCAGGCTCACGCCTGAGCATCACCGGTGTCGCCGCGCAGGCCCAGCTCGGTAATGGCCAGCAGCGCACAGCGTTCATCGTTGTCCGAGGTGTCGCCGCTGACGCCGATGGCGCCCAGCAACTCGCCGTGCGCATTGCGTAGCAGGATCCCGCCGGCTACCGGAATCACTTCACCGCCGGTCAAGCTGTTGATGGCGTCGAAAAAGCCCGGCATTGCCTGGGCACGCCTTGCCAGTTCACGGCCACCGAAGCCCATACCCAGACAACCCCGTGCCTTGCCGGTGGCGATCTGTGGGCGCAGAAAGCTGGCGTGTTCGTCACGCAACACCGCCAGTGGATGCCCGGCAGCATCCAGCACCGCAGCCGCCAGTGGGCGCAGATCTAAATGGCGGGCATGACGCAGGGTGGCAGCGGCGAGTTGCAACGCGAGTTCGAAATCCAGTGCGGCCATGATCACAGGCTCCCTTTGCCCAGCTGCGCGACGCGATCGCGGGTATAAAGGTCAGTCCACTTCAGACTGTTGAAGTCCGAGACCTGCTTGGGGTTGTAAGCCGTGCGCGTCAGGTTGACCGCTACACCGGCCTTGTACACAGCCTGCAGGCGCTGGCGGTCTTGCAGAATGCGGATATCTTCCAGCGGTGAGCCGTCGAGCAGCAACAGATCGGCCTGTTTGCCAGCTTCCAGCGTACCGAGCGTTTCGCCACGCGGCATCAGGCGGGCGCCGACGTTGGTGGCGGCATAAAGTGCCTCGGCCGGGGTGAAGCCGAGGCGGGTGACCAGTAACTCAAGCTCGCGGGCGTGCCATTCGCCGTAAGGTGTCACGGCAAAGCCGCTGTCGCTGCCACAGGCGAACGGAATACCGGCGGCCTTGGCACGCTTGAGCACCGGCGTGCCCACTTCCAGGGTCCGTGCGCAATAGCCGGCGTAACCGGTGGTAATCGCCGGGTCATGGGGCTGGCAGAAGTCCACCGTGTTCTGCGGAAAGGTCATGGTCGGTGCAAGCACGCTGCCGGCTTGCAGCAGCGCCTCGATGCAGGCGTCGTCCATGTAGAAGGCATGAAACACCAGGTCGACCCCGGCCTTGGCCGCATACATCACCGCTTCCCGGCCATAGGCGTGAGTGGCGACGCGGCAACCGAGGCGGTGGATCTCGTCGACCATCTCGCGGGTTTCATCCAGGGTGAAGGCGGCAATGATCTCGCCATTGGGGCGTCGGTGCGTGCCGTCCATAGCGATCTTGATCAGGTCGACGCCGTCCTTGGCCTGCTTGCGGATCTCGGCGATGGCATCGGTGCGGCTGGTAACCAGGGCGGCGGTGAAGTATTCCGGGGCGCCGACGCGGCTGGGAAACCAGTCGTTGAGGCTTTGCCGATTAGTGATCACCCGGCTGCTGGCGGCGATGCGCGGGCCTTCGAACAACCCGGCATTCACCGAATTGCGCACCGCGATGCTGAGCTGGCCGCTGTCACCGGGGCAGATCATCGAGGTCACGCCGGCGGCAAGTACATGCTGGGCGAAGAACATCCCGCGCAGGGCACGGAATTCGTCGCTGGTCCACAGATCGATGTCTTCCTCGCTCTGCGCATTACCGAACGCCAGATGAGTGTGGACATCCACCAGCCCCGGCATGACGAAGTCGCCACGCACTTCACGATCGCCAGCGTGCGGCCGTGGCGCCTGCACGGTCGGGCCAACGTGGCGGATCAGGCCGTTTTCAATGATCAGCGTCTGGTGCTGGCGGGCAATCAGATCAGTGCCGTCGAACAGGGTATTGCAATGCAGGTGCAGGGCGCCCATGGGTCAATCTCCTCGTCTTGTTATGGACGAGGAGGCTGAGGGATGTGGAGGGGCAAGACCAACAGATCGTATTGATGAGCAGGTATCGATGCGCTCGATAGCTCGTTACGCCAATGTTTGATTCCACACCGCACGCGGGATGTTCACGTAGCCATCGAACAGCAAGCGTGCCGTGCGCAGCAGGCCGCAGCGGGTGGGCAAGCCGTTGTCCAGGTGCAGTTCCACCGTGAATTCGCCACTCGGATGCTCCACTGACAGGCGCTGCAAGGCGTTGCCGCTCACCTGGGCCAGCGCTGCGGCCACCGAGCCTGGAATCAGGCAGGCGCTGGCCACGCTGACCGCGCCGAACACGCCAATCGAGGCATGGCAACGGTGCGGGATGAAACTGCGGGTACTGATCGCGCCACCGGCCTGCGGCGCGGCGATCAGGCACATTTTCGGCACGTTGCGCTGGCTGACATCGCCCAGGTTCATGCGCGGCCCGGCCTGCAGGCGAATCGACTCCAGACGCTCCTTCAAGTCGTCATCGGCGTCCAGCGCCTCGCGGCTTTCATAACCGCTGCGGCCAAGGTCTTCAGCACGCAGCAGGATCACCGGCATGCCGTTGTCGATGCAGGTCACGTCTATGCCGTCGAAGCGGTCCAGCGCATTGCCGGTCGGCAACAAGGCACCACAACTGGAAGCGGCAACATCGGCGAACTCGATCACCTGCGCCGCCGCCGTGCCGGGCACGCCGTCGATGCGGGCGCTGCCGGCATAGTTCACCTGGCCGTGCGCGGTCGCTACCCGCGCCACGGCAATCTGGCCGGTGTTCTCCATGAAAATACGCACGGTGGTGAGGTCATCCTGCGCCGCCACCAGCCCGCGCTCGATGGCGAACGGACCAATGCCGGCAAGGATATTGCCGCAGTTCTGGCCATAGTCGACCCGCGCTTCGTCGACCAGCACCTGGGCGAACAGGTAATCGACATCGGCATCGCTGCGTGTTGAGGCGCGCACGATGGCGACCTTGCTGGTCAGCGAGTCGGCGCCACCAATGCCGTCGATTTGCCGGCTGTCCGGCGAGCCCATCGCCGCCAGCAGTACCTGGTCACGCAGACCCATGTCGCTCGGCAGGTCGTCGGCCAGAAAGTAAGCGCCCTTGGAGGTGCCGCCCCGCATCAACAGACAGGGAATGCGTGTCTGGCTCATCTCAGTTCTCCAGTTCCTCAAGGCTATCGATGTAGCACAGGCCTTCAGCGACCAGGCGCTCGCGCATGCTGTAGATGTCCAGGCCCAGCTCGCCAGCGGCCAGGCGCAGGCGCTTTTGCTCCTCGACCTCGGCACGCTTGCGCGCTGCCTCGACCACCTGCTGCGCCTCACTCAGGCGCACAATCACCACGCCGTCATCGTCGGCGATGACGATGTCGCCAGCGTTTACCAGTTGCCCGGCGCATAGCAAAGGCAGGTTCACCGAACCGATGACCTCTTTGACCGTACCTTGCGCATTGATGGCTTTCGACCACACCGAAAAGCCCATCTGGCGCAAGGTCTGGGTGTCGCGCACGCCGGCATCGATCACCAGCGCGCGCACGCCACGGGCCTGCAACGAGGTCGCCAGCAGGTCACCGAAATAGCCGTCTTCACATGGCGAACTGGGTGCAACCACGAGGATATCGCCGGCCTGGCACTGCTCGACCGCGACATGGAACATCCAGTTATCGCCCGGCGCCACCAGCACGGTGACGGCGGAACCGGCCACCGACACGCCTTGCTGGATCGGCCGGATGCCAGTGCCGAGCAAGCCTTTGCGGCCCTGAGCTTCGTGCACGGTGGCCACGCCGTAGCGGGCCAGTTCATCGATTACCGCGCTGTCTGCGCGAGGGATAGTGCGCAATACCACGCCTTTCTTGCCTATCAGCGTACTCATGCCAGGTTCTCCGTCACGCGCGGGAAGATGCTCTGCAAGCCTTCGGCGTAGATGATGTTACGGCTGGAGGTGATGCCGACGTTGCGCTTGGCCTGCACGCCGCGTTGCAACGCGACGCGCGTGTAGTACTCCCACAGGTGTTCCTGGCCTGCCATGCACTGGATGGCGGCGTATTTCTTGTCCCAGACCTCGGTGATGTCGAGGAAGGTGTCCGGGCGCCACTCGCATTGCTCGGGCTGATGCGGCTCGAAGGCGTACACCGGTGGCGCGCCGACGATCTTCTCGCCCGGTTTGTAACCCTCGGCCTGGGCGATGATGCGCGCTTCCTGGGTCAGGTTCATGGCCAGCGGGTGGTCGTAGTTGTACGGGTCCTTGATCGAATGGCTGAGGACGAATTCAGGCTGCACGCGGCGAAACACATCGGCCAGGCGGAACAGCGTGTCGGTGTCGGCGCGCATCGGGTAGTCGCCGATGTCGAAGAACTCGACGCTGGCGCCAAGGATATCGGCCGCCGCCTGGGCTTCTTCGCGGCGCGAGGCCTTGACCTTGTCTTCAGTCATCTCGCCCTTGCGCCACAGCTTGGCCGACTCGCCACGCTCCCCGAACGACAGGCAAACGATGTGTACGTTGTAACCCTTGCTGGCATGCAGGGCGATGGCGCCGCCGGCACGCCAGACGAAATCGGCGGAGTGGGCGCTGACGACCAGGGCACTTTTGGAGATGGCATTCATGACGGGTGACTCCTCTTGGCTTTTTATCGAGGATGTCAGCGCACAAGTCTCAGGCCCAATGCGTTGCGTTGCATCAGGTATGCGTTCTGTTTATCGGCTGTTTGCAGGATTCGCCAGAATGCCTGATGCTGCAAGTCCTGGCGCCCTGTGAGTGAATCTGAATGCCTGATGAGTTTCCCAACCTGATGCAGGTCCGCGCCTTTGTACGGGTGGCCGAGCAGGGCAGTGTCTCCAAAGCCAGCGAGGTGCTGTTTCGTGCCCAATCGGTGGTCACCCGGGCGATTGCCGACCTGGAGGCGTACCTGGGCGTGCCGTTGTTCGAGCGTCACGCCAACGGCATGCGCCTGACCGATTATGGCGAGCGTTTATTGCCGCGCGCGCGTCAGGTACTCGAAGAACTGCAAAGCGTGGCGCGCCTGCTGGGGCACAGTGCAGAGCCGATTTATCTGTATCAGGTGCGGCGCTTGCAGGTGTTCGTCAAACTCTGCGAAACCCACCATATGCAAACGGTAGCCAGCCTGTTCGGCCTGACCCAGCCGGCGGTCAGCGCGGCGCTTAAAGTGCTGGAGAGCGGTTGTGGTTGCAGCCTGTTCGAGCGCACGCCGCGTGGCTTGCAACCGACCCGCGTCAGCCTGGACATCCAGTTTCCGATCCGCCGGGCACTCAACGAGCTGCGCCATTTGCAGGATGACCTGGCTGTACTGCAGGGCACGTTGCAGGGCGTGGTCACGGTCGGCGCCTTGCCACTGGGTCGCACACGGATTCTGCCGCAAGCGATTGTGCGCCTGACCACGCAATACCCACAGGTGCGGGTGGTGACCAACGAAAGCCCCTTCGACCTGCTGGCCACCGACCTGCGCGCCGGGGATGTGGACTTCATTTTTGGCGCCTTGCGTGCGCCCGGCTATGCCAGCGATCTGGTCGGCGAGGCACTGCTGAGCGAAGAAATGGTGATTCTGGCCCGTCGCGGCCATGCCTTGCTGGGGCGTGAGGTGAGCGCCAGCGACCTGTCCGGCGCCCGCTGGGTATTGCCGCGGCCGGGCTCGCCGGCGCGGCCGATTCTCGATGAGTTTTTTGCAGCCTCCGGTATGACTGCACCATGGCCGGTGGTGGAAAGCGGCGACCTGGCGATCATTCGCGGCTTGCTGCTGCACTCGGACATGCTCGCAGCGGTGTCGGCCCATCAATTGGAGCACGAGATTGCCTTGGGCGAACTCTGCCCGCTGGCGCTGCCGATGCCGCACACCCAACGGTCGATCGGCATGACCTGTCGGGTGGGCAGCCTGCATTCGCCGGCGGCCGCGGCGTTGATGGCGTGCATTCGGGCAGTGAGTGACAGGTAGCAAGCCCGGTCTGGAGATGCTCGCCGCTGATGATGGTCAGGCCTTGCCCGCGACCGAATACAGCACTTGCTGGTTACGGGTTTTCTGGAAATCCTCCAGGCTCTGTCCGCGCATGGCGGCGTAGATATGCAGGTTGGAGACGCCCAGCACCGCGCCAAGCTTTTCCAGCACAAAGAAGATCGCGCCGTACTGAATCAGCCCGCGCCAGTCACGCTCGCGCAGCAGGTTGCGCTCTTGTTCGCACAATTCTGCTTCGGCAAACAACGCCTCGGGCTCTTGCAGAAAACGCGCACGAAACGCCGGATCGATCAGCCGGTGCAGAAACTTGTTGAGCCGGTAACCCTTGGCGCTGCGCTCCAGGGTAAAGGGATAGGTGCCTTCCAGCTTCTCGATACCGGCCAGTTGATGACCCATGTGCTGGCGATGCCGCGCCAACACATCCACCGGCAGCGGCTGGTCGAGGTTTTCCAGCAACAGGGTGGAGATACCGGTCATCGACGGCAGGTAATAGTCGTTATGCAGCTTGTTGACCGTGGCCGACAGCGCGCCGCGCATGATCAGCCAGGTGATCACCTCGGCGCCTTCCATCCCGCCCAGGGTGGCGTACTCGGCATGGGTCAGCTCGGTCAGGCGCACCGGGTCATTGTCCAGATTACAGCATCGGGCGCTATAAAAACTGTTTCACTTGAGAGCGTAGAGTTTATCAAGGCTGTCAACGAGCGCGATATACCGATTGAAAACAATAAAAAGCTGGTGATGTTTGATGAGGCAACAGACGCACAATATCTGGAAGCTAAACGACGTTTTGATATTATCAAGACATGGCGATCTGGGCTGCTATCAGCTAGTGAAGCTGCGCTTAAAATAGGTGTCGTTCAGTCATATTTTTACAAACTCAGCAAGCTATATGACGGTGCCGTTGGCGCATATTCGTTATTGCCAAAAAAACGCGGAAGAAAAGAAGGTACTTCATTTATCGACCAGAGGGTAGAAAAAGTTGTAGTACAAGCCGTTAAGTCATACAGAGGCAAGGCTGCGACATTCAGTAAAGTCTATCGCGAGGTCGAGTCATTATGTATTGAGCAGAGGTTATTATTACCAGCGCGAGGTACTGTGACAGCTAGGATTAAGTCGATAATGTCCAGGGAAGAGCTCTATCGAGCAAAAGAGGGTGGGGAGGCAGCACGGCAGAAATACGGTAGCCGAAGAGGGAAGCATAAGTCGTCCGCTCCGCTTGCTCGCGTGCAGATGGACCATACTTTGGTCGACGTGATGTTGCTGTCAAATGATCGGCTCCGCGTAATTGGTAGACCGTGGTTAACCGTCGCAATTGACATTTATACCCGGGCGATTCTCGGCTACTATCTTAGTTTGCATGTGCCCTCCGCGTTATCAGTGGCCTGTACGTTAACCCACGCCGTCTTTCATAAAAAAGACTACCTCAGGAGATTAGGGCTCGATGATATAGACTATCCGTTTTATGGAGTGCCCCTGGAACTACAAATGGACAACGCCGCAGAGTTCACAAGCGGCAAGTTTATCAGGGCCTGTGATGGAGTCGGCATTAAGCACGAGTTGCGCCCGCTCGGCCGAAAGCACTATGGTGGTCATGTGGAGCGACTGATAGGCACCTTCATGAACTCCAAAGTGCATTTATTGAAAGGCACTACTATGTCTAACGCTGTTGCTCGTAGGGGGGCCGAAAGCGAGAAGAACGCTACACTGACCTTTTCTGATTTCTCAATTTGGTTCGCGCGTGAAGTGGCGGAATATCATGCTACCGTCCACTCGGTTACGGGCAAGTCGCCGAGACAGATTTGGGAGAAGTATTTTACATCGACAGACGCTCAGCCATTCAGAAAAATAGTTGAGGATCCGTTTCAGTTTAAGCTGCGATTCATGCCGGAAGATCGTCGTATGATTCAGCCCGATGGAATACACCTATTTTGTAAAACCTATTGGGATCCGGTACTTAAACCGTTTTACGGCATGAAAAATGTTCAAATTAAGTTTGACCCTTTCAGTATGCGACAGATATGGGTAAAGGTAGATAATCGGTACTGCAAGGTGGGGTACTCAGACTTAACTGAAAAAGACTTTACTTATGAAGAGTACCGGGCGTCCCGGTTTTTTAGTAGCCCGGTCCGGGCAGGAACCTTAGATGACCCAAGCGCGGTATCTATTAGGCGTGAAAACCTGAGACTGACCAAAAAAGCTAGCGTAAAAAAACGTTCAGCTTTACGTCGGCAGGAGTCTAAGGATGCATATGATAAATATCAGAACCTCGAGCCAGAAATAGTCTCCACGAGTCTGCGTGAAAAAATTGATTACTCTTTGCCTCCAATACCGTTTAAGCCCGGAACAGACTAATGCATATGGATGATCTTCTTCATCTTAGGCCGGATCGGCGCCAGCTGGCAAATCTTGACGCAGCTACGCGTATAAAAATTATACAGAAAGACGTCTGGATCGACTACAAGCCGTCGGAAACGATATTCAAGATGATTAACAATATGGCCGAAGTTCGGGGCCGCATCACTGCGCCTTGCCTCTTGGTAACGGGTGAAGGGGGGACTGGAAAAACTGCCATCATATCTCAGCTACCCCACCGCATAAAAAAACCCGAGGGACTGATTTATCTAAGTATGGCTGAGGATACCCAAATAAAGGCCAGCAAAAACCTTCGAGCTGAGTTGGCTAAAGCAATGGGGATACCCATCACTGGAGAGTCCAGAACCAATCCCAGTTTTGATTTGCCCCAGGAAATGGCGCGGGTGATTAAATTACGTAAACTGTGGGGCGTTGTGATAGATGAATTCCACGATGCGCTCTTGCGAAATAAAACAGAACAACGCCTGAATATGTCGATGTTTAAAAGATTGGCTGGGGAGTACGGCATTGGGGTGGTCGCCTTCGGAAATGAAGCAGCTTCTGCCGCACTTAATCATAATAATGAGTTCAAGAGAAGATTTTATGAGTTCAAGCTAAAAGACTGGAGCGAAACGCAGGATTTCAGATCGTTTGTTTATGAATTAGAAAGCTTGATTCCACTCAAAAAACCTTCCTTTCTTTACGAGGAAAAAATGCTATTGACCATTTTGGCTGCCACAAATGGTCGAGTGGATAGCGTAGTCGATTTAATTAAGAAATCAGCAGCGTTCGCCATCAGGTCTGGATCTGAAGCTATTGATTCCGAGACTATCACGAAAACGATAGCTAACCCTTGGTCCTACTAGTGAGGGGGTTCAAAGGTTTGCCCAAACCTATTTTTGATGAGGCGTTTAGCTCATGGGTGTATAGATGTTCCTTGCGCACCCCTACATTACGCGCTCACCTAGGAACTATACGAATTGAATTCTGGCTATCCAGTCACGATGAGCAAGCGGCAGATCCGGATCTTCGACGCAACTTCAGACTTCTACGCGTCAGTATGTAGGCTTCTTAACGTCGACAACGCAACGGTATGGGCCTACTTCAGACCGAAGCGTGGAGAGTTGACGCCATGGCGCAATAGAGTACATTTTTGCCATCAGTGTCTAGAAAAGGATATTGCGGAGGGTCGCATGCCCTCATGGAAGAAAAGCTGGTGTTATATTTCATCTATCCAGTGCACTGAACACATGACTGAACTGTCGTCGTGCAACGTAAGACCTTCGATCGATAAAGCGTGGAAATGCTTCGGGGCGATGATCGGTTTTCCCCAAAGGATTAGTGCATGGAATGACCCAAAGTTTATCCGGCGCAGAGCATGCTTTGTTCGACAGCTTGAACGATTGAACTATTTATCAACTCGGAACATTGGAAACGATAGTGGTGATGCTCAGAATAATTTTGCGGCTATCTACACCTTGTCATTAAGGCCGCGGACTTACCGCCATGCCGCAGGCTGGGCTGTCCGGCTTGCCTGTAATCAGAGATCGATCTATCGTGGATTGAATGATGAATTTTCCTCTATGCTGGCAAGAGGACCAGGCCTAAGCGGTCCTCGCCAGCGTTTCATTGCCGCGTTGCTCGCTAGCTGGATCATGCAACTGGTACCATCTACAAAACTCGGCTACCTCATCGCACACGTTCGCAACGCTGGCGTCAGATTTCCAGAAGATGTATTCACATTCGGTTGTCAATTTTTAACCGTGTCAACGCTGATTGAGCACGAGGCTGTAATGGCCTTCTTTACACCGGTCGCCTGTAGTCCAGCAGACTTGTCTGATTTATTTATCAATGGTTTGAGATTCGGGGCAGAGACGCAATTGAGGTAAGCCAGTTCTGGAGAGTGCGTACGTATAATGACTTTGCGCTAATGAGCCAAGTATCAACTGCAACCACAAAATCGTAGATTTCTACGGATTTCTTGGTGATTTTCAGTGAAAGGAAAAATGGTAATGAAAGTCATTAGTTTTCCTGCGTGTCAATCAGATGAAACGTTTACCTCTTGGCTATACCGTTGTAGCCAAAGTGAAGGGTCTTCGATAGCTGACGTGGATAGCATCATGCCAGAAATCAGTGGCACTTTAGAGTCCGAGCACGATTTCTCGGTTTTAAATTTAGCCCATGTGGCGGCGAAGCTTGGTGTGAGTCAAGTGCGTTTCTGCTCGTTTTTTATGCCAAGATCCAATTGGATCCTACGTCCATCCCAGCGTCTAGTTTTTTGCCCGCAGTGTTTGGAAAATGATGTGGCTCAGAGACGACTGCCCTATTGGAGAAAAGCGTGGTGTTATTTACACTTTCCCATCTGTCCATTACACAAGGCATTATTGATTCGTATGGCTGGAGCTGTATCTCCTTATGAAAAGTCTTGGACTGCATTTTCCAATGCAGATGTCTGGCGGCACGATAATTCTAATATGAAGAATCGACTTTTTCCATTATCTTATTCGCTTACCCCACTAAAAATCGTATTATTGGCTTTAAAAACTCAGCAGCTCATCGAGCGTGCACATCGTAATAGCTCAATCACCATTAGTAACGACAACATTCGATACGCCAGCGTCGACCTCTTGAATCTGTGTGCGTTTGTTTTTAACCATTTTTTGCTCCCTCCTACTACTATTTCCAGAGGTGCAGGGGCAGCCCGGATTAGGCAGATAGGGCTATATCGCACTCGTTACAATGGTCTTTTGGCAGGGTTAAGGGCAGGCTGTGAAGAGTGTGACGTTTTCCAGAGAATGATTTGCCTTATTGCTGTCGGGTTGATTATTGATCTTTATACAGTACGCTCTATAAAACTCATCTCTGAAATGGATTATCTACCTTTAGTGCTGGACAAGGGTCAGCTGTCGCGAATCACAGAAGCATTCCGTGCTGTTGGAGACCCCGACCTCCAGGAGCTTGCTATCCACCAGATAGGTGGCGGTGAGGAAAAGTTTCTCAAACGTATTCTTCCCTTTTTAGACGAGATGTCTACCCTCGTTCCTGAGCTGTCCTACACAGCGATCATGGAAGAGAGGACGTTGTACAATTCTAGATCAGGTGGTTGATGATCCACTTTACTCCCTGTACTGGCGGTTCAAGGGGCTGTTGACCGTACATATCGTTTGATCGCCGCGCTTGGCCGATGTGCCAACATAATGCAGGTGGACGCCTCTGCCTGATTCTGGGGCAACGGGGAGGCTGCAAGCGGATCATTGAAGGTGGGGCTCTCGTGCGGCTAACACTCGATGTACACCGGCCTCTTCGTATTGAATGTGGGTGTATCCCCAGGCTCAATGATCCGTAAGCGTCCGGCAAACTCACCTTCCGAACTTCAGCTTTAAGAGCGATGGTGTCCGCGTATTTTTAAGTGGACGCGATCACTCTTATCGCAAGGATTTCCATGCGCCAACGAAGCTCTTATCCGAAACCATTCAAGGCTCAGGTCGTTCAGGAATGCCTGCAACCCGGAGCATCCGTTTCCAGTGTCGCCATTCGTCACGGCATCAACGCCAACGTCATCCGTAAATGGATGCCCCTTTACCGCGATCAGGCCGTGACCTCGCTGCCGGCATTTGTTCAAGTAACAGCTACACCCAAACGAGCAGTCGAAGCAGCGGCAACCATTGAGCTGTCTGTGACCGGTCAAGCGATCACAGTGAAATGGCCCGCTTCAGATCCTGAAGGCTGCGCGATCTTTATTCGGGCTGTTACTCGATGATCCGCATCGACACCATTTGGCTCGCTACCGAGCCGATGGACATGCGCGCCGGTACCGACACCGCCATGGCCCGCGTGGTTTCAGTGTTCGGTGCGGCGCAGCCGCACTGCGCTTATTTGTTTGCCAACCGCCGCGCCACGCGCATGAAGGTTTTGGTACACGACGGCCTCGGTATCTGGCTGGCAGCACGCCGGCTCCATCAAGGTAAATTCGCCTGGCCAGGCACTCGCCATGGTTCACAGTTGGAACTGAACGCCGAGCAATTGCACGCCTTGATACTGGGCCTGCCTTGGCAAAGAGTCGGCCCTGGCAATGCCATTTCCATTCTCTGATCTGGACAGTGTTCCATCCGCCAGTGCAATTGTCCGATCCGCCAGTCGTCGCCTTTAAGCTGATCTGGCAAGATCGGCGGCATGACTTCGATCCCAGACCTCGACCAACTCAATCCCGAACAACTGCGCGCCTTGGCGGCGCAGTTGCTGCAACGTGTCTCGGCGCTCGATGAGCAAGTCGAGACGATGGGCAAAACCGTCCAGGTCATGGACAAGAAAATCCATCACGACAAGACGCTGATTGAAAAACTCAGCCACGAAATTGCCCAGCTCAAGCGCTTCAAGTTCGCCAAGCGCAGCGAGCAGATGAGTCCAGAGCAGGCCAGCTTGCTCGATGATCTGATCGATACCGATATTGCCACGATAGAAGCCGAACTTGAGTCGTTGCAAGTAACACCCGCACCGACCCAGGAAAAGCAAAAGCCCAAACGCCGCGCCTTGCCGCCCGAGTTTCCGCGCACGCTGATCCATCATGAGCCGGATAACACCGACTGCACCTGCGGCTGTGCGCTAAAGCGCATCGGCGAAGATGTCAGCGAGAAGCTCGATTACACGCCGGGCGTCTTTACTGTCGAACGGCATATTCGCGGCAAGTGGGTCTGCGACCGCTGCGAAACGTTGATCCAGGCTCCAGTGCCCGCACAGGTCATCGACAAGGGTATCCCGACGGCGGGCCTGCTGGCCCACGTCATGATCGCCAAGTTTGCCGACCACCTGCCGCTGTATCGCCAGGAAGCCATGTTCGGTCGTGCCAGCCTGGCGATCCCGCGCTCTACGCTCGCTCAATGAGTCGGAACGTGCGGTGTACAGTTGCAGCCATTGGTCGATGCGCTGCGTGAAGTCGTGCTGGAACAGCCGGTTGTTCATGTCGATGAAACGCCCGTGCAGATGCTTATGCCAGGCACCAAAAAGACCCATCGATCCTATGTCTGGGCGTACTCCACGACCCCGTTTTGCGAAACCTCGGCGGTGGTATACGACTTCAGCCTCAGCCGGGCTGGCGAACATGCGCGCAACTTTCTACAAGACTGGAAGGGCAAGTTGGTCTGCGATGACTTCGGCGGTTACAAGGCCAGCTTCGAACTCGGCGTGACGGAGATTGGCTGTATGGCCCATGCCCGGCGCAAGTTCTTTGAACTGCATGCAACCCATAAAAGCGTGCTGGCTGAACAGGCCTTGCGCTACATCCAGCCGCTGTACGAACTCGAAAGTGAAATAAAAGACCTGGAGCCGGATTTACGCCGCCGAATACGGCAGGAAAAGGCCGTACCGATAATGGATGCGCTGCATGCCTGGATGGTTGCCCAGCGCGATCTTGTGCACAACGTTTCGGCTATCGGTAAAGCCCTGGATTACAGCCTCAAACGCTGGACGGCGCTGTCGCGCTATCTCGATGATGGGGATGTCCCCATCGACAACAACTGGTGTGAAAACCAGATACGCCCGTGGGCGCTTGGTCGCAAGAACTGGCTCTTTGCAGGATCACTGCGCAGTGGCAAACGCGCGGCTGCGATCATGAGTTTGATCCAGTCGGCTCGTAACAACGGGCACGATCCGTATGCCTATCTTAAGGATGTGCTGACGCGCCTGCCGACGCAGCGGGCGAGTGAGATTACGGAGTTGTTGCCGCACAGATGGCGTCCGGCTTAGTCATGCAAGACGGGTTGGCCGGACGCTTACAATAATCGAACATTTTTCGCCGCTCATTCATCGATTTACCAGTCACAGATTATGCTGAGCGTTCTGCTTGAGATCCAAGCAAAGTGCTCGTAACGTCGAGCTGATTGCCAGCTTGTACCCGCTGAGGGTTGGCGTAGCATTCAGTTGTGGGCAACGCGCTTCACAGCGTTACAAACCTGACGCTCAGGCCACCCGATCAGAAGGGCAACCCGATAGTTGCCGCTTCTTGAGAGAAGAAAACGAAAGGCAACTTGTAGTCCGTCCAAGAAGATCGTCCGTTTTAGCAACCCTTATTTAAATTACAATAGCCAGGGAAACTGACATGAATTCCATTGCCCGATTCTTATCGCTCGCATTCCTTCCACTCTGTGTATCTGTGGCTCATGCCAAGGAATATAAGGAAATCCGCTTTGGCGTGGATGCCAACTATGCCCCGTTCGAATCCAAGGCGCCTGATGGCAGCTTTGTCGGTTTTGACATTGATCTGGGCAATGCGTTGTGTGCAGAACTGAAGGCTGAATGCAAATGGGTGGAGAGTGACTTTGACGGTCTGATTCCGGGCCTGCGCGCCAATAAATTTGACGGTATTCTTTCATCAATGACCGTCACCCCGGTACGTGCCAGAGCCGTTGACTTTTCGGAAGAATTGTTCTCGGGGGCGACTTCCTATGTCTTCAAAAAAGGTTCCGGGCTCACTACTGATGTAGCTTCCCTGAAAGGCAAGCGCGTTGGGTATTTCCAAGGCAGTATTCAGGAAGGCTATGCAAAGGCGGTATTGAAAAAAGCCGGTGTCAACATTCAGCCTTATCAGAACCAGAATCAGGTCTACTACGATCTGGTGTCCGGTCGCCTCGATGCGTCACTTCAAGACATGTTGCAAGCCAAGGCCGGCTTCCTTGATCTGCCGCAAGGGGCTGACTATGAGCTCAGCGGCCATGTTGAAAGCGAGTTGCTACCCTCCAAGACTGCGGTTGCGGTTGCCAAAGGCAATGACGACCTCAAGGCGCAGTTGAACAGAGCGATCAAGACTATTCATGAGAACGGCACCTACAGCCGGCTGCAAGCGAAGTATTTTGGTGACTTGAATCTCTATAGCGGCAAATAAGTGATCGCGCCTGTGCAAGGCAGGCGCTCCTTTTTCTTGAGAGTAATGCCGCCATGATTGATCATTTCCTCAATGCTGTGGGGTTGTCATCCCTCAGCTTACAGGGTTATGGGCCTTTGTTGCTTGAAGGGACCTGGATGACCCTCAAACTGTCGTTGTTGTCCCTGAGCCTGAGCATTGTACTGGGGCTGTTCGGTGCCAGCGCCAAGTTATCTCCCGCCCGTTTCATCAGGCTGCCAGCCCAGCTCTATACGACGCTGATACGTGGTGTACCTGACCTGGTATTGATGTTGTTGATCTTCTATAGCCTGCAGACGTGGTTGACTCAACTGACCGGAGCGCTGGGGCTTGATTATGTCGAGATTGACCCCTTCAGTGCCGGCGTGATTACCCTTGGTTTCATTTACGGGGCTTATTTCACCGAGACTTTTCGCGGGGCAATGCTAGCAGTGCCAGCAGGTCAGGTCGAGGCGGCCACTGCTTATGGGCTCAACCGCTGGCAGCGCTTCTACCTGATCGTGTTCCCGCAAATGATGCGCTATGCCCTGCCGGGGATTGGCAATAACTGGTTGGTGTTACTCAAGGCCACCGCGCTAGTGTCAATCATCGGCCTGGCTGATCTGGTAAAGGCGGCCCAAGATGCAGGGAAGAGTACCTTCCAGCTGTTCTACTTTCTTGTGCTTGCCGGGCTTGTTTATCTGCTGATCACCACGTTGTCCAGTTATGTGCTGCGACAACTTTCTCGCAAATATGCTGCCGGCACGCGGGAGGCATTGCAATGATCGAGCTCCTGCAAGAATACTGGCAAGCCTATCTTTATTCCGACGGTTCGGGCGTGACCGGGCTGGCCATGACCCTGTGGCTATTGGTGGCTTCCGTCATGCTTGGTTTTCTGGGTGCCATCCCTCTGGCAATTGCCCGCGTATCAGAGCATGTAGGGTTGCGCTGGCCAGTTCAGGTCTACACCTGGTTATTCAGGGGCACCCCGCTCTATATCCAGTTGCTGATCTGTTACACCGGTATTTACAGCCTGGCAGCGGTTCGTTCGCAGCCACTGCTTGATGCGTTTTTCAAGGACGCGATGAACTGCACCCTTCTGGCGTTCGCCTTGAATACCTGCGCCTATACCACCGAGATTTTCGCCGGTGCCATTCGCAACATACCTTATGGCGAAGTCGAGGCCGCGAAAGCCTACGGGCTCAATGGATGGCGGCTTTACGTCTGGGTGATCATTCCATCAGCGCTGCGCCGGGCGCTGCCTTACTACAGCAATGAAGTCATCCTCATGCTGCATTCGACCTCGGTGGCTTTCACCGCAACGGTTCCCGACATTCTGAAGATTGCCAGGGACGCCAACGCAGAAACATTTTTGACCTTTCAGTCGTTCGGTATCGGCGCGGTGATTTACCTGGCGATTTCGTTTGCGCTGGTGGGACTTTTCCGAGTGGCGGAACGGCACTGGTTGGCTTTTCTTGGCACCGCACACTAACCATAACAATATCGGAGTCAGCCTCCATGACCAGTTTCTTCAAAGCCGCGCCCTCAACCCTCCACTCGCCAGCCCCGAATTCGGACAGCGATGGGTTCAAGCTGACGATCACCAATCTGCACAAGAGTTATGGTGATCATCAGGTGCTGAAGGGGGTTTCCCTGAAGGCCCGCAAAGGTGATGTCATTAGCCTGATTGGTTCGAGTGGGTCAGGTAAGAGTACATTCCTGCGTTGCATCAATTTCCTCGAAACACCGTCTGAGGGAGCAATGACCCTGGATGACAAACCCATCCGGATGGTGCAGGACCGACATGGATTGCGCGTGGCGGATCCTGCAGAGCTGCATCTGCTGCGCACCCGCCTGGCCATGGTGTTCCAGCATTTCAATCTGTGGAGCCACTTGAGCGTTCTGGACAACATCACACTCGCTCCGCAACGGGTATTGGGCCACAGCCGGGCGGCCGCAGAGGCGGCTGCGCATCGCTACCTGGAAAAGGTCGGCCTACCTGCCCGGGTCGCTGAGCAATATCCTGGGTTTTTATCGGGTGGGCAGCAGCAGCGGGTAGCGATTGCTCGCGCTCTGGCCATGGAGCCAGAGATCCTGCTATTCGATGAGCCGACGTCAGCCCTTGACCCCGAACTGGTGGGCGAGGTGTTGAAGGTTTTGCAGACCCTGGCTGAAGAAGGGCGAACCATGTTGATGGTGACCCATGAAATGGCGTTTGCCCGCCAGGTATCCAGCCAGATTCTGTTTCTGCACAAGGGGCTGGTTGAAGAGCAAGGCAGTGCGGACATTCTGGTCAATCCTCAGAGCGAGCGCCTCAAACAGTTTCTTTCGACGGGTCTCAAATAATCGATTGGCTGGCCTCACTGCAGCCAAGCTTTGCTTAAAGCTTCAACTGTCGGAGTTCATCGCTGACAAAAGCTACAAAGGCGCGGACTCTGGCAGTGTGTTTCAAGTCTTTATGAGTCAGTATCCAGAGCCCGGTGGTAAAGCGATCCAGCGCCGGGCACTCCACTTTGCGCAAGCCTAGTGTGCTGTCACCAAGGTAACAGGGCAGGGGGGCGATGCCGATGCCGGCCAAGGCTGCCTGTTTAAGCGCTACCAGGGAGTCAGCCCTGAAAACGATTGAGCTGGAGGGCAAATTGCTTTCCAGCCAACGGACGACGGCCATTTGACTGAAGGTGGCATCAGGCAGCACCCACTTGCTGTAGCCCAATGGGTCGATGCCTTGCAACTGCGCTTGAATTTCATCAGTGGCGTACAGCGAAAACCCGACGTCGGCCAGATGTCTGCCGATCAAGGTTTCGGTCGGATTATCACCGGTGCGAATCGCTACATCGGCTTGTCTCTGGGCCAGATCGGTCACCTGGTTCCCGGTGCTCAGGGCTACCACGATCTGTGGATGAAGGAGGCTGAAGCGCCTGAGTACCTGGGGCAGGATCGAGCCCATCAAGGTGTCGCACGTCGCGATTTTCAGCGTGCCCTCGAGTTTCAGATCTTTGCCATCGAGCCGTAATGAAAGACTATTAACGGCGCCTCTCATGACCTGGGCAGTGTGCAGGAGTTCTTCTCCTGCTTCGGTGAGTGTGAAGCCGGAAGAAAGCCTGTCCAGTACTCTAAGGCCATGTTGCAGTTCAAAGTTATTGACCCGGCGTAGTACCGTCGTATGATTGATTTTCAATTCACGGGCTGCACCAGAAAAAGAATGGTGTTCGGCGACTGCCAATATTAAACGTAAATCGTCCCAGTCCCAGTTGTGCATTATTGCAGTCTCATTTTGGATAAATGCAGATTGTGTCGTGAAGTGTTATTGGCAGAATGTGCAACCACACAGCGCATTCGACGCTGGATAACAACAGAGGAAAAACCCATGACGACTCATCAATACAGCCGACTGATTCTCCGCTGTACAGCAGGGTTGGCACTGATCGCTCATTCTTTTTATTTAAAGATCTTCGTATTCACCATGGCGGGCACCGTCGCTTTCTTTGAATCCATAGGTTTGCCGGGAATGCTTGCCTGGATCACCCTGCTGGTAGAAATCGTGACCGGGCTGATGCTGGTGACCGGCGTTAGAACGCGTTATGCGGCCATGGCTGCAATACCCGTATTGCTGGGGGCCACTTTGGCCCATGCCGGTAATGGCTGGTTGTTCAGCAGTGCCGGAGGAGGCTGGGAATACCCGTTGTTTTGGGCCATGGTACTGCTTGCCATTGCTCTGGAGTCAGATAAGGTGGATTCACAGCCCCTGCAAGCCAGTGCCTAATCTGGGCCATGGCTGGAATCGTGTGCAGGCACTTTAGATTTCATTGACCTTTAAAGTCAATATATCGACCGATCCTCGTATCTTGACTAGCGCAAAGCCAGAGCCATGCTCTGGCTTTGCGTTTTTCATCAGAGCACTGCGTCGAGGTCGTTGACGAACGCTTCAGCAAGCTCGTCAGTCAGTCTGGATGCTGTGATACGAATGGCCTGCGGACACTCCTGTACGGTGAATGCGCTGCCCAAGCGCACCAGCCAACCCCTTTTGGCCAATTCGTAGCCGACATTCTTCATATCTTTTCTGACCGGTACCCAGATATTGAAACCATCTGTTGGGCAAAATGAATGGATGCCTTTTTTCAGCATCAGCTGCCGCAATGATTCCCGGCGCTGACTGTACTGCTGGCGCACCCTGGTCAGATGAAGGTGGGTATCCGGATCTGCAAGGCATCGCGCAACGATGATCTGCAGGATATGACTCACCCAGGTCATGCCGGGTGCCAGTCGCGTACGCAAGCGCTCTGCCGTCCCGGCATCACAGGCGAGGAACGCCACCCGCAGATCAGGTCCCAGCGCCTTGGAGAGCGAGCGGATCAGCGCCCAGCGGGTTGATGTTTCGGGAATGGCCGAATGATAGGCAGAGTCGGCGATCAAGGCGAAATGATCGTCGACGATGACCATGACATTGGGATAACCGACCAGTACCTGCCGGATGGCTGAGGCCCGGGAGGCTGTAAGGCTGCACCCGGTTGGATTGTGCGCACGTGGAGTGATCAGTACTGCCCGTACACCGCCAGCAAGGGCTGCTTCAAGAGCGTCCGGAAGCATTCCGTGCTCGTCAATGTCGACACCGACTGCTTGCATTCCCGCTAATCTCAACGCGTTGATCGTGCCTAGGAAACAGGGCTGTTCAACCGCGACTTTGTCGCCAGCCACCAGATGGGCTGCGGCCAAGCGCTCGATGGCATCCACCGCACCGTGGGCCAGCTCCAGTTCAAGCCCTGGTGGGCAGTCGTCCGTCAGCCAGTCTTGACCCCAGCGCTGCAGCTCCGGGAGCACGGTGTCATCGCCATACAGGAAGGGGCGTGGCCATGGGGCGTTTGTATAGCTGCCAATATCGATCAGGGCTTCAGGGTCAGGGTTGCCATCGGCCAGATCAATCAGCGCGGTGTCGGCGCTGCGACCCTCCTGCTCGCCAGCCTGGGGCTGGGCGCAGATGGATGTTCCGTAGCGGCCCTGGGTCTGGGCGATGCCGGCTTTCACCAGGCGTTGGTAGGCCGCCGCAACGGTATTGCGGTTGACACCCAGAGTCTCGCCGAGCTCACGCACCGGAGGCAGCGTGTGCCTAGGCTGCAATACACCGGTTTCCACGGCTTCGCGGATGCATTCGTAAATTTCAGCTGCAGTACTGCCTGTGATCTTCACTATTGTCCTATGCCAATGTATTCTTGATGGTATGACAATTCTACCGCGCCTTGGTGGCAGGTAGAAACCCTGAAGGAGTATCACCGCAGTCTCGCGTTGAGCACACCTCCTTCAGCGCTCCGTCATCTGGTTTACCAGTACCTGTTTTGTCCTCTACCGATTGGGTGGAGCAGCTTCGTTCGTGCCGAATTTTATTGCCCATTAATAGGAGATTGAAGAAATGTTTACAGGACTCAGTGCATTCCCATTGACCCCCATGAATGAATCCCGAGTGGATGAGGCTTCGTTTGTACGCCTGGTTTCGCGCCTGGTGTGGGCAGAGGTGGACTCGATCGGGGCCTTGGGGTCGACAGGCAGCTATGCCTACCTGTCACGTGCCGAAAGAGCCAAGGTTGCGCAACTGGCGGTGCAGACTGCCGGCCAGATTCCGGTGATGGTCAGTATTGGCGGGTTACGGACCCGGGATGTGCTGGACTTTGCAGAAGATGCGCAGAAAGCAGGCGTGAAAGGGGTGCTGTTGGCGCCGGTGTCTTATCAGAAGCTGAAAGACGATGAGGTCTACGATTTCTATAAGACTGTAAGTCGGCATCTATCAGTGCCGATGTGTGTGTACGACAATCCAGGCACAACACACTTCGAGTTTTCTGATGAGCTGCACGGTCGGATTGCCCACCTGCCCAATGTTCGTTCTATCAAGATCCCTGGCGTACCCGTCGCGCCAGCACAGGCTCGCGAGCGTGTCGAGCGGCTGCGAGCCCTGGTGCCAGAGTGCGTCACGATCGGGGTCAGTGGTGACTCTCTTGCGGCTGTCGGGCTGAATGCCGGTTGCGAGGCATGGTATTCGGTCATGGGCGGATTGTTTCCGAAAACGGCCCAGGAAATGACCCGGGCAGCCCTTGAAGGCTATACCGCTGAGGCCACACGTTTGTCCATGCGTCTGCAGCCACTCTGGGATCTCTTCGAACAGTGCGGTGGCAGCTTGCGCGTGGTGGCGGCGGCAGCCGAACTACAAGGATTGGTGGAAGCCAACTGTCTACCATTACCGCTCAGAAGCGCTGACGGGATCATCCGTCAGAAATTGGCAGCACTCATCGACGAGCTTGAGTTGAGTTGACTGACGGCGCCTTCGCCTGACGTCCAGGTCAGGGAGTAGACACGCTACTTCCTGGCAATGCCTCTGTTGCAAATAATTCTCAAAATCGGTCGATATATTGACTTTTATGGTCAATTGTATGAGGCTGACTCGTGCCGCTGTGCAGCGGGCAGCTCTATGCTCTCGTTGAACAAGGTTGAAGGTGGTCTGGAGTGACGTTTCTGGGGAGGGTGGCCGCGGCTGCCCTTCTCCAGCAGAAGAAGGACAAGAGTTTGCTATATGAGTGATTGCCTGACGCGATCCGGAGGTGGCGATGAAGCGCACTTTGGACAAGATTGATGAGCGGATCATCGAAGAACTGACAAAAAACTCGCGTCTGGCGCATAACGATATTGCCCAGAAAGTTAATCTGTCACGCAATGCCGTTCGATTGAGGATCGAGCGTCTCGAGCGTGACGGCCATATAAAAGGCTATACCATCGTCAAGGGGGTCATGGCCAATGAATACCCTCCGATCCGGGCACTGGTATTTGTGTATCGGCAAGACCGCATGCGAGGTTCGGAGGTTGTACGATCCGTGGTAGCAATGCCTGAAGTGGTCTCGTGTAATGTCATGAGTGGTGATCTGGATATCGTACTGACGGTAGAAGCCCTTTCACCTGACCGTATCAACAAGGTCTGGACGGATATTTCAAACCTGCCAGGCGTGATCAATACAATGACCACTTTTGTTCTTTCGACGACCAAGTAAGTCGGGGTGCAAAGTGGCATGAACTACGAGCATTCTGCCAGTCAGATTGATCCGATTGGCATATTCGGTTGAGCAGGGATGCGGCATACGATTTGTCTCAATGATAAACAACAAAATGAGGCCGTTGCTGTGACTGAATACAAACTTGCTTTGCTGGGTTTTGGTGGCGTGAATCGCGCCCTGGCTCAACTGGTCGCCGAGAAGAATGACGAGTGGGCACAGACGTTGGGCTTCACCCTGAAAATCGTAGGTGTCAGTGACATTTTCTTGGGGTCGGTCATTGGCAAGGAGGGGCTTGATGCTCGGCAACTCGTGGCGACGCCGGCCGAAAAAGGGGCCTTTTCCAAGCTCGAGAACGGCAATGCCGAGCCGGCCAATGAAACAGTCATCCGCTTCTCGGGTGCCGACATCGTTGCAGAAGCGACCTTCACCAACCCGGTAGATGGTGAGCCTGCCACGACGTTCTGCCGCTGGGCGCTGGAGAAGGGCATCAGTGTCGTGACCACCAACAAGGGGCCGGTTGCACTGCATGCGGCGTCCTTGAAAAAACTGGCTGCCGAGACAGGTTCAGCATTCGAGTTCGAAGGCGCGGTCATGAGTGGCACGCCAGTCATTCGTCTGGCGCAGGAGACACTGGCAGGCTCGGAGATCACCGGGTTCAAGGGCATTCTCAATGGCACGTCCAACTTCATCCTGAGCAATATGCAAGCTGGTCTGGACTTCAGTGATGCCCTGGCCAAGGCGCAGGAGCTGGGGTACGCCGAAGCTGATCCTACTGCGGACGTTGAAGGTCACGATGTGCGTCTGAAGGTCGTGATTCTTGCCAATGAGCTGCTGGGCGCCAAGCTGACGCCGAGCGATGTCGAGTGTGACGGTATTTCTGCTATCACCGCCCAGGATATTCAGGCTGCAGCCAGTAAAGAGTCGCGCTGGAAGCTGATCGGCAGTGCCCAGCGCAGTGCTTGTGGCGCCGTTACCGCCTCGGTCAGCCCGCAGTTGCTGCCAGTCTCCGATGCCCTGGCCGGAGTCAGCGGCGCCACCAACGCAGTGACCTTCGAGACAGGCTTGCTGGGCCCTGTGACGGTCGTCGGCGCCGGTGCGGGTCGTATCGAAACGGCCTACGCCTTGCTCTCCGACATCATCAGCATCCACAAGAAAAAAACCAAACAGGTGCTCTGATATGAACAGTTTGAGTCTGGCACTTACCGCGAATCACGAAGAGATCACGGTGTTCAACCCTTTTGATGGAGCAGCCATTGGCGAAGTTACCAAGGTTCCGGCGACAGCGGCTCATGTTCTTATCGAAGCGGCCAAGCATGGCGCAGTGATTGCGCGCAATCTGTCGCGGGCCGAGCGCTCTCGTATCCTTGAGCACACTGCTGCGCTGGTGGAAAAAGACAAGGAAGAGTTTGCCCAGCTGATTTCGGCAGAGTCAGGCAAGACCATTCGCCAGGCGCGTAAGGAGGTACTGCGCTGCGTCAATACCTTGAAGTTGTCAGCTGAAGAGGCCAAGCGCAATGCCGGGGAGATTGTGCCTTTCGACGCCTATGTTGGTTCCGAGTCGCGCCAAGGCTGGTTCACCCGTGAACCTCTGGGCGTGATTCTGGCGATCACTCCTTACAACGACCCGCTCAATCTGGTGGCCCATAAATTGGGGCCGGCCATTGCCGGAGGCAACTCGGTCGTCTTGAAACCTTCGGAACTTACTCCGCTGTCGGCGGTGAAGCTGGTGAGTTGCCTGAACGAGGCCGGCCTTCCTCACGAGGTGGTTTCGGTCGCCACAGGTGATGCCGAATTGGGCAAGGCTCTGGTCGCGCACCGGGCAGTCCGTATGATTTCGTTCACTGGCGGTTTTGTCACTGGTGAGCAGATCACCCGTACAGCCGGTTTGAAGAAAATGGCGATGGATCTGGGCGGCAATGCGCCGGTCATCGTCATGGCAGACTGTGATCTGGATACCACCGTCGAGTCTTGCGTATCGGGGGCTTACTGGGCAGCGGGGCAAAACTGCATTGGCACCCAGCGGATCCTGATCGAAAGCAGCCTGTACGAAGCATTCAAGGAAAAATTTGTCGAGCAGTCACGTGCGTTGGTAGTGGGTAACCAAGCAGATGAACGTACTGATGTCGGGCCAATGATTTCCGAAGCTGCTGCCAAGCGCGCCCAGGCCTCTGTGAATGAAGCAATAGATCAGGGTGCAACCCTGCTGCTCGGTAACGAGCGCAAAGGATCGTTGTTTTCTCCCACTGTGCTGGAGAACGTCAACTTCGATTGCAGGATCTGGCAGGAGGAAGTGTTCAGCCCCATCGTGATCTTGCAGAAAGTTGGCACCCTGGAAGATGCGCTGATGCTGGCTAACGAGCCTGAGTACAGCCTGCACGCCGGCATTTTCACCAGCAACCTGAATACAGCCATGAAAGCAGCCCGTTTGCTGGAAGCAGGCGGTGTGATGATCAATGACTCTTCGGACTACCGCTTTGATGCCATGCCGTTTGGCGGGTTCAAGTATGGAAGCATGGGACGCGAAGGCGTGCGGTTCGCTTATGAAGATATGACGCAACCCAAGGTCGTTTGTCTTAACGGCCCAAGCGTTTAACTCCAGGCTGTTGTTACTCAGTCATGCGGCTTGAACAGGGTTTCGCCGGCTGGCGGAACCCTGTTGCAATACAATAACAAGGTAAGAGCGTATGAGTATTAGTGAGCGCGAGCCTGTTCAGGCGGATTTGGCGTGCGCAAAAAAAGAAAAATATGTAGGGGTCGAGGACGCCGGTTACAAGAAGACGTTGCGTGCCCGACAGATTCAAATGATCGCCATTGGCGGCGCGGTCGGCAGCGGGTTGTTTCTTGGTGCTGGAGCGCGATTGTCCGAGGCAGGACCTTCTCTGGTTTTTTCCTTTGCGGTCTGTGGTGTGTTTGCCTGGTTCATTATTCGTGCCTTGGGTGAACTGGTATTGCATCGCCCGTCCACCGGGTCTTTTGTTTCCTACGCCAGAGAGTTTTATGGTGAAAAGCTGGCTTATGCAGCTGGCTGGATGTACTGGACCAATTGGGTGACCGTCGCGATCGCTGAACTGACAGCGACTGCGCTGTACCTCAATTTCTTCAAGGCCTACGTGCCCTTTCTCGGGGACGTTCCGCAGTGGGCCTCGGCTTTGGGTGTACTGGTCATCATCACTACGATCAATCTGGTTTCAGTGAAGATCTTTGGTGAGCTCGAGTTCTGGTTTGCCTTCTTCAAGGTCGCTGCGCTGGTGACCTTTCTGTGTGTCGGCGTCTATATGGTGGTGTTCGGTACGCCCATTGCTGGCCACACACCGGGCTTTCAACTTATCGCTGATCATGGCGGCTGGTTCCCCTATGGGGTGATGCCGGCAGTCATATTGATACAGGGTGTCGTATTCGCCTACGGCAGTATCGAGCTGGTCGGCACCGCAGCGGGAGAGGCCAAGGACGTCGAGCGCGTAATGCCCAGGGCCATCCGCGCCGTGGTGTTTCGCATCGTGGTGTTCTACGTGGGCACAGTGCTGTTGCTGTCGCTGCTCATGCCCAATACGGCTTATGTTCCTGGTGTAAGCCCGCTGGTGACCTTCTTCGGTGCTATTGGTGTTCAAGGTGCAGATGCGATCATGAACATGGTGCTGTTCACCGCTGCCATCTCGTCACTCAATGCAGGCATCTACACCACTGGTCGCATTCTGCGCTCTTTGGCGGTCACCGGATCGGCACCGCCGTTCCTGGTAAAAATGAACAGCCGGGGCGTCCCGTTTGCCGGGATCATGTTTACCACCATTGCCTCGCTGGCGGGGGTGGCCATGAATGCCTTTTTACCTGGCCAGGCGTTTGAAATTGCTATGTCGCTAACCGCGATTCTGATGCTGGGAGCCTGGGGCGTCATCATTCTCTGCCAACTGAAACTCTATAAGTTGTCTGAGCAGGGGGTGATGGACCGGCCTAACTTCCGGATGAAGTTTGCACCCTACAGCGGCTACGCGACCCTGGCGTTCTTTGTTCTGGTGTTTGTCCTTATTGCCTGTGATTACCCGGTGGGGACTTACTCGGCTGCTTCAACGCCTCTATTCGCTGCCGTCCTGGTATTCGGCTGGTACCGGGTGCGGGGGCGTATCCAGGCTATTGCCCAAGGGCGGCGGGTGTTCGATGCCAACCAGAACCTTGTTTCCGCTCAGCCAGCGCATTCACCAGTGGACCATCACGACGGTCCGCAACTACAACAAGTCCGATAAGCGAGAGGGTATATAGATGCGTCCTGACAAAGAGAATCTGGCCACTCTGGGAGTGGGCAGCCAGGCTGTTCATGGTGGCAACGTAATGGATGCCACTACAGGGGCAGTGCGTACCCCGTTGATCATGGCCAACTCCTACCGCCTGCCTGAGGACCCGGAGGATATGGACTGGTCAAGTCCGGACGGGCTGGTCTACACCCGAAACGCCGGGCATAACCAGGTATGCCTGGAGAAGAAGCTGGCGGCCATCGAGGGCGGTGAAGCGGCTGCAGCCTTTGCCACCGGTGTTGCTGCCCTGCACGCGGTGTTCTTCACCTTCCTTAAAAGCGGCGATCACATTGTTGTCGGGGATGTGACCTACGAAGCCGTCTGGCGATTGTTCGCCGAGCTGCTGCCGGAACGCTATGGCATCCAGGCAACCTTCGTGAACATGGGCGATCTGGACGCGGTTCGCAAGGCGATAAAACCCAATACGAAGCTCATCCACACCGAGTCCATTGGCAACCCGACAACCAAGGTAGCAGATATCCAGGCCTTGGCCGAGCTGGCCAAGGCGCACGGTGCACTGCTGTCAGTGGACGCCACCTTTACTCCGCCGCCTTTCTTCCATGCCTTGAAAAAAGGTGCTGACTTAGTGGTGCACTCGCTGACCAAGTACATCAATGGCCATGGTGACGCCATGGGTGGTGTGGTCATTGGCAGCAACGAATTGATTGGCAAGATAAAGCACGATGCGCTCGTTGACCTGGGTGCGGTCATCTCTCCATTCAACGCCTGGCTGATCATGCGCGGCTCGGTGACGCTGCCATTGCGAATTCGCCAGCACTTGGCGACAGCTGAGAAAGTTGCGACGTTTCTCGAGAATGACCAGCGCATTGCGTATGTCTATTACCCAGGGCTGCCTTCCCATCCGCAACATGAGCTGGCCCGTCGTCAGTTCGAAAACAAGGGCTACGGTGCAGTCATGGCATTTGCTGTAGAGGGAGACTCGGCAGCACAGAACCGCTTCGTTGCCAACCTGAAGGTGATTACTTCGGCCGTTTCGATTGGCCACGATGAGTCACTGATTGTGCACGTTGGGCCTGAGGCACGCGGTGGGTCCGAGCACTATCCAGCCGAGTTTCTGCAGTATGGGCATCTGCGTCTTTCCGTCGGTCTGGAAGATGCTGATGATGTGATCAACGATATCAGCGCTGCGCTGGCAGAGACGTTCCCTAAATAACCACGAACACGTTAATTTGCTCTTCAGGCTATCCCTCCTTGGCCTCCTTGAAAGGGAGGCCTTTTTTATGGGGTCAGCGATGAAGTTCTGCAACGGTCATGGTGAACAGCAGATCTTCCTGTCCAGGATTGATGTATTGGTGCGCAGTGTCAGTTCTGGCGAGGGCCGAGCAGCCTTGGGGAATGATCAACTCACTGGTGTCGACGATAATCTTCAGTGTGCCGTGCTCAACATGAAATAGTTCCCGAGTACCAGCCGGATGTCCGCTGGATTCGAACACTTCGCCGGGCTTCAACTGCCAGCGCCACAGTTCAATCATGTCGGGACCGCTGGTGCCAACCAGCAGTCGCGCCGTACCGCCCAGCGGGCCGGTCCAGAGTGTCGGTATTTCTTCGGCCTGAATCAGGCGCGCCGGTGGGGCGCTCGCCACATTAACGATATCGGCTACCGATAATCCCAGGGCGGCGGCGATCTTGCAAAGAATGGCAATGCTGGGGTTGGCATTGCAATTTTCTATCTCCACCACCATGCCTTTACTCACTCCGGCACGACGGGCAAGTTCGTCCAGCGACAGTTTTTTCTGCTTGCGTTCTTCTCTCAAGCGTCGGGAAACGGCCTCGCTAACTTGATGGATATCAGCGCCCGAATCGGTCGTTATATTGACTGTTTTGGTCATTGGTCATTAAAATGCACTAAATTGGTCAGTGAGAGATTTTCTAATGCTTTCGGTACATCCGTCAATTGACCCTCGGGTTAGAGAACTGGCGCCTGGGTTTCGTGCAATCAGTGTTGTCGTTGAAGCAGCACCCATCGTTAACCCGGAAGTTGCAGAGCAGGTCATGCAGCAAGCATGTCAAGCGGTCACCACCCAGCCCTTTGAATGGGCCGAGGCGCATCTTCTGGCCTGGGCTGAAACGTTTCGCAAGTTCGGCTCCAAGCCGCAACGCACACCGTGTTCTGCACAGGCCTTGCTCAAACGGGTCCTGAAAGACAGCAAATTGCCGGTCATCGACCCGGTGGTCGATCTGTACAACGCGATCAGCATCAAATATGCCATTCCTGTGGGCGGCGAGAATTTTGCGGCCTACGTGGGCATGCCGCGCTTGACTGTTGCAGATGGAACCGAGGTGTTCGACACCATGAACAATGGTGAACCGGCCAACGAATCTCCCGATGTTGGCGAGGTCATTTGGCGCGACGAGCAGGGCGTGACCTGCCGCCGCTGGAACTGGCGCCAGGGCGTACGTACCCGGCTTGACGCAACGGCGCAGAAAATGTGGTTCATTCTCGAAAGCTTGCCGGAAATGCCGATTGAAGCCCTGAATGCTGCCGCTGATGAGCTGGTGTCCGGCTTGAAGGAGATGATGCCGGAAGCCGTGGTCACCAGCGAACTGATCGAGGCCTGAGGCGACCTGCTGCAGCCTGCAAACTGCCCAAGGGGACGACCCCTTGCCAAGGGCTTGATTCGCCGGGACGACCCGGCCTCTAAAGAGGGTTATTCATGGCTTGGGTAAGTCTGGTTATTGCGGGAATTCTGGAAGTGGTTTGGGCATTCTCGATGAAGCAGTCGGAGGGTTTCACCAAGCTTGGAGCCTCGACGGTCACTATCGTGACGGTGATTGCCAGTTTTGTGCTGCTGTCATACTCGATGAAAAGTCTGCCGTTGGGCACGGCTTATACCATCTGGACAGGAATTGGTGCAGTAGGTGCTTTTCTGGCCGGTATTACTTTCCTCGGGGAGCCCGCAGGGGCAATGAGGATCGTGGCGGCAATCATGATCATTGGTGGGCTATTGCTAATGAAGCTTTCTTCTGCTGCGTGATACGGATCAGATGACCAGGGAGGCCGCCGTCAAGCGGCCTTTTTTGTCACTGCCGAAAATCAGACATGCGAGCGAAATGCTTGAAGACGCGCAGTCTGCTCAGCAAAAAGTGCAAGGTGACTTGTTCTGTATTACGGCGTGCCTGCCTAAGGTGAACGTTGACCGCTGTGGCTGTTTCGATGCGTCGGTACGACCATGAACGCAACTCAATTATCTATTCGGAGTCATTATGGACTACGTCAGCACCCGTGGTTCTGCGATATCAGCCAGCTTCCGGGATGTGATCCTGTCTGGTCTGGCGGCAGATGGTGGGCTTTATGTGCCTAGGGATCTGCCCCACTTCAGCAGTGAGGAAATCGCCAGTTGGTCCTGGTTGCCTTTCGATGAGTTGGCTTTTCGGGTCATCGCACCGTTCATTGGCGATGAGATTGATAGCCTGGCGCTCAAGGGGTTGCTCAAAGAGTGTTACCACGACTTTGCCCATCGGGCTGTTGCCCCGTTGCAGCAGATCGGCCAGAACGAATGGGTGCTGCAACTGCACCACGGGCCTACCCAGGCTTCCAAGGATTTTGCGGCGCAGCTCCAATGTCGGTTGGTGAATCACTTTATGGGCAGTTCCGACAAGGCAGTGGTGATCGGTGCGACAAACGGCGATACCGGACTCGCGGCCATTGAGGCGTTCAGGCCTATCGATGATGTCCAATTGGTAGTGCTGTATCCCAGCGACGGGGTGCCACCGGACCGGCTCAGTGGTTTGTTTGCCACGCGCTCTGGGCGCATTCATCTGCTGGAAATCGAAGGCAGTTTTGACGATTGCCAGACGCTGGTGTCGCAGGTGCTCAGGACCTGGCCAAACGAGCAGGCCATGGCTGTCAGCTTCAACTCCACCAACTGGGTTGGCGTGCTGGCGCAGATCAGTTTTTTCTTCTACAGCGCGCTGCAGCTCGGTGGTGGTGTGCGACCCATCGGTTTCAGCATTCCGGGCGCCAGCTTCGCTGAAATCTATGCCTGCTACATTGCGCAGAAAATGGGTTTGCCGATCAACCAGGTAATCGTATCGACCAACTCCAACGATGCACTGCACCGGTTTATCAACCGTAATACCTATGCCATTGGCGAAATCAGCCACTCCAGCCACTCGCTTTCACCAGCGATGGACTTTTCCGTCTTTTCCAACCTGGAAAGGTTTATATGGGAGCTCTACGAACACAACGGTGCTGGTGTGGCGCAATTAATGAGTAGGTTTGAGGCGTCTGGCCAGCTCAGTATCGACAACAAACAATGGTTACAGGCCAGGATGTTGTTTGATTCCTACGCAGTGGCCGACGCTCAGGTGAAGGAAGAGTTGCTTGCGCTGTATCGTGAGGCTGGGGTCGCAGTTGATCCGCAAACCGCTACCGGAGCCTTGGCGGCCAGACTGCACAGGCGCAGCATCTCAAGTCCGATGGTCACATTGGCCCAGCTTGCGCCGTCCAAGTCTGCCCAGGTGTTGGCCGATCTTGGCATATGGAACGCAGAAGTGCCGGCAGTTGCCGTTCCTAATGTTGACCACACCGTGTTGAACAAGGGTGATCTCGATGGCTTGTCCCGATTCATTTGTGGCTTGTAGGGGGATGCCATGAAGCGGCTGCTCGACCCACAGGATGAGCGTATTCTTGCTGAATTGGTGGCCAATGCCAGGATTTCCCACGCTGAACTGGGGGGCAGGGTTAACCTGTCCCGCAATGCGGTTCGTCAGCGTATTGAACGTATGGAGCGCGATGGGGCTATTGAGGGATACACCATCTGCATGGGTGAAGGCCGGAGAGCTGCAGTGCCGATCAGTGCCATCATCTTTGTGTACCGACATGATCGTATGCGGGGCAATGATGTGATCCGCTCGTTGAAGGCTATCGCGCAAGTGACCCTGTGTGAGGTCATGAGTGGCGAGTTCGATCTGATGGTCAGGATCGAGGCAGCACACCCGGAACAGGTTCATGCTGTTTGGAAAGCTATTGCAGCCATGCCCGGGGTCGACAACACGGTAACCACTTTTGTCTTGAACACGCTTATTTAGTTACTGCCTGAGGATACATAGGCTGCCGGGCCTGGGCCCGACAGCCTTGTCTGTGTCAGCGAGGCTGTACTAGAGCAGTTCGCTGGCCATGCCGGACCTTCTTCAGCCAAGCGACGGTCAGAATGGCGAACCAGATTGGCATGCAGATCATGGCCTGCAAGGTGTCTGGCTCCAGTGCCAGCAGCACGATAACGAACGCAAAAAACGCCAGCACTGCCCAAGACATGATCAGCCCGCCAGGCATTTTGAAGCGCGAGGCTTTGTGCAACTGTGGGTCGATCCTCCGGTAGCGGATATACGCCACGACCGTCATTGCCCAGGCAAAGACGAACAGAATGGCCGAGATGGTGGTCAGCACCGTGAACGCCTTCATCACTTCCGGAATGATGAACAGGACCACCAGGCCCATTGCCATGCACAGGCAGGAAAAGACCAGGCCCCTGACTGGAATGGCCGAGCCGGAAAGTACCTTGAACAGCCCAGGGGCCTGGTCTTTGTCAGAGAGGCTGTAGATCATACGGCTGGTCGCGAAGACTCCGCTATTGGCTGCAGACATGGCTGAGGTGAGGACCACCAGGTTGATCAGCCCAGCCGCAGCAGGCAGGCCTGCCATGAGGAACACCTGCACGAATGGACTTTGTTCCGGGTTGATTTTTGCCCAAGAAGAAACCGAAATGATGCAACCCAATGCCAGCACATAGAAAATGATGACCCGAAGCGGCACCGAGTTGATCGCCTTCGGCAGCGTCTTGTGCGGATCGCGGCTTTCGGCGGCGGTCGTACCGATTAACTCCACGCCGGCGAAGGAGAAAATGGCGATTTGAAACCCGGCAAAAAATCCACTGATCCCGTAGGGGAACATCACACCGTTTTCAGTGAGATGGCTCACAGAGGCCACGACGCCCTGTGGAGAGGTATGCGACAGGCTGATCATCACCAGGCCGGTCACAATCAGGGCAATGATGGCGATCACTTTGATCAGCGCAAACCAGAACTCCACTTCACCAAACAACCTGACAGCAAACAGGTTGAGTGAGAACAGTATTGCCAGCACACCAAAAGCGGGCGCCCAGATCGGGATGTCTGGAAACCAGAATCTCATATAGCCGGTGATCACTGTGCAGTCAGCAATGGCCACCACGACCCAGGCCAGCCAGTACGACCAACCAATGAAGTAACCGGCCCACGGGCCAATATACGAGGTGCAGAATTCGGTGAAGGTCTTATGCTTCAGGTCTGAAAGCAGAATTTCTCCCATGGCACGCATGACAAAGAACATGAAACAGCCAATGATCGCGTAGGTCAGAATAATCGACGTGCCGGACACGCTGATGGTTTTACCTGAACCCATGAACAGGCCGCTGCCAATGGCACCGCCGATGGCAATCAACTGAATATGTCGATTGCTCAGGTTTCTTTTTAAAGAGTGCTCATCATCCAGATGATTAGTAAGGTCGTGCTTCATGCCTCTCGCCTTGGAATTGTAAGTAGTTGCAAGCAGGGAGCCATCAGGAGGCTGCATATTTGCGGCCACCTGATGGAGTGGGGCCTGGTCAGGGCATTTACTGTCGCAGGATAGCGAATGAGATCAGGCAGTCGAATAGGCCAATGTGCTTCTTGTTTTGAGCAAGGTGCTACTTGGTGCGGCTATTTTGATCAGGTTCCGGAGGTGGAATTAGTGTTGAGCAGGCCTGTTTTCTTGGGGCATGAAAAAACAGCGTCAGGTCAATTATCAAATGGATTGCAAGTTTGATCAATTTGCTCGTGCGGCAGAGCATATTGCCATATTTAAGGTGCTCTGAGGTGGTGTAGGATTTTCACTTGGGGGCCTGAAAAAAGCCTGGCTTGGTTGGATATTCCGTATTGCTATTTGCGTGGCTATGACTAGATGCAGCTTTCTAATTTTGCCTAGCAGTCCCCGCTCGATAGATAGGTAATAATTATTATAAGGACTGTTTCATGAGCACCAAGAACGTGTTGCCCGGCATCGCTGCCAATCTGACTGAAATGATCGCCATCCGTCACCATCTGCATGCTCACCCTGAAATCGGGATGCAAGAGTTCGCAACGGCTGAGCTGGTTGCGAATTACCTGCAAGCTTGGGGTTATGAGACGCATCGCGGCATAGGTGGCACCGGGGTAGTGGGAACACTTCGCCAAGGGCGGGGTGGCGGCATGATCGGGATACGGGCTGATATGGATGCACTGCCCATTCAAGAGCAGACCGGGCTTGACTACGCCAGCCAGCACAGCGGCGTGATGCATGCCTGTGGGCATGATGGACACACTGCAATTCTGCTGGCGGCGAGCAGGCATCTGGCAGAGAGCCGAAATTTCGACGGTACCCTGGTCGTCATCTTTCAACCTGCCGAGGAAGTCGATGGCGGCGCCCAGCGTATGCTCGATGACGGCCTGTTCGAGCGCTTTCCCTGCGATGCCATTTTCGGACTGCACAACATGCCTGGGCTTGCCACAGGCAAGCTTGGCTTTCTTCCGGGACCGTTCATGGCCTCTACCGATACATTACGTATTGTCATAACCGGGGTAGGTGGACATGGCGGCATGCCGCACGAGGCCATTGATCCGATCGTGGTGGGCAGCTCAATCGTCGTGGGGTTACAGAGCATCGTATCGCGTAACACCAATCCTTTCGAAACAGCAGTGATCACCGTGGGTTCATTTCATGCCGGAGACGCGCCGAATGTGATTCCGGCCAAGACTGAACTGCAACTGTGTGTCAGGGCCCTGCGCCCGGAAATTCGCCAATCGTTGCTGCAACGCATCGAAGTTCTTGCCCAGGCACAGGGCGCAGCGTTTGGTGCGCAGGTGAGTGTCGAGCTGGTAGCAGGGGAGTCGTTGCCACCGGTCATCAACCATGCAGGGTTCACTCGTTTTGCTAAGCAGGTGGCGCTGGACTGGGCGGGGACGGATGGTGTGATCGAGCAGATGGTTCCGGTGGCGGCAAGTGAAGACTTTGCCGTGATGCTGGAGCAGCGGCCAGGCTGTTACTTCTTCATTGGCAACGGCGACGGGGAAGGCGGTTGTATGGTTCACAACCCCAAGTACGACTTTAATGATCAGTGCCTTGGGGTTGCAGCCAGTTATTGGGTGAAGCTGGTTGAAACGTTTCTTTGTGCCGATACCATTCAGCGCCTGGATGAAATCAGGAATGGCTGACCAACAATGCCAAGAGTATGAACAGGGTGAGGCAACCGACTGCACAAGGTAGCAGCAAGCGATATACCGCCCGCTCATGGTTGTGGCCTACGCAGAGGCCGGCAGCAATGGACATCCTGACCGGCGAGAACAACCCCATGCAGGTACCAGAGGTGTGCTGCAGCGCGGCCAGTGCCGGGATGCTCAGGCCTGCCTGGACCGCCAAGGCATACTGTGACGGCATGAACAGGCTGTTCGGTGCATTGCCACTGTTGGCCAGAATGCCAAATGCAGCGGAGGTGATTGGCGTCAACAGTACGGCTGAAGTCTGCAGGGTGTCGAACATGCCTTGAGCGAACGCGTGCGAGATGCCCGCAGCTGTCAGAACCTCTGCCAGCATGGCGAACAGAAAAACCGTCAGCACTGCCTGCTTGCCGGTCTTCCAAGCCGTTTGCAGCTCTTTTGGCAACTGTAGGAGCGTGCCTTTGATAGCAGCAGTCATCAAGGCTCCGCCAATGAGCCATGACCCGGCATGGAACAGGGGCGACCATTTTGGCAGGTCGTCATAAGGGGCGACCTTGCCCAGTGAGGTGAGTAGTGTCCTGAAGTCAGGCAGCAGCCGGGATGCTACAAGACCAGCCACCAGAACGATATAAGGCATGGCGGCAACCAGGGCGTTCAGGGCTTGCTGGCTATCCGGTTTCCTGTCGCTGAGGAAGCGCAAGAGGATCAACGGTCCGAAGGCGGCCAACAAGCCGGTCTCAGGCCCCAGACAGTCTGTTGCCATGGCCAGAAGCACCAGGGTGCCGATCATCCACAGTGCTTCACGCAGGCATTCTGTTCGTGAAGCTGCCATGCCGGCATTTGCTGCTGTGCGCCAGAAAAGCGGCAACCAGATGATCATCAGTAGCGAAACAGGAATCACCGAGTATACACCCAGATCGGACGGCGACATGCGGGCGTAGGCTGCTGCGAGTATCGTCCCGCTGCCCATTGCTCCCCAGGGAATAAACGTCTGGCTAAGCAGGGCGAAAATCATCAGATGCACAGGGGCGAGCCGCATGCCACGCAGCAGCGCGACAGTGCCGAGCATGCCGACGCCGAAGCCGGTGGCGGACTCGGCAAAAGGGCCGATCAGGAAACAGGCAAAGAAGGCGGTTCTACGCCGCAGCACAGTGGTCCCGGCCTCAAGGGCGGGACTTTGTACAGCCATGCCTGCAGGTTTGCTCATGGCGATTTGCCAGAAAATCAGCCCGCCGAGGATGTAAGGAACGATGGTCATACCGATCCATGAGCCCCTGCTCAGGGCACTGCTCAGTTCGGTCAGGCCAAACGCGTGTGGCCCGCTGAAGATCGCCACGGGGATGGCGGTCAGCACTCCCAGAAAAGCAGAGTTTGAAGCGGTAAGCCGCCCGCAGCCAATGGCGCTGGCCACGATAAAAGTTGGAAGAAGCCACAGGAGATAAATCATTGGTCTACTGCTGATCCCGATATGTTGCCTACTCCGCCGGCTGCCGGCGGAGCTATGGAGGCGGGCGAAGGAGTGTACACAGAACCGAATTAATGGCATAGGCCAATAATTTCTTTGACCTAGTTTATTCTTTGTGATCTCCTCATATTCGCTTCGCTCTGCAAATACAACGAGCAGGATGCAACCGTCCATCTGTCTGACACCTCAGGATTCGAGAATGTCCGAATACAAACTTCATTGCTTCGCACTGTCCGGTAACGCTTACAAAGTCGCGCTGTATCTTGCGTTGTCGCACCAGAACTGGCAGCCAGTGTTTGTCGACTACCTTCACGGCGAAACCAAAACCCAGGTGTGGCGAGAAGCGGTGAACGAACAAGGTGAGGTGCCGGTGCTGGAACACCGTGGTCAGAAGCTCACTCAATCCGCATTGATTCTGGATTATTTGGCCGAAACCACTGGCCAATTTGCAGCTCATTCTCCGGAAGAACGTCAGGAGATCTGGCGCTGGATGTTGTTCGATAATCACAAGTTCACCAGCTACTACGCCACCCTGCGCTTTTTGTACGGTGTGCAGAAAACCGGTGACACTGACGTCACCCGATTCCTTCGCGAGCGCGCCGTTTCTGCGTATCAGATCGTTGATCAGCATCTGGCCAATACGCCGTTCTTGGTGGGGAAGCGTTTGACCATTGCTGACCTCTCATTGGCGGGCTATGTATTCATGCCGGAAGACACTGGTATGAATATGAACGACTTTCCCAATATCCAGGCCTGGAAAACGCGGATCCAGGCCATGCCCGGTTGGGAGCCTCCCTATGAGTTGATGCCGGGACCGACCACGTTATGACTGGTTGCATGACCAATGTTGTTTTGCCCCTGAACCTGAGGCTTTGATACCGATGTTCGACTCTCACCATCTTTTGCTAGTGTTCACCGCCTATATCGTGGGGGCTGCCAGTCCAGGGCCAAGCAACATGCGCATCATGAGCGTCGCGATGCATCAGGGCCGGGCCTCAGCGTTGCTGCTGGCGGCTGGGGTGATCAGTGGTTCGTTTTTCTGGGGGGCGATGGCTGCTACAGGCGTTTCCGGATTGCTCACACAGTATGCCCAAGCACTTGTGGTCTTGAAGATTCTGGGCGGCGCCTACCTGCTTTTCCTGGCCATCAAGGCGGCGCGCTCAGCGCTGACAGCTGACGAAGAGGCCAACAGGCAAGCTGAACAGGCACAGCGGGTTTCGGGTTTGCAACTATACCAACGTGGCTTGCTGATGCACTTGAGCAATCCCAAGGCGCTGCTGGGCTGGATTGCAACCATGACGCTTGGCCTGGGGCCCGAGGCATCACCAGCCACCGTGGTGGTGATTCTGGCTGGCTGCGCAGTACTCAGCATCACGATCTTCTGTGGTTATGCGCTGCTGTTTTCAACAGCCCCCATGGTTCGGGCCTATCGTAAGGCTCGACGCTGGATTGAAGGCACGCTCGCCTTGGTCTTTGGCGGGGCAGGGTTGAGCCTGGTGTTCTCCAGAATCTGATCTGTTTTTCTCCACTCAAGCCAGGTGCGATGGGCTTGCTTCTGGTACCACTAGCGGGCTGGCCTACTGCACAGTGACACCCATGCAAACACCTATGCAAACCAACACAGAAATGCACTCTCCCCATCAACCCGTCACCCGTATCCAGGGTGTCGCCCCGTTGCTGGCGATTGTCACCTTGGGCATTTCCAGCTTCAGCATCCTGCTGCCCCTGTCGCCCGCCTGGGCTATCGAGCGTGGCGCCAATGAAGCGGCAGCAGGCAGTGTGACCACCGTACTTATGGTGTTCACCATCCTCGCCCAGCTGTCGATGGACAAAGCCATCAAACGCTTTGGCTGGACCCGGGTGCTGGCCTTCGGTCTGCTGGCCCTGGGTGTGCCGGCCACGTTGCAGGTGTTGTCCTCAAGCTATGCGGCGTTGCTGATTTCCAGCGCTGTGCGCGGCCTGGGGTTTGGCATTCTGACCGTCGGTAGCGCCACGGCCATGGCGCTGCTGGTGCCGGCAAGCCGGCGCGGTGCAGCGGTGGGGGCCTATGGTCTGGCGATTGCCTCGCCGCAGTTGCTGCTGATCTCATCCGCTCCAGTGATGGAGCAATACTTGGGCAGCCTGGCGGTGACCCTGCTGGCCAGCGCGCCGCTGCTGGGCCTGTTTCTGGTGCGGTCACTCGGGCAGCACATTGACCAGTGCCGCTTCCCGGAGCCTGCTCAGCCTGAGTCCCCAGCCACGCAGCAGGTTTCCACCCTGCGCCTGATCGCACCGACCTTGCTGACCCTGCTGCTGGTGACCGGCAGCGGCGGGGCGCTGCTGACCTTCGCCAGCCAGATTGTCAGCGACTCGTCCTCGGCGGCGATCATGCTGCTGTGCATGACCGGCCTGGCCACCCTGACGCGCTGGTGGTTTGGTGTGCTCAGCGACAGGTACAGCGTGCTGGGCATGCTTAGCGGGTTATGTGCGGTGCTGTTGGGAGGCATGGTTGCGCTGGCGGCGGGCTTGTCAATCTCAAGTGCGTCCATCGCCATGCTGGCATTGTTCAGCGGCAGTATACTTTTAGGCATCGCCTATGGCGGGATTCAGAGCTGTTCTTTGGTTTACGCCTTTCGGCTGGGTGGTCCGGAGCGGCTTTCAAAGGTTGCAGTTTTATGGAATGTAACGTTCGATCTGGGAACCGGGCTAGGTGCTTTGTTGGCGGGTGTACTTGCTACCGCAGCCGGATTTGCTTTCTCATTCACCTGTCTGGCGTTTTTGACAATGGTGGGAGCTGCAATGGCGCTTGGGTTGCTACATAGGGGATTGTCTCCAGGGGCGATTGCTCAGAGATAGGCTCAATTCAGCGCTGCAGGTTTGCTTGCCGGACCTTTTTGTCCAGCTCATGGCACAGTGCCAGGATCACCTGATCCTGACTACTGTTTCGTTCATGTGGCGTCACGACGCGGATCCGACTGTGTCGATGTTCATAGCTGTTCCAGTGCATGAAGACCCTCCCCCAATGACTGACCGCGTCCGCGCTAGCAAAGCTGCTCGACGGCTATAACGGGCGGTATTTCAACGTAAGGAACAACGATTCTGAGGAATAATTATCGTTGCTAAAGTGGAGAGGCCGTTCTGGGCGGTTGCAGGGACCGAGTGCAACACGGTCATTGAATTGAAGGGGGTGCCTCATGATACATGCCCATCACCTCCGTAATGACCTCAATCGGGCATTTAAACCCGAAGCGCTTACGAGGCCGAATGTTCATCTGATAAGAAATAGCGTCCAGCTCTTCCTGGCTGTGCTTCGACAAGTCCGTGCCCTTGGGCAGGTATTGGCGGATCAAACCGTTGATGTTCTCGTTACTGCCGCGCTGCCACGGACTGTGCGGATCGCAAAAGTAAATCGCCACGCCCGTCTTCTGGGTCAGTTCGGCGTGTTTGGCCATCTCACGCCCCTGGTCGTACGTCATGCTTTTACGCACCTCCAGCGGCATGCTGTTCAGCGCCGCGCTGAAACCTTCGACCGCCGAGGTCGCAGTGGCATCGCGCATTTTGACCAGGATCAGATAACCACTGGTGCGCTCAACAAGCGTGCCCACCGCCGAGGCATTGTCCTTGCCCTTGATCAGATCGCCTTCCCAGTGGCCCGGCATTTGCCGGTCTTCAATCTCGGGCGGACGCACGTGAATGCTCACCATGTCGGGAATCTGGCCGCGTCGGTCAACCCCGCCACTGCGCGGTCTGCGGGTGCTTTTCCCTTGACGCAGACACAGGATCAACTCCTTGCGCAACTCGCCCACGGGCAGTGCGTAAATTGCGTTGTAGATCGTTTCCCGGCAAACGTAGGCTTCTTCAAAATTGATTTTCATAACGCGCAGCTTGCCCGCGATTTGCTCGGGAGAAAAGCGCTCTCGCAGCAAGAGGATAATCAGTTCGAACAGTTCATTGCCCGGCACCAGCTTTCTGGGCGGACAGCAGACCTTTCGACGTTCGCGAGTAAGGGCTTGAGCCTCGCAGGCCGCATAGCTTCCGGTGGGAGCGGTATTTCTTCGCAACTCGCGGCTGATCGTGGAAGGACTACGCCCCAGCAGATGAGCAATCTCTCTCTGGCTGAGGTCTCGGAGCTGTCCGATTTGAATGGTGATGCGTTCTTCGATACTGAGTTCGGTATAAGACATCGCCGCACCTTACCTGAGGTAGAGGTGTTGCACTCAGTTCTTGCGGCCGCCCCTACAGAGTGCCTTTGTTCCGGCCAAGGCACTGTCTTGGACTGCGGCGGGCCGCCGCAATGAAGATTAAACCAGCTCAACCATGAGCAGGTCTTAGTTGCGATCCTTCATTGGTAGACGCTTGACGGAATACGCGCGCTTCTCGTCCTCGGAGTTGTAGTAGACGTTCTGCGTCGTGCTCAGGCTATTATGCCGCAGATCCACCTGTAGATCCTTCATGTCGCGATGTGGCGCATCGAACGTCGCTGAGGTGTGCCGAAGCCAGTGCAACGACGCGGCGCGCAGGCGGCCGATGTCTTCGTCCGCCCAGCCTTCTTCCTGCATGCGTGCCAAGGCGCGATCGAACACCTCTTGCAACAACACGCGGATATGCCGGTCCGAGAGCCCGGCACGGCCTCTTTGTGTGGCGATTAAAGGGGTAGATTCGCGAAAGCCGGGTAAGGGAGACAATCCCAAGTGCAGCCGCCAACGCTTCAAATAATTCTCGACGTAGTCGTCACGTATGCTGATCTTACCAGCCTTGTTGCCTTTACCGACTACGTGGTACCACCAGTTGCCTGCGCTGTCCTTGCGCAGATCACCCATAGTTGGCTGCCAGTTGTCACGCCCGACCAGGTCAGATACTCGCAGATACATCGCGAAGATCGTCGCCACGATGAACAGCGTCCGCTCATATCTAGAGTCTTCGGCGGCCAGTTGTTCGGCGGTCTCCAGAACGAAATCCCACTGCAGCGAGGTCAGGATTCGTGTGTCCTGACCATCAGTATTGCGCTGTTTGTATTTGCTCTTTTGCTTCACTGCCCGAACCGGATTCTGCTCGCAAAAACCCTCGTCGATCGCGTGCTGAAAAAAACTGCCGCATACCGCGAAGACCTGTGCGATAGATCCTTGGGCCATCTTGTAAGCATCTGGCGGAGCAGGGCGGTTCTGCTCCTTGGCACGCTTGCGTTCTTCCTTGGAAGTGGTCTGACTGAATGGCCGCCATTCAGGGTTCAACACGTAAGTATCAGTGGCGGTTTTCTTGCGCGCACCAATGCGGTTGAAGCGTGATTTGACAACAGGCCCGATCCAGCCTGGATCCGGCGCCAGGCAGAACTCCATGAAGCTTTCGGCGTGAGTGCGGCGCATCTCCAGCAGCGGAATCCCCGCCTTGAGCAGCGTCCATAACAACAGCCGCTCTACGTGTGTGCGGTAGGAGTTGAACGTGGCTTCGTTTCCGGCATAAGACTTCAGAAAGCTGCGCACGGCCCGATAACCCTCGAGCGCCTGAGTCTTCTCGGGAAACTGCCCCAGATAGTCCACTATGGCAGGAAGTTCTTCTTTCAAGGAGCTGAAATTGAGCTCGCCAAAGCGGGCGTAGGTTTCAAACAGTGGGTGTGGCGTGGCAGGCGCAGGCATTCAAATTCGCTTGAACAGGTAGAGAAACGTACCGATATGATGCTCTGGAGGACGCGATATTACAATATCCGGGTCTGGGGATTATCGGATATTTCACATTGAAATCCCCATGCCGACTTTGTGCTCTACTGCCCGATGCGGGACACTTAGTACAGATCGGGGTGGTACCAATATTGTTCCTTTAGTGGAGTTATGCATGAGGCGCATTACAGGACGAGCAGGGGGCGCGAGCCCCTGCAGGTCCGACAGGGATCTTACTTGCCAAACAGGCGTTCGTGAACCCAGCCATTGTTGGTCAGGATAAATGCGCGGGTTTCCTTGATCGGCGTGTCCTTGCTGGCGGCCATCGGCGCCAGTTCGCGATTGGTGGCCACAACGGCCTCATCGCTGGCCCATTTCGGCAGATCGTCGACCTTATAGGTGTAGGTCACCCGTGAGATTTTCTGACCCATCATGTCGCCGGGCTCGCTGAACTGCTCGATCTTGTCCACCTTGGCCTTGCCGATGCACAGACCGGGTACGGTGCTGCCGTCGCGCATCTTCTGGCCGTCGGCCTTGTAGTACTTGCGGCCTTCGTCAGTCAGGTCGTACGAATACTGGATCTGCGTACTGGCTTGCTGGAACAGGCTGGCCGGGATCTCCTTGCGGGATGACTCGACTTCCTTCAGTACACCGGCACCGGCCAACGCATGCAGCGTCTTGTTGGTGTTGGTGATGTCGAATTCCTTGGATTGAACCGGGAATGTCGACACCAGGAAGCACTTGGGATACGCCGTATCCAGCCAGGCCTGTGTGGCTTTCTCGAAGTTGTCTTCGGAGGCTTTCTTGGGGTCCGAGCAGCCAGCCAGTGCGGTGGCGAGGATGACCAGGGGGAGAATCTTTTTATGCATCACGCTGCGTCCTTGAATGCTTGAACGAACGGCATCCAGCCTTAAGCAGATTACCGGGATGTTTTCGATCGGGTTTTGCGCCGTTGGTTCATTTGTTACAGTCAGGCGCGACATGAACTTCAAGAACGTAAGGATCGCATCTCATGCCTATCTATCTGGCTGCTGAACAAGTCTTGAATGTGGGACAGGCCCTCGTCGTAGAGGCCCCGGCGCAGGAAGGCGCCTTTGTCGTGGTTTTCGAGGACGATGAAGACACCGGCTATTTCTATGCGCTCGACACCCAGTCCCAGGACAACCCGATTCAGGATGCGCTGCACATCTATAACGTGGCTGACGTCTCCGACCGGGCCAAGCCCTCAACCATCAAGATCGGCTGGTCCGTGGACCACACCAAAGCGGTGTTGCTGATCAACGACAATCCCCACGCCATATTCGATTTCCAGGCCAAACAAGGCTATTGCCGTACCGGATTCCCGCCACCGGCGGACAACGGCTGGTCAGTCAACGGGCATGAATGGGACGATGCCGCACTGGATTTATTTGCCTGAATTGAGGGTCGCCTGGTGACTATCGGGCGACTTACAGGCCTTTCATGCATTTGCGTACATCGTCATCGATCAGGTTGTTGGGCTTCATGCACTCACGCAGAGTTTTCTTGTCGGCGGCTTTATCGAATTCGCGGGCATTTACGGGCGCGGGGTCATCACTGTCCCGGCACTGAGGCGCCTTATCAATGCCAGGTGTGCCGGCCATGACAGTGCAGGCAAACGCATTGCTGAGCACGCCAATATGCCTGCCAAGCGGCTCTGTAATTGAATTGACCGCATTGGCCGACCACGCCGTCGAACTGACGCTGGCGAGTACAAACACTAGAGTGCGCTTCATGATTCATCCTTGAATGGGGCTGGCAATAACAGAGACGGGATTATCGTGGGAGTTAATGGATGATGTCGATGGGCCATTTATGGATAGCATTTCTTGTAGTCAGTAGCGCCGCCATGGCGGACGAGCTTCCACGCAGTGAACAGATAAAGGCATTGCGCGCCGCTGGATTCGATGACAAGTCTTCAGAGTGCGAGCTTGAGGAAACGGGTCGCTACACGGCGGCAACCATGGAGTTGGTTAAAGACCTGAACGGTGACGGCCGTCCGGATGCATTGATTACCGAAGGCAGCGTTCAGTGTTACGGGCCTGCGGGTACGGGCTTCTTTCTGGTCAGCCAGCAACGTGACGGGCAATGGAAGCTGATGGTGAGTGAAAATGGATCGGCTGAGTTTCTTGCCAGCAAAGGTCGTGATGGCTGGCCTGATATTCAGGTTGGCGGACCGGGCGTTTGTTTACCGGTGTTGCGTTATGACGGGCAGCGTTATGGGGTTCATCGTCGTGTGGGTGAACGGTGTGGTGAGTAGCTGTGGGGTTGCGGCTTTTGCGGGCTTTGAAATGGGCTGCCCTGAGTCTCTGGCCATGAATGCGTAATTGCGCATAATGTATATTATGTTAAATTGTGTAGGACTGTAACGGATTGTTGCCAATAACCGTCGCCGTGACTTACAACTGGATCCAACGCTCAAAAACTCGGAACCGCTCATGCTGACCATCCGCCAAGCACAAATCGATGCGTTGTCCGTTGCCCGACTGAACCGATTCCAGGCGCGGCTGGAGGCTTTGCTGGCCGCGACAGCTCCACAGCTGAGCCCAGAGGCGATCGCGCTTGCCAGCGCCACGGTCATCGACCAGGCGCCGCGCTTCGGCCTGGCCAGCGAGTCAGCCATCGCGCGCTTTGGCGTGATCTCCCTGAATGCCTTCGGCGACTATCCCAAGGCGCCGCTGCCCATACCGGCGCTGGCGATTCTGATGAGCCACGGCCTCGACCCTGAGCGCAAGCTGGAGCGCTATCAGACCTGGGCCTCCGGGAGGCCCGTCGAATGAGCTTCAGTGATCTGCCACCAGGCTCCACCGTGCAGCCTTGCTCGGCTGTGGTGCCCTCACCCGTCTACTGGATCGAGATCGAACTGCTCGGCGAGAACGACCAGCCCATACCCTGGGAAGCCTACGAAGTACGACTGCCGGACGGTCAGTGCGTACCCGGATTCCTCGATGGCGAGGGATTCACGCGTTTCGACAACCTCCAGTCTGCGGGCGCCTGCGAGGTGCGCTTTCCCAACCTCGACAAGGACGCTTGGGAAAAGCTCGAAACCCGCACTGCCAAAGAGCAACCGTAATCATGGAGCGATTCTGAATGCCGATACAGCATGAAGTCACCCAGGGTGACAGCGTCGCCAGGCTCGCGGCACAGTACGGTTTTTTTCCGGAAACCCTCTGGAATCACCCTGAGAATGCCGCGCTCAAGGCATTGCGGCCGTCCATGAATGTGCTCGCTCCGGGCGATGTGTTGCATATCCCCGACAAGCGCGAAGGCCAGTTCAGCTGTGAGACCGGGCAACGCCACGTGTTCCGGCGCAAAGCGGTGCCGATGCTGTTTCGCGTCCAGTTGCTGGACGGTCGCACGCCTCGTGCTAACCGACCGTACCGGCTGGAGGTCGACGGCCAGCCGCTCGAAGGGCTGACCAGCGCCCAGGGCTGCATCGAGCGCTATATACCCAATGCGGCACGCCAGGGACGGTTGGTGGTAGATGACGGGATTGTGGATGTGAAGCTCGATTTCGGCCACATGGACCCTGTGGCTTTGCCCGCCGGCGTGCGCAAACGGCTGGTCAATCTGGGGCATGTGCTGCCGGACGAGGCCGAAGACGTCGACGGTGCGCAACTGGCCGCAGCCTTTCGCCAGTTTCAGCGCCGCATGGGCTTGCCGGTGACCGGTGAGCTGGACGGCATCACCCGCGATACGTTGAACCGCTGCCATGACGAGCAGAACGCCTTTGCGCAAGCTGCCAGCGGCTCACCCGGAGAGGATAGGTAAATGCCCAGTCTGTTCAATCCCTGCCCGCCGGATATCGAAGCCATGCAGTGCCCGATCTTCGATACCACCGTCATCCAGAAAGCCCTACAGGCCAGGCGCGACGGCCTTGGTCATCAGCGCCTGATACTGGGCAAGCGCTGGGCAGACGACCTGCAGGAGCTGGAATGGGACTCGGATGGGCACAAGCACACCTGCTTTCCGCTACCGCCCACGGGGCCGGAAGACCAAGAGGTTGCGCGCCTGCGCACGGCATTGCCGGTAGAGCTGCTGGCCGCCATCAATGACAGCGGCCTGAGCCTGACTGGCCAGGTGCAGATGGCCCAATCGCTGGAGCGAGACCTGGATCACTACCGCGCCAGTCTCGACTTTCACCAGGTGCCTCAGCACGAGGCATCGCTCACACGGGCCGAGCAGGCGGCTGGCCACTCCGGCTACCCGCCGGCCAGCACGCCGGACAGTGGCGGACAAGCCACGCTCAGTGTGATCCCGACCGGGCTGTTCAATACCATCAGTACCCCGCGCCGCTATTTCCGCATGCTGGCGTGGAATCTTGAAAACTTCACGCGCGACCGCCGCCCACGAGGCAGTGCGCCGATAGAGTCAGTCAGGAATCAGGCCCGCATCGCCATCGTCGCCGAAGCCATGCGCGAGCATGACGTCGATCTGTTACTGGTCATGGAGACCGGCTACGACGTGGGGCCGGCGATGACCGCCATCGCTACGCGCTTCGAAGAAATCGCCGGCCAGCAGCCCCATGGCACCCATCCTCTGGTCAGCCCGCCGACCGGCGCCCTGCCCTTTGTCGCGACCCGGTACGCCAACCGCAATCTGGGACGGCGCAGCGCGACCAAGGTACTTGCCTTGCGCACGTTGTTCGAGGTGTACAAGGTATCGGCGCAGAATCCACAGTTGCCGCTCACCGATGAACAAATGCTCACCGGCTGGCGCCTGCTGCGAGAGCTGTCTGCGCTTGCAGCCACGCTGTTACCTGAAGCGACGGCCATTGATGTGGCGATCGCCACGACGTCAGAGCGTATCTTTCCCAATCCCCAACTGGTTGGCTGGCTCCGGAGCGAGGCCGCAAATCTCCCAGGTCTCAATGGCACCCGCAGTGACCTGCCAGACCTTCTGTACCTGCTGACTTCGGATCTGGCGGGCTGGATCGGCCTGATAAAAGACGAAGCAATCATCGATCTGTCCTCTCCCGCGTTCATCGATGTGCATAACGAACTGTGCGACGGCATCCAGTGGCTGCGCCTGTACATCGACCGGGTCGATGAGGATATCGATGATCCGCGCCTTCGCGAGGCGCTGGTAGTCTATGCCCAGGCCGTGGAACTGCTCCTGCTGTGCTTCCTGCAATCGCTGTGGGGAGGCATTCCCCAAGACGAGAACGGGCTAGTGTTCATGCCCGACCAGGCTGAAGGCAATCGTCTGACCCTGGCGATCTACCTGACTGCCGTAAGCTCCTCACTCGACTTCGACGAGATCGACCCTCAGCAAGGCCCCCTTGAAGGCGAGGTAGACAAGGACGTGGTACTTGATGCGTTGCAGCGGCTCGGCTTCGTCGACCGCCATATCGAAACCTACGGCATGGTGTACCGCCCGCCCTTTGCCGATGCGCTCCAGCAAATGTTCGACGCTGGAGTGACGGCACATGGCTATACAGGGGGGAGCGATAGCCAGGCCAGTCGTTATGACATCGTCCGCGCGCCGCTGCTCAGCGGTGAATTCAACATTCAGCAGGCTGGCGGGCTTTTAAACTGGCGCTCCGCGCTGCAGGTCACGGTGCCGGTCAGCGACACCCTGAACGTTCCGCTGCTGCTGTTCCACACGCGTTACAGCGGCACCGACGAGATTGCCACCGAGTACACCGGCCTTACCAAGAAGCAGCGCGCGGCGAAGAAAAAAGCCGACCCCGACCGACTCACCGTCGCCGAGGCCGAGGTCAAGGCACGCACCCAGACCTTGAGCCAGATGGCCCAGGCGCTGCTGCCGGGGCACAGTCAGAACGGCATGCCGCTGATTGTCGGTGACTTCAATATTCCCCAGGAATATCTGGAGCCCACGATATCGACCACCGACGCCGCAATACGCAAGCAGGGCATCCGGCAGGAATTGCTACTGGACATGGCCAAGGCCGGCTACTTGCGGCACACCCGCCAGGGTACGTTAGGCGAAGGGCATCCCTTGACCACGCTGAAGTCGTTCGGCTCGCTGGCGCTCATGCAGCCGCAGGGGAGTCAGCCCTACGATGGTGTCTACCAGCCGTTCGACTTCGCGCAACGCGGCGCCCTGGTACGCAGTGGCGTGATAGGTGTCAGGGCCATCATGAGTGACAAGGCCCTGAGCGGAACCATCAAGGGCATCACGACCCAAACCAGCGAAATCGACATTGAGGACGATGACAACGCGGAAGTAGTGACACAGGACGACAGCGACGATGACAATGCCACGGTGATAAATGCCACGCAGATGGCCGTGATCCAGGCCGTGGCGGCTGAAGTGGCCCGGGTCTATGCCGCCTGCGTGCGGCGCATCGTGCGCGGTATCACTGACATGACCCTGTGGGTCACGCACCTGGAGGGACACGCAGCACGCCAGGCCGAGAATGCAGGACACCAGACAGAAAAACGCTATGCCGCCCGCGCACCCTCGCAGGCCCTGCTCAATAAGCTTCACGAACTTCTGGCACAAGGGCGGGATATTCTGCCCACCCATGTGACGGACCGCGAGAAATGGTTCGTCGACCGCATCGTCGCTGGCGATTTCTTCGATTACGCCACCCACACAGGCCAGCGTGACCCGCTCGATGCGTGCGCCCAGGTCTTGCGGGAAACCATCGCGGCAACCCGCGGATGGCAGCAGCCTCATACCGCGCTGGATGATCTGGAGTCGGCCATCGCAAATGTCAGGACTCAACTAAGCAACTTCGAACTCCAGATCAGCGTGCGCCTGGCGATCGCCTACCGCGCGGTGGTCAGCGACCACTTGCCACAGATTATCGAGCTCGATCTTCAGCCCGGGCCTTGATAATGAACCCCCACCCCCTCCTCTCCCGGTGCCAGCTCCGGTTTCAGGGTCAGTTCCGGGATCAGATAGTCGCCGCCATTCTGTTGCCTGTAAGGGATAGGCGCATCACTCCACAAGCCATCCAGACGCCGCTCCAGGTCCACACAGACCGCCGCGAACGCTGCGGCGTCGAGACGGCACCGCTTGAACTATGCCAACGCTCGTTACCGATGTCGCCTTGGCCGAACAGGGCCTGACTCGACAGGTAGTTCTGTCAGTGCCGCATTTCATGCTGCTGGCTGCGGTACTGGCCAGCTCTGATCTGGTGGCTATGGTGCCGCAGCGCCTAGTGGTCTCGGACCCAAGGCTCAAGGTGGTGGAAGCACCGCTGGCGGTGCGCGGCTTTGAAATGTTGATGCTGTGGCCAGAGCGGGTGCACCGCGATCCTGGGCATCGATGGTTGCGCGAGGTGATTGTGGGTTGCATCGGGGGGTGAGCAAAAAGCCCCTCGGTAAATTGCCGCCCCCCCACTCAAACATCCCCCAAAATCAAATCAGCCCCCTTCTCCGCCACCATCAACACCGCCGCATGCGTATTACCCGATGTCACATTCGGAAAGATCGACGCATCGACAATCCTCAGCCCTTCAATCCCATGCACCTTCAAGCGCTTGTCCACCACCGATGTCTGCGGGTCCTGGCCCATGGCGCAAGACCCACACAGGTGATAAATCGAGCCGCTGTTTTCACGAAAATACTGCAGCATCTGCTCATCGGTCTGCACGGCGGAGCCCGGTAATACTTCGGCCACGGTGATGCCTTTGAGCGCCGGTGCCTGCATGATCTTGCGCATCAGCCGGCTGCCCTGGATCACTTCGTCGATGTCCTTTTGCGTGCTCAGGTAGTTGGGGTCGATAAGGGCTGCGTCTCGTGGGTTTTTCGAGGCGATGCGGATGCTGCCGCGGCTGGTCGGCCGGCAGGGGTTGAAGCACAGCAGAAAGCCGGAATACGGCTCGGGCTTGAGGCTGGCCTTGTTGTTTTTCGGAATCTGGTAGGACAGCGGGTTGAAGTAGAGCTGCAGGTTGGGGTCTTTCTGTTCGTCGTTGCCGCGAAAGAAACCACCGGCCTGGTTGACGCTCATGGCCAGCGCGCCCTTGCGGGTCAGCAGGTACTTCAGGCCCAGTTTCATCTGGCCGAACAGCGAGCTGAGTTCGTCGTTCAGCGTCGGGATATTGGCCTTGTAGTAGTAGCTGACGCACAGGTGGTCTTGTAAGTTCTCGCCCACTGCCGGCAGGTGCTTGACCAGCGGTATCGCGTGTTCGGCCAGCAGTTGCTGGTCAGCGACACCCGACAGTTGCAGGATCTTCGGTGTGTCCACCGCGCCGGCGCAGAGGATCACTTCCTTGCGCGCCGTGAAGGTGCGGACCACGCCGCGCTGGGTCACTGCAATGCCGGTGGCTCGCTGCTGGTTGTCGAACAGCACGCGGTCGACCAGTGCATGCAGTTCCACGGTCAGGTTCTTGCGGCCAAGCGCCGGGTGCAGGTGCGCAAAGCTGCTGGAACAGCGTTCGCCATTGCGGGTGTTGACGTCATACAGGCCTGCACCTTCAAAGTTCGGGCCGTTGAAGTCGTCGCTGTGGGCATAACCCAGTTGCTCGCAGCCTTTGAGAAACACGTCGCAAATCGGGTGGGTCTGGCCCTTCATCGGGGTGATGCTGATGGGGCCGCTGCCGCCGTGGTATTCGGTATCGCCAAGCGGGTGGTTTTCCAGCTTGCGAAAATACGGCAACACGTCCTGAAAACCCCAGCCGTCGTTGCCATTGGCGGCCCAGTCATTGAAGTCGTGGGCCTGGCCACGGACATAGATCATTGCGTTGATCGAGCCGGAACCGCCCTGCACTTTGCCCCGTGGCGCATAGATCGCGCGGCCAGCCAGCTGTTTTTGCGGCTGGCTGTAGTACATCCAGTTAAAGGTCGGGTTGTAGTACATCTTGGCGAAACCGACCGGGATTTTGAACCACCAGGAACTGTCCTTGCCGCCCGCTTCCAGAAGCAATACGGAGTACTGCCCGGAAGCTGAAAGCCTGTTGGCGAGGATGCAACCGGCCGCGCCTGCGCCTGCGATGATGTAGTCGTATGTCATTCACGGTTACCGCATAAGTCGTTTTTTTAGCCCTTGGCGGGCGAAGTGTCTTTGACATCAGCCGGGGTCGGCGCCATTTGCAGGTGCAAACGCTCACCGGTGTACGGCGTGTGCTTGCGCACGACGTCCATGTTCAGTTCCACGCCCAGGCCCGGCTCGGTAGACGGAATGATGTAGCCGTCCTCCCATTGCAGCGGTCTGGTCAGCACTTCGGCATGGAAGCCGCCCCAGGTCATGATGCTTTCCTGAATCAGGAAGTTCGGCGTGCAGGTCGCCAGTTGAAAGCTTGCCGCCGCGCCAATCGGGCCGTTGTACAAGTGCGGCGCGATCTGCGCGTAGTACGCCTCGGCCATACTGGCGATTTTCTTGGCTTCCAGTAGCCCGCCGCAGCGTGCCACGTTCATTTGCAGGATCGACGCACCACCGGCTTGCAGCAGCTTGAAGAACTCATACTTGGTGGTCAGCCGCTCGCCGGTCGCGATGGGAATGCTGGTCTTGGCCGCCACCTGGGCCATGGCGTCTTCCTGGCCCGGCGGTACCGGCTCTTCGAACCATAGCGGGTCGTACTTTTCCAGGCGCCTGGCCAGGCGGATTGCCGAAGACGGCACCATCTGCCCATGGGTGCCGAACAGCAGGTCGCACTTGTCCCCTACTGCCTCGCGGATCTTGCGGCAGAAGGTTTCGCAGCGCTCCAGCACTTCGAGGGAAATCTGGTGGCCCGAGTACGCGGTGTAAGGGCCGGCCGGGTCGAACTTCACAGCGGTGAAGCCCTTGTTCATGTTGTCGATGGCGCACTCGGCGGCCAGGTCCGGGTCGTCGTAGTCGTACTCGCCTTTACTGTTGACCGGGTACAGGTAGGTGTACGAGCGCAGGCGCTCGTTGACCTTGCCGCCGAGCAGCTCGTACACCGGCTTGTTGGCGGCCTTGCCGATGATGTCCCAGCAGGCCATTTCCAGGCCGCTGACCACGCCCATCATGGTCAGGTCCGGGCGCTGGGTGAAACCGCTGGAGTAGGCCTGGCGGAAGAAACGTTCGATATGGTGCGGGTCATGGTCGAGCAGATAGCGCTCGAACACGTCCTCGATGATCGGCAGCATGGCCTTGGGGCCGAAGGTGGCGGCGTAGATCTCGCCGACGCCTTCGATGCCGCAGTCGGTCTTGAGTTTGACGAACAGCCAGTACATGCCACCGATATGCGGCGGCGGGACGGCAACGATATGGGTTTCAAGGGCGACGATTTTCATCTCAGGCACCTGTCCGGTTGAATTTTTTACGATTGATTCGGGCGCGCAGGGTCAAGGCCGCAAGGGTGCCCAGCACGCCGATAAAGGCGATGTAGCCGAAATACAGGTCGTAGCCGACCTTGCCCGGATAGGTGTCGGTCAGGTAGCCGTTAATCAACGGAATAAAGGTGTCGGGCAGATACCCCACCACCGAAACAATGCCGATCGCCAAACCTGTGATGCGCAGCGGAATGTCGCAGCTGTCGAGGATGGCCCAGTACAGGCCGCGAATCGCATAGGTCATCAGGCCGATAAAGATCACCGTGCCGATCAGCAAGCCCAGGCTGTTGAGCGCCGGGAAGACGATCAGCCCGACCATGGCCAGGGTCACCAGCACCAGCGCGACGATCAGCACCGAGATGTTCGAGAACCTGTCTCCCAGCCAGCCGCCACCGATACCGCCAATCGGGCGCATCCATAACTTGATGGTGGTGATGGTGCCGGCCATGACCGCGGTCATGCCGCTGCCTTGCAGGTAGTCGGAGAAGCTGTAGGTGGCCCAGAACATGTGATAGCCGCAGAACACGATGGCGGTCACCAGCCACAGCTCGGGGATTTTCACCAGCGTGGCCAGGTCGCTGATCAGGTTGAACCTGCCCTTCTCTACCGCTGCGGTTTCGGCCAGTGATTTCGGATCCTTGAGCAGCACCAGCACACAGCCGATGGCAATGCAGACGAAGGAATACAGGTAGACCACCTGCTTGAAGCCCTCGGCCGCCGACTGGCTGCGGGTCTCGGTGGCATAAGCGAACAGGCCCAGCGCCACGGTGGCCAGCAACGCTTCGACCAGGCCACGCCCACCGTCGAGAATGCCGAAGAAACGGCCCTGTTCAGTGGGGTGGGCAATCATCTTCACGCGCTTGAGCACCGAGGCCCAGAACGTCAGGCCGGTGGTCAGGCCCCAGCAGCCGAAGATGATCATCAGGCCGGTCATCGACGGTATGCTGGCGTACCACACGCCCAGCGCGCCGGTGGCCACCAGCGAAAAAAAGATCAGGAAGCGTGGCGGCAAACGGTCCGCCAGCCAGCCGCTGGGCAAATAGCTAAGCAAGAAGACGGTGCCAAGCATGGAGTACAGGTAACCCAGCTCGCTGTGGTTGATCTGGAATACCTCCAGCATGGTGGTCTGGTAGACCTGGCGCAGGTAGAGGATCGGGTAGATCGCGCCAGCGGCCAGTACCAGCAACATCAACTGGAAATAGCGACGGGCGGTGTCGCTGCTTGCTGCAGGCACGGCAGCGGAACCCTGGGCAATGGGTGCAGGTTTGGACATCGTTTGAACCTCAGGCACCCAATACACAGGTGCCCTGATGATTGTTTTTATTGAAGGTGCAGCCGGTGTGGGTGAATCAGTACTTCATGACCACCAGACGGGTCTGGGTGAATTCAAGCATCCCGTGCTTACCGTCATCGCCGCCCAGCCCTGAGCGTTTCCAGCCGGCGTGAAAACCCTGATACGGGTCCGCCGGGGTACGGTTGACGTACAGCTCGCCGGCTTCGATGGCGTTCGCCACCTTCATCACCGTGCGGTAGTTCTCGGTGTAGAGCACCGACGACAGGCCGAACTGATGGTCGTTGGCCATGGCCAGGGCTTCGTCGATATCGCGGTACTTGAGCACTGGCAGCACCGGGCCGAAGATTTCTTCCTGGATGATCTCCATGTCCTGGCGGCAACCGCTGAGCAAGGTCGGCGGGTAGAAATGCCCCGGCCCTTCGGGCAGCACGCCGCCCGCTTCCAGTACCGCGCCGGCAGCGACGGCGCGCTCGACCATGGCGTGGATGTTCTGGCGGGAACTGGCGTTGACCAGCGGGCCCATCCTGTCCGGGTCGGTTGCGCGATCGCCGAATGTCACCGCGCTGATCCTGGTTTTCAGCAGCGCCAGGAATTCTTCGTAGATGCTTTCGTGTACATACACCCGCTCCACCGCCGTACACAGTTGGCCACAGTGGGTGGTCTTGGACGCAACAATGGCGCTGGCCGCCTGTTCCAGATCGGCATCGGCCTCGATGATCGCCGGGGTCTTGCCGCCCAGTTCCAGGGACGGCTTGGCGATATTAGCCTTGCAGTAATCCAGCACGATACGCCCGGCGTTCACGCTGCCGGTCAAGGTAATCAGGCCAACGGCTTTGTGGGTGCACACGCTGGCAGCGGTGGCGTGGTCCATGGTGAGGATATTGATCACCCCGGCCGGAATGCCGGCGGTGACCACGGCCCTGGCGATTGCAAACGCCGACAGCGGCGTGTTGTTGCTCGGGCGCACGACCACGGTATTGCCCGCGATCAACGCCGGCGCGATCTTGCGCAGCAGGGTGTAGACCGGGTAGTTGAACGGAATCAGGCACGCCACCACGCCAATTGGCTCGCGTTGCAGAAACAGGTTCTCGTCCGGGGTATCGCTGGGGATGATCTCGCCTTCGATGCGGCGTGCCCATTCAGCGTGGTAGCGGGTGATCTGCGCGGCGTAACGGGCTTCGTTGCTGGCATCGCTGACGCTTTTGCCGGACTCGCAGGCCAAGGCACTGCCGATGGCTTCGGCGTGGGTGTCCAGCGCGTCGGCAAAGGCTCGTAGGTGTTCGGCGCGTTCGATACTGGTGAGCTTGCCCCAGGTTTTCTGGGCGATGGCTGCGGCGTCGACGGCGGCGATGGCCTCATCGGCGGTCGCGGCGCTGACATGGCCGGCCAGGGCTTCGGTGGCCGGGTTGTAAACGGCGATCAAGGCGTCGCTGGCAGGGGCGGCGAATTGGCCGTTGTAGAAATTGCGCTCGAATTGCATGTGGTTTGCCCAACGTTGTTGTTTTGCGAGTGACAGGCAGTTTTGTCAATGCGCGGGAGTTGGACAAACGACTTATTGGACGGGGTAACGTGAGAAAAAGGCAGTTTAGTGGGGTTAAAGCTCATACCGCTGCGGTAGAGGGCTCAAGCTGACGCTGCGCCAGCCAGATTTCCTCTTGCAACCAGCGCCCGAACACCTGCAACTGCGGCATATCCGTCTGCTCGGGTCGCGTCACCAGCCAGTACGACTGATGCCCCTCCACGTGCACATTCAACACCTGCGTCAACTGCCCGCACGCCAGCTCTGCCGCGACCATATGCCAATCCGCAATCGTGATGCCCAGCCCATCCGTCGCCGCACGGATGGCCAGGTCCAGCAGGTCGAATTCGTACCCGCCCTGGGTATCCACCCCATGAATGCGCGCCGCGTCCAGCCAGTGCTTCCACGTCAGGTAACGCTGGTCTTCACGGGCCAGCACATGCAGCAGGGTCATGCGATTGAGGTCAACGCCATCATTGCATTCACGCGCATACAGCGACGGTGCGCACACCGCGATGTGCCGTTCCTGAATCAGCAATGAACTGTCTAGCCCATCCCACTCACCATTCCCAAAACGAATGGCACAGTCCAGCGTGCTGGTTTGCGCCAGACTGTCCTGCAGGCACGTGGTGATGCTCAATTCCAGCTCTGGATGAGCTTCGCGCAGGCGGCCCAGGCGCGGCATCAGCCAGCGGCTGGTAAAGGTGGGCGGCGCGTTGATGTGCAAGCGGTTGGAGTGGGTTTTCTGCTGGATGCTGCGCACCGTCAGCTCGATCTTGTCGAAGGACTGGTGCAACGCCCGCAGCAGCACGCGCCCGGCGCTGGTCAATTCAAGGTGATGGTGACGCCGTTCCAGCAGGTTCTCTCCCAGTTGTTCTTCCAACTGGCGCACCTGACGGCTGACGGCGCTTTGGGTCACGTTCAACAGCTCGGCAGCGCGGGTAAAACTGCCGGTGCTGCCGGCCACTTCAAACGCCTTGAGGGCATTGAGACCGGGCATTTTACGTTTCATAACAGGCACTCGAAAACGGCTGACGAGAAATCAAGCTTCCCACGATGCGCGGGAAAATTCCCGCGCAACATACCTTTTTGTGCGGGTCAGCGTGAATCCATCAGACGCTTCAAAGCCTGCAAGGGATAGGGTCAGATACTCAAAGCCAGCATCGAGGACCGGCCAACATGGCGTGGCCTGTCGGCATACCCCGAATACCCCAGCCGGTGTTGCACACTCTCCACCAACGCCTCTATCTCAGGCACCTGGCAACCCGCCGGGCGCCAGTACATCAAGCGCACCGGGTCAATCGGCGGAAAACCCTGGTGCTCATCCAGAATCTGCCAGCCCTGCGGCACCAGACGCCGCGCCATCACGCCCACCGACAAACCTTGCTCAATGGCAATCGCCAGCCCTCGAGGATTCTGGCTGGTGGACGCCACATGCCATGAGCGCCCGGCCCTGGCCAGCGCCTGCATGGCATTGGCGCGAAGCGCACAACCCTCAGCGTACACCGCCAACGGCACCGACTGGCGTCCTACGCAACTCCAGCTCGGCGCCGCCACCCACACCAATGGCTCGTCGCACAGGTATTGCCCCGGTGGCAAACCGGCATGTTCGACCCCCAGCACCAGGTCCAGTTCGCCGCGATTCAGGCGACTGATCAGCGCGGCGGGCATGTCGTAACAGAGGTCCGGGCGCATCTGGGCAAACTGTGCCTGAACGTCCTGGAGCAAGCCGTCCAGGCAATATTCTGCGTAGTCCTCGGGCATGCCCAGGTGAATGCAGGCGTGGTCATGGGGTAATTGCACGGCGCTGATCGCCTCGTGGTGCAGCTTGAGGATCTGCCGTGCGTAGATCAGAAAGGTTTCTCCGCCAGGAGTCAGGTCGATCGAACGACCGGTGCAGCGAATCAGTGGCGTGCCGACGATCTCCTCCAGGTGCTGCAAATGCTGACTGACCGTGGATCGGGGTTGATGCAGACGTTTGGCCGCTGCCGGCACTCCCTGGCATTCGATAACTGCCACAAACGTTTTAAGTAAGCTGCCATCCAGTTCGCCTGTCATAACGATCACCCCATATCAGCGACATCATTAATGCAGAGCGATAGCCCATACAGGATTCGGGCCATGTTCAATTTCAGGCGCTGATCGACCAGGCGCGTATTGAACAGGCCGAAGACGACTGTTTTCTGCCCCAGGATGACCCGCGCCGCACTTTCATGGAGCACATGACCGGCGCTCAACCTGTCTAGCCTCACAGGCTGCTCCTGGCCGTCGCCGTAACATGCATTTATCGAAGGTTACTGCGCAGAATTTGTCGTTTGTCGATCTTCACGTAAATGACAAAACTGCGGCCATCTCTAATAAAAACAACATGAGAGCCGCCCTATGTCCCATCTCGTTGCCCACCTCCTTACGCCGTTACGCCTTGTTTTCCTGCCAGCTTTACAGCGGTCCGTGCTGCGCCTTGCAGGCGCTCGCCACTGACCCTTGCGGTTCAACAACAACGCATATTCGCAAGTATCGGAGAGGCTTATGAAAGACTTGACGACCCTGGACGGCAGCGTGCCGCATCCAGCCGTAAATGACCTGTGTGCCCAAGTGCAACGTGGCGAGATCAACCGCCGGCAATTTCTGCGTACCGCCACCCTGCTGGGCATTGGCGTGGCCAGCGCCTCCAGCTTTATCGGCTCGGCCCTTCTGGGCAATGACGCCCAGGCCGCTGACGCTACCCCGGCCCGCCAGGGCGGCAGCCTGCGCTTTGCCTGTGCGATCCAGGAAATCCAGGATCCGATGCTGATCACCTGGATCGAGGCCTCCAACCTGCTGCGCAACTCGCTGGAATACCTGACCTGGGTCGACGCCGACAACATCACCCACCCGTACCTGGCCGAGAGCTGGAGCCCGTCCGAGGACCTCACCACCTGGACCTTCAACCTGCGCCAGGACGTGAAATGGAGCAACGGCGACCACTTCAACGTCGACGATGTGCAGCACAACATCACGCGCTGGATCGCCGCCGACTCCAAGTCGGTCAACCGCACCGCGTTCCAGGACATCAAGGCCTTCGAAAAAGTCAGCGATTACCAGTTCCGCCTGCAACTCAAGCGGCCGATCCTGGCGATCCCGGAGATGCTCAACGCCTTTACCTGCGCCCTCGTACACCGCAGCTTCAAGGCCGGCGACGACTGGGCGAAAAACCCATTGGCCACCGGGCCGTTCAAGCTGGTGTCGTTCGCGGTGAACAAGCAGGCGACGTTCGCCAGGCGCGCCGATTACTGGGGCAAGCCCGCCAACCTCGACGAACTGCGTTACATCGACATGGGCACTGACGTGTCGACCCACCTCGCCGCGCTGCAGGCCGGACAAGTCGATGTGCTGTACCGCGTCACCGTGGCCGAGCTGGACCTGGCCAAACGTCTGCCCGGTGCGCAATTGCTCAGCTGCAAATCGGCGCAGACCGTGGTCATGCGCATGGCCTGCGACCAGAAGCCGTTTACCGATGTGCGCGTGCGCAAAGCCGTGGTGCTGTGCGCCGACAACGCACAGATGCTCAAGGTCGCCTATCGCGGCATGGGCACGCTAGGCGAAGACCACCATGTGGCGCCGTCCCACCCCGAGTATTTCCCGCTGGCCAAGCGCGTACGCGATGTCGCCGCGGCGAAAAAACTGCTGGCCGAAGCCGGTTTCGCCAATGGCCTGGACATCGACCTGATCGTTGGCAACACCCAGGGCCGCTATGAGCAGGACTGTGCGCAGATCCTGCAACAGAACTGCCTGGAGGCCGGCATTCGCATCAACCTCAAAGTGGTGCCGGCGGCGCAATACTGGCCCATCTGGGACAAGGCCGCGTTCAGCCTGACGTATTGGGCGCATCGCCCGCTGGGCGTCATGTCCCTGGAACTGGCCTATCGCGGCGGCGGTGCCTGGAATGAAAGCCACTACAGCGACCCGGCCTTCGATGCGGCTCTGGACAAGGCGATGGGCATCATCGACCCGAAACAGCGAGCCGTGGCCATGCAGAGCGTCGAGCAGATCCTGCAGGATGCCTGCGTGATCGTGCAGCCGTTCTGGGGTGACAAGTTCACCGCTGTAAGCAAAAAGGTGCAGGGATTCCAGGTGCACCCTTCCGACTTCTATCCGATGGGCAATGTCTGGCTAAGCGCCTGAACTTCAGGGGCTTTGAAGCCAGGCCACACCCTTCATTCCCATCATCCGTCGGAGCATGCACCTGATGGTTCACTTTCTGTTGCGCAAACTGCTGATGCTGCTGGCGACGCTGTTGTCGGTATCGCTGATTGTGTTCCTGGCCCTGGAACTCAATATCGAGGACGTGGCAATCAACGTCCTCGGCCCCTACTCCGCCGCCGACCAGCGCGCGGCGTGGCTGCTGGAGCACGGCTACAACCAGCCATTCGCGTGGCGCTACCTGGTCTGGCTGAAAGACTTTATCAGCGGTGACTGGGGCACCTCGGTGTACTTCCGCGAGCCGGTGCTCACGCTGTTGCTGCCCAACCTATGGCAAACCCTGACCCTGGCCGGGCTGGCGTTGCTGGTGATGGTGCCGGTCGCGCTGACCCTGGGCATCCTCGCCGGGATTCGCCAGGGTTCGATGATCGACCGGCTGGTGTCGTTCCTGTCGATTGTCACCACCTCGATCCCGGACTTCGCCAGTGCCGTGTTCGTCTCGGCGATCTTCGTGTTCTGGCTCAACTGGTTGCCGGGTGTCAGCAGCATGAGCGACGGCTTCAGCGCCATTGAGCTGGTGCTGCCGCTGATGGTGCTGTGCCTGTTCGGCATCGGTTACCTGGCGCGTATCACCCGGGCGTCGATGGTCGAAGTGATGCAGGCGCCGTACATCCGTACGGCGCGGCTCAAGGGCGCCTCCACCTCGCGCATCGTATTGCGCCATGCGCTGCGTAATGTGCTGATCGCGCCGGTCACGGTGATCATGCTGTACATCCCCTGGCTGCTCTCCAACGTCATCGTCGTCGAGGTGTTTTTCGCCTACAAGGGCTTCGGTTCGATGCTGTATACCGCGTCGCTGAACCATGACGTCTACCTGATCGAAGCCTGCGCGATGATCAGCGGCGTGGTGGTGGGCATCAGCAAGATCTTCTCGGACCTGGCCTACACCTGGCTCAACCCGCGCATCACCCTGCGCAGTCTTGGCGGAGGCAGCCAATGAACCTGCTCACATCCTTCAAACATCCCCTGGCCCTGCTCGGCCTGTTACTGGTCGGCGGCTGGGTGCTGATCGCACTCTGTGCGCCGTGGCTGGCGCCGCATGATCCTCTGGAAAGCTTTACGCCGTTACTGACGCCCATGACCGCCGGTGAAGACGGCGCGAGCTTCTTGCTGGGCACCGACATGATCGGCCGCGACATTCTCTCGCGCCTGATCTGGGGCACACGCACCGTGCTGTTCTGGTCGATCCTGGCCACCGTCACCGCGTTTGCCGTGGGCATTGCCATGGGCCTGTGCGCCGGTTACTTCAACGGTTGGGTGGATGCGGCGCTGTCCTATGTGGCCGACACCGTACTGTCGTTTCCGGTACTGGTGTTGTACATCGTGATCATCATCGCCCTCGGCGCATCGGCGCTGAACATCCTGATTGCGGTGACCTTCACCAGTGCGCCGGCGATCTTTCGCATCATGCGGGCGTTGACCATCGATATTCGCTCCCGCGACTACGTGCTCAGCGCCATCACTCAGGGTGAAGGCTCGCTGCGCATCATGCTGGTCGAGATCCTGCCCAACTGCGGGGGCCCGCTGATCGTCGATTTCTGCCTGCGCATCGGCTACACCGCGATCATGATCGGCGCCCTGGGCTTTCTCGGCCTCGGCCTGCCGCCGCCCACGCCCGACTGGGGCGGGATGATCAACGACGGCCGCGCCATGGCCATTTCCTTCCCGCATCTGGTGCTGTTCCCGTGTATCGCCATTTCTACCCTGATGCTGGGCCTGAGCCTGCTCGCCGACGGGCTGGATGAACACGCGCAGCAAGGCCCAAGGAGTTGAGCATGAACAGCCAGCAAACCGTATTGCGGGTCGACAACCTCAGTATCAAACTGCCCAAAGGCGCCGACCGCAGCCACGCCGTGCACGGCATCAGCCTGGAAGTGCGCAAAGGTGAAATCCTCTGTGTGATCGGCGAGTCGGGCTCGGGCAAATCCGTGCTGTCGGCGGCGATCATGGGCGATTACGCCAAGGGCCTGCGCCATGCCGGTGGCGTGATCGACTTTCTCGGTAGCGATATTTGCACCCTGGATGAAGGCCGTTTGCGTTCATTGCGCGGCAACCGTATCGCCATGATCTTTCAGGAGCCCATGGCGGCGCTGAATCCGGCCATTCGTATCGGCAAACAAGTCGAAGAAATCTTCGATATTCATGCGCCGCAGATGCCGTTGGCCGAGCGCCGGGAGCGCATGCTGGCGCTGTTGGCGTCCACCCAGTTGCCAGACCCGCCGCGCATCGCCAACAGCTTCCCGCATCAACTGTCCGGCGGCCAATGTCAGCGCGTGGTGATTGCCATGGCATTGGCGATGACCCCGGACCTGCTGATCGCCGACGAGCCCACCACCGCCCTCGATGTCACTACCCAGGCGCAGGTGCTCAAACTGGTGCGCGACCTGCGCGGCCGGGGCCAGCACGGCATTCTGTTTATCACCCATGATTTTGGCGTGGTGGCGCAGATTGCCGACCGGATCGCGGTCATGGAGGGCGGCCGCCTGGTCGAAATCGGCGAGCGCGATCAGGTGCTCAATGCCCCGGCACACGCCTATACACGCAAGCTGATCGCTGCGGTGCCGGCATTGCATCCGGAGTTGCATGCACCCAGTGCCGACGGTGAAATGGCCCTGCGCATCGAACACCTGACCAAGACCTATGACGTCGGCGGCAGCCAGGTGGCGGCGCTGCGCAATGTGTCGCTGAACCTGCCACGGGGCAAGACGCTGGCGATTGTCGGCGAGTCCGGCTCGGGTAAAAGCACACTGGTAAAAGCCGCGATCCGCCTGGTGGACAGCGACAGCGGGCATGTGTGGGTCGGTGATACCGATTTTCTTGCCTTGCGCGGCGCCGCCTTGGCGGCCAACCGTCGGCGCATCCAGATGATCTTCCAGGACCCTTACGGTTCCTTGAACCCACGGCATCGCGTCGGCGACATCATCGCCCGCGCCGCGCAACTTCGCGGTTTATCGGCCAAGGACGCCTGGGCCGAAGCCGGTGACTTGCTCGAACAGGTCGGGCTCAAGCGTGACGCCCTGCAGCGCAAGCCCCGGCAATTCTCCGGGGGCCAGCGCCAACGCATCGGCATCGCCCGCGCCCTGGCCATGCGCCCTGAAGTATTGATTGCCGATGAAAGCGTTTCCGCGCTGGACGTATCAGTGCAAAAGCAGGTGCTGGAGCTGCTGGCCGACCTGCAAAAGCAGTTGAACCTGAGCATCCTGTTTATTACCCACGACCTGCGTGTGGCCGCACAGATCAGTGACCACATCGCGGTCATGCGCCAGGGCGAAGTGGTGGAATACGGCACCGCCGAACAGGTGCTGCTGCGCCCACAAAACAGTTACACCCAGACGCTGCTCGCCGCCGCCCCCGGTGCCTCTGAGCTACCGGCTGCCGAACCGGTGCTGCGACTGATCCGTCCCGCAACCCACTGAGTTCGACCCATTTCCCCGCGTCGCAGCCTTCGCTGCGGCAACGGGCTGCTGTTGCCAAAAATAACCACTGCCCAAAATAACCAATAACGAGAGCCCAATCATGCGACCCACCTTAGGCTACTTCGCTTTTATTCCCATGCTCGGCGCCCTGGCGGCGCCGGCCATGGCCGTGCAGGTCACCGACAACCTCGATCTCGGCGGCGCCGTCCGTGCACGCTGGGACTATGACCCGGACCGTGACATCCAGAAATTCGGGCTCGACACGGTGTTTCTCAGCGCCAAATACACCTCTGACTCCTGGATTGGCGAGGCGCAGTACCGCTTCTACGGGCGCTCGTACCCTTACCAGTACACCAAAAACTACGGCGACATCCAGTTCGCCAAATTCGCCTGGGTCGGCTACAGGTTCAACCCCGGTCAACAGGTGCAAGTGGGCCTCAATAGCGTACCGTTCGGCTTGCAGCCGTACTTCGGCAGCACCTTCTACGAGACTTTGGGCAACGTGATTGGCCTGGAAGACGTGCAGCAGGTCGGGGCCAAATACATCCAGCAAAGCGGTGACTGGAACCTTCAGGCCGGTTATTACCTGCGCCCGGCATGGCAAGGCAAGGGCACCAGCAAGGGCGTGACCTACTCCAGCGTGGTCTCCGGCGCCGACAGCTACGTCGGTGACGGCAGCGACAACCAGGAACGCAACACTGTGGTCCTGCGCGTGGCCAAGGCTCTGGACCTGGGCGACTGGAAATCCGAAGTGGGCTTGTCTGGCCTGACCTCGACCCTGAAAAACAAGGACACCGGCAACGACGGTCGCCGCAACGCCGTGGCCATTCATTATCTGGGCAAGAACGGCTCTTGGGGCGTGCAATTACAGGCGGCGCGCCAGCAGATGTCACCGCGTAACGCCGGTACCGATGAACTGGTGACGCTGGGCGGTTATGACGGTACGTTCAACGTTGCCAGCCGGGGCAACCTGTATGTGGCGGACCTGAGCTACGACGTGGGCGGCAAGTACCTGTGGGACCAGGTCAGCGGCGTGAAGCTGTATGCCAACTACAGCGCCTTCGATAAATCTGCCGATGAATTCAAGACCTCACAGCGGATCATCCTGGGGACCTCGTTTTCGCTCAGCAAGCTATGGATCGCCACCGAGTGGTTGATCGGCAAGAACGACCCGTACATTGGCGGCAGTAGCTATACCCAGAGCCTGGGTGCTGGAGGCAGCAATCAGTGGGAGAATCAGCTGTACATGAACATCGGCTATTACTTCTGACAGACCATTGACGGCCGTCACCGGCAAGCCCGCCCGCACAGCGTCGTGCCGTGGGCTTGCCAGCAAAACACCCTGAAACCGCTGTATGGAATCTCAACCATGCGCCAGCTGCCCGCCCTCAACATGCTCCGCGTCTTCGAAGAAGTCGCCCGCCACCGCAGCTTCAGCCAGGCCGCTATCGGCCTGAATGTCACCCAGGGCGCCGTCAGCCGCCAGATCAAGCAACTGGAAGACTACCTCGGCGTCGCCCTCTTCATCCGCACGCCACAAGGCCTGTCGCTGACCGAAGCCGGCTTTGCCCTCTCGCCCCACCTGAGCGATGCCTTCGACCATATCGAACGCGCACTGCAAGCGGTGCGCGTGCCCAACCTGCGCCAGCGCTTGCGAATCGTCGCACCGCCGACCTGGGCGACCCGTTGGCTCTCGGCGCGCCTGCGCGGCTTTTGCGAGCGCTATCCCGACATCAACCTCAGCGTCACTCATCAGAACAGCCATGCCAGTCTTGCGGAAATCGACTGCCAGATCCGCTTCGGTCTTGAGCCCTCCGCCCATTGCAGCAGCCAATTGCTGGTGATGGAGCGCCATATCGCCGTGGCCAGCCCGGAGTTGTTCAGCGCGGGTCAACCGCCGGATCTGCAGCGTTTTGCGCTGCTGCATATCCTGCACGACGGCAAGCGCCTGAAGGTGTGGGAAAACTGGCTGGCCGCCATGGGCCGGGAAGATATCGATGCGGATCAGGGCCTGGAATTCAGCACCCTCGACCAGGTGATCCACACCGCCCTGGCAGGCGGTGGACTGGCGGTGATCGATCGGCAGATGATCGAGCGTGAACTGGCCAATGGCAGCCTGTTGCCGATCACCCCCGTGGAAGTGATCGGCCCTTATGGCTATTGGCTGGAGGTGGCGCAGGACAAGCTCGGCTTATCCAAGGTTCGACTGTTTACGCAGTGGCTGGGGCAGGTCAGCAACCCCTGACAACGTGGGGGCTTGCGTCTTGCACGCTTCGCTCAGGGTCAGCGCCTTGGTTTCCGGTGCCCACGCCCAGGAAATGATCGCGCCAAATACGAGGATGGCCGCCAGAATGCCCATGGTCGGACTCAAGCCGATGCCCGCCACGCTGACCGGTAACAGGAACGTACTGACCGCCGAACCCAAGCGACTCACCGCCGTCGCCAGACCAATGCCGCTGGCACGTACTTCGGTTGGAAAACTTTCCGCCGGGAACACGCCCACCAGGTTACTGACCGCCGACAGCACCAGGGTGAACACACCGAACGTCAGCACCATCAACCACGCCATGCTCCCCGGCAACACCGCCAACAGAAACAGAGCGGCCGCGAGGATGATGAACGAGTTGATCAGAAAGCCCCGTCGCGAAAACCTAACCGTGCACCAGATGCCGATCAGCGCGCCGACAATCAGCAGCATGTTAAGCAACAGTTCTGTGCCAAAGCCCTGGGACAAGCCCATCTTTTGCAGGATCGATGGCAGGAACGTGTAAATCGCGAAATACGGCATCACGATGCACACGAAGAACAGGCAGTTGAACGCGGTGCGTTTGCGGTATTCACGGCTAAACAGCACGCCGTAGCCGGAGCGGGTCTGCGCGGAAGGTTCTTCATCCAGCACCACATGCTCGCCAAGGTGCTTCCTGACGATGGCGCGCGCTTCGGCAACACGCCCACGGTTTACCAGCCAGCGTGGCGATTCCGGGGTGCCGATACGGGCGATCAGGATCAGGCCGGCCGGTATCGCCGACGACGCCAGCATCCAGCGCCAGGCATCGTCGCCCAGGCTGAGCATGGCCGTGCCGACGAAGGTCGCGGCGACGTAGCCGAACGTCCAGATCACGCTGAACGAACCGAGCAGGACACCGCGATGTTTCTTCGGCGAAAACTCGGCAAGCATGGCGTGGCCGACGCTGAAGTCGCCGCCCAGGCCAATGCCAATCAGGATGCGGCACAGCAGCAAGCCCATCGCCGTCTCGGCATAGAACTGCATCACCGACGCCACGGTGATCAGCACAAAGCTGACCAGAAAGATTTTCTGCCGACCGAGGGTGTCGGAGATCCAGCCGAAAAACAGGCTGCCGAGGAACAGGCCCATCAGTGCCGAGGCGCCGATAAGGCCTTGCCAGAAGGCATCGAGCTGCATTTGTGGGGCAAGCAGCGTAAAGGCGATTCCGATCAGGCCGAGGATATAGCCATCGGTGAAATGCGCGCCGAAGGTCAGCCCGGCGATTTTCAGGTGAAAGCGGCCAATCGGCAGGTCGTCGATCTTGACGGGTTGAGCAGTCATGGTGTTCTCCATTTTTTTGTTCTTGACGGAGTAACAGCGGGCAAACCCTGTCCCTTGCGAGAACGGACTCGCCCGCACTTTGGAGGCTGTGCCGGTTTAGAGACCGCCCATCAACAGGTATTTGATCTCCAGGTAATCGTCGAGCCCATATTTGGAGCCTTCACGGCCCAGGCCCGATTCCTTGATGCCGCCAAACGGCGCGACTTCGGTGGAAATGATCCCTTCGTTGATGCCCACCATGCCGGCTTCCAGGCCTTCGGCCATGCGCCACACGCGGCCGATGTCGCGGCTGTAGAAGTAGGCGGACAAACCGAACGGCGTGTCATTGGCGCGTTGCAGCACCTCGGCTTCATCCTTGAAACGAAAACACGCGGCCACAGGACCAAAGGTTTCTTCCTGAGCGATCAGCATGTCGCCACTGGCTTCGGTGAGGATGGTCGGTTCAAAGAACGTACCGCCCAGCGCATGGCGACGGCCGCCGCACAGCAGTGTGGCGCCCTTTTCCAGGGCGTCGCCCACATGGGCTTCGACCTTGGCCAGAGCCGCCGCGTTGATCAGCGGGCCTTGTTCGGTTTCACCCTCCAGCGCGCTGCCGACGCGCATGGCGCTGACGGCGTCGGCCAGCTTTCGGGTAAACGCCTCGTACACGCCGTCCTGAATAAAGAAGCGGTTGACGCAGACACAGGTCTGCCCGGTGTTGCGAAACTTCGAGGCCATGGCGCCTTTGACGGCGGCATCCAGGTCGGCGTCGTCAAACACGATAAACGGCGCGTTACCGCCCAGTTCCAGAGAAACCTTTTTCAGGGTGTCCGCCGCCTGGCGCATCAACAGTTTGCCGGTGCGAGTGGAGCCGGTGAACGACAGCTTGCGCACCACGCTGGAGGCTTGCAGTGCGACGCCAATGGCCACGGCATCGCCAGAAACAATGTTGAATACGCCGGTCGGAACCCCCGCCTGTTCGGCCAGGACGGCCAGCGCAAACGCCGACAGCGGGGTTTCTTCCGACGGTTTGAGGATCATGGTGCAACCCGCCGCCAGCGCCGGGCCGACCTTGCGGGTCACCATGGCCAGAGGGAAGTTCCACGGCGTGATCGCTGCGACCACGCCAATGGCTTCCTTGACCACGATGATTCGCGCATCGGCCTTGTGGCTCGGGATCACATCGCCATAGGCGCGCTTGGCTTCCTCGCCAAACCACTCCAGAAAGCTTGCGGCGTAGACCACCTCGCCCATGGCTTCGGCCAGGGGCTTGCCTTGTTCCAGGCTGAGCAGGTGCGCCAGGTCTTTCTGGTTGCTCAGCATCAGTTCGCTCCAGCGCTTGAGGCGCTGGCTGCGCTCTTTGGCAGTGAGCGCGCGCCAGGCGGGCAAGGCACGGTTGGCGGCATTGATGGCCAGATCAGTTTCTTCGGCAGCGGCGCGCTGCACATCAGCAATCAGCGCGCCATTGGCCGGGTTGACCACCGGGTACGTAGGTCCACCGCTGGACCATTGGCCGTCGATGTAGTGACCGGTGCGGATCAGCGGGTTCATGCCACGGCCTCGATCAGATTGAAACGGTCCAGGCCCGGACGGGCTGCACGCAGGATGCGCTTGCCGGCGGTGTAGTCGTTGATCACATCGCACGGGGTGTAATTGCGCTCCAGCTCGTGGAGTTCTTCGGCATCCAGCCGGGTGTCGAGGGCCGCCAAAGCGCTGTCGAATTGAGCGGTGGTGTCGGCGCCCACCAGCATCACATCGACGCCAGGGTGATTGGCCACCCACGCCTGGGCGATCTGGGCGTTCGACACGCCACGGGCGCGGGCGACACGTTGCACCGAGTGGGCGATATCGAACGACGCCTGGTCGCTGTACATCTGCTGGGTAAAGAAATCGGTCTGGTTGCGGGTCGATTGCACTTCGCCGGTGAGCAAGCCACGCGCCAGCGGGCTGAACACCGAGACGCCCAGGCCCTGGTCGCGGCAGAACGGGATCATCTCGCGCTCTTCTTCGCGGTAGGCGCAGTTCAGTTGCAACTGCATATTGATCGGCTTGACCCAGCCATTGCGTTCGCAAGCCATGAGGATCTTCGCCAGTTGCCCCGTCAGCATGGTCGACACGCCGATGTAGCGAGCCTTGCCGGAGCGCACGATGTCATTCAGCGCGCACAACGTTTCTTCGACCGGCGTGTTCACATCGAAGTAATGCAGCATGAACACGTCGACGTAATCCATTCCCAGCCGGCTCAGGGACGCATCGATGCTGTCCATGATGTGCTTGCGTGAATGACCGCTGGCGTTGACGCCGCTGCGGGTTCCGTAACCGACCTTGGTGGTCACCACAATGTCGTCACGGCGTGCCACGCGCTTGAGGATGCGCCCGACCACTTCTTCACCGACACCGGCGGAATAGAAGTCCGCCAGATCGATGAAGTTGACGCCGTTGTCCAGTGCGTGGGCGACGATGGGTTCGCTTTGCTTCTCGTCGAAGATCCACGGTTTCCAGTCCGGGGTACCCATGTTCATGGTGCCCAGGCACAGGCGCGAGACTTGCAGGCCGGAGTTGCCCAAACGGATGTATTGCATGGGATTGTCCTCAGGCCTTGGGCGTGTAGAAAGGGTTGCTGATGTGGTTGACCACATCGGCCAGTTGCGCCGTGTATGGCGTGCCCGTGAGGGCGGCGCGAATCGCGGTGCGACAGGCGTTGTAGTTATTCAGGTAGACAGCATCCAGATCATCGCACCCCGGGTTGACCCAGTTGGCAGTGACGATGGCCCACTCGTCCTCGGCGTGTGGCGGCAAGGTGCCGTCGAGCAAGGCTTCAAGTACCGCCTTGGCGATACCGGCCTGCGACGCACCCCAGGTGGCATTGCCGTGCAGGTCGCTGCTGATCTCGGCCTTATTGACATAGAGGGTCATGGGTTTGACCGGGATATTCGGCTGGGCGATCACCATGAACGGGCAATGTCCCTGGCTCGGCGACGCCAGGCTATTGGCGAAGGCTTGCCCCGCTGGACCGTTACGCGGCCCGAGGAGAATGTTGATGTGCGCGGCATTCACGCCTGGGCCTTCAAAACCTTCGCCTATGTACAAGTCGAGTTCTTTCATGAGTCGTTACTCTGTTGGGCTTTTTAGGGTGATATCGAGGTTTGAAGAGCGCGCGAGGACGTTACAGTGAGGATCCGTCATGGTTGCAAACACTCTTTCTTGTTGTTGATGAGCGGTGTTTGCGATTTTTAGCACTGGGCGGGATAAAGCGATAACCATTAAAAGTCATGGGGGTATGAGCGCCGAACATACCCACCAAGACTCTGTCGTTGTCAGTTATATGTTCTTAAGCGATCTGATTCGCAAACTTGCCTACGGCGTCGACAACTCTTCTGGCACCGTCCTGAATGTCGACAATGACGTTGCCTGCCTGGGTCGCCAACTCAAGGCCCTGCTCCGCCTGGCGCTTGCTGTTCGCCATCTCGCCGACGGTCTCATCGACCAGCTTCTGGTTTTGCAAGACCACAGACGCGATTTCTTCGGTAGCGCTGCTGGTGCGCCCAGCCAGTTTGCGGACTTCGTCAGCGACGACAGCAAAGCCTCGACCCTGCTCACCCGCGCGCGCCGCTTCAATCGCAGCATTGAGGGCCAACAGGTTGGTTTGTTGGGCAATGCTGCTGATCGTCTGGATGATCGAGCTGATTAACAGTGACTGCTTTCCTAGCGCTTCGACACCGCTTGAAGCAGCCTGTATATCGACCGCGACTTTGCGCATGGTGTGCACGGTGTCCTTGACGACCACCGCGCCACGCTGAGCAATGACATCGGTCTGCTGCGAGATTTCAAATGCTGTTTGCGCGGCCTCATTTACTGCTTGTTCATGGGCAACCTGATCGGTGATGACCGTCGCAAACTTGACCACTTTGCACAGTGCGCCCTCAGTGTCATAGACCGGGTTGTACGTCGCTTCCAGCCATACGGTTCGACCTCGACTGTCAATACGCTCAAATCGGCCTGCCACAAACTCTCCCTTGTTCAACGTTGACCAAAAGTCTTTGTACCGTTGGGATGAGGCTTGCTCTGGCGTGCAGAAAATACGGTGGTGACTGCCTTTGACCTGGCTAAGGCCGTAGCCCATCGCGTTCAGGAATTGCTCATTTGCCATGAGTACATGCCCGGAGAGATCGAACTCGATCACCGCCGTCGAACGAAGTAATGCATCGATAAAAGACGCGTTTTCCGATGCTTTTTCCAAGCGTGAGGTGATGTTCGTCGCATGGCAGGTAACATGACTTAACTTGCCATCGCTGTCAGTGATGGGCTGCCAATGTGCATGAAGCCACACCAGTGAACCGTCAGCATGCAAGTACCTGTATTCGTCAGAAATGGACTTGCCTGCGGCGACGGCGGCTCGAAAGTTGTGGAAGCACGGCAGCCTAGAGACGTACTTCGGAACGATATCAGCCATAGCGCGACCGACAAGCTGATTCTGCGTGTAGCCCAATGCCTGCGCAAAATTTTCATTGCAGGCGGTAATAGCAAACGCTGAATCGATACTTAACGTCAGCATTTCGCGATTCAATCCATCGCGCAGCTGGCGCAATGCCAACAGCTCGGTTGCCTGAGATTCAAGCTGATTCTTGATTCTGGTGTTCACGAAGATCACGTCATTAATCCGCAAGGTACAAGCGTTGTGGCAACCACGGTTGCCTTCAAGGGTCAGGATCGTCATCGAGGATCGCGGAAGGATGCTATGAACTTTGGCAAAACTTGTACATTTTTTTATTTTTGTACAGGTTTTGAACTTTTTAACAGGGTGGGCAGGCTTTGCAAAAACGCCTCCACGAGGGAGGCGTTGTCGTACAGGGTCAGTACACCGCGATAAAGTCAGGCAAGATCGAAACGATCCAGATTCATGACTTTGGTCCAGGCCGCCACGAAGTCCTCAACGAACTTCTCCTGCGCGTCAGCACTGGCATACACCTCCGACAGCGCCCGCAACTGGGCATGGGAACCGAACACCAGGTCGACACGTGTGCCGGTCCACTTGACTGCACCGGTCTTGCGGTCACGGGCTTCAAAGATGTCGTGGCTACCGGAGACGGGCTTCCACTCGACGCTCATGTCCAGCAGGTTCCTGAAAAAGTCGTTGCTCAGGGTCTGTGCACGATCCGTGAGCACACCGTGTTTGCTGTGCCCGACGTTGATATCCAGGACCCGCAGGCCACCCAGCAACACTGTCATTTCAGGGGCCGTCAATGTCAGCAGTTGTGCCTTGTCGACCAGCAATGATTCAGCTGAAGCCCGATAGTGGGCCTTCTGATAGTTGCGAAAGCCATCGGCGAGCGGCTCCAGGTAACCGAACGACTCGACATCTGTCTGCTCCTGAGAAGCATCCGTGCGCCCTGCCGTGAAAGGCACCGTGACCTGTAGACCTGCATTTTTGGCCGCCTGCTCCACACCCACACCGCCCGCCAGTACGATCAGGTCCGCCAGCGAAATCTTTTTGCCACCGGCCTGTGCAACGTTGAAGTCGTTCTGGATCGCCTCCAGCTTTTGCAGTACGCCCGACAACTGCTCAGGCTGATTGACGGCCCAATCCTTCTGCGGCGCCAGACGCAGGCGTCCGCCATTGGCACCACCGCGTTTATCGGAGCCCCGGAACGTGGAAGCCGCTGCCCAGGCCGTCGACACCAGCTGCGAGACCGTGAGCCCTGTGGCGAGAATGCGGGCCTTGAGCGTGGCGACATCTTGTTCGTCAACCAGCGGATGATCGACCTTGGGAATCGGATCCTGCCACAGCAACTCTTCTGCAGGTGTATCCGGGCCAAGATAACGCGCAAGCGGGCCCATATCACGGTGAGTAAGCTTGAACCAGGCTCGGGCAAACGCATCGGCCAGTTGCTCGGGGTTGGCCAGAAAGCGGCGGGAAATCTGTTCGTAGGCCGGATCGAAGCGCAGTGCCAGGTCTGATGTCAGCATGCTTGGCGCGTGTCGCTTGCCAGCGTCGTGAGCATCCGGAATCTTGCCAGCGCCTGCACCGTTCTTCGGTGTCCACTGATGCGCGCCCGCCGGACTTTTGGTCAGCTCCCATTCGAAGCCAAAGAGGTTTTCGAGGTACTCGTTGCTCCATTTGGTCGGCGTCGACGTCCACGTCACCTCCAGACCGCTGGTGATGGTGTCCGCGCCCTTGCCGCTGCCGAATGCGTTTTTCCAGCCAAGCCCCTGCTCTTCAAGTCCGGCCGCTTCCGGCTCCGGGCCGACGTTGTCGGCAGGACCTGCCCCATGGGTCTTGCCGAAGGCGTGACCGCCTGCAATCAGCGCCACTGTCTCTTCATCATTCATCGCCATACGGCCGAAGGTTTCACGTATGTCCTTCGCCGAGGCCACCGGGTCCGGAACACCTTCCGGGCCTTCCGGATTCACGTAGATCAAGCCCATTTGTACCGCTGCGAGCGGATTTTCCAGAATGCGTTCGCCATGGGCTGTGCGGCTCTCTTCGCTCCCGTGAAGCTGCGGCTCGGCTACCAGCGTGCCGTCGCCTGGCTGCTGCATGTTCTTTTGCGCGCCGTAACGTTCTTCACCGCCCAGCCAGGTAGTTTCGGTTCCCCAGTAGACGTCTTCTTCCGGCTCCCATACATCCGGGCGACCACCTGAAAATCCGAGGGTCTTGAAGCCCATGGACTCCAGCGCGACGTTACCGGTGAGCACGATCAGATCGGCCCACGAAATCTTGCGACCGTACTTTTGCTTGACCGGCCAGATCAGCCGACGGGCCTTATCGAGGCTAACGTTGTCAGGCCAGCTGTTGAGGGGCGCAAATCGCTGTTGACCGGCACCCGCGCCGCCACGGCCATCACCGACACGGTAAGTGCCGGCGCTGTGCCAGGCCATGCGAATGAACAGCGGACCATAATGGCCAAAGTCCGCCGGCCACCAGTCCTGAGACCGGGTCATGACATCGCGCAAATCCTGCTTGACGGCATCAAGGTCAAGGCTCTTGAACGCCTTGGCGTAATCGAAGCCCTCGCCCATCGGATCGCTGAGGGAGGAATGCTGATGCAGTATTTTCAGGTTCAGTTGCTTGGGCCACCAGTCTCGATTGGTGGTGCCGCCACCCGCTGCATGATTGAAGGGACATTTCGATTCAGTCGACATGATTGATACACCTTTTGGTCATCTTCATCCCACCGTCAGCGTCCGCTGACACAGACGTTTACTCAGACTAGCGCCCTTTTTAAAAAGATCTAATAGTCAGAGCCTTATCGCTCGATAGGCAGACTCTTTGTACCCAAGGCTTTCAACATTGCCGAACCGTAATCGCCCCGTTCAGCAAAACGCCCGACCTGAGTCGGGCGTCTGAAAGAGCACGCAGGGTTTTGCGGTGAACGGCCTACTGGTAGTTAACGCGGTCAATACTCGTCAACGCCAGATACACAACCGGACCATCGTTGCCTGACGGCGCCCGATAACAACCCAGCGCCTGCCAATGATGAACCGCAATCGCCGCCAGTTCCCACGCCATGCCTTCGTCGCCAACCGCAAATGCCTCTTCACTTGCAAATAGCGCAATGCCTGTAATGCTCTCCAGTTCTTTCAATTGCAGCGCCTTCTCGCGCAGGCCCGGTTCCACGGTTGGATTACTCCACGCCCATTTCCAGGTATCGGTCTTGGGCGCAAAAGAGCCAATGTTCAGAATCTGCGCCTCAACGGCCAGCCTGTCTTGCTCATCGAAGAACTGGATCGTGCCGCTTGGCTGGTCCAGCCACCAGCGCGCCATATCACCCAGCCCAAAATCGCGTTGAAGGCCTTCCTGCTTGGCGATGAGCTCCTGCATGGACGTCTCAAGCAGTTGTTCAAAATCATTGTCTGCCATGGTTCTTCCTTTTAGATCAGCACTCGATGAATCTCAGCCACCACTTGGACCGTTGCCTCTTCGATCGTTCCTTCATTACGGCATAACACCCAGCCGTTATCCGCCACCGCTCGCTCGAACGCCTGGGTACTGGCGACATGTTCTTCCAGATGATGCAGCACCGTACTGCCCAGGCCACGCGAGCGTGCCGCTGCCCTGGCCCATGAAACTTCCGGGGCGGTAACAACCCCGACATGCAGGTCGGGAACCTGCACGTTACGCTCGATGTTCAACTGCAGAATCTCTGCAAACGGGACTGTCCGGCGAAACGCCGCATCGGACGGGTACCAACGGTCAATCAGAATGATGCTGTCCGCTGGCTGTTCAGGCAGTACGTTTCGGGAAATCCAGGCACGGCTATCCGCCAGGCGCTCGCACACCTGCCGCTCCAGACCCTGCTCGGGATGTCGGGCGAGCTGGTTGACCAAAGCCATTGTCTCAGCCCGGTGAGGGTCGTTTTTTCTCTCGCAAAGCCGGATCACTTTCTTGTTGTCGACTCTCAGGGCTCTGGTAACAGCCTCCAGGAGCGTGGTTTTACCGGTGCCCTTGGGGCCATCCAGAGAAACAAACAGTGGACGAGTCATCGAGTATTCCAGAGTTACAGCGAGCGGCTTTTCTATTCACACGCTAAGCGGGTAACAAAAAGTCAGGTTGTCTTTTTATCATGGCTGAACACGTGCCTCGTAGGAGATCACCCGCCGCCATGGCGCCGCGCTGTCGCGTAGCTGACATTGGATGTAGGAGGGGCCGGTCGGCGTCCCGATCTGCCGGAATGCCGGACCATCGCGATCGGCTGCGCAGCAGTCGTAGATTTGCAGCGTTTCGACGATTTCTGTGAGCGCTTCGCGCTCAATCGCCAGCAGAGCTGCCTCCTACAGGTGGTGTTTTTTAAATTCAATAAAATCAGAGAGTGAGCGCAAGCTCGCGAATGCTGACTATAAAGCACCGAATATGCTGAATATATGGGCCCTTTCGCGAGCTTTACGCTCACTCCGATGTCCGTGTTTAGTCGCTATAAAAATGTGACCTTACTTTAAGGCGTGACCTGGACGCGCCTGGGCTTTTGTCTAAAGTTCGTCAAGAACGATTAGCAGGGCAATACGACGGCGAGCGCTTCTCCAGAAAGGCTAACATTCCCTCCTTCTGGTCTGCCGTCGCAAACACCGACTGAAACAACCGCCGCTCAAAGCGTACGCCTTCATGTAATGACGTTTCATCCGCACGGTTCACGCATTCCTTGAGCATCAGCACTGCGGTGCGCGAGTGCGCGGCGATACAACGGGCGGTGTCCATGGCCACGGCAAGCAGGTCGGCAGGCGCAACCACCTGCGCTACCAGGCCGTAGCGTTCGGCTTGGGCTGCGTCCAGGCTGCGGCCGGTCAAACACAGCTGCATGGCTTTGGCCCGGCCTACCAGGCGAGTCAGGCGCTGTGTACCGCCTGCGCCCGGAATGACGCCCAGTTTGACTTCTGGCAGGCCGAACCTGGCGTTGTCGGCGGCGATGATGAAGTCGCACATCAAGGCCAGTTCGAAACCGCCGCCCAGTGCGTGGCCGGCGACGGCGGCAATGATCGGTTTACGGCGCTGCGCCACGCGGTCCCAGCGGCCGAGCAAGTCGTCCAGGTAAGTGCCGGGAAAGCTCAGTTCAGCCATTTCCTTGATATCGGCGCCGGCGGCAAATGCCTTGGGCGAGCCGGTAAGTACGATGCAACCGATGCCTGGGTCGCGTTCCAGGGCGTCGAGTGCATGGTTCAGCTCATCGATCAGTTGGGTATTGATGGCGTTCAATACGTGCGGACGGTTCAGGGTCACCAGGCCGACCGCGTCGACCTGTTCCATCAACAGGGTCTGGTAGTTCATGGGTTACCTCGTGGGCGTTACAGGTTGCGTGCAATCACCATGCGCTGCACATCGCTGGTGCCTTCGTAGATCTGGCAAACCCGCACATCGCGGTAGATGCGTTCCACCGGAAAGTCCTTCAGATAGCCGTAGCCGCCCAGGGTTTGCAGGGCTGCCGAGCAGACTTTTTCTGCCATTTCGGAGGCAAACAGCTTGGCCATCGAGGCCTCGACCAGACAGGGCAGCCCGGCGTCGCGCAGGCTCGCAGCGTGATGCACCATCTGCCGGGCGACGGCGATCTGTGTCGCCATGTCGGCGAGTCGAAACGCCACGGCCTGATGCTCGATGATCGGTTTGCCGAAGGTTTTGCGCTCGTGGGCATAGTCACGTGCGGCCTCGAATGCCGCGCGGGCCATGCCCACCGACTGGGCGGCGATGCCCATGCGACCGCCTTCAAGGTTGGACAAGGCAATGCGGTAGCCCTCGCCCGGTTCGCCGAGCAATAGCGACACCGGCACGCGCACGTCGTCGAGCTGGATCTGGCAGGTGTCCGAAGCGTTCTGGCCAAGTTTTTCTTCTACCCGCACGACCTGATAACCCGGCGTATCGGTGGGCACGATAAACGCACTGATGCCTTTTTTACCGGCCGCGGGATCGGTCACGGCGAAGACAATAACCATCCCGGCATGACGGCCGGAGGTAATGAACTGTTTGGCACCGTTGAGCACGTAATAATCGCCCTCCAGGCGCGCACGGGTGCGCAAGTCTGCAGCATCGGAGCCGGCCTGGGGCTCTGTGAGGGCGAAGGCGCCGAGCATTTCGCCTGTTGCCAGTGGCAGCAAGAAGCGCTGCTTTTGCGCTTCGCTGCCGTACTTGAGAATCGGCATGCAGCCCACCGAGTTGTGCACGCTCATGATGGTCGAGCACGCGCCGTCACCGGCGGCAATCTCTTCCAGGGCCATGGCGTAGGCCAGATGGCCGGTGGCCGCCCCGCCCCATTCTTCGGGTACCAGCATGCCGAGAAAGCCCAGTTGCGCCATCTCGCTCAAGGCCTCTGCCGGAAACCGGTGCTCGCGGTCCCACTCGGCAGCGTTGGGTTTGAGTCGTTCCTGGGCGAACTGCCGGGCCATGTCACGGATCTGCAGATCCTGTTCCGATGGAATCATTGCGCTGTCCTCAGTTGATGCATTCGATAGCCAGCGCCGTCGCCTCGCCACCGCCGATACACACTGCCGCCACACCGCGCTTCAAGCCGTATTGGCTGAGGGCATTGAGCAGCGTCACCAGCACCCGCGCCCCGGAGGCACCGATCGGATGACCGAGGGCGCAGGCGCCGCCGTGGACATTGAGGGTGGCGTGAGGGATATCCAGGTCGCGCATGGCCACCATCGGCACCACGGCAAAGGCTTCGTTGATCTCGAACAGGTCGACCTGATCCAGCGTCCAGCCGACACGTGTCAGCAATCGCTGGATAGCGCTTACCGGCGCGGTGGTAAACAGGTCTGGTGCCTGGGCGAACGAGGCATGGCCGGCGATTCTGGCAAGGGGTTTCAGGCCACGCTTTTCGGCCTCCGACAGGCGCATCAGCAGCAGCGAGGCGGCGCCATCGGAGATGGAGCTGGAATTTGCAGCCGTCACTGTCCCGCCCTCGCGAAACGCTGGCTTCAGGGTTGGAATCTTTTCAATGCGCGCCTTGGGCGGTTGTTCATCGCGGCTGACCGTCACGGGTTCGCGGCGAGATGGGGCCTGTACTGCAACGATTTCGCCATCGAAGCGGCCTTCATCCATGGCCTTTTGCGCGCGCAGCAGCGAGGCAATGGCAAAGGCGTCCTGTTGCTCGCGGGTAAAGCCATAACTTTGCGCGCAGGCTTCGGCGAACTCGCCCATCAGGCAGCCCTTGTCATAGGCGTCCTCAAGACCATCGAGGAACATATGATCCAGTACCTTGCCGTGCCCCATGCGATAGCCAGAGCGGGCACGTTCCAGCAGATAAGGCGCGTTGGACATGCTTTCCATACCGCCCGCCAACACCACCGCTGCACTGCCGACCAGCAACTGGTCATGCGCGAGCATCACCGCTTTCATGCCCGAGCCGCACATCTTGTTGACGGTCGTACAAGCCACACTTTGCGGCAGTCCGGCCCCCAGTGCCGACTGCCTCGCCGGTGCCTGGCCGAGGCCGGCCTGCAACACGCAGCCCATGATCACTTCGTCCACGGCATCCCCCGGCACACCGGCGCGCTCCAGTGCGGCGCGGTTGCTGGCCGCTCCCAGTTGCGTCGCACTCAGGTCCTTGAGATCGCCAAGAAAGCCGCCCATGGGCGTGCGCACGGCGCTGACAATAACCACAGGATCGTTGTTCATGACGTTCTCCTTACTTGGCAGCCATGCGCAGCGCGCCATCCAGACGGATGACCTCGCCGTTGAGCATGCTGTTTTCGATGATATGGCGGGCCAGTGCGGCGTATTCGTCCGGGCGGCCCAAACGCTGAGGAAACGGTACGTTGGCGGCCAGCGAGGCCTGAACGTCCGCAGGCATGCCGGTCATCATCGGGGTTTCGAAGATACCCGGCGCAATGCACATCACCCGGATGCCGGAACGCGCCAGATCACGCGCCAGGGGCAGGGTCATGGCTGCCACACCACCTTTGGACGCTGCATACGCCGCCTGGCCCATTTGCCCGTCAAAGGCGGCGACCGAGGCGGTATTGATGATCACACCGCGCTCGCCAGCTTCATTGGGCTGTCCCTGCGCCATGGCTTCGGCGGCCAGGCGTAGCATGTTGAAACTGCCGATCAGATTGATCTCGATCGTGCGGCGAAAGCTCGACAGGCCGTGGACACCGTTACGGCCCAATACCTTCTCGGCCGGTGCCACGCCTGCGCAATTGACCAACCCGTGCAGGTTGCCAAAGTTATCGATGGCAGCGGACACAGCGGCTTGAGCCTGCTCTTCACAGGTGATGTCGCCCTTGAAGAACACCGCGCCGGCACCCAACTCTTCAGCCCGTGCAGCGCCCGCCTCGGCATTGATGTCGACCAGCAGCACGCGTGCGCCCTGCCCCGACAGTTCACGCGCCGTCGCCAGGCCAAGGCCGGAACTGGCGCCGGTGATCAGGAAAACCGAATCTTCGATACGCACGTTATCAACTCCTCTGGATCAATGAGTGGTCGCCACGTTTGCCTTGGCGACTTCCTGATTGCGCAGCAAAAACCGCTGAATCTTGCCGCTTGGGGTTTTCGGTATTTCGGCGACGAACTCGATTTCGCGCGGGTAGGCATGGGCCGACAAGCGCTTGCGCACGTACTGCTGCAAGTCGTCGGCAAGTTCAGGGGTGGCGGCATAACCGGCTTGCAGCACGACAAAAGCTTTGACCCGCTCGGTGCGCTCGGGGTCGGGCTTGCCGATGACCGCCGCCTCGACCACGGCCGGGTGCTCGATCAGCGCGCTTTCGACATCGAAGGGGCCGACCCGGTAGCCCGAGGTGGTGATCACATCATCGGCGCGTCCGACAAAGCTGATACTGCCGTCTTCATTAAGCTCCACCGTGTCGCCGCTCAGGTAGTAGCGCCCGACAAACGACTTGGTTGCCATGCCCAGGTAACCGGGAAACCAGAACAGCGGCGATTGCTGCATGTCCAGCGCCAGAGTGCCCGGCACACCGGCAGGCAGTTCCTGGAGATTTTCGTCGACGACGACCACGCGGTGGCCGGGCATGGCGAAACCTGCCGCGCCAAGGCGCACCGGGTGTGCCAGCGCGTGGTGGTTGCACAGCACCATGCCCAGTTCGGTTTGCCCGTAATGGTCATGGATGATGCAACCCAGATGATCGTTAAACCAGCGGATAACCTCCGGGGTCAGCGGCTCGCCCGCACTGCTCACCACCCGCAGACGACCGCTGATGGCGGCCTGCACTTCCTCGCGCGCGGCCAGCAACAGGCGAAACGCGGTGGGCGATCCCGCCAGGTTGGTAATGCCGTATTCATTAATGATGCGGCAGGTGCTTTCGACGCTGAACGGCCCCTCGTAAAAGGTGGTCGCGTGACCCATGGCGAGCGGCGCGGTGACGGCGTAATACAGGCCATAAGCCCAGCCGGGGTCGGCCAGGTTCCAGAAATTGTCTTCGGGGCGCAGATCCACCGCACTGCCCAGGTAACTGACGAAAGCCACGATCGCCTTCAACGGCACAGTCAATGGCTTGGCCAGACCCGTTGTACCGGAGGTGTACATCAGCAGGAACGGGTCTTCGGCGCGGCGCAGCACCGGCTCGAAACGAGTGTCCTGCGGCGCAAGCTCGGCCCAGAAGTCCAAGCCCACGGTCAACGCGCGCAATGCGTGATCGAACTCGTCGAGTTTGCTGTGGTTAGCCACATCGGTTACCACCAGTTTCGCGCCGGAACCCTTGACCCGGTGCTCGATGGCTTTGGGCCCGAAGGCGGTAAACAGCGGTTGGTAGACCGCGCCAATTCGCCATGTGCCGAGGATGACCACCAGCAGTTCGGGGCATCTGGGCAGCAAGCCCGCCACGCAGTCGCCAGGTCCGACGCCGATGCTTTGCAAGTAATGGGCGAAGCGTGCCGAAGCCTCCTGAAGCTGAGCGAATGTCCAGACCGCTCGTTCACCATTGCGACCTTCCCAATACAGCGCCACACGCCCCGAGTCGGCGTGCCGGTCGCAGCATTCGACGCAGGCATTGAGCGCCTCAAGATCACCCGTCAGGGTGGTTGAAACAGCATTCAGGTAATCAAACTCAAAGGCGGCATCGAAGTAATCGCGCATGGACTGGCCTCCCGGTTTTTGTTGTTGGAGTGCCGGAATAATCAAGCCAGATGCGCGAAGCGGCAATGTCGAAAGGTATCAACTGGAAAGAGAGGATTTGACAAGCTGGCTGCTACTTTACCGGCTACGTTACCTGCGGGTGTATCAGTAAGCGGTATTGGCCGGGCGCCAGGCCGGTCCACTTCTTGAAGGCCTTGTAAAAGGCACTGGTATCGGCAAAGCCCAACTCAAGCGCCAGCTCGGTGAAGTTGCCCTCTCCGCTGTCCAGACGCGCGACAGCCAGATCTCGCCGCACCTGGTCTTTCAGGCTCTGGAACGACTGCCCCTCCAGCGCCAATTTGCGGTGCAGGGTCGACGACGCCATATAGAAATGGCTGGCGAGCGCTTCCATGTCGGGCCAGCGGGCGGGCTTCACGCTGCGCAAGTAGGCCTTGATGCGCGCTGCCAGACTCTGGGGGTCGCGATAGCGAACCAGAATGTTCTCCGGCAAGCCGGCCAGAAAACGCTTCAGGTCGTGTGACGTGCGACGCACCGGCAATTGCAGAAAATCGGCATCGAACAGCAAGCGGCTACAGGGTCTTGAAAAGCGCAGGTTGGCGCTGAACATGACCCGATAATCGTCAATGAACTCCGGGGCCTCACAGCGCAGGTCGACCCCTAGAATGGGGAGACGCCGCCCGGCCAGCCAGCACAGCAAGCCGTGGACCATCAACCACAAGGTGAAGTAGCTGAAGGCCCGGCATTGCTGAGGTTGCGCTTCGACCAAGGCGATTTCCGCCTGGCCATTCTGATTGACCAGCCGTGGCGAAAAGTCGTCGAACACCAGGTTGAGCAAGCGCAGCATGCCCTCAAGCGCGGCCCCCAGCGTGGACTCCTTCAGGGCTGTACGGGTCATGTAGGCAAACGTGCCCGACTTCATTCGCCGTGCGTTCATGCCAAAAAACTCATCGTCCATGGCCTGCGCAATCAAGCGCCAGAGCTGGCCGTAGCGTTGTGAAGAGACCCGCCCAAACGGGTTGGCGAGAAGTTGTGCAGGAATCCCGGCTTGCGCCAGCAACTCGTCATCGTTGCCGCCGCGCTGGCGTAACTCCAGCAACGCCTCCTGCACCAGCAGTACGGAAATGGTGCCTTTATCGGCGCAGGTTTCAGGCATTTCTGCGCAACAAGGTTTGCGGGGCAACGCCAAAGGCTTTGCGAAACGCGTGGCTGAAATGCGAGAAGTCGGTGAAGCCGAATTCCAGGGCCGCATGGGAAATGCTGCGAACCCGACCGCGCTCGATGGCGTCGCGACTGGCATTCAGGCGCTCTTTCCAGATCTGCGCGACCGGGGTTTGCTGGTAGCGGGCAAACGCCCGGGTCACGGTGCGTGTGGAAACGTGGTGGGCCTGGGCGATACGCTCGATCGAAAGCTCCGGGTCGGTCAGGTGCTGGAGGATGTAATTCATGCTGCGCCCATACAAATCAAGCTCGCCATGGGCGGCTTTCAAATCCTGAAGTTCAAGGCTGATCACCAACAGATCGAGCAAGGTGCTGGAGTAACAGCTCGCCATGGCGTCGTCTTGCATGAGTGCCGGCGTGCTGGCGGCCTGACGCAGCATTTCGCGCAGCGGGATAACACCCGGCCGACGATCATCCAGCACCCGCGCCGCAAAGTCGGTAACCCCAGGCACCCTTGTGCTGAGCAACGCCCTTGGAATCCGCAGCAAGTGGTTTTCCGGCCCCCCAATGCTGAATCGAAAGGGTTCGGATGCGTCATAAAGAAACAGACTTTCAGCAACCAGCCTGGCTTTGCGTCCACCCTGCTCCAGTTCACCGGCCCCTCGCCGGGTATACCCCAACCATAAATCATCACTGGGGCCGCTGCGCAAATGCTGTGCAGACCGCTCCCAGTAATGCAGGGGTGCGCCCAGCGTGCAGATGTCCATTTTGCCTATACCCTGCACGTCAAGCGAACCGTCAAAACTGCTCTGTTCCAGCGGTTTGCTGTCGGCGGCCAGGCAATGGCGACATACCACTTCTTTCCAGTATTCAAAGCGCCGGGGCGCCGAAACGGCAAGGGTCGAATACTGACTGGTCTGGCTCATGGCAGTGACTCCACGACGGCTGTTCATGGAAAACGGTGTCGGTAACACGGCTCCATTCGTAGCAATTTGCAGGCCAGTCAAGCTCACTACCCCTTACTGATGACGCCCGCAACGTACAAGTCCTGCACATCCGACGCCGAGTACCCCAGTTCTTCAAGCAACGCCTCCGAATGACTGCCCAACTCAGGCACCCCGAGCCGCGCCCCAAAACGCTGGCCGTCCATTTCAAACGGCAGCATGGGCACTTTTACCTCTTTGCCAGAGGGAGTCGTCAGCGCTGCCATGCCGCCCGATGCATTCAAATGCTGATCGTCAAACAAATCCTCTGGCCGTTGGATGGGCGAGAACGGTAGCCCTGCCGCTTCACATCGCGCCATCACATCGGCCTTGCTCATGGCGCCAAGGCACTGCCTCACGTGCGGCAGCAGCTCATCACGTACCTGCACCCGCTGGTTGTTCAGCGCCAGCTCGGCGTCCACGGCCCAGTCACTGAAACCAAAGGCCTGGCAGAAGCTTTGCCATTGGCCGTCGCTGACGACTCCGAGGAAGACCTGCTCATCGTCGGCGGTGGTGAATACATCGTAGATCGCCCAGGCGGAGACGCGATTGGGCATCGGCGCGGCGGCTGTGCCGGTGACCACTTTCTGCATCATGTGCTGGGCGACGAGAAAGGCCGAGTTCTCGAACAGCCCGGTTTGCACGAATTGCCCCAAGCCCGTGGCGTTGCGCTGGTACAACGCCGCCAGAATCGAAATGGCGCTGAACATGCCGCCCATGACGTCATTGACCGATGCGCCGGCCCGCAATGGCCGGCCAACGGGACCGGTCATGTAAGCCAGGCCGGTCATCATCTGCACCACCTCATCCAGCGCTGTACGCTGGTCGTAAGGGCCGGGCAGAAAGCCTTTCATCGAGCTGTAGATGATCGATGGCTTGATGGCTTTGACCTGCTCATAGCCGAGCGCCAGTTTTTCCATGGCGCCGGGGCGAAAGTTTTCGGTGACCACGTCGGCACTGGCGATGAGTTTGCGCACGGCCAGCATGCCCTGTTCGCTTTTCATGTCGACCGCAAAGCTTTTCTTGTTGCGGTTGTAGGTCATCCAGTAGCCGGCGCCCGAACCGCGCAAGCGGCGGGTATTGTCGCCTGCGGCTGCCGGCTCGACCTTGATCACCTCGGCGCCAAGATCGGCCAGCACCAGGCCACAGGTCGGGCCCATGACCATGTGCACGAACTCGATCACCCGAATGCCGGCCAGTGGCAGGGCCTTTTCAGACGTCGGCTGCATGTTTATTTGCATGTTTATTGTTCCTTGCTGGCGTAGCGAAAGTTCTTGCCGACACCGGCGTCGGGAATGAAACCGTACAGCGGCTCGCCCGGCAGGCCTTTGTGCAGCCACTCGCGGGCGGCCACCAGGCGATCAATGTCGATGCCGGTGCGCAAGCCCATGGATTCGAGCAGGTACACCAGGTCTTCGGTGACGATATTGCCCGACGCGCCCGGTGCATAAGGGCAGCCGCCGAGACCGCCTTGCGATGCATCGAAGGTGGTGACGCCCGCCTCCAGCGCCGCGACCACGTTGGCCAGGCCTTGGCCACGCGTATTGTGAAAGTGCGCGCTGCCGGCAATGGCGCCCAGTTCGCTGCGCAAGCGGGTGAATAACTGGCGCACCTGGCGCGGATTGGCGTAGCCCACCGTGTCGGCCAGCCCGACCTCGTCCACCCCGAGCCCGGCCATGGTCAGCGCCATGCGCAGCACATCGTCGTCGGGCACCACACCTTGCAGCGTGCAACCGAACACCGTCGACAGCCCCGCCTCTATCTGCACCTGCGGATACTGTTGATCGCGCAGCGCAACCACCGAACGGACCTCTTCGATCACCTGCGCGTGGGTCTTGCGAATATTGGCCAGCGAGTGGGGTTCGCTGACCGAAACCGGCATGGTGATTTTCTCCACGCCGACCTCGAAGGCGGCCTGCGCCCCTTTGAGGTTGGGCACCAGCGCCGTGACGAACACGCCGGGCAAGGTACGTGCATGGGCGACCAGTTGCGCGGCATCGGCCATTTGCGGCAGCAGTTTGGGTGATACAAACGAGCCAATCTCGATTTCGCGCAACCCGGAGGCGGCAAGCGCCGAGAGCCATTCGATTTTCAGTGCCGTCGGCATGCAGGTCTTGACGCTCTGCAGTCCATCGCGGGGGCCGACTTCACTCACCAGAATGTCGATGTCGTGATTACTGTTGTACATGAGACGACCTCTTGTTAGTGCAGGATGGAAAGCGCGCCGATCAGCAGCGACATCACAAACATCACCCCCACCGTGCCCAGCGACCACTTGAACGAAATGCGCTGGTTGTTGGCGTAATCGACATCGAGCAAACCGCACAGCAGATAAGTCGATGCCACCAGCGGGCTAAGCACATGCACCGGTTGCCCGATCAGCCCGGCGACGGCCATTTCCATCGGGCCGATGCCGTAGTGGCTGGCGGTGTCGGCGAGGATCGGCAGGATGCCGAAATAGAACGCATCGTTGGTCAGCACATAGGTGCCCGGCAGGCTGATCAACGCGGTGATCAGCGACATGTATTGCCCGGCCCATTGCGGAATGATGTAGATCAGGCTTTCGGAAATGGCCTTGATCATGCCGGTGCCGCTCATGATGCCGACGAAGATGCCGGCGGCAAAAATCAACAGCGACACCAGCATCACGTTGTCGGCGTGGCGCGCGATCAAGGCTTTCTGTTCTTCGATTTTCGGGAAATTCACCACCGCGCCCAGACCGAAGGCCAGCATGAACAGAATCGGCAGCGGCAGGACACTCATGACCATGCAGGCAATCAGGGTGATGGTCAGCACGGCATTGAATGCAAAGCGCCAGTCGCCGGGCGTGGACTCCTTGAAGTGGTCCATGCCCTCGCCTTCGCGCAGCTCGATCACCCCCAGACGCCGCTTTTCCATGCGCCCCAGCAGAAAGGCGACAAACACCACCCACACCACGGCGGCGAGCATCATCGGCAGCATTTCCATGAACAGGTCGGCAATGTCGACATGCATGGCGCTGGCGGCGCGGGAAAACGGCCCGGCCCAGGGCAGCATGTTCATCACGCCGTTGCTGAGCAGCAGCACCGTCGCCATGACTTGCAGGCGAATGCCGGTGCGCCGGTACAGGGGCAACAGCGCGGCGGTGGTGATGATGTAGGTGGTCGCGCCGTCGCCATCCAGGCCCACACAAATGCCCAGAATCGCGCTGCCGATGACGATTCTCTGCGGGTCGCCCCGGACGATCTTGAGGATCAGCTTGACCAGCGGGTTGAACAGCCCGGCGTCGGTCATCATCGAGAAGTACAAAATCGCGAAGGTCAGCATGATGCCGGTGGGTGCGAGCATCTTCACACCGTCGATCATCATCGGCCCAAGCCCTGCGGCAAAACCGCCGATACAGGCAAAGACCACGGGCACCAGCATCAAGGCCACCAACGGCGAGAGGCGTCGGCTCATGACCAGGTACATGAAGCAGGTGATCATCGTATAGCTGAGGATCGTCAGCATGGGTTCCCTCTTTTTTTTGGTTTTGTCCGGGTAGTTTTCAGGCTATGTGCCAATCCTGGCTCGGAACTCGTAGGAGCTGCTTCAGCAGCGAATAAGGGCGGCGCCTGCTTCCCGGCTGAAGCCGGTCCTACGGGTCAGGTCAGACCGGCAGCCCCTTGGCGCGCAACAGCGCGTCGAAGCGTTCCGGGTCGGCGGTGCCGAGGCGATTGGTCTCGCGAATCGAGGCTTCGCGTTCAAGGTGGGCAAGGGTTTTGGGCAGTAGCGCTGCGACATCCGCCTGCGGTACCGCCAGCACGCCATCGGCATCGCCCAGCATCAGGTCACCGGGCATGACGCACAGGCCGGCACAGGCAATCGGCACATTGATTTCGCCAGGACCATCCTTGCTCGGGCCGCGATGGGTGTGGCCCGCCGCAAACACCGGCAGGATGCCTTCGGCCAGCTCTTCCAGATCACGCACGGCGCCATCGATAACAATGCCGCCAAGCTTGACCCGCAACGCGGTGGTGCGCACCAGACCACCAATCACCGCCTGGCTAAGGTCGCCCGCGCCATCGATGACCAGCACATCGCCGGCCTGCACCATCATCAGCGCCTTATGCACCATCAGGTTGTCGCCCGGTCTTACCCGCAAGGTAAACGCCGGGCCGCACAGTTTCAGCGACAGATCACCGTGATAAGCATGCAGGCCACGGGCACCGATGTTGCGGCCCAGGCAATCGCCCGCCACGGCCACAGGGATAGTGCGAAACGCCTCGATCAGTTCAGAACTCAGGGCCTCGTTACGCGGGTTGATACGGTAGCCGGTGGGCCAGTCGTTGAGGGCAGAAACAGTCATGGTGAATCTCCGGTCAGAGGGAGAGCTGATCAGCATTGATGCACGAGGTCCGTGGCAGAGGCTGGCCGTCAAGCACGGCTAAAACAGTTGTTGCTGCATCACGGGCCATGGCAGCCAGCGCGGCCGGAGTCGAACCGCCGACATGCGGGGTAAGCACGACGTTATCCAGCGCCAGCAAAGGGCTGTCGGACGGCAGCGGCTCGATGGCCATGGTGTCCAGACCCGCTGCGTACAACTGGCCACTGCGCAAGGCAGCGACCAGAGCGGCCTCGTTCACCACCTCACCACGCGCGGTATTGATCAGCACCGCGCCTTCTGGAAGCTGCGCCAGTTCGGCGCTGCCGATCAGGTCATGGGTTTGCGCCGTGAGCGGTATGTGCAGGCTCAAAATCTGGCTTTGGCTGAGTAATTCAGGCAGCGAATTCACGGCGACAGCGCCCAGTAGGTCGCTATTGGCGTTGAGAAACGGGTCGTAAACCCGCACGGACATGCCCAGCGCCTGACACACCGTGGCGACTTTGCGCGCTACCTGGCCAAAACCCACAAGTCCCAGCGTGCGCCCGCTCAACTCCAGCCCGTCTTGCGCACGGGACCAGCGACCGGCGCGAATTTCGCTGTCCATCCAGCTGACTTTACGAGCGGCGGCGAACATCAAGGCCAGGGTCATTTCACACACCGACTGCGCGTTGGCACCCGGCGTGACATATACCGGAATACCTCGGGCGCTGGCGGCAAGCACATCAATGTTGCTGACGCCGACGCCGTGTTTGCAGATGACTTTCAGGGTCGGGCACGCGTTGATCGCCTGCTCGCTCAACTCGAAGGTGCGGGAGATCACTGCGTCGACCGGCTCGGTTGCCATCAGCCGCTCGATGTCGGCGACTTCCTGGCCGGCGCGGACAAACAACACGCGGCAGCCGCGCTGCTCCAGCAGGCTCAACCCGGCCGGGGCCAATCGCTGTGCGGTGACAAGAATGGTGTAAGTCATGGGGATGCCCTGTTTTGTCATGGCCCCATGGTTAACCGATTACTCGTATAAATCTATTTCCGCTTTTTTATTCAAATATGAATTTCAGGAATAGCAATACCCAAACGTTTTCCTGTACTGGGGCCATGGGTAACACTCAGGAAAGAGGCTCAGGCGGAGTCGACGTGATCCGTGAACAGGGCCGCGCCTTCGCGCTTGAGTAAATCCACCACGTACGCGGTGGGCGGTGAAACGTAGGCTTCGCGGCGCATCACCACGCCGAAGCTGCGCTTCATGGTGGTTTCCGGTAACGGCACTTCGCGCAAGGTGGCGCCGATCTTGCCCGTGCCCAGGTTGTGCCTGGAAATAAAACTCAACAGCGGCGTATGAGTAATCAGCCGCGGCATCATGTTGATCGAGTTGGTCTGAATCTGAATCTTCGGTGTATCCAGTCGATGATTGAAAAACGTGTTGTCCAGCCAGCGCCGTGTGGCCACCGTGGGCGCCGCCAGTACCCAGCGCCACTTACATAGATCCGCCATGGCAATCGGTTGTTCGAACAATGCATGGTCGGCACTGGCGACCACCACCACCTCGTCCTGTAACAACGCAAAGGTGTCGAACTGAGCGACATCGACCGCTGATAACGGAGCAATCAGTAAATCGAGCTGCCCGGTACGCAGTGCATTGAGCAACATATCGTTCTGCCCTGTGATCAGTTCCAGGGTCAAATCGGGGGCTGTGTCCAGCAGCAATGACACCAGGCTGGGCAACAGGTATTCCGCCGCCGTGGGGCCACAGCCCAGGCGCACATTACCGACCGTGCCCTTGGCAAAGTCCTGAATTTCGCGGCGGGTTTCCTGAACGCCCTGGCGCAGGTGCCGCGCCCGGATCAATAACAGCTCTCCGGCAGGCGTCAGGCGCATGCGCCGCCCTTCGCGAAAAAATAGCGCTGTGCCAAGTGTTTCTTCCAGGCGCTGAATGCTTTTTGACAACGCCGGCTGGGTGCGATGCAACTTGTCACCGGCGCGCCCCAGGTTGCCTTGGTCGGCGATGGTTTCGAAGTAATAAAGGTCGCGTAAGTCCATCTATTGCATCATCCACATTAAATTGAGCAACGGGCTGAGTCGCCACCGATAAATACCTGAATAAAAAACATGCAACTTGCATCGATGACCAGAGTCCTATTAAGCAACATAACCTGATCACCCTGAAAGCATGGAGCAACAATGTCTAAACTCGCTGAATTCCGCCAACTCGAACGTCATCTTGCCGAGCAGCTTGCCGCACTTGAGGCCATGAAAGGCGACAAGGGCCTTGAGCAGGAAATCGAATTCGAGACCAAACTGCGTGCCTTGCTGGGCGAGTACAACAAGAGCCTCAAGGACATCACCTCTATCCTTGGCCACCAACCCAGTGCCAAGCCTGGCCGCACAGTGGCTGCACCTGAAAAAGCCCCGCGCAAGCCTCGTTCGGTGAAAATCTACAAGAACCCGCATAACGGCGAAATCGTAGAAACCAAGGGCGGCAACCACAAAACATTGAAAGAGTGGAAAGCCGAATATGGCTCGGACACGGTGGAGTCGTGGGTGTCCTGACCTGAAGGGTTTGTACAAGAAAGGGCCTGTGCAGGCCCTTTTTTTATATCACAACAATGGCTGTATATTTATACAGTTATTTTCTGGTCCCCGTAAAAACGGCACTTTCCTGTAACTGACCTGTTGCTTTTTCAGCGGCTACAGCATCGCTGAATAGTGCCGAAATCCCTGTATTCGTTGGTCGAATCCGATAATTCACCCTCAGGTGACAACATTCACTCCCCTGGAGAGGGCAAATCTGGCGATGCACCCAAATACTGTATTTATATACAGTCAAGCTATCATCAGCCCAATCCCTGCCCCTGCCGACGCCAGCCCGATCACTCGAATCAACGCCGCACTGCCAGCAGGCACCCAACGCGCCAGACCATAACCTGCAGCATGCAAAGCCGATGTCGCCAGCACAAAGCCGATCGCGTAACTCATCGGACTGCTCATCTGTGGCAGCTCAAGCCCGTGAGCAACGCCGTGCGCCAGGCCGAACAGCCCGGTAATCACCAGAGCGATCAGCTTCGGCAGCCTTGCCGCCACCGCAACCAGCAAGCCCAAGGCAAGCACGGAAGCGGCAATGCCCGTCTCCAGCCAGGGCACAACAATCCCGTCAAAGCCCAACAATCCCCCCAGCAGCATGCAACCCACAAACGTCACCGGCAGCATCCAGCGTGTACTGCCCTGTTGCTGCGCCGCCCACAGGCCGACGGCGAACATCGCCAGCAAGTGATCCAGCCCGGTCAGCGGGTGCGACACACCGGCCATCAGGCCCGATTCGGCATGCCCTGGATGAGCAAAGGCAAACACCGGGACGGCACATAAAACAGCGCCCAACGTCAGGCGCAGGGATCGAGTCAATCGCATGAAAGGCTCCTTGAGGATGATAAAGGCAAGGTGCCGAACGCCATCGGCACCTTGTTGAGGGTTACTCAGGCACGCGGTGGTTTGGGGAATGCGCCACGCGCCTGTTCGTAGGCCTGGGCTACGCGCAGCGCCAGGGCGTCCTTGAAGCGCGGGGCGACGATCATCATCGCCACCGGCAAGCCATCGGCCAGGCCCGCCGGAATCGAGGTCGCCGGGTGGCCGGTCAGGTCGAACGGCGCGGTGTTGGTGAGCATGTTCAGCGCGCTGTGCACGTACTCTTCGATGGGCGCGTCGGCCGGGGTCAGTGGCGTGGCCACGAACGGCATGGTCGGCATCACCAGCACATCGAAGTCCTTGAACGCTTCGTCATACTGGCGAGTGAGTTCAGGCACCAGCATCCGCGCCTTGGCGTAATAAGCGCCGTGCAGATTTTTCAGGCTGTAATGGCCGGTCAGGGCCACGGCACGCACGCTGCTCGACAACGCATCGGCGTGCTCGCGGCGTTTGGCACCGAAGTAACTCATGATGTCCGGGTCGTAGTAGCCGTCGACGTTCATGCCGTAGCCGTTGCCTTGCAGCATCTGGTACGCCGCGCCGTCGGTGGCAATGACGTTCCACATGTGCAGCGCCACGCCCGAATGCCAGGGCGCGCTGGCTTCACCGACAACGGCGCCGAGGCTTTCCAGTTGGGCGACGGCCGCTTTGACCAGCGCATCGACCTGGTCCTCGGACACACCGGGGATGGCAAAGCCTTCACGCAGCAGGCCGATTTTCAGGCCGGCCACGCCCTGGTCCAGGGTCGCTACACAGGCCACGGCCGGCGGGTTTTTCTGCCGTGAATCGAGGCCATCGGCGCCGGCAATGACATCGAGCATCACCGCCACATCGCGCACGTTGCTGGCCATCGGGCCGACGTGGTCGATGGTGCGCTCGATAGGGAAAGCGCCGGTGTACGGCACCAGACCGTATGTGGGTTTATGCCCGACGATGCCGCTCCAGGCCGACGGCATGCGAATCGAGCCGCCCTGGTCGCCGCCGATGGCCATGTCGACCTCCTCCAGCGCGACCAGCACCGCGCTGCCGCTGGAAGAGCCGCCGGCATTACGGGTCAGGTCCCACGGGTTTTTCACCGGGCCACTGGCGGCGGTGAAACTGGCCCCGGAGAAGCACAGGTCTTCGCAGACCGACTTGCCGACGACCGTGGCGCCCGCCGCCAGCAAGCGTTTGACCACCGTGGCATCTTCGGAAGGCACATAACCGTCCAGGCTCAAGGAACCGTTGGCCATCGGCACGCCGGCCACCGAGACGTTATCTTTGATCACCACGGTCTTGCCGGCCAGCGGGCCTTGGGCGGCGCCGGCAATGCGGGTTTTCACGTACCAGGCGCCGTGCAGGTTCTCAGTGTCGCTGGCTTTGCTGAACTCACGCTGTGGCGGCTGCTGGGCCACGGTGGCCGCGTACAGCGCGTCGATGGCTTCGTAGGAACCCAGGGTTTCATCTGCCAGATTCAAGAAAGACTCCATCTGGCTGTCGCTCAGGTGATAACCGTGATCTTCAGCGGCAAGCAGAAAGTCAGCTTTGACAGGGCGTTTTACGGACATGAGGTGTTCTCCGGATATAAATGGGGGCTGCCTGCGATCAGGCAGTCAGGCATTCCGGAGGACCTCGTTGTCCGGGCCGGTCGCCACGCGGTGATCCATACCTGCCGAGTCAGGGCGTATGGCATCCTCCGCGCAGAAGAGTGTCAGGCCCGCAGGGCCTGGCAGTCAGGAACAGGCTTTTTGAAACAGTTCGTGGGCTTTCACCAGAGCTTCAGCGATCTTTTCCACCGGCTCGCGCTTGGCCATGGCTTGATCGCGCAAGGCGTTATAGGCGTCGATTTCCGACAGGCCCTTGGTTTCGATCAGGATCATCTTGGCCTGCTGCACGGTGCGCATCACTGCCATTCGGCCTTCGAGGCGCTTGACGTGTTTTTCGCGCTCGCGGGCCTTGCGCGACTGGCTGAGCGTCAGCGCCAGCGCGGTCAGCAGGCCGAAAGAGCGCACCGGCGAGGCGATCACCGAGCAGGCATTCAGTTGCACCAGTGCCTCGACAATGATCGGGTTTTCATAGGCGATCACCGGAATGATCGGCGGCGTACTGGCGTGCAGCAGCCACGGCGCATTGGTCGCCAGGCTTTCCGGCGAAACCGCCAGCACGATGACGTCAGCCTCGGTGCTGAGCCGTTCCGGGATCGGCCATTGCACCCGCACCTGGCAGCCGATGCGCTGCAATTGCGCGATCAGGTTGCGGCCATCTTCATCGTCCGGGTGTACCACCAGCACGCTGATATCGCGCAGGTCCTTGATGCCGGCGCTGCTGTCGTTGCGTTGGCGCTTTTTAGCCGCGCGTAACGTCATAGCGCTCTCCCGGCGGTGCTGGACCAGTCGTTCAGGCGTGGCGCAACGGCGTAAGGATCCGGTTTCAGGGCGCTCTGGCTCTCATGCAGGATGTCAAACTGGCCTTCGGCATTGGCCCGGCCAATACGTGAAAACAGCCAGGTGTGATGGTTGTGCGCATCGACCCGCACGCGGCCTTGCGGCGCCTCGAACTCCAGGCCGCGCAAGGCTTGCAGCACGTCGTCGACCTCGGTACTGCCGGCGTTGAGAATCGCCTTGGCCAGCAGGTGTACCTGAAAATAGGCAGCTTCCCAGCAGCGGTCGGTGACTTGCTGCTGGCCAAACAGCTCGCGGTACTGGGCGATGCACTGGCGGTTGATCGGCGTGTCGATCGACTGAAAATAAGTGGCGGCCGAGATATGCCCGGCGCCCAGGTGAGCGCCCATCTGCTTGATGTCGGTTTCGCTGGTAGTCAGGCTGGCAATCGGCATCACCGCAGGATCGAAACCGGCGTCGGCGTAGGCCTGGTACAAATGCGCCATGGTCTCGCCGACCACGGTAGAAAAGATGAACGACGGCTTGAGTTCCCGGGCCTTGACCATCAGTTTGGCAAAGTCTTCGGGGCGGGCGTTTTTCAGCGGCAGGTAATATTCGCCCAGCTTGGTGCCGCCGCGCTCATACAGCAGGTCGCTCATCAAGCGGTTGGTTTCATACGGGTACACGTATTCGGAGCCGATCATCAGCACCCGGTTGCCGAAGTTATCCAGCATGTAGTTACCCAGCGGCACGGCGTTGTGATTGGGCGTTGCGCCGGTGTAGATGATGTTGCGCGAGTATTCGAAACCTTCGTAGTACACCGGGTACATCAGCAGCGCATCAAAGCGCTCGACCACCGGCAAGGCGGCCTTGCGCGCCGCCGAGGTGTAGCAGCCGAAGAAGAACCGCAGGTTCTCTTCACGAATCAGCGACTCGATGTGCAGGGCATACAACGCGGGCGTCGAGTCGGGATTGCGCACGATCAACTCCAGTGGCCGCCCGCCTACGCCGCCGGCGGCGTTGATCTGCTGGATGGCGAACTGTGCGCCGCGCATTGTCGAGCCTTCGGGGGCCGCGGTGACACCGGTATCGGAAAACAGACCGCCTATGCGGATCGCCTGGTCAACCATGGCTAGCAACCTTGTTCAACGTGAAATGAGACGCCCGGCATCCGTCGGGGTCCTGAAATGCAGCAAAGGGATGAGGCGGCTTGTGCCTGCTACGGACGCGACAACGCTGTCGGGGTCCGTCATGCGAGGGACCTTCCACACCTGCCGAGGATGGGCGTGTGACAAGGGACCCTGCGAGGGTATGGTTTTCTGCCATGCAGATTGCGGGCCATGGGCCAAATGTCATGCCTCATGCAGGACCAGTAGGAGGCAGCTCTGCTGGCGAAAGGGCCAGTACCTACGACGCATTTTCAGCGTCTGTCATGCAGTCATCGCCAGCAGAGCTGCCTCTTACAGAGCTGTGGGGTGCTGAAATATTTTGGTGCAAATTGTGGATTTTTGCGCCAATCCGGCGCATCTCGATTTTACGTGCAATAGATGCAGAGAGCTGCCTGATCACCGCCAATCGTCAATTGGCACCACCCTTGCAGTCTCATCCCTGAGACATCGCGCCAGCTGTTTGCCCTACGCCCCATTGGCAAGTAGGGAGACACCCGGCGCACGACTGGATCGGACACAGTTGTCCCGCCAGATTCGGCACAAGAAGCCTGACCTCCCGGTTATCGAATTAACCGGGACGTCGGGCTTTTTTTATTCCTGGGGAGAAATCAGATGCACAACGACAAGCGCCGTTTGATCAAGCAAGCCCTGTTGCTGGGGGCCTTCAGCCTGTTGCCGTTTTCTTTGGCCAGCCAGGTGCAGGCGGCAGAGACCGTCAAAGTGGGGATCATCCATTCGTTGACCGGCACCATGGCCATGAGCGAGGCCTCGGTGGTGGATGCCGAAAAACTGGCCATCGACGAGATCAACGCCAGTGGTGGCGTGCTCGGTAAAACCATCGAGCCGATTGTCGAAGACGGCGCCAGCGACTGGCCGACTTTCGCCGAAAAGGCGCGCAAGCTGCTGGAAAACGACCATGTGGCCGCGACCTTCGGCGCCTACACCTCGGCCTCGCGTAAAGCCGTGTTGCCGGTGTTCGAGCGCAACAAGGGCCTGCTTTACTACCCGACCTTCTACGAGGGCCTGGAGAAATCCCCGGCGATCATCTACACCGGCGCCGAGGCTTCGCAGCAAACCCTGGCGGCCGTCAGCTGGTTGATGGCCAACAAGGGCAAAAGCGTCTATCTCGTGGGTTCGGACTACATCTGGCCGCGCACCACCAACAAGCTCGCCCGCGCCTCGGTGACCAAGCAAGGCGGCTCGATTGTCGGTGAGGATTACCTGCCGCTGGGCAATATCGAGTTCTCTTCGGTGATCAACAAGATCAAGGCCGCCAAGCCCGACATCGTCCTGTCGACCATCGTCGGCGGTTCCAACGTGGCGTTCTACAAACAGCTCAAGGCCGCCGGCATCGACAGCAGCAACCAGACCCTGATGGCGCTGGCCGTCACCGAAGAAGAGGTCACCGGTATCGGTGCGGAAAACCTCACCGGCTTCCTGACCTGCATGAGCTATTTCCAGAGCCTGAAAAACCCGGTCAACGAGAAATTCGTCGCCGCGTTCAAGGCCCGTTATGGCGAAAAACGTGTGGTCGGCGACCCGATGGCCGCCGCTTACACAGCGGTGTATCTGTGGAAAAAAGCGGTAGAAAAAGCCGGCAGCTTCGACGTGCCAGCGGTCATCGCCGCGTCTTCGGAACTGACCCTTGCCGCGCCTGAAGGCGAAATCAAGGTGCACAAGGATAACCACCACCTGTGGAAGCAGGCGCGCATCGGCACCATCAATGCCCAGGGCCAGGTCGATGTGATCTACGAGTCGGCGCCGATCGAACCCAATCCCTTCCCGAAACTGTAATGCAGGGCCGGGCGCGACTCACCTCGCGCCTGCAGCCACCCCTTACGTGCAGCGACAGGTAGCGACGCAATGACTCTCGATATTCTGATAATGCAGGTCTTCAGCGGGTTCTCGCTGTTCTCGGTGCTGGTGCTCATGGCACTGGGGCTGACCATCGTCTTTGGCCTGATGGGCGTCATCAACATGGCGCACGGCGAGCTGATGGCGCTGGGGGCGTACATGACCTACGTCACCTCGCTGGTGTTCCAGCGCTATTTTCCCGAGCTGATGGGCTGGTACTTCATCGTCGGCATCGGCGTGGCCTTTACCGTGACCTTTGCCTTCGGCCTGGTGCTCGAACGCTGCTTCATCCGCTTCATGTACAACCGGCCGCTGGACACGTTGCTGGCCACCTGGGGCCTGTCGCTGGTGTTGCAGCAAGTGTTTCGCCAGGTCTTCGGGCCCAAGGAAGTCAGCGTGCCGACCGTGCAATGGCTGCAAGGCGCCTGGAAGATCAGCGAAGGCCTGGAATTGCCGCTGAACCGGATTTTCATCATCGGCCTGACACTGGTGATTGCCGGCGCCGTGTTCCTGTTTCTGTACCGCAGCCGCTGGGGCCTGCGCATTCGTGCGGTGACCCAGAACCGCGCCATGGCCGGTGCTGCCGGTATCAACACCGCACGCGTCGATGCCGTGACCTTCGCGCTGGGCTGCGGGCTGGCCGGTATCGCCGGCAGCTCGTTCACCATGCTCGCCTCGACCGGTCCCGTGAGCGGCCAGCAGTACCTGGTAGACACCTTCATCGTCGTGGTGTTCGGCGGTGTCGAGAGCCTGCTGGGCACCTTCCTGTCGGCGTTCGCCATCGGCCAGACGCAAATCTCGCTGGAGTACCTGACCACCGGCTCCATGGCCAAGGCCATCACCCTGATGGTGGTGATCGTGCTGCTGTTCTTCCGCCCCAACGGCCTGTTTGCCGCGAAAGTGAGACGCTGAGATGAATGACATGACTGAAAAGCCGTTTTCGCTCACCAAGTCCCGAGCGCCAGCCTGGCTACGGGCCGGCTGGTTGCCGTTGCTGGAACGTCACAGCCTGATCTGGCTATCGATTCTGTTGCTGGTGGTGCTGCCGCTGAGCCTGGGTGATTTTCGCCTGGGGCTGGCCGGCAAATACCTCAGCCTGGCGTTCTGCGCCGTGGGCATGGTGCTGATCTGGGGCTACGGCGGCATTCTGAGCCTGGGCCAGGGCATCTTCTTCGGCCTGGGCAGCTACATGATGGCAATGTTCCTCAAGCTGGAAGCGACCGCCAACGATGAAGCCGCCAGCGCCCTCGCCGCCTTCTACGGCTCGGCCTTGCCGGACTTCATGATCTGGAACAGCGTCGAGTCCTTGCCCTGGTGGTGGAAGCCGTTCGAGTCGGCAACCTTCACGATTGCCGCGATCCTGATCATCCCGGCGCTGCTGGCCTTCGTGTTCAGCTACGCCTACTTCAAGAAGCGCGTCGGCGGGGTGTATTTCTCGATCATCACCCTGTCGCTGGCCTCGATCATGTCGATCATGATCATCGGCCAGCAAGGCTACACCGGCGGCGTCAACGGCCTGACCGACTTCAAGACTGCCTTCGGCCTGAGCCTGCAAACCCAGCAGGCGCCCTGGATCCTGTACCTGATCACCACCGTGCTGCTGCTCGCCAGCGTCGCGTTGTGCGGTTTTATCCTGCGCAGCCGGCTGGGCAAAGTGGTGGTCGCCATCCGTGACCGCGAAGACCGGGTGCGCTTTTCCGGCTACAACACCGCGCTGTTCAAGGCCTTTATCTTTGCCGTCGCCGCGCTGATTTCCGCGCTGGGCGGGGTCATGTTCACCTTGCAGGTCGGCCTGGCGTCGCCGTCGCTGGTGGGCATCATCCCATCCACCGAAATCGTCATCTACGCCGCTCTCGGCGGGCGCCTGTCGCTGGTCGGTGCGGTCTACGGCACGCTGCTGATCGGCGTGGCGAAAACCTACCTGTCGGAGAACTTCGTCAGTTTCTGGCAGTACTTCATCGGCTTTCTGTTCATGGGCGTGGTGCTGTTCCTGCCGTCCGGGCTGGCCGGCCTGTTGCAACGATTTGGCAAACGAGAGGTACAGCCATGAGCGGCATGTTGCTGAGTGTCGAAGACCTGACAGTGTCGTTCGATGGCTTCAAGGCGGTCGACAGCCTGAATTTCTATGTCGAGGAAAACCAGGTGCACGTGGTGATCGGCCCCAACGGCGCCGGCAAAACCACGCTGCTCGACATGATCTGCGGCAAGACCCGGCCCAGCGCCGGCAGTATCCGCTTCAAGGACCTGCAACTGGCCAACATGATCGAGTACCAGATCACCCGCGCCGGCGTGGGCCGCAAGTTTCAGAACCCGTCGGTGTATGAAGACCTGACCGTGCGCGAAAACCTCGACATCTCGTCTCCCGACAAGCGCGGCATTTTCAACTGCCTGTTCGCCCGCAAGGACCCGGCATTACAGACCGAAATCGAACAGACCGCCGAAATGATCTTTCTCCACGATCAGTTGGGGCGCAAGGCCGGGCTGCTGTCCCACGGCCAGAAGCAGTGGCTGGAAATCGGCATGTTGCTGATGCAACGCCCGCAATTGCTGCTGCTCGACGAGCCGGTGGCCGGCATGAGCGCAGGCGAACGGGAGAAAACCGCCGGCCTGCTCAAGCACATCGCCAAGGGCCGCGCCATGGTCATCATCGAACACGACATGGAGTTCGTGAAATCGGTGGCCGACAAGGTCACCGTCCTGCACCAGGGCAAAACCCTGGCGTACGGCTCGATGGACAAGGTGCAAAACGATCCTCGCGTCATCGACGTCTACCTGGGGCACTGAGCATGCTGACCGTCAATAATCTCAACGTGTATTACGGCGACAGCCACGTGCTGCGCAACCTCGACCTGAACCTGGCGCCGGCCGAGTCGCTGGCGATCATGGGCCGCAACGGCATGGGCAAGACCACGCTGCTGAAAAGCCTGGTGGGAATGCTGCCGGCGCGCAGCGGCAGCATCAAGCTGGCCGGTACCGAACTGACCGGGCGCAAAAGCTACGACCGCGTCGCGGCCGGTGTCGGCTTTGTGCCGCAGGGGCGCATGATCTTTCCGTTTCTGAGCGTCGAAGAAAACATCCTCACCGGCATGCAGGGCGCCAAGGCCGCGCCGATTCCCGATTACATCTACGAGTATTTCCCGGTGCTGTTCGAGATGCGCCGGCGCAAGGGCGGCAACCTCTCTGGTGGGCAACAGCAACAACTGGCGATTGCCCGCGCGCTGGTCTCCAACCCCAAGGTGCTGATTCTCGACGAACCTACCGAAGGCATTCAGCCGTCGATCATCAAGGACATTGCCAAGGCGCTGAACCTGCTGAAAAAGGAGCGCGGCTTCTCGCTGATCGTCTCCGAGCAGGTGCTGTCGTTCGCCATGGCCGTGGCCGACCGTTACCTGATCATCGAGAAAGGCGAGTTCGTGCACAGCGAGGTCCGCGAAACCGTCGACCGCGAGCGCATCCTGCGCTACCTGACCATCTGAAACCGGCCCCGGAGAGACCGTCATGTTGATACTCGACCGCATCGTCGGCCAGGCCAGCGACCCTGCCCTCGCCGAGCGTTTGCATGACCTGAGCCACAGCGGCCAGGTCGAAACCCTGAGCCTGTCGGCCAGCGACATTCAGCGCCACCGGCTGCGCCTGGCCAGTGACCGGGGCACCGATTGTGCGATTCGCCTGGAGCGTCATCAGCAACTGCGCAACGGCTCGGTGCTGATGCTCGATGGCCAGCGCGCCATCGTCGTACAGATGCAGGACCAGCAGTACCTGACGCTGCGCCCGCGCGATGCGGCGGCCGCGCTGGAGCTGGGTTACTTCGCCGGCAACATGCACTGGAAAGTACGTTTTGACGGCGACACCTTGCAGGTGCCGCTCAACGGCCCCGAAGCCGACTATCTGGAACGCCTGGCGCCGATGCTGGCCGACGGCCGGATTTGTCGACCATGAATGCACTGCACAGCAGCCTGCTGGCGTTGCAGCAGGCCGACAGTTTTTTTCCCGGTGGCGCGGTCGCCTGGTCATGGGGGCTGGAAACGCTGGTTGCCGATGGCCGGCTGGGCATTACCGAGACACAGCCTGTCCGGCGCCGTCAGCGTGATCGGGATCGCAGCGCTGAAGTGCGCGGCTTTGTCGAAGGCCAGTTGCGCCATCGCTGGGCCAGTTTCGACCGGGCATTCCTGTGCGCCGCCTGGCACGCCGCCGACGACATGCCGGCGTTACTGGCGCTGGATGCGCAAATCGAGGCCCTGACCCTGGCCGAAGAACTGCGCCAGGGCTCGCGCCGCGTCGGCCAGTCCTTGCTGGGCGTGCATGTGGCCCTGGGCACTGCGGATGCTGCGGCCTACCAGCGCCATGTGCTGGCCGCTGAAACGCCCGGCCATCTGCCGGTGCTGCAAGGCTTGCTGTGGCAACGGCTGGGCATGGATTGCGAGCACAGCCAGTTGGCCGGCGCCCACGCGCTGTGTACCGGGCTGGTCAGCGCGGCGGTGCGCCTGGGCGTGATGGGCCATATCGACGCGCAACGGGTGCTGACCGACATCCAGCCGCTGCTGCTTGAAGTGCTCGCGCAGCCGGCGCCGGACATTGAAGACGCCTGCGGTTTCACGCCCATGGCCGAGATCGCCGTGATGCGCCATGAAACCCAGGACTTGCGCCTTTTCGCCAATTAATCGAGGAACCTGAGCATGCTGCTGACCCCCACCGAACTGGAACGGCTGACGCTGTACAGCGCCGCCGAGCTGTCGCGCAAGCGGCGCGCCAAAGGCCTGCGCCTTAACTTTCCCGAGGCCTCGGCGTTGATCGCCGACGAGATTCTCGAAGGCGCCCGTGAAGGCCGCAGCGTTGCCGAACTGATCGGTTTTGGCTCGACGATTCTCAACACCGACGATGTGCTGCCCGGCGTCGCCGAACTGCTGCCGGTGCTGCAAGTGGAAGGCACTTTTCCCGACGGCACCAAGCTGGTCACCGTGCACCAGCCCATTCGCCCCGGTCGCCTGCCGTTGGCCAGCCTGCCCACACCCGGAGAAATCATCGCCGCCCCCGGCGATATCCAGCTCAACAGCGGCCGCCCCACCGCCACGCTGCGGGCGGTCAACACCGGCGACCGTCCGGTGCAGATCGGCAGCCACTATCACTTTTTCGAGGTCAACAAAGCCCTGGATTTTCCCCGCGACATCGCCTTTGGCATGCACCTGGACATTCCGGCCGGCACGGCGGTGCGTTTCGAGCCCGGCGAGCTGCGTGAAGTGCAACTGGTGCAGTTCGGCGGCAGCGGCGACATTCATGGCTTCAGCGGTTTGACCAACGGCAACCTGCACGACCCGGCCTGCAAGGCGGCGGCGCTGCAGCGCGCGCGTGCCCAACAGTTCAAGGGGGCCTGAGGCATGGCAACGATGACCCGTAAGGAATACGCCGCCATGTACGGCCCCACCGTGGGCGACGCGGTGCGCCTGGGCGACACCTCGCTGCTGGCCGAAGTCGAGTTCGACCATTCGGTGCCCGGCGATGAATGCCTGCACGGCGGCGGCAAGACCCTGCGCGACGGCATGGGCCTGATGCCCGGCCACGACAGCGACGATGGCGCGCTGGACATGCTGATCTGCAACGCGCTGATCATCGACCCGGTGATTGGCATCGTCAAAGGCGATATCGGCATCAAGGACGGCAAGATCGTCGCCATCGGCAAAGCCGGCAATCCGCAGGTCATGGACGGCGTACACCCGCAATTGATCTGCGGCGTGGCCACCACGGTGCGCGACGCCGAGGGCCTGATCGTCACGCCGGGCGGCATCGATGTGCACGTGCATTTCGACTCGGCGCAACTGTGCGAACACGCGCTGGCGGCCGGTCTGACCACGCTGATCGGCGGCTCGCTGGGCCCGATCACGGTCGGCATCGACTGCGGCGGCGAATGGAACGTCGGCAAGATGCTCCAGGCTTCCGAGGCCTGGCCGATCAACTTCGGCTTTCTCGGGCGCGGCAACTCCAGCAAACCCGAATCGCTGCTCGGCCAACTGCGCGGTGGCTGCCTGGGCTTGAAGATTCACGAAGACTGGGGCGCAATGCCGGCGGTGATCGACACCTGCCTGAAGGTCGCCGACGAGTACGACTTTCAGGTGCAACTGCACACCGACACCCTGAATGAATCGGGGTTTCTCGAAGACACCCTGGCGGCAATTGGCGACCGCACCATTCACATGTACCACACCGAGGGCGCCGGCGGCGGGCATGCGCCGGACATCATCAGCGTGGCCGGCAAGGCCAACTGCATTCCCTCCTCCACCAACCCGACCAACCCGTACACCGTGAACACGTTCGACGAGCACCTGGACATGATCATGGTCTGCCATCACCTCAACCCCGACGTGCCGGAAGACGTCGCCTTCGCAGAATCCCGGGTACGTCCGCAAACCATCGCCGCCGAGGACATCCTGCACGACACCGGGGCGATCTCGATTCTGGGCTCCGACAGCCAGGGCATGGGCCGTATCAACGAAGTGATCTGCCGCACCTGGCAACTGGCGTCGAAAATGAAAGACCAGCGCGGCCGCCTGCCCGAAGAAAGCACCGCGCAGGGCGATAACGAGCGGATCAAGCGCTACATCGCCAAATACACCATCAATGCGGCAAAAGTGTTCGGTATCGACCGCTACATCGGCTCGCTGGAGCCGGGCAAAATCGCCGACCTGGTGCTCTGGCGCCCGGCGTTTTTCGGCATCAAGCCGGAACTGGTGGTCAAGGGCGGCTTTATCGTCCACGGCGTGATGGGCGACTCGGCCGCCTCGCTCTACACCTGCGAGCCGCTGGTGATGCGCCCGCAATGGGGCGCGTTCGGCGAGGCCAGGCAGGCGCTGTCGGTCAATTTCGTCAATCGCCTGGCCGTCGAGGCCGACACCGCCAGCAAGCTGGGCCTGAAAAAAGCCCTGCTGCCGGCCATCGGCACCCGCACGCTGCGCAAATCCGACATGTTGCACAACGATGCCTGCCCGGACATTCGCGTTGACCCGCAGACCTTCGATGTCTATGCCGACGGCGAGCGCCTGACCTGCGAGCCGGTCAGCGAAGTGCCGCTGGCCCAGCGCTACATGCTGCGTTGATCCCTATTCTGGAGCCTTGATGATGAATGCAGTGCCTGTAACGTCTCTACAACCGCATCCCGGCGCCGCGCGTGTAGGTATCGGCGGCCCGGTCGGCTCGGGCAAGACCCGCTTGCTGGAGCAATTGATTCCACGTTTTATCGCCCGCGGCACGCAATTGGCGGTGATCACCAACGACCTGGCGACCCGCGAAGACGCCGAGCGGGTGCGGCGCAGCGGCCTGATCGACCCGCTGCGGGTACGCGCGGTGGAAACCGGCGCCTGCCCGCACACCGCGATCCGCGAAGACCCGACACTGAACCTGCAAATGGCCGACGAACTGGAAGCGCAGTTCGAAAACCTCGACCTGGTGCTGATCGAATCCGGCGGCGATAACCTGGCCTCGACCTTTTCGCTGGATCTTGTCGACTACTGGATCTTCGTCATCGACGTGGCCGGCGGTGACGATATCCCGCGCAAACGCGGGCCCGGCGTGTTGAGCTGCGACCTGCTGGTGGTCAACAAATACGACCTGGCGCCCTATGTCGGGGTCGACCTGCCGCGCATGCGCCGCGAGTCCGCCGAGGCCCGCAACGGCAAGCCGGTGCTGTTCACCAACTGCGCTACGGGCGAAGGCGTCGACGCGGTCGTCGAAGCCATCAGCCGCGCCGTGCTGTTTGATCGCCCATGAACATTACCTTCAGCCAGAGCCCGGCGGGCACCACCTACATCAGCGGGCAACAGGTCGGTTACCCGTTTCACCTGGGGCGCACGCTGAAACTGCCGGATGACCCGCCGGGCATGGCAGCGGTATACCTGCAATCGTGCTCCGGCGGGATTTTTGCCGGTGAAAACCTGCTGGTGCAGCTGCATGCCGAGCCCGACGTACAGGCCCACGTCAGCACCGGCGCGGCAACGGTGGCGCACAGCATGCTGGAGCGACCGGCGCGGCAAGTCGTCAATCTGGTCGCCCAGCGTGGTGCATTGCTGGAATACCTGCCGATGGCGACCATTCTGTTTCCGCAGGCAAAACTGCACAGCCAGGTGAACGTGACTCTGCATGGCGAGGCCAGGGTGATGCTCTGCGACGCCATGTGCCTGCATGCGCCGCAAGGCAACGTCGGCGTGTTCGACCACTATCGCGCCGATCTGGCCGTACGCAGCCCGTGCGGACGCTTATTGGCCGGCGACCGCCTGGCCCTGAGCGGGCAGGACATGCAGCGCCAGTTGCCCGGTGTCAGCGAGCACATGCAAGCGCTGGCGACCTTCATGCTGGTGGGCCATGACCTGCCGGTCGAGGCATTGAAACGCAGCCTGCGTGAAGCGTTGTCTGCCCTGCCCGACAGTTACCTGGGCGTCAGCGCGCTGCCCAACGATTGCGGGGTCAGCGTGCGCCTCATGACCGTGGACGCGGTGGCTTTGCGCGTGGCGCTGCATCACGCATGGGCCACCGCGCGCCAGTTGCTGACCGGTGTTGCGCCGCGGGTGCGGCGCAAATAAAGGGTTATGGGCGGATCAGAGGTTACCGGCCCACACCGTGGGGCGGCGATCAGCCCATGGCTGTGCGCGTTCCAGTTGCCCGGCCAGACTCAATAACAGGCCTTCGGCACCGAAGCCGGCCATGAACTGCAGGCCGATCGGCAAGCCGCTGTGCGCATCATGCGCCAGCGGTACGGACATCGCCGGCGACCCGATGACGTTGGCCAGCGCGGTGAATGGCGACTGATTGAACACCCTGTGCATCCAGCCGCGGGCGTCCAGGTGCTCCTGGCCTGCGTTGTAGCTGCCAATCAGCGGCGCCAGGCCGGGCAAGGTCGGCGACAGCAGCAGGTCGTGCTGCTCAAACAAACGGCCCATCTGCCGGGCAACGATATTGCGCTCGTACAGCGCGCCCAACAGTTCGGTGGCGCGCAGGATTTTGCCGGACCGATACAGCGCCAGCGTCGCCGGCTCCAGGTGCTCGGCATCTACCGTGCGCCCGGTGGCGGCGGCAATGGCGTCGATCCAGGCAGTGGTATTGGACGACCAGAAGCGCGTGTTCAATTCGACAAAAGCCTCCCAGCTGATGCCGATGTCCGGCTGCACCTCCTCGACCCGATGCCC